>JAFRQM010000036.1 GCA_017428625.1 Clostridia bacterium
CACGAGCCGCAGGCTCGCTTCACGCGTGTAAGCGCGCTTACCGTGCCGTCAGGCACACTTAGTTGCAAAGAGCACGCCGAAGCGTGCTCTTTGCTGGTGGGAGAGGGTGGATTCGAACCACCGAAGCTATCAGCAACAGATTTACAGTCTGCCCCCTTTGGCCGCTCGGGAACTCTCCCATATTAAATTGGAGCTGGTGGACGGACTCGAACCCCCGACCTGCTGATTACAAATCAGCTGCTCTACCAACTGAGCTACACCAGCGCAAGCGTTCCGTTGAACGCTCGAATAATATATCACAAATATTTCAACTCGTCAAGTGAAAAATGATATATTTTTAAAAATTATTTTATTACAACAAACTTGCTTTCATCGCGGGGCTTGTATTCCGGCTTTTCGTCCGGGTAGCCGATGCAGACGCCGATAAGGAAGCGCCACTCTGCGGGAACGCCGAGTTTCTCTTTCCATTTCGTTCCAGTTTCGCCTTCAAAAAGGGGGGCGACGCTCGCGACAATGCAGGTGCCCAGCCCGATGGCTTTGGCGGCGATGCAGATGTTCTCGGTCATCAGACCCGCGTCCATAAAACTCTCATTCTCGGCAAAAATGACGGCGAAAGTCGGAGAATCGTGATAGAACGGGTCGGTGTCCCATCTTGTGTAAGCAGGGGTGTCCCAGCCGATTTTATCTTTGAAATCTATGTTCATTTCTCTGAGCATTTCCGCGTTCTGAATAAACCTGACATTGCAGGGCTGCGAATTTCTGCCGCTCGGAGCCTTAATTGCGCAGGCGATGAGCGTGTCGAGTTCTTTTTCTGTTATCTGCTCGGGCGTGAATGTTCTTATGGTCTGCCTTGTGATTATTTCGGAAATGACGGTGTTTTCAATAATCTCTTTCACTTTTTTCACCTCAGCCGTAAATTTCAATATTTCTGACAAATGAATTAATCATAGGTTCGCTGCGGGTTATTTCAAAGGTTTCTTCCAAAGAACGGAACGACGCTTCGCCGAACGCCGAATACATATCTTTGACGCACTGTGAGCGGCAGGATGCGTATTCTTCCTCTCTGTCATCGGGGTTATATTTCCAAATAATAAAAATGCAGTCGTCATATCTTAACACGGAGGCGGAGTCGTTTTGCAGGGAGTTGACATCTTCAAAAAAGCCGTCGGGGTAGCCTTCGCACTGCGTTTTTTTGAGCAGAATGGCAGAGGATGCCGTGTAGTTAAGTTCGTTTGCGGCGGCTTCAATGCCCGAAATGTCAACGATTTTTTCAGCGAGAGACCTGAATCTTGTCTCGACTTTGTCTTTCTCCGCGTCGCTCATTTCTATATCGCTGCCGGCGGCGTCGGTTGTAATGAAATAGCCGCAGACCGCGCGGAAGACGATATAGTTATCCGCAAAATATTTACGCACCTTTTTTTCTGCCTCTTCATCGGAATTGTCAAAAAGTGTGGTGAAAATTGTGTCTTCATAAGTTTCGTTGGTAACGATTTTAGAAATCGCCGCGCGTGAAACGCCGATTTTTTTGTAGTGGTTGCCATAGCAGGTCCATTTGTTGCCGACCTCGTCGGCTATGCTGTATTTTTGGGAGGGCGTCAGCCTGAGGTTGTATTTTTCGAACATTGTATTGACCGTGACATACCTTGTGCAGAGTTCAACCGCTTTGCCGGCGCAGTCTTCGGGCGAGGCTTTTTCATCAAGCCCGTAGTTTGAAGGTCTGGCAACAACCTTGTCAAAATAATAAGCGAAAATCTCTTTGTCAACTTCAGCGCCGGAGACGGTTATAACAGGCTCGTCAACCTGAAAAACGGAGCATGACGCAAGGGCGAAACACATAAAAACCGCCGTTAAAAATGACGTAATTCTCTTTAACAAGCAGCCGCACCTCCTTCATTTTTATGTTACCTGATTATTATACCACAATATATTGTTTAATGCAACCAAAGACGGCACCGAAACCACAAGATTAAAAATTTTTTAAAAAAATATCTTTATTCCTGCGTGTAAATATTGTATAATACATCTGTATCAAAATTTTTCCGGGGTGAAACAAATGCAGAAAGTCAGGCTTATGATTGCGGGAACCGAATATATTATTTCAACCGACGACGACCTTGATTATGTCGCTAAACTCGGTGAAGACATTGACGGCAGAGTCAGGGATATTATGAGTAAAAATCCCAGGGCTTCAATAACACAGGCAGCCATTCTTGTAGCGCTTGAATACGCGGATGAAGCAAACAAGGGCGAGGGCAGCGCAGACAATCTGCGTTCACAGATTCAGGGCTATCTTGAAGATGCCGCCAGAGCCAGAACAGACGCGGAAATCGCGAAGCGCGAGGCTGAAAGGCTTGCGAAGGAACTCTCCGCCCTCAGGGCTGCCAACAGATAAATGAACGGCTGTGAAATTCTCGCCCCCGCGGGAGGTATTGATTCCGTTTATGCCGCCGTGCGCTGCGGAGCGAACGCGGTTTATCTCGGCTCAAAGGCTTTTAACGCGCGGCGCAACGCAGCCAATTTCTCTTATGAGGAACTCAAAACGGCTGTTGATTACTGTCATTCACACGGCGTCAAAGTTTATCTGACGCTCAACACGCTTGTAAATGACTCCGAACTGAAAACCGCATCCGAAGAAATCGAACGCGCCTGCAGTCTGCCTGCGGACGCGCTTCTTTTGCAGGATTTGGGGCTTGTAAAGATAATAAAAGAGATTGCTCCCGGTATGCCTCTGCACGCCTCAACACAGATGTCTGTTCAGAGCGCGCAGGGTGTTAAACTGCTTGAGGAAGCCGGCTTTTCAAGGGTTGTGCTCGCAAGGGAGCTTTCGCTGGATGAAATAAAAGAAATACGCCGTCAGACGAAGGCGGAACTTGAAGTGTTTGTTCACGGCGCGCTGTGTATGTGTGTGTCGGGGCAGTGCCTTTTAAGCGCCGCTCTGGGCGGCAGAAGCGGCAACAGAGGGCTGTGCGCCCAGCCGTGCAGGCTGCCTTTCGGAGTGAACGGGGCTCAGGGGCACGCGCTGAGTTTAAAAGATATGTCGGTTGTTGAAAACCTCGCGCAACTTAAAGAAGCCGGAGTTGTTTCTTTTAAAATCGAGGGCAGAATGAAACGCCCCGAATATGTCGCGGCTGCCGTTACTGCCTGCGTTAAAAGCCTTGAGGGTAATTATTCTGCGGAACTTGCGCGCGATTTACAGAGTGTGTTCTCGCGCTCGGGTTTTACCGACGGATATCTTAAAGGGCAGAGAGGTCCGCAGATGTTCGGCACAAGGCGCAGGGAGGATGTGCAGAGCGCCGCGCCGGTGCTGAAAAAACTTGAGAATCTTTATGATAAAGAAACTCCGCTTATTCCCGTCGATTTCGCGTTGACCTGTGTTGAAAACGAACCTTTGTCGCTGGGCGCCGGTGCGCGGGGCAAAAACGTTTTTATCAAAAGCGAAGTTGTTCCGCAGACGGCAGTCAACAGGGCTGTAACGGCTGATGAACTTAAAGAGCGGGTTGCAAAATGCGGAGGCACGCAGTTTTATGCAGAAAATGTTGATGTTGAACTCGGCGCAAACCTGAGCGTTTCCGCTTCGGCGGTCAACGCGCTGCGCAGAGACGCGCTGCAGGCGCTCGGTTCCGCGTTTTCAGATATTGAACCCGTTAAATGCGAAAAATACGCGCCTTCACCCAACAGACATAAAGTTCAGGGCAGACAGATTAAAATAAGGCTTTTCAGGGATGAGCAACTGCCGGCGAACCTTAACGGCATAAGAGAGGTTATTCTGCCGCTTGACGCCGGAGAAAAAGCGTATGAAAAATGCCGCGACGCCGGAGTTGACATAAGCGTTGAAATTCCGAGAGCGTTCTTCGGCAATGATGAAAAATTCCGCTCTCTGCTGCTGAAAGCGAAACAAAACGGAGCGGCAAAAGCGGTTGCGGGCACGCTTGACGGCTTGAAACTCGCTTTCGATGAAAAGATGCCCGCCGGAGCCGGCTTCGGTATGAATGTTTTTAACACACAGGCGCTCGAATTTCTTGAATCCTACGGTGTCAAAGACGCTCTTGTTTCGCCGGAACTTACTTTGAAACAGATATCCGCTCTCGGCGGAGTAATTGAAAGAGGGCTTGTCGCATACGGTTTTCTGCCGCTTATGCTTACAAGAAACTGCCCTGTCAGAACGGCGGCTGACTGTTCGCGGTGCAAAGGCAGGTCACACCTGACCGACAGAATGGGGATTGACTTTCCCGTTATATGTTCGCACGGGTGCTCCGAGCTTCTTAATTCAAGACCGGTTTACCTTGCCGACAGGCTTAATGAAATTCATAATGTTGACTACATTCTTCTGTATTTCACCAACGAAACGCGGGAAGAGTGCGAAAAAATCATTGACGCTTATAAAAACGGAAAACCGCCCGAAGGCGGTTTCACAAGAGGCCTGTATTACAGGGGAGTTGAATAAAACACAAACGGACTTGCAAAATCTGCAAGTCCGTTTTTTGTCAGTCAAGCTCTCTGACTCCGGTGTAGAGTTCATAATACCTGCCTTTGAGCGCAAGGAGTTCATCGTGGGTTCCGCGCTCAATTATTTCGCCGCGTTCAAGAACCATAATCGCGTCGGAATTGCGAACGGTGGAAAGCCTGTGCGCTATGACAAAAGTTGTGCGGTTTTTCATAAGGCGGTCCATACCGTGCTCAATGTGGCGCTCGGTGCGGGTGTCAACGGAACTTGTCGCCTCGTCAAGCACAAGAATCGGCGCTTTTGAAATTGCGGCTCTCGCAATGTTAAGAAGTTGGCGCTGCCCCTGTGAAAGGTTGGCTCCGTCGCCCTCGATAACCGTGTTGTATCCGTCGGCAAGCCTCATTATGAATGAGTGCGCGCTTGCGGTTTTTGCCGCTTGAACCACCTCATCGTCAGTGGCATCAAGTCTGCCGTAGCGGATGTTCTCCATAACCGTGCCGGTGAAAAGGTGGGTGTCCTGCAAAACCATTGCGATATTTTTTCTCAGATAATCGCGGTCGATTTCTCTGATATCGGTGCCGTCAAAGGTGATTGTGCCGCTGTCAATTTCATAAAACCTGTTGATAAGGTTGGTGATGGTGGTTTTGCCCGCGCCCGTTGAGCCGACAAAAGCAATTTTTCTGCCGGGTTCGGCTGTAAGCGAGATGTTTCTGAGAACGGTTTTACCCGGCAGATAACCGAAGGTGACATCTCTGAGTTCAACACAGCCGCTGATTGACGGTTCGGTGTTGACGAGGTCGTTTATTTTTTCGGGTTTGGCATCCATTACCGCAAAAACTCTTTCCGCGCCGGCGAGGGCCGCGAAAATTGTTGAAGTCTGCTGAGAGACGGTGCTTATAGGCATGGAAAACTGCCTTGCGTAACTTGCGAAAATCGAAACACCGCCGATGTCAAAACCCGCGAGCAGGCAGAGAAGACCGCCCACGCCTGCCGTGACGGCGTAGCATATCTGCGTGATGTTGTGCATAACAGGGCCCATAAGGCCGCCGAAGAATTGCGCGCCCATCTGCTTACGGCGCATATCGTTGTTGAGCAGTTCAAACTCGTCAACGCAGGCGCTTTCGTGATTAAATACCTTTACTACCTTTTGACCCGTCACGCTCTCTTCAATATAGCCGTTGACCGCTCCGAGAGCCGATTGCTGTTCGGTGTAGTATTTTGACGACCTTTTTGCAACAAAACTCACCGCAGCCAGCAGAAGAGGAACAAACGCCACAATAACGATTGTGAGCTGCCAGCTTGTATAAACCATAAGGCAGAATGTGCCGATCAGCGTGATTGCCGCCGAGACAAGCTGCGTGATTGTCTGGTTCATCATAAGGTCGATATTATCTATGTCGTTTGTGAACCTCGACATTATTCCGCCTGTTGTTTCGCTGTCAAAAAACCTTATAGGCAGAGCCTGAAGGCTGTTGAAAAGGTCGTTTCGTATTCTCTCCGACGCGGAGGTGGAAACACGGAGCATAAGCCTGTTCTGCAGATAGCCCGTAACAATTCCGGCAAGGTAAATGCCGCCGATGATTATGAGCATATGCGCGAGATAGGCAATTTTCTCCTGCGCGGGGGCGTCATCATAAACAAGCCTGTTTATAAGCGGGCGCATAATATATGAACCCGCAAGAGCGGTGCTCGTGCTTGTAAGCATAAGCAGAACAACGAGAATAAGACGGAATTTGTATTTTGAAATGTATGACCACAGGCGTTTTACGGTTTTGCCGGTGTTTTTCGGCTTGCCTTCAGGAGCGCCCTGCCTGTTGCGAGCAGGTCTGCCGGGAGGGCCGAAATTCTGCTTTTTGTCTGCCGCGGCTTTATTGTATCTTTTCTGAAGTTCGTCAAGACTGCGACCCTGCATTACGCTCCCTCCTTTCTGTCAACCTGCGACCAGTAAATCTCCTGATACTCCTCATTGCCGGCGAGCAGCTCTTCGTGAGTGCCCACACCCGTTACTTTACCGTCATCAAGAACAACTATCATATCGGAATCCTTAACGGATGAGATTCTTTGCGCGATGATAATTTTTGTGGAACCCTTGAGTTCGTTTGCGAACGCCTCGCGGATTCTTTTCTCCGTCGCGGTGTCAACCGCGCTTGTGGAGTCGTCGAGCACAAGAATTTTAGGCTTTTTGAGAAGCGCTCTGGCTATACACAGCCTCTGCTTCTGACCGCCGGAAACATTGGTTCCGCCCTGCTCGATAATTGTGTTGTATCCGTCATCAAACGAGGTGATGAAATTGTCTGCCTGGGCGTATGAAGCCATTTCTTTTATTTCTTCATCGCCTGCCTGCGGGTTGCCCCAAAGAAGGTTGTCTCTGATTGTGCCTGAGAACAGCAGGTTCTTTTGCAGAACAAAGCCGATACCTTCACGCAGGTTATAAAGCCGGTAATCTTTAACATTTCTTCCGTCAACAAGAACCTCGCCTTCATCGGCGTCATAAAGGCGCGCTATCATTGAAACGAGAGTGCTCTTGCCCGAACCGGTTGAACCTATTATGCCTACGGTTCCGCCTGCGGGAATTTTCAGGCTGACATTGTCAAGCACCTTGGCATCGCTGTTTTTGTAGTAGCGGAACGAAACATTGCGAAACTCAATTTCACCGTTTTGCACGGTAAGTTCCGCCGCCTGTTCGCTGCTGTTGTCTTTTATATCTGTCTCTTCGTCAAGCACTTCGGCAATTCTTTTGCCCGATGCCATTGCCCTTGAAAGGCTGACAAAAATCATTGTCATCATAACAAGAGACATAAGTATTTGAATAATATATGTAATAAATGCAGTAAGGCTGCCGGCTGTAAGTTCGGACTTTATAAGCATATTGCCGCCGAACCAGCAGATAGCGATAATCGTTATGTTCATAAACAGAGTCATCGCAGGCTGCATCATAATCATTGTGCGCATGGCATCAAACGCGCTCTGTTTAAGTTCGCTGTTGGCTTTGCCGAATTTTTCTTTTTCATGCTCCTCGCGTACAAAGGATTTGACAACCCTTATGTTTGTGACATTCTCCTGAACGGTGGAGTTGAGCGCGTCGATTTTGCCCTGCTGCCTTGTGAATCTCGGCAGGGCTACCTTGACAAGGAAGAAAACGGAAACAACTATCATCGGCAGAACCATAAGCAGGCACAATGTGAGCTTGCCGCTTACCATTACAGCCATAATTACGCCGCCTATCATCATACCGGGGGAGCGAAGACACATACGCAGAAGCATATTGATGAAATTCTGAATCTGCGTGACGTCGTTGGTAAGCCTTGTAACAAGCGAACCCGTGCTGAATTTGTCAATGTTGGCAAACGAGAACTGCTGAACTTTTTTGTAAATATCGGAGCGAAGGTCTGCGGCGTAGTTGACCGAAGCTTTCGCGCCGAAATACGCTCCGCCGACGCCGCCGAGCATCATAAAAGCGGCGGTGAGAACCATGGCGCACATAATTGCTACAATAAACGGCGACGCGCCGCCGGTGTGGGCGTAAAGCCACTGATAGAATGAAGCGGCTTCCGAAATATCCGACTGCCCTGTGCCGTAGTCAATGATGTTGGCTAAAAACTTGGGCATAAGAGCCTCACCAATGACCTCAATTATCATACACAGGGGGCCTAAAATGAAATATGCCTTATATGGTTTCGCGTAACTTGCCCATCTTTTCATCAGCGCACCTCCACTCCGTTTTTCTCTGCGTATTCACGCATATTCGCCGTCATTTTTTCAATGATTTTTTCGAGCGACAAAAGTTCGTCGTCTGTGAGACCTTTGGTCATACCCACATCGACCTCCGTGAACTTTTCGTGTGATTTTTCGACAATCTCAAGCCCTTTTTTTGTGACCTGAACAAGGTTGCGGCGTGTATCGGCGCTGTCTTGACGGCGCTCCACATAACCTTTTGCCTCAAGCTGTTTGAGAAGAGTTGCAATCGCCGCAGGGCTGACATTGAATTTGTCGGCAATCTGTTTTTGCGAAGCGGCGCCGCCGACCTTTGAGAGATACATAAGGGTCATATGCTGAGTCCGGTGCAGGTCAAAGCCGAGAGAATTTATGCTTTTATCCACGCACGCGTGGTGCAGGCGGTCAAGGCTCATCAGCCTGTGAATGAGAGACGCTCTGTTTTTGATGTTCTGTTCGCTCATTTGCCGTTCTCCTTTCATACAAAAATAATTCAAGCTGTTTATAATTAACATATTAACCGTTAACCATTTAACTATTATATACAATTTTTACATTCTGTCAATAATATGTTATTGATTTTAACAATTTATTTATATATAATATTCGCGCAAGCAAAAAAGAAAGAGGTGCGTTTATGATTCCGAGAAAAGAACATCCGAAGCCCCAGTTTGAGCGTGAAAACTGGCTTAATCTGAACGGCGAATGGCTTTTCTGCATTGACAACGGCAGAAGCGGCGAGGCAAGAAAAATTTACGCGGACTCATCCGCTTTTGACAGAAAAATCACCGTTCCGTTCTGTATGGAATCGGAACTGTCGGGCATCGGCATAAAGGATTTCACCTACGGAGTCTGGTATAAAAAAGAGGTGGAAATTCCGTCTGAGTTCTGCGGCAAAAGAACGGTGCTTCACATAGACGCCGCCGATTACAAAACAAAGGTTTTCATAAACGGAAACGAAGCGGGAGTTCACGAGGGCGGCTATGTTTCGTTCTGCTTTGACATAACTTCATTTATAAACGCAGGCAAAAACGACATTGTGATTTACTGCGAGGATGACACGAAAAACCCGATGATTCCGCGCGGAAAGCAGAGTGAGGAATATTATTCACACGGTTGCGATTATACCCGCACGACGGGCATATGGCAGACTGTGTGGCTTGAATTCACCGAAAAAACATTTGTCGAAAGCGTTAAATACTACCCTGATTATCTTACGGGCAGCGTTACGGTGCAGGCAAAACTCAACGGCAGCGCAAATCTTGAATTTTCCGCCTCGTTCGAAGGCAGAGATATGGGCAGCGCCTTAATTGAAAACGCCGCCGGAACCGTTTCATTCGCGCTGAAACTCAACGAAAAACATCTCTGGAATGTCGGCGACGGCAAACTTTATGACGCAGAGATAACTTTCGGTGAAGATAAAGTAAAGAGTTATTTCGGCTTGCGAAATGTTTGGTTTGACGGATATAAATTTATGCTTAACGGCAAATCGGTGTTTCAGCGCCTTGTGCTCGACCAGGGCTTTTACCCCGACGGAATCTACACCGCCCCGACAGATGACGCTCTGCTTCGCGACATAAAACTTTCAAAAAAATTCGGCTTCAACGGCGCGAGACTGCACCAGAAGGTTTTTGAAGAGCGTTTTCTTTATTATTGCGACATTGAAGGCTACCTTGTCTGGGGCGAATACCCCAACTGGGGTATCGACCATTCCGACCCCGAGGCGGTTTACCATGTGCTGCCCGAGTGGATTGAGGAAATCAACCGCGATTTCAATCACCCGGCAATTATCGGCTGGTGCCCGCTCAATGAAACCTGGAACTATGCGGGGCGTAAGCAGTTTGACCCATACCTCTCACTGATTTACAGGGCGACAAAAGCGATTGACTCAACCCGCCCCTGCATTGACACAAGCGGTAACTACCATGTGGAAACGGACATTTTCGATGTTCATGACTATGAGCAGGATTCCGTAAAATTCGCGGAGCATTATAAAGAACTCCCGTCGGGCAATATTGACAACTTCTGCAACGACCGTCAGACATACGAAAAGGGGATGCCGATTTTTGTCAGCGAATACGGCGGAATACGCTGGAGCAAAGAGATGGGCGACGACTCCGCCTGGGGTTACGGCAACGCGCCGAAAACGCCGCAGGAGTATCACGAGCGTTATAAGGAGCTCACCGACGCCCTGCTTGACAATCCGCTGATGTTCGGCTTTTGCTACACACAGCTTACCGATGTTGAACAGGAGCAGAACGGCTGTTACTTTTATGACCGCAGTGAAAAATTCGACACGGAGTTTTTCTTTGAGGTAAACACCCGCAAGGCGGCGATTGAGGACTGAAATATAAAGAATAAAAGCACTCGTCAAACATGACGGGTGCTTTTAAGTCATAATTCAAATAGTTTTTTGGCAGATTCTTCAATGACTTTAACATTTACAGCATTTCCAAACTGCTTATATGCCTGATGGTCATCGCTGTTGGGAATAAAGTTACTAGGAAAACTTTGAAGTCTTGCAGCTTCTTGAATGGTTAACCTTCGTTTATATTTTCCTATGATTGGAACTTGCACTATTGCAACTAATGCAGGAAATGTTGTCGGAGTTTTAACCCTTATTCCGGACGGTCTGAACTGTATTACACCTTCCCATAAAGAAGAAATGTTGTTTCCTGCTTGCCACTCCATTTTTCTTTGCGTTGGTGTAAAATCCTTAAGATAATTATATTTCTTAAGCCATTTATCAATAAAATCCTTATTTGTCCAATATAATATCTTATTTTTTCTGACAAATTCTTTTTTCCATTTCGGAAAATTTTCGTCTTCATCTTTATCAACAAAGTATTCAGCCCATATTGGATAGCCAATTACAGATTCTTTTATTCCTTTGTAAAACTCATCCCAAGCACTAAGAACAAATTCTTCCTTCTCGGAAATATAATATTTTTTTTCAACTTTGTTTTTTTCTAATATAGTGTAAATAGAGTTGTCGTTTTTTCCAAGGGGATTCTCAAAAGTTATCTCAAGATCTGAATTAACATTTTTTGGATCATATATTCCCATTATCACAACGCGCTCTCTTAATTGAGGAACTCCGAACTGATGAGGGCTGACTATGATAGGAACGGGTGTCAATCTGTAACCTAAACTCTTAAGATGACTGTGAATGGTTTTCCATGTGTTTCCCTTGTCGTGCGATACAAGATTTCTGACATTTTCGAGGATTATATATTTAGTATGATGATATTCAAGTATTCTTTCAATCTCAAAAAAAAGGTTCCCTCTGGCATCGCTCATTCCTTTTTGGTAACCAGCCTTTGAGAAAGATTGACACGGGAACCCAGCACATAACACATCATGAGGAGGAATATCTTTTGCTTCTACAGAGCGAATATTATTATCTGCGTTTATTCCATAGTTTTTTTCATATGTATTTAAACAATACTTATCAATCTCTGAGGCAAATACACATTTTCCGCCGAGGTTTCCCATTGCCTGATGAAAGCCACCGATACCTGCAAACAAGTCTATATATTTAAAATTATTCAAAACATCACCTTCCTTAGCAAGTATACGCCATTTTTTCAAAAAAATCTAGCTAATTTATAAGGTTTTTTGAATAAATCAAGAAATTTTTAATGTTTTTCTTTGCAATTGAGATTTTCGGGGCGCGAGGCTTACCGTTGCTGTTTATTCCCTGCTCAAAAACACTTAAGTATTTTTTGTTGAACTTATTGATTTCCAGCACTTCGAATGATGTCAGCGTAACAGAGTTTTTCATCTTTTTTGCATAACTGAGCAAGTCTTTTTTGTTAAGTAATGTGTTCCAAAAAATCGTTACTTCATTATTATGAGCAGAATCTTTTTCTGTATCATGATTGCAAACAATATAATAGATACTTGTTTTTTCGAGGACAGACATAACGGTATCCCAATCATTTCCCTGTATTCCTGTTGAGTCGTTGCTGTGTGCTTTTAAATCACCATAAGCGTTTATTTGAGGAAAATATAAATCAAGGTCAATGTCTCCTTTTTTCTTATTTTGAGAATATTGAATGATTTCTCCAAAATTATTATCAATTAGAAAATTGTTTAACTTGAATTCATAGTAGAAACCGGGCCATTCAGGTTGTAATGCATTGTTAAATTTTGCATGCACCATTTCTTGATAGCAATCTTTGCCTTTCCAAATTTTTGGAACACAAGCAAAAAATTTTTCCAATACAGAGATGAAGTCAAGTCGCAAATCAATAGTATTGTCAAATTTGCTGTTTAGATACTTTTCAACATTAGAAGGGGAGAAAACGGTCACAATATTTCCGTTTGCGTCAATCTTTTGAAAAATACCATGCATTAATCCATTTTTAAGGTCTATTGTATAGACATGAGCAGACGAATTGTGTGCTTTTCTTTTTGAATACTTTTCTGTATCGAAATCAACAAACATTACAGTATCTTTATAACTATATACACCGACAAGCAAGGTTGTTATACCCTTTATTTCATTTTGTGAATAAATAGTTTTGAAACTATCCCCTATTTGAATCCGCTTTTTAAAAAGCGGATGAGGATTTCCAAGGTAACTTATGTTTTTAAAGTAAATACAGTATTTGTTATTATTATAATCGCCATAAATACACTCGCCGATATAGTTTGACGATTTGAAACTGTTGCATAACAATTTGACCAATTCTTTTTTTGTCAGAATCTCACCGTAATCATTAACAACTTCAAACTTTGAATTGACTTGCTCAACTTTAACATTACCGTAATTCATTGTTTTCTCCAATCATGATTTTTTT
Organism: Clostridia bacterium; assembly: GCA_017428625.1. Lineage (GTDB taxonomy): Bacteria > Bacillota > Clostridia > Oscillospirales > Acutalibacteraceae > CAG-177. The sequence continues at coordinate 12,964 of JAFRQM010000036.1, forward strand.
AATTTGATCAGCAATCCTTTTTATAACAGGAACACAAACTGAATTGCCGATTTGCTTGTAAGCTTCATTAATTCTTGTCCCGGCAGGAAACGAGTAATTCTTAGGAAATCCCTGAAAATCCAAGTATTCTTGTATTGTTAAACGCCTATAACCATATTTGTCTTTTACTATTGGAACAGTGCGAAGGTCTGTACCCATAAAAGCATGAAGTGTCGGGCAGGTGTGCGATTTAGCAATATGGATTTGTGAATTATAAACCCGATAAATTGAATCTGACCTTGTAACTTGCTTTTTTATATTTGGATAAAAATTATCGTCTTCATTATAGTAATAGATAGGTTTTTTCTTTTCGAATCTGTCAATTACATCAAATATCCCAAGAGTAAGTTTCATTGGTTCGGGAAAATTGAAATGCTCGCATGCGGATTCATTGTTAAAAGCGACAATGTAAGTTCTGTTTCTTGTTTGAGGAATATTTCCATATTCATTTGCCGACATGTTTTTATATCTTATGTAATAGTTCATCCCTGCTAAAGAACTAAACATTGTGTTAAATGTTTTTCCTTCATTATGGTCAATTAGGTTGGCAACATTTTCCAAGAAAATGACTTTGGGTTTAACAATTTTGACAACTTCAATAATTTGAAAAAACAAATCCCCGCTTTTATGCTTAAAACCCTGTTGTTTACCAGCAACCGAAAAAGGCTGGCAGGGAAAACCTGCAACCAAAACATCAAAAACAGGAATGTTTAGTTTATTTATTTTTTTGATGTCTTTTTCTTCCAAAACAGAACCATCAAAATTATGTCGATATGTTCTGCAGGCTGCAGAATCCATCTCGTTTGCCCATACAACATCGAAACCGGCATCAATAAACGCAATGTCGATTCCACCAATTCCGGCAAACATACTTCCAACTGTAAGTTTTTTTGCAGTTTTCATTCGGGAATAAAAAGTTTATATGTTTCGATGTCAAGAGCATCGGCAATGCGTTGAATGTTTTCAAGAGAAATACTTCGCCTAAAGCACTCAACTGCGCTTATATATGTTCTGTGTAAGCCACACATTTCGGCAAATTTTTCTTGAGAAACACCGATTTGTGTTCGATATTTTTTTACATTTGTTCCGAACACAAAAAGAATATCCATATTATCACCACCGTTTTCAATACTACACAACTGAACACAATAGTTCTACATACAATAAGTATCATTTATTCTGTTTGAAAAAAGAAAAGCAGGCGCTTCCTTTCGGGAGCGCCTGCCTGATTATGCAAGCCGGAATATTATTCCTCTGCAACTGCTTCTTCAGCAACTTCTTCAACTGTGTCGGCTGCTGCCGCCGCCTGCTTTTTTGCGAAGCATTCGCTGCAGTAAACGGGTCTGTCTTCACGGGGCTTGAAGGGAACCTTTGCAATGCCGCCGCATTCGTCACAGGTAGCTTCGAACCATTCGCGTTCGCCGCGGTTGGCGTTCTTGCGTGCATCACGGCAAGCCTTGCAGCGCTGGGGTTCATTTACGAAACCCTTTTCAGCGTAGAATTCCTGTTCGCCTGCTGTGAATACGAATTCTTCGCCGCATTCTTTGCATACAAGTGTTTTGTCTTCGTACATGAGATATACCTCTTTTTAAAAATATTTGCCCTGGGCGGGATTGCACCGCCACCTTTGTGATGAACAACGCTCTGACTGGTTTAAGCTACGGGGGCATATTGAACTAAACTGTTTCGCGGATTTTTTTGCGTATCCGCGCGAGCGCATTGTCAACGGCTTTTGTGCCTGTGCCGAGTTTTTTTGCCGTTTCGCTGTATGAAAGACCGGCGAGCCTGCATTCGAGAACATTTTTTTCAAATTCCGAAAGCAGATTGCCTTCGATAAGGCGTCTGAAATCCTCAAACCTTTCGCGCTCAATCATAATGTTCTGCGGGTCCTGTTCACCTGCGGAAAACTCCGCTTCATCTGTAATGGGAACAGCCGATGTAAGCGAGTAATTGCCTGTGTTGTTGTGAAGCCGCACGGCTGAGATTATGCGGTTGCCTATGCAGGTGCCCGCGTAGGTGCGGAACGACGTGCCTTTGCCTGCCGAGTATGTGCGCAGCGCGCTGAGAAAACCGAGCATACCTTCCTGAACAAGGTCTTCTGCGGAAAGACGGTTGTTCTTAGCCTGCTGAGCTGCCGCTTTGGCGCCCGCTATGGGCATTGCCACGGCTATAAGCTGTGCCATGGCGGAGTCATCACCGGACAGCGCCAGCCTGACAAGTTCTTCGTCTTCACGGTATTTGTTCTCATCAGCGGATAACATAAACACCTCGCAAAACACTTATCTGCTATATATTATATTATCACATTTATTTTGTCAACATTTTTTCGGTCGAAATAACATATTTTTTCGCTTTTATGCCTGTTTTTTTGTTATATAAGTCATAAAAAACCTGCGGAGCGTCTGACTCCGCAGGTGCAGTATTCTGATTATTGCATTTCGAAAACGCAGGTTCGGCAACTTTCTTCAGCGGCTCCGTCCCAAAGAAGTTTGCCGTCTTTAAGAGTGAACGAGCCTTCGCCGTCGTCGTATTCCGTTGTTTCATCGGCGTTGCCGTTTTCGTCATAAGAGGCGTTTGTTTTTTTACAGTCGGTGTAGTTGAGTTTGTCGCCGTCCTTTTCGCAGGTCATCTTCCACTCGGTTGTTTCACTTGCGGAGGAGGACCATTTTACGGTGATTTCTATTTCATCGCCGTCCTCAATAACAACGGCTGTCGCTCTCTGTGAAACAAAATCGTAATAGTTGCCTGTAAGACCTTCGGCGTATGTGATTTCAAGTTTTGCGTCGGAAGGCTCGTCGGTTGTGAAGCCGTTTTCGCTGCATACTATATAAACATATTTGCCGCTTTCGATTTTGATTACGCCGTCGCCGACAAGGGCGGGAATTTCTGCCTGGGTGAGGTATCTTATGCCGTCTTCAAAGGGCTTGTCGAGAACGAACACTTTCCAGGTGACTTTGTCTGTGTCTGACCTGAAAAGATACTTCTCTGTTGCGTCGCATATATATGCCGTGGCGCCTGCGCTCTCAAAGCCATCTTCTGCGGTTACGGTGAAAGGTTCGCTGTTGATAATAAGGCGGGGAAAATCGGAGACTGCTTCTGCGCTTTCGGTTTCGGTTGTTTCAGCCTGGGCCTCGGTGCCTTTATATCTGAGCGTTTCTTCCCTTGCGGGGCTTTCCCATATTATTGTTGCGTTGTCTTCATCGGCAAAAACAACCTTTGCCTTTGAAACATCGTCTGCCGAACCCATATGGAAAATGTAAGTGTTGCCGTCAATTTCATAATCGAAAGGCAGACCTGTTTTTTCGGTGTCATAGGAACAGGCGGTCATATCATCCGTAAAGGTGTATGTGGCGGCTTCCCGGCCGTCTTTGATTACGGACCACACACCTGCTTTGAAAGGCTTTGCCTCTTCGGCTGTTTTGGCGCCGCAGGCGGCGAGCCCGAAAACAACCGTGAAAATCATTAATACAGTCAATACTTTCTTCATAACAAACATCCTTTTCATTTTCTGAGATATTTATGGCTTGCGGATTTTTCCGCAAGCCTTGTTTACAGTTCAGTTTTTTAATTCGTCAAGAGTCAACTCATACGCGGGAAGAACTTCTTTTAAAAACACATCCGCTTCGGGAAGATTCATCTTCGCTATTGCCGTTTTTGTGCTTTCAGCCGCAGTACGGAATTCACCGCTGCCGCTTCTGCACTCTTCAATGCATTTGACAAGAGCGCTGAGTTTGTCAGCCGCCTTGACGATTTTCCACAAATCCTCATCGCCCGACGCTGGAATAAAAAGGGGCTTGTAATCTTCTCTGAGATCATCGGGCAGCATTGAGATAAGACTGTTGCAGGCGTGCTCTTCAACCGTTTTGTAGGCGGAACGCACCTGTTCGCTGTAATATTTGACGGGGGTGGGAAGATCGCCTGTGAGAGTTTCGGGTGCGTCATGATAAAGCCCCAGAAGAGCGCACCGTTCGGCGTTGTAATTTTTGCCGAACCGCCTGTTGCCGATTACCGCGAGAGCGTGTGATATGCTTGCAACATCAAAACTGTGTTCGCACAGGTTCTCATTGTGCTCGTTACGCATAAGCGACCAGCGGTTGATGTATTTCATTCTGGAAATCATTGCAAAAAACTTTATCATCAGAGAGACTCCGTTTACTGATTATAAACCAAGGTGAAGCAGTGCGACCTTATGGCGTGTTTGAGGACGGAAGCCTTGAACTTCCAGCCTGTCATATACTCAGTGCCGACTCTTATGTTTGTAACATAGCCTATGGCGTTGTTGAGCGAGCAGTCATGATTGGCTATGGAAAGCCACTCGGCAGGGTTGCTTGAAAGAATCATTCCGCTCTTGTAATTAAGTATGTAGGTTTTCATGTCGGCGGCGCTTATGGAGTAGGTTTTGCTCGCTACCGTTTCGGGAGTGCTGACGGGAACGAGATATGAGTAATACTGACCCCATACGGATTTGGCGTCTGTGGTATGGCCGGCCGCACTCGCGCCGAACACGGTCATACAGGCGCTTGTGCCGTCTGTTGAAACAAATTTGCCGACGGGTGTTCCGGCGGTTGAAGTCATACCGAGATATGAAAGAACATATTTTTCAAGGTTTGAGCCTGAGGTGTATGACGAACTCATGGCAATCTGCGATGAGCCGACATTGTAATTGTAGAACTTTGCAAATGTGTAAATAGCGCCTGCCTGCGCTTTAACGGCCGCTTCCGGTGCGCTCGCACCGATTTCAGCCTTGACCGTTTTACAGAGGAAATCGACAATCGGGTAGGAAACTCCGCCGTATGTGATTGTTTTGGGAGTGGCGTTGTCGGAGACAACGAAGGTGCCCGAATAATAGTGCCTCAGAATATCAACATATGTTGAGCCTGCCTGAGCCATAACTATTGCGCCCTCCTGACTGAGCCCGACGCCGTGACCCCAGCCGTAAGCGGTGATTGTAAATGTGCCGGACGAACCGGTTGAAGGGGGAGTTACGGTAGTGCCGCTTGAAATCGGCTGCTGTGTTTCGGTTGAAGACGAAACAACGGGGATTGTAGTGATTTCTCCGCCGCTGAAGCCGGAAATAAAAGAGTTGATAAATGTTATGAGAACAGTTATCAGCGCCACCGCGATTTTGATAATCGTGTTAATATCCATTTTCTTCTCCTTTCAAATAAATGTCCACTCATTTAATTGCTTAAGTGCAATATACTCAACTTATTATTTTACATTAGAGGCTGTTTTTTGTCAACCGCAACATAATGTGGCTGCGCCTCCAAAGCAAGAGCTTAAAATATGCAAAGTGTGCTTACGCCGTTTTAATCTTTGCGAAGTTCGTCAAAAATACTGTTGCTTTTGGCGCGCAGGGTGCGGTCGGTCTGCTTGTCGATGAATATGTCTTTGGACTCCGTAAGGTTGAACGAGCCGTTTTTAAGATAGTCATCCGCCTCGCTTTTAAAAGAAACGGATCTCAGCCTGTTTTTGCAGAAGAAAACGGCGATTACGCCGGCTATTGCGCCGATAAACATACCCGCCAGAATATATGCAGGGTTAACCGGCAGGTTTTCGCCTATTTTGAAAGAACTCTGCTGAGCGAATACGGGAACGGTAAGAGAGAGAATCAACGCAGGCAAAGTGAAAATGACGGTTGTTTTTTTCATTTCAATTTCCTCCCTTTTAAGTGAAAAGCGCGTTGATAAGAAAAGTTGCCAGCGCCGAAACTCCGGCAAAAACGCCGGCGAACAGCAAGCCCGACCTGACGCTGCCGGCGGGCAGGTCGCCGACAAATCTGCCTGTTTGCCCGTTCATGGCGAAAGTGTATTTTATGCCTTTATATGTGGTGTTGAGAAGCCAGACGGGGTAGAGAGCGTATTTTACGCTTCCGCTTTTGATTTTCACATCCGCGAAGGGGATGGTATGCCCGGATGAACTGCCTGAGGGGCGGTCAACTCCTTCATAATCGGGAGAAACCGTGTGCATAATCTGAGTAACGGCGCTTTCAAAAACACGGTCTGCCGCCCTGCCTGCGCAACGCACGTCATCCCTGTCGTATTTGTCGGCAAGGAAGCCTGCAAGATAGGCGGTTTTGAATGGGACAGCCTCTCTGAAATCGTAAGGCTCGATGGACTCCATCAGTTCGTCATTGATGCGGATTGAGCCGTCGCAGGGTATGTGTTCAAAACTCATTTCAGCCCTGCGGTTCAGGTAGTAGGTTGAGGTTTCGGTATAGTTGAAAATCTCGTCACTCCACCTTTTTGTTTTTGTGCCTTTCAGCACAGCATCGACCTGAACGTCGGAACTGTAAAGCCAGAACGGAACATAGACCCCTTTTATTTCGTCAATATGATTGCGTGATGTAAATTTGCGGGGAAGAAGCATTCTGCCCTTAAGGTGGTTATAATATTTTTGCTTTGCCGCCGCTTTGTCGAATTTGAAAGGGATGATATAATCGGGCCTGAGCGTGCCGCTCAGCCTGCCCGCCATAACTATTGTGCTGTTGCAGAAGGGGCAGGAGGCGGTAGCCTCCGTGTCGTTTGCAATGATTTCACCGCCGCATGAACGGCAGCGGAAAACAAACATACCCGTCTGTTCTTCCTCACTCCACTCGCTTCCGGAGTTTGTCCACGGCGTTTCTTCCGCGCCTTCTTCATTAAGGCGCGAATCTTTTTTCTGCATATTGTCAACATCAAACTCGCCGTCACAGTAAGTGCATTTGAGTTTTTGGGTGACTATGTCAAACATCAGAGCACCGCCGCAGGCAGGGCACTGATATTCAATAATGTCGTTCATTGCATCCGCTCCTTATGCGAATTATCTTAAATATTATATCATATATTATGCAAAATGACAAGGAAACATAATTTTGTTGATTTATTAATTGTAATATATTAAAATATTTCTGTAACTGCAAAAAGTTCAGAAATGGGGTTAACAAATGTCAGAAACAAATGTTGTTGGGTCTGAGAAAAAGTATGTAGGCAAGGTTGAATTCATAACCTACCTTGTTGCGGTGTTCTTTTACACCTGTATGACGGGTATGCTCGGCTCATACAGAAGCGCATATCTTGTTAATGTTCTTCAACTTGAATCGGGGCAGACATCGCTTTTCAATACCATTATCAGCATAGTTCCGTTCATTATGCATTTCTTTGTTGCCATGTATATTGACAACCGTAAAATCGGCAAGAGCGGCAAATTCAGGCCGCTTGTGGCAATAGCGGCTGTTCCCGTAGGCATTCTGCTTGTTATGACTTTTGTGACGCCTTCCGCTATCAGGCAGGCGGGCGGCACGCTGCTTATGGCATACATCATAGCAATAGCTCTCAGTTGGGCGCTTGCAACTCAGTTCACGGGCAACCTCGACACAATCTCAATGGTTATGACACCGAATATGAAAGAGCGCGACAGCATTATGTCGTTCCGCTCCATTTCATCGGCTGTGGGCAATTCCGCTCCGCTCGTGATTATTCTTGTTATAGGCATAATCTGGAAAGATGAAGGCACGCAGTATATTATCTGCGCCGCTCTTTGCGCGGTAATCGGAGTTATAACAATGCTGCTCGGCATAAGATTCACGAAAGAGCGCCTTGTTTACAGCGCGGAGAAAAAGAATCCCATCGCGGGCTATGCGGAGGTTCTTAAAAACAAATGGGCGTGGGTTATTATTCTCTCGGAATTTCTGAAGAGTTTCAGAGGCATAGCGACTTATATGGGAGTGTTCCTCGCCGCCGCTTTGCTCGGCTCAACCTCAAAATATCTGCTTTTCGGTCTGCCTACCGGTATAGGCACGGCGGTCGGAATGCTCATAATCAACTTCCTGCTTAAAAAATTCAATTCAAAAGTTCTTTACATAGCGAGCGGTATTTATTCGGTTGTTATCAATGCGCTCGCTTTCGGTGTGGGCTATGTTTATTTCAAAACAGGCACCTCGCTTCTGCAGATTGTGTTTATAATATTCCTGTTCCTCATCGGTCTGCAGTTCGGCGCGTCAAACCTTCTGCCCAATATGTTCAAGGCGGATGTGCTTGAGGACCTGGAATACAAAACAGGCAAGCGTCTTGACGCTTCGCTGCCGTTTGTTATCGGCATAGGCACCCTTATAAGCGGAACAATAGCAACAGCCCTCGCGCCGAGAATCCTTTACGGCAACGGCTCGATTATCGGTTACCTTCAGCCGACGGATGCCGTTCCTAACCCCGCACAGTCGCTCAGAACAAAAATTTTGCTTCTTTTCTTCTACACCGTGTTCCACGGAATTATGATGTTCCTCGCGGGCGTTCCGTTCTTCTTCTACAAACTTACAGGCAAAACAAAGGAAGACATCCACAACGCGGTGCTTGAACAGCGCGAACAGATGGCGATAAATCAGGGCGAAGAAGATGTTGAAATAAAATAATATTTAAATAAAATATCGGAGTGTGTGTTTATGCTCAATTGGTTATTTGACCTTCTCGGCTGGAGAAACAACCAGAGAGACGCATTTTATGACCTTGCCGGGCTTCTGAAATCGCTTTTTTCTGGCAAAATACCCGTAACGGGCATTTTCGCGGCGCTGTTCGCGGCAGTTCAGCTTTTCGGCTATTCGATGTTCAAAATTCCCGTGAAGCCCTATGGCGAGGAAGTCAATCTTGACGGCTATGAACTTGTTGTGGATGAAGAGTTTGACGGCGACGGTCTTGACACGGATATATGGTATTACAGAGGTCTCGGCGCACGGCGCGACGGGATTCACTCCTCATCTCAGGTTGAGGTAAAAGACGGCAATATGATTATCACAGCCGAATATCTCGACAAAGAAAAAGGCGAGTTCGGCGAAGGCTGGTATTCGGCGGCGGTGGCTCTTAACGAGTGGTATTGCAAAGGCTATTATGAAATAAGATGTATCTGCAACCCCGGAGAGGGTTTCTGGAGCGCGTTCTGGCTTCAGTCAAACCACTCATACGACCTTGAGTCAAACGGAGGCATCGGCGGAGCGGAAATTGACATTTTCGAGTCAATGGATTACAAAGCGTTTCTGCCGCGCTACCATAACTCTGTCGGTCAGACGGTTTATGTAAACGGCTGGGATGACGATGACGAAAACTACGAGAAAACAAACCGTGTCGCAACAGGCAACGACATCTATAATCAGTTCAACACATACGGTCTTATGTGGACGGATGACGAATACATCTTTTTCATAAACGGCAGAGAGACCTTCCGAACATCCTTCGGCAAAGGCACTTCACAGGTGCCCGAAAACCTGATTGTTTCGCTCGAAATACCTGCCGAGATTCCCGAGAGCATAAAGCAGAACAAAGATTATAAAACGCAGATGATTGTTGACTATGTAAAGGTGTATCAATTGGCTGAATAATGGAAAAAGCAATAAACAAACAGAAAGGTCTCAATTCAAACGCCCTCAAACTCATCGCGATAGCGGCAATGACAGTGGACCACTTCACATGGGCTGTATTTCCCGGCACACAGAAAGTTTGGTATGTAATTGCACTTCATATAATCGGGCGGATTACCGCTCCCGTAATGTGGTTTTTTATAGCCGAAGGTTGCCGCAAAACACACGACATAAAAAAATACGCCCTTCGTATGCTTATATTTGCGGCGGTTTCACACTTTGCCTATTGCTTCGCTTTCGGTATTCCGCTGAGCGTTACACACGGCGGATTCTTCAACCGCACAAGTGTTATGTGGGCGCTTATGCTCGCAGTTGTGCTTGCCGGTATAAATCAAAGCGAAAAAATAAAAGAGTGGCAGAAGACAGCTGCAATGTTTGCCTTCTGCGTGCTCGCGTTCCCCGCCGACTGGTCGTCAATAGCGGTAATGGCTCCGCTTTTCATCTATTTTCACAACGGCGATAAAAAGAAACAGATGGCGGATATTGTCATCTGGACAGCCGTTTACGCGCTTGTTTACTTCCTGTTTCTCGACAGAGTTTACGGAATACTGCAGATGTTTACCTTCCTTTCAATTCCGCTGCTTATGCTCTACAACGGCGAACGAGGAAAGGCAAAGGGTATGAAATGGCTGTTTTATGTTTACTACCCCGCGCATCTTGTTGTTGTGGGAATTGTCAGGCTTGCCCTTCACGGCAACATCTCCGCGATATTCTGATTAAAAAGAATGGTGAATTATGCATTTTGCGAACAGTTTGTTAAAACAGATAATTTCCGGGCAGAGCGGTTATTACATCTACATTCTGCTTACGGATTACCCCGACAGAGTTTCAAAGTCGCTCAAGCGGCTTGGATTCTGGCGCTATTCGCATGTGTCGGTGAGCACAAGCCTTATCGACTCGGATTTTTACTCCTATGTGGGTAAAAAGGGGTTCCGCATTGAACAGCCCGCACAGCACCCGACATTCAGGGGGCTGCCAGTAGGCTGCGCTCTTTATGCCATACCCGTAACAAAAGAGGTGTGCGAGAGCGCAACAAAACAGATTGCGCTGCACACGGCGATAGCCGGCACTTACCGCTACAGCTATTTCGGGCTTGTGCTTGCCTATTTCGGCATTAAACACAGACTCAAAAGGCAGCACACCTGCACAAGTTTTGTTTCCGAAATGCTTCATAAAAGCGGAGCTATAAAAAAGAAAAATTCCAGGCGCCTTGTAACGCCCGAAAACTTCCGCAAACTGTTCGAGAAAAATCTTGTTTATAAAGGCACAATAAAGGAGATGCTTAAAAAGTTCAACGCTTTTCCTGCGTTGAAATAAAGCGGATTTATGACTATGAAAAAAATTATTCCGGTAATTCTGATTGTTATTTCGGCTGTTCTTGTTGCCGCCGGCTGTGCGGCAGGTCAGCCGGATTCTGTTTTTGCCAAAGCGGCAACCGTATGTCTGGAGTGTATCGGCATTGGATAAGAAAAAACGTTTCGCCGTTCAGGCGCTTTCAACATTATTGCATAACGCGGATTTCAGAGGCTTTTTCACGGGCAGAATTTCAACATCGCCCGCTAAAAGCGTCTGCGTGCCGGGTCTTAACTGCTACTCCTGCCCGTCGGCGGCAGGCGCCTGCCCCATAGGCTCTCTTCAGAACTCGCTCTCGGCTCAGAAATTCAGGTTCCCTTATTATGTTCTGGGGCTTCTGATATTTTTCGGAGCGGTCGCGGGCAGGTTTATATGCGGGTTTTTATGCCCGTTCGGTTTTTTACAGGATTTGCTCTACAAAATACCGTTTTTTAAAAAGATTAAGTCATTCAGATGCGACAGATATCTGCGATGGATAAAATACGTCGTTTTGCTTGTTTTGGTGATTATTCTGCCGCTTTGCGTGAAACTCACGCCGTTTTTCTGCAAATATCTTTGCCCGTCTGGAACTCTCGCGGGCATTCTGCTCGCGTTCTCCGACACACGGCTTTTTGACCTTTTCGGCACAATGTTCGCGTGGAAGGCGTGCGTGCTCGGAATAATCATTCTCGCAAGCGTGCTGATTTTCAGACCGTTTTGCAAATATCTCTGCCCGCTCGGCGCGTTTTATTCGCTGTTTAACCGCGCGGGAGTTTTCAGAATGAGCGTTGACAAAAACAGGTGTGACGGCTGTTCGGCATGCGCGAAAACCTGCAAAATGGGGGTAAATCCCTCGGAAAGCCCCAACGCCCTCGAGTGCATACGCTGCGGCGAGTGCATAAGCGCCTGCCCTCACAGCGCCCTGAAATACACAACGGTTTTCAATAAAGACCCTGCCGAAAAAGAAGAATCCGCGCAGTAAGGAGTGATGATGTGAGCGGCGAAAATCTTGATATGGCGAAAAAAATCGCCGCGCTCGTCAATGAACTCGGCGGAAAAACCTATTATGTCGGCGGTATGGTGCGCGACGAACTGCTCGGCATTGAGAACAAGGATGTTGACATAGAGGTTCACGGCATAACGCCCGAACAGCTCGAGAGCATTCTTGACAGCATAGGCGAAAAACTAAAAATCGGAGCAAACTTCGGAATATACGGCCTGCGCGGTTACGATATTGATGTCGCTATGCCACGCAAAGAGCAGGCAACGGGCAGGGGGCACCGTGATTTTGAGGTGTTTGTTGACCCGTTTTTAGGTGTTGAAAAAGCGGCAATGCGCCGTGATTTCACCGTAAACGCGCTTATGAAAGATGTTATTACCGGCGAAATCATCGACTGCTTCGGCGGCGCCGACGACCTGAAAAACAGCGTTCTGCGCCATGTGAATGACGCGACGTTTGTTGAGGACCCTTTAAGGGTGCTGCGCGCGTGTCAGTTTGCGGCGAGGTTCGGCTTTGAAATTGCGCCCGAAACAACACGGCTTATGAAAACAATGAACCTCGACGCTCTGCCCAAAGAGAGGGCGCTGGGCGAACTTGAAAAAGCGCTTATCAAAGCGGAGCGCCCGTCGGTGTTCTTTGAGGAATTGAAAAAAGCGGAACAGCTTGATTTTTGGTTTTCCGAACTTAAAACGCTCATCGGGCTCGAACAGCCGCCGGTATGGCACCCCGAAGGCGATGTTTTCAGCCACACAATGCTTGTGCTGAACGCGGCGGCAAAACTCAAAAACGGAGCGAAAAATCCATTGGGGTTTATGTTCGCCGCCCTTTGCCACGATTTCGGCAAGGCAGTGACGCAAAAAGAAGAAAACGGAAAAATCACATTTTACTGCCACGAAACCGAAGGCATACCGTTGATTGAAAAATTCCTGCGCCGTCTGACGGACGAAACGGAACTGATAAAATACACATTGAACCTGTGTGAACTGCATATGCGGCCGAATCAAGTCGCGGCGTTTAATTCAGGGCAGAAGGCATTAAACAAACTGTTTTATCAATGCGGTGACCCGCAGGGGCTTATTCTGCTCGCAAGGGCGGACGCCCTCAGTTGCAAAGGTCGCGATATTAACCACGAAGCGCAGGAATATCTCAAAAACGGATTGAGAATATATAACGAAACAATGGCAAAGCCCTGCGTTGCCGGAGCGGACCTTGTTAAAGCGGGGCTTGAACCGGGCGCGTATTTTTCGGAACTGCTGGATTACGCAACAAAGCTTCGCCTTGCGGGCATCGAAAAAGAAAACGCCCTCAATCAAACCCTCGCCTACGCAAGGTCAAAAGGGTATTTTAAGTGAAAAACAATAATAATGACAAAGCTTTTATCCGCGAAAAACAATGTTAATTAACAGGAGAAAAGTCCGCGCCGATATGAACGGGGCTGTGCGTTTGCACAGCCCCGTTGGTTGTTTTATTTTTTTTCAGCTTTTGGCGGCAGCAAGCTCTGCGGCGGTGTTGTAAATTGTTGTTGCAACCGTTGTGCTGCTGCAGCCTTCCCAACTGTTGCCGCGGCTTTCAACGAGTATTTCATAATTTTCCGCTTTCGTGAAACGGTAGCCGATTACCCATGTTGCAGTGCCGTCACCGTTGTCGGTGTATGTTACATTGCTTGATTTTGCGGAATATGTTACCGCTTTGCCGTCAACCGTTAAACGGAGTTTTGTCACATCGCTTGTTGTTGTTATTGTTATATTAGTGTAAGTGAGTTTTTTACCCAAATCTGCTGTTGCGTTGATTATTGAGAAAGGCTCAACAGCTTCTCCGCCAACTTCATTTACCGCTGCGGAGTTATCATATTTTGTTACATTTACAACAATGCTTTCAACATCCGCTGCATTGCAACTGAAAAGAGACGCGTCATAATAGTAAAGCGTGTATTCGTTTGCTTCGTTTTCATTTGTGTAATCCGAAAGTGAAACGGTTAACGGAATAATCCATACCGCGGTGCCGTCTCCGTTATCCGTAAACCCGCTTCCGACAGAAGCTTTGGAATACCCTATACCGACCGGGTTGTTTTCATCTCCGTCAATTACATCAACAAGTCTTATCATATTTATATCCGATGACGCTACAACCGTAAATGTTACCGTGCTTCCGCGCACCGCCTCGGTTTTATCCGCCGTAAATGTAAATATTTCGGCATTCTGAGCAGTTTTGGGTATTACTGTAGTTTTTCTTGAAAGTTCCTCACCGCAAACGGAGCAGTAAACAACACTGTCATAGCTGCCTGCGCTTTCACTTGTTGCGGCAACAAGATTTTCTCTGACATCTTTTGCCGGGGTGTGACCCGTTGCCGGCGTGAAAACAGGTTCTGTTATATATAAAACCGGATCGGTGTCTGACCAGTATGAATAAGCTGTGTTGCCCTGTAATGTGCAAGTTGCGGATTGTTCGGCAGTTTCTGTGTAATAATGCTTTCCCGCACCGTTTCCGCCGCCCGATGCCTCAAATTTTTCATTCCATTCCTCCGCCGTTCCTTCCAAAAACAAATCCGTTCCGTAAAAAGCATCTGGACCGATATTTTCAACGCTGTTCGGCATGAAAATTTTAAGACCGTATCCACCATAATTTTTAAGACCGTAACAACCATAAAAAGCTTCCGTTCCAACAGTCTTAATACTGTCGGGAAGAATTATCTCCGTTAAAGCCGAGCATTCATAAAACGCTTTTGTGTTAATGTTTTCAACTCCGTCGGAAACGGTTACATTCACAAGCGCAGAACAACCGCTGAAAGCAGACCTGCCGATTGTTTTTACACTCGCGGGAATACTAACATTTTCTATTGTTGACATATTATAAAATGCCAACTGCCCTATGCTCGTTGCGCCGTCTTCTATAACAACATTTTTGCATTTAAACAGTAGGTTGGAATAGATGCTGAATTTAGTGTACATATTGTCATACATTTCACCTGTTCCGCTTATGGTAAGCGTTTTGGTGCTGTTGTCATAACGGTATGTAAGATTATTTCCGCATTTTTTTGTATCTTTTGGAACGGTAAAGGTCTCTCTTGAAATTTCCGCACCGCAAACGGAGCAGTAAATAACGCTGTCATAGCTGCCGTCGCTTGTGTTTGTGCTGGGAATTTCATTCTCTTTTACCGCCTCCGCAGGAATGTGAACCGGCGCGTTGACTGTAACGGTTTCTCTGCTTAATTCTTCGCCGCAAACAGAGCAGTAAACTACGCTGTCATAACTGCCGTTTTCCGTGCAGGTCGCGGCAACCGTATTTTCTTTGACCTCCGTTGCAGGAGTGTGTTCGGCAAGCGGTAACTCCTCATAAGTTGAATAATCACATCTTGAGCAGGTGTCATAAGCCGCATACCCTGCTTCACTGCAGGTTGAGGCTTTGCCCTCATGATTAATCAGATTATGCCCCGTCGCGTTGACCGTAACAGTTTCTCTGCCAATTTCCTCACCGCAGACAGAGCAGTAAACCACGCTTTCATAACTCCCTTCCGCTGTGCAGGTTGCGGGCACTTCATTTTCCCTTACCGCCTGTGCAGGGGTATGCGGAAGTTTCGGCGTCTGCTCTTCATAAGTCGCGCCGCATTCGCAGATATATGTTACTCTGCCGTATTCCGAGCAGGTTGCCGGCACAATTTCCGAAACCGTGTACCTGTGCGCGTGAAGATAATGTATATCCGAATCATAAAGGCAGTTGTTATAGTCTCTTATTCTGATTGAATTCCATTCTTCCTCTGTTCCGTAAAAATATATATCCGTCAAGCCCGTGCTGTCTTGAAACGCGTACCTTCCTATTGTTTTGACGCTGTTGGTTAATGTTACGGTTTTGACATAAGGCTGGTTATAAAACAGATAAGCGGGAATATTTTCAACACCGTCACCGAAGGTGACATCTATGCGTCTGCCTGTTGAACCCGCATTCATAAACACTTGTGACTCGCTGAACAAGTCGGCGGCATTTTTTGCGTTATAGTTTATCTCCGTAAGCCCGGTGCAACCGTAGAATGCATAATCGCCTATGCCTGTGACACTGTTGCCGATTGTTACGCTTGTAAGACCGGTGCAACAATAGAATGCTTTATTGCCTATGCTTGTTACACTGTCTGGGATTGTTATGCTTGTAAGCCCGGTGCAATTGTAGAATGCAGAATTGCCTATGCTTGTGACACTGTTGCCGATTGTTACACTTGTAAGTCTGGAGCAACCGGAGAACGCATAATCACCTATGCTTGTGACACTGTTGCCGATTGTTACGGATTTAATGTTCGGTCTGTTGCTTGCATAAAAAAGGTATGCCGGTATTTTTTCGACACTGTCGCCGAATGTGACATTTATTCCTTCTCCCGCTGTTCCGGCATTGTAAAACACCTCGGATGAAGATGTTAAATCCGCTGCGTTTACCGCGTTATAGTTTATCTCCGTAAGCCCGGTGCAATTGTAGAATGCATAATTGCCTATGCTTGTGACACTGTTGCCGATTGTTACACTTGTAAGTCCGGTGCAATTGCTGAATGCAGCTTTGCCTATGCTTGTGACGCTGTTGCCGATTGTTACGGATTTAATGTTCGGGCTGTTACTTGAATCAGTTACATTAAACAGGTTTGCGGGAATTTTTTCGACACTGTCGCCGAATGTAACATTTATTCCTTCTCCCGCTGTTCCGGCATTGTAAAACACCTCGGATGAAGATGTTAAATCCGCTGCGTTTGCCGCGTTATAGTTTATCTCCGTAAGGCCGGTGCAATCGCTGAACGCTTTATAGACTATACGTGTGACGCTATCGGGTATGGTTATGCTTGTAAGTCCGGAGCAACCGTAGAACGCATAATCACCTATGCTTGTGACACTGTTGCCGATTGTTACGCTTGTAAGTCCGGTGCAATTGTAGAATGCGGAAGTGCCTATGCTTGTGACGCTGTTGCCGATTGTTACGCTTGTAAGTCCGGTGCAATTGAAGAATGCGGAAGGGCCTATGCTTGTGACACTGTTGCTGATTGTTACGGATTTAATCTTCGGTTTGTTACTATTATTTACATTAAACAGGTTTGCGGGTATTTTTTCAACACTGTCGCCGAATGTAACAGCTATTCCCTCACCCGCTGTTCCGGCGTTGCTAAACGAAGTGTTTGTGTTTGGTAAATCTGCTGCGTTTGCCGCATTATAGTTTATCTCCGTAAGCCCGGTGCAACCGGAGAATGCTGAATTGCCTATTTTGTTAACATTACTCCCTATGACAAGTCTTTGAACGGAAGTTCTATAACTATCCCACGGAGCTCTAAGACCGGCATAATCTGTCATATTTCCACTGCCGCTGATTGTCAGTGTTTTTGTTTGGGCGTCATAACTCCAAGTTAGAGCACCTCCACAGGTGCCGCTTGTCGCATCTGCCGCTTTCGCTTCTGCTGCGAAAATGCCGGAAAAATTAGGCAGCCTGAAATCAGACAAATTCAGATTAAATAAACGCAACCCGGACAAATCAATTTCCGACAATCCGTTAAGCGGCGCAACCCCGAGCACCATTACAAACGCCAGAACGAATGCTAAAAACCGTTTTTTCATAATCCCTTACCTCCTTATTTAGTTTTTATATAGTGTGCGTGATTGTCGCTTGTTCTTTCTACATACGAAACATTTTCAACTCTTTCTTCCAAAACCTTTTTTTTAAAGAACTTTCCAAACGATTGAATTGAAGGGCGATTATTTATGCGGATATCATAATAAATATTTGATAATTCAAATTCTGTTCTTGCAGGCATTTTTTCAATTCTTTTTTTAATTTTTATTAAAAACTTTTCATTCATAACACAATAACTCCTTTGAAAAAAATTATTACTATATATTATAGTCATAATTATGACTATTGTCAACAATATGATTACATTCTACCATTTAATTGGTGATTGAAATGATAAGCTATGAGCCATTTTGGCAAACGCTCAAAGCGAGAGGTGAGAGCACATACACTCTGATTAACAAACACGGCATAAGCAGCGCAACAATAGACAGAATGAAAAAAGGCGGAGGCATTACCACCCAGAAAATAGATGACTTTTGCAAAATACTCAATTGCGGGGTGGAGGGCATTATTGTTTACAGAAACGATGAAATCAAATAGACAAATAACAGAGCGGTTTTATGTGTTCTGTTATTTTTCATAAGATTTTTACTGTATTAAAGCATTTCATTGCCGCGTTTTTTGCAACAGGTTCAACAACCAGTCAGTTTGCCGCAACGAGTTTAAAGTATTAATTCTGACTGATACATTTTGATATCAATCAGTATCAATAAAACAGATAAAAAACAGCACCCCTCGGGGTGCTGTTTTTGCTTGCAGAAACCAAAAGTTTACTTTATCAGATTATGCGCTTTTATGTAATTCACCGTCTCATCAACGGTGGTGAACGCGAGAGCCACGCTTGTGTCGGCGGCTCCGTAGTAAATCGCCGTTCTGCCGGTGTCGGCGTCGGTGAGCGCCGCGCACGGGAACACAACATTGGGAACATCGCCGACGCACTCATACAGCTCGTGGGGCGCAAGCAGAAAACTGTCTGCCCTGGCAAGCACCTTCCATGGCTCATCTTTATCAAGTATGGCGGCGCCCATGCTGTAGGTGAAGCCGTTGCAGCTTGTAAGCACGCCGTGGTAGAACAGCAGCCAGCCTTCATCCGTTTCAATCGGTGTGGGGCCCGCGCCGACCTTAGTCATCTCCCAGTTTTTCACGGGCGACATAACAAACCTGTGTTTGCCCCAGTAAGTTAAATCTTTGCTGTGCATAAGAAAGATGTCGCCGTACGGTGTATGCCCTCTGTCACAGGGCCTTATAAGCATAACATACTCACCATTGATTTTTCGCGGGAACAGTACGCCGTTTCTCGCAACAGGGTAACACGCGTCTTCATATTCGCGCCACTCTTTAAAATCCTTTGTGGAGGCTACGCCGATTACGGTGCCATGCGGCGTCAGTTTGACCCAGGTGAGGTAATATTCGCCGTCTATTTCGCAAATTCTCGGGTCATAGCCCTCAAAAATGTATCTGTCTTCAAGCTCCCAGTTTATTGCGTCTTTGCTGAAGCCGGTGACGATTACCTGATCTCTTGTGCGTATATCAACGCGGAAAACTCCCGCAAAGCCGTCGCCGTAAGGCACAACGGCGGAATTGAAAATGCTGTTTGCAAAATAAAGGTTGTCTCTTGTGATAACGGGGTTGCCGTCATATCTCCACACGGGGTATTCATATCCCGCGGGCTTTGCCTGCCAGGGGATGTTCTTCAATGATTTGCCGATTATTTTAGCCATAAATGCTCCTTGTTTTTATTACTGTTTATCGTCGTTGTTGTCTTGTTCATCACGGTTCTTTTTCTTTTTGATAAGCCGAATTATCACAGCCGCCGTTACAACAATGACAACGGCAAGCAGTATCAGAAGAAATACCGACACAACGCCCATTCCGCCGAAACCTCCGAAGGGGGCGGCGACGTCAAGCGGGAGAAAAGAAAGTGTTTTCATAAGCAGATTCATTCTTTATTTCTTATTTGTCGCCCTTTTTCTTTTTGATGAGAGCAATTGAAACGCCCGCGGTGAGTGCGATAATTGCCGCCGCCGCAACGCAGATGATAATCATTCTGTTGGATGAGTTAGCAACCTTTTCAATCGCGGAAGCGGGGTTCGCCGCGTCAAGCGCGCCTGCCGCCTCGTTGCTTTCTCCGGATTTAATGTCAACCGCTTCTGTCTCTTCGGCGGATTCGGGCGGCGCTTCCTCTTCCTCAACGGGTTCGGAATAACCGTTTAAATACCTGGTGTTTTCTTCGTTTATCCAGCCTGCTTTGTCGCTGCCGACAACCTCAACATACTGCATTGAAATATCGGTATCTTCGTGATATTTGTATGCAAAAACTTTGAGAACATCTTCTTTGGATACGGTGCAGGCGGCTCCAGAATCCGGTTCTGCGGTTTTTAAGAGTTCGGCTGAAGCGCCTTTGATTTTGTAGTATGAACCATAGTCGCTGTTACGCCAAAAGAGGGGTATATCGTCGTCGCAGAGCCAGACTTCTTTGCCTTCATATTCAACAAGAAACCACTCGTAGTTTTCCCATTTGTCGCCGTCATCAACCGAATAGCGGCTGAAAGCCTTTACGGGCAGAACAGTGTATTCGGGAACGGTTTCGCCTGTTTTGCTCGCAAAATCATCAAAGGCGGAATAAACATCGCAGTCATCAAGTGTCATAATGCTGTCGTTTATGTAGGTGATAACAGTGGGCGCGTCGTTGGGAGACGGATTTATGTCAACATAACCTTTTACGCCGTTATATTCAACCGGCGCGTAGTCGCCCATATCGTAATAACTGTCAAAGGTCAGTTCCGTGCCGACGGGAATAACTCCGCCTATCTCGGCGTATCCGTCATAATAGCCTTCAGCATCTTTTTTCTCTTTGAAAATGTCAACAAGGCGGAAGCCCTTGCCGACAACCTTGATTTTGCCTGTGTATTCGCTGTATTTGTCAAGTTTTCTCAGCAGGAAGAAAGCCATCGTGTCGGAGTATTTGAAAATCCAGCCGCCCTTGCCGTTATATTCGGTGTAGAAGAAAGAGTCGGCATTGTTGCCTTCTTCGCCTATGTCTTTATGTGTAAGTTTAATCTGTGCGCCGTCGGGTATTGTCTGAACAACATCAAACACCTGCGAGGGGCCCGAATACATCACAAGACCGTTTTTGTCTGTTACGGTGTAGGTTACGGGGTGTGACATTTTCTGCGCGTCGTTGAGCGAAAACTCGCCGTCGGCTATTGTAACTTCCGAAAGGTCAATGTAGCCGTATTCGCCTTTGTAATAGACACCGCCGATTTTTTTGCCTTCAAAGATATTATTCTGACTGACAAGCCAGGAGGGGTCATATTCGGCGGTAACAGTTACCACGGTTTTGTAAGGTATTGTTTTTGTCAGAAGTTCATTTTCATCATTTTCGTCATAGTTGAAATAATAGAAAGTCGCGCCGTCGGGTTTTGTAACGGTGCAGTCAACGCTGCGTATCATAGGACCGCCTGCGTCGGCAAAGGCGGGCGCGGCAAGCCCGAAACAGATAATTGCCGCAAAAAGAATTGCAAGAAGTTTTTTCATAACAGTTTTTTCCTTTCTTTTTGGAAACGCTGAATAAATCGCCGCACACATAACAACGGCATATTTTCCGGCTGATTTTGTCTCAGAATCCTGAAACAAACAAATTACTTCTGCGATTTTTCGCCTTCATCAGACAAAAAATCTGCCTGCCCTGATGAGCACTTCAATTTAGTCAGTGTTTACTCTGTCATTTATTAAGCCGGCACAAGCCGGGAATTTGCATTATTTAATAAAGTGGTTTACAACCTGCCCTGCCGAGAATGAAAACACATTGAGTATGAGCGAGAGCAGAAACGGGATGATTTTTTTATAATCAAGCGTGTTTTTGTAAACAAAGCCTTCGGTTAAAAACGCGAGAATTTCGAGCACGGCAACGGCAACGCAGTAAACCGTGAACGGATAACGCAGATTAATAAGAATCAGCGTTATCACAAGCGGTGGGTTTGTAAGCGCCTGCACCAACACAATAACGGCAGTGTCGCGCTTTTTACGCACTCCGAGGGCGAGGGCGAGCCCTGTTTCAAACAGAATTGTTAGAAAAAGTGCGCGCGCCATATAATAAGGAATCAAAAATGCGTTAAACATCTTTTCTCTCTGTTTCGCGTGCTTTCTGCGCCTTTATCTCTTTTGCCGCCATTACCGAAACGGTTACGGTTATCAGCACAACAACCGCGCAGATAATAAAGAACGGTGTGCGCACATGAGAAAAGAAAAATGAATCAATAATAAACTTAAAGCTGTTCATTTCTTACACCGTCCTTTCTTGCGATTACACTCACGCCGATAAGGCAGAGCGCTGTGAGAATTGCAATAACAATGCAGTTCGCAAGGGCTGTGGTGAATTTAAAGAAGAATATAGGCGCCGTGCCGAGAAAAAGACCTATTGTCGTAAATCCGAACGCAAGCCCCGGACTTTTCTGCAAAACGGAAACTATCAGGGCGAGAGTTATTGACATCGTCATACTGAAAAACATAACGCCTATGAGCGACACAAACATACGGTTGTCGCCGCAGAACAGGAATGGCAATGCGCATATCATACTGAGATAAGCCGTCTTTTTGACGCCTATTGCGTCTGCTATTACTCCGCCGAGCCCCTTGCCAAGCCCCATTGTAACAAACAGCATAACTGTCTGAAGGGTGGTTTTGTTCCACGAGGTCGGAATGCCGTAGCCCATATATCCGCGCACAATAACAATGAGCGTTGCGACAAGAATAACAATGCCCGCGGGAACGCCGGGCTTGTTGTAGTCGAATTTTTCACAGGGGTTTTCGAGCTTGTCGGCGTCTTTTCTGTAGTATTCCGCAAGCAGGGCAAAGGGAATTGCCGTGAGGGTGAAAAGCACGACCGCCCAGTATGGAACAAAAGTTCCGGCAAGCAGTTTGCCCGTAATTACACCGAACGAGCCGCCAGCGACGAATATTGCCGAATGAGCGAGCCTGCCCTGTGAACAGCGAAGCGTAACCTCCGCGCCGTTTATGTGGGTGCAGGCGTTGCCGAGGCACAGAATAACAAGAGCCGTGAACCTGCCGGGCAGAACGCCGAACTGAAAATCAAGCCCCGCGACGCACATAAGAACAACGCCGATGACTGTCATCTGTATTTTCGGGAATTTGTCGCTTATTCTGCCGATTATGCCCTGAGGCACAAAGGCGAGGGCATCGTATGCAAAGGGAGCTGTCCACAGCCAGGGGCTGTCGCCTGTCAGTTTTGTCAGGGCGAAAAAGCAGATTACCTCGGTTACATAGTGAACATAAAAATAAAGCCACGCCGCGCCCATATTGCGTGTGAACGGTCTGCTGCTCTGCAAGGGAAATCACTTCCTTTCTTTTTACGCCGATATTATACTATATTAAAATGGTTAAATCAATTAACATTTCATTAACAACGCATTAAATTCTCACAAAAAGGGACCGCCGGAGCGGTCCTTTGAAAACTAATGATATTATTTATAAACTCCGAACAGCAGACCGAACCAGATGCCGATGAAATCAAAGAAACTTGCCTTTGCGATTTTAACGGGAATTGTTGCAGGGCAGTTGCTGAAATAGATTGTGCCGTTGACGGTCGCTGTTTCGTTTTTGGTGACTTTTGTTTCGTTTGTTACGGGCTGTCTGCCGCATATTTTGCCGTTGATATAGCAGCCGTTGCTGTCTTTTTTGACGGTGAGTGTTTCGGCGGAGGCGGAGTATCTGCTTTTGTAAACAACGGTTGCGGTCATACCATCGAGAGTGAGATTCGGTCTGTAATAATATGAGCGCAGGTTGCCTTTTATTGTGCCGTCTTTGCCGAAGGTGAAGGTTTTATCCGCGTTGGGGTTGTTCTTTACCGTAACTTTCTGGAAATAGTTGGGTTTTGCATTGTAGGTGATGGTGCTGTTTTTAAGTGATATCAGAATGCTTGCCGCGTAAGTGATTGTGCCGTAGTAGTCGAAAGTCGGTGCGCCGACAATATCTTTGACCTCGTCGTCTTTAAGAGAAACGATTTCGTTGTTGCTTTCATCCCTGAATGAGAAAACGGCGCCTTTGAAGTCGGGCTCGGTCTTGAAATTCACAACAGAAAGCGCGCAGGTGAAGTCAATGTCTTCGCGGTAGGTTGGCTTTGAGGAGGGCTGACTTGTAAAGCCCGAATAGGAAGCGTCTGATTTAATGAAATAGAGTTTTATCGCAAGAGCCTTGCCGTCGGTTGATGTAACCTCAAAATTGTAATCCTTGGCGCTCAGGTTGATAATACCGAGAATGGATGCACCGTATGTGCGCGAGTCAATTACATTGCCCTTCTCGCCTTTGTCAAGCGGAGTGGTGACGATTTTACCGCCGACCGTTTCAACATAAGCCACCTGAACATTTTTTGAACCGGTTGTAAGCACGGTGTAATTGCCCACAAGGTTGAGCGTAAATGTTGCCTTGTCACCTGATTTGAGCGTAATGGTGTTTGCCTCGTTGATTTTGACATCAACCGCTTTTGAGTCTGCGCTTGCGCCGGTTGCAAGGCAGCCGAAAACAGTGAGAGCGCATAAAATAACCGCCAGTATTTTTTTCATAATTTGTTCTCCTTTATATTAAATGTAAAATCTCCGAAACGGCTTTTTTACCCTCGGGGGAAAGCGGAAGGAACGGCCTTCTGCACTGCCCCATTTCAATACCCATCTGCGTAAGAATTTCTTTTTCGCACTGAAAAACCCCGTAACGGCACATTACCGCAATAATGCTGCACGCTTCGTTCTGGAGTTTCTGTGCCTTTTCGATGTTCCCCGACCTGAAAGCCTCATAAAGAGAAACAAATTTTGCACCCATAAAATTATAGGTGCTGCCTATCGCTCCGTCCGCTCCCATTGAGAGCCCCGCCAGGCAGATTTCATCAAACCCGTTGAAAACAACAGCGCGGGGGATTCTTTCTTTTATCTGCCTGAGCATAAAAAGGTCGGTCGATGTGTGTTTGATACCCGTGATTCTGTCATCAGCCTCAAACATCTCCGCGGCTGTTTCAGTGGTAAGACCGAACCCGCTGCCGCCCGGGAAATTATAGATAAACAGCGGCATATCGGAAGCGGCGGCAATATCATAATAATATTGCTTTACCGCCTGAAGAGTATGGCTGTAATAATAAGGCGCTACAGCCGACACGGCGTCATAGCCGAGCTTTTTTGCGTAAAGCGCAAGGTCAACGGCGAAATCGGTGGCGGTTGAGCCGGTGTGAGCTATCAGCTTAACTCTGTCGCCTGCAAAATCCTTGACAGCTTTTAGAACCAGCTTTCGCTCATCCTGAGTCATCAGCATTGCTTCGCCCGTGCTGCCGCCCACATAAAAACCGTTTATGCCCGAACGGATGTTGAACTCAACAAGATTTTTCAGCGAATCAAGGTTTATTGAGTAATCTGTATTGAAGGGCGTGAGCAGGGCTGTGAAAATTCCGTTCATTTTTTCAGTTTACTCGTAAAGCGGATGAGCGGCACAAAGTGAGTCAACACCTGCTGCTATGTCAGTTTTGCTGTTTTCAAAATCGGTAACGCAAAGCGAGATATATTCTGCAATTTTATCCATATCCTCAACGGTGAAGCCTCTTGTTGTGACCGCCGCCGTGCCGAGACGGATTCCGCTTGTTACAAACGGCTTTTCGGGGTCATTGGGTATGGCGTTTTTGTTGGCTGTTATGCGGACTTCGTCAAGGCGGTGCTCAAGTTCTTTGCCCGTAACGCCTGTGCCCCTCAGGTCAACAAGCATAAGGTGGTTGTCTGTTCCGCCCGACACACAGTTGATGCCTCTCTTTTTAAGGCCTTCCGCAAGAGCAGCCGCGTTTTTAACTATGTTCTTCTGGTATTCTTTGAATTCGGGTTTCAGCGCCTCGCCGAAACACACCGCCTTTGCGGCTATAACGTGCATAAGAGGACCGCCCTGATTGCCCGGGAAAATCGCCTTGTTGACAGCCTTTGCTATCTCCTCGTCATTTGTGAGAATAAGACCGCCTCGGGGACCGCGCAGGGTTTTGTGAGTGGTGGTTGTCACAATATCCGCACAGCCTATTGGTGAGGGATGAAGACCCGCCGCAACAAGACCGGCTATGTGGGCTATATCAACCATAAAATAAGCGCCGACTTCTTTTGCGGTTTTTGAAATGCGCTCAAAGTCAATGATTCTCGGGTATGCGGAAGCGCCCGCGACTATGAGTTTCGGTCTGACTTCCTTCGCGATTCTGTCAAGTTCGTCATAATCAATGTAGCCGTCATCATTTACGCCGTAAGGCACAATGTTGTAGAGTTTACCGCTCGTGTTTACGGGCGAGCCGTGTGAGAGATGGCCGCCGTGAGCGAGGTTCATACCCATAACAGTGTCGCCCGGCTGAATAAGAGCCGAATAAGCGGCGAGATTTGCCTGTGAGCCCGAATGAGCCTGAACATTGGCAAATTTGCAGCCGAAAAGTTCTTTTGCGCGTTCAATGGCTATATTCTCAACCACATCAACGCACTCGCAGCCGCCGTAATATCTTTTGCCGGGGTAACCCTCGGCGTATTTGTTGGTAAGCACGCTGCCCATAGCCGCCATAACGGCGGGGGAGACTATGTTTTCGGACGCGATGAGTTCAATGTTGTGCCTCTGCCTTGAGAGTTCCGCCTTCATCGCCGCGCCCACATCAGGGTCTGCCTTTGAAACAAAATCGATTGTGTCAAGATAATCTGCAAACAACAGCAATCACTCCTTTGTGATGATATATATTTATCAAAGTTTAATATATCATATTTCAACAAGCTGTGTCAAACCGCATATTAACCAAATATAAGCCCGCTTATCCGCGCCGTGATATGCACTTTAAAAACCTCTTGTTTTTTTTTCATCAATAATATATAATTTATTTTACATTCATTAATTCCGACAGGAGCTGAAACAATGGACCCTATCAAAGTTGATTTTTCCAAAGAACGCGCAACAAAAAAGAAAGAGATTGTCATTCCACCCGAAAAAGGCGCGCTTAAAATTATTTTAAGCATAATCGGCGCGCTTATTGTCGCGATTGTTGCGTTTTATGTCATGGTTCCCGCAATAAATCCGAAATCCTATGATTTCTATCTTTATATAGGCATTGTCGCGGCGGCGTTCATTGCCTGCCTGACCGTGCTTACAGGCGCGCAGAAAAAGCCCGAATATATGCCCTATGTCAAACGCAAATCCATAGTGCCCGCGATTATCATAGGTATTCTCGCGGTTACGGTAGGTATAGGCTGGGTTGTTTCGAGCGTGTTCTTCCACGCAGGCAGATACAGCGAGCTTATCTCCAACACAAGAACTCTCTACACACAGGAAGCGCTTGACGCGAACAACGCCTTCAACGGTTCGACAGGTATTCAGAAGGGCAGCCTCAAAGACGAACTCAACGAAGAAACGGCTGAAAGCTTCTCGTCCATCCCCAAACTCGATGAAGACGCTGCCTCCTCGCTCGCAACCAGAGCGCTCTCCGAACTTGCCTCGCTCGGCAAGGTTTCGCAGTTCACGGTTTACCCCGAATACACACAGATAAACTACCGCGAGCAGCCTGTCAGGGTTGTTCCCCTGCAGTATTCAAACATTATTAAATGGATAACCAACACAAATGAGGGTCTGCCCGGCTACATCATTGTAGATATGGCGGATGAAAGCACATCCTTTGTTGAATGCACGGATGAAAAAGGCGGCTATGTTCAGTATTCGCCCGCAGAGCATTTTAACGAACTGCTCAAACGCCACCTGCGTTTTGAATACCCGACCTATATGTTCGGTGACTCAACATTTGAGATTGACGACAGCGGCAAGCCGTTCTGGGTAACACCCGTTATTGACAAAACAATCGGTCTTTTCGGCGGCGAAGATGTCAAAGGCATAATTCTTTGCGAGGCGGACGGCACCTGCCATGAATACACAATAGAAGAAATAATCGAAGGCAGTAAAGACGGCTACGATTTAACCTGGCTTGACAGAATCTACAACTCCGATATGCTTGTTTCGCAGTATAACTATTTCGGCAAGTTCAACGGCGGATTCTGGAACTCCCTGCTCGGTCAGAAAAATGTTTATGTTTCAACAAGCGGCTACAACTACATTGCAAAAGACGACGATGTTTATATGTACACCGGCATAACCTCAATCACCAGCGACGACTCCATAACGGGCTTCATTCTTATCAACCAGAGAACAAAGCAGTCAATCTATTATGAGGTTCCCGGCGGAACCGAGACCTCCGCTCAGGAGGCAGCGGAAGGCAGAGTCAAAGAAAAGGGCTACACGGCGACCTTCCCGCTGCTTCTCAATATAGGCGGCGAGCCCACCTACTTCCTCTCGCTCAAAGACGCTTCAAGCATTGTTCAGCAGTATGCGCTTATCAATGTGCGTCAATATAACAAAATAGGCGCCACGGGCGACAACCTCACCTCCTGCCTTAAAGAGTATATCGATGACCTTGAAAGCAACGGCATCAAAACAAACATTGACGCCGAAGATGTTGAGGATCAGATTGAAAACGAGGCAAACGGCACAGCCCCCGATAAAACCCAACCAGAGACAAAGCCCGAAGGCAACACTCCCGAAAAACCCGCCGCCCCCGAAGGCGCAATAACAGGCACCGTTGCGGAAATACGTGAGGCGGTTATCGGCGGCAATACCGTTTACTACATAAAACTCACAGAAGGCGAAACCTACTATTCAATAGCCGCAGCAGATTGTGAAGCCGCGATTATCCTTTCAAAGGGTGACAGCGTGGCAATCACTGTTTCAGGCTCGGCAGAAGGCGTAACAGTCAAAGCAGACGACCTTGTAATTCAATAAAGCACTTCAGCCCTCTCCGTGTGGAGAGGGCTGTGTTTTTAACGGAAAATCAAGGCTTTTCGCGACGCGGAGCGCGGGTGCTCAAAAACTAAAAAAAATAATTGACAAACCGAATTGTTTTTGATAATATAGATAAGCATTAAAAAAGCGGGCCACTAGCTCAGTTGGTCAGAGCACTCGGCTCATAACCGAATGGTCCGGGGTTCGAGTCCCTGGTGGCCCACCATTTCATAGGGGTATAGCTCAGTTGGTAGAGCAGCGGTCTCCAAAACCGCGTGCCGAGGGTTCAAGTCCTTCTGCCCCTGCCAAGCTTTTAGAGTCCGCAATTCCTTATATATCAAGGGATTGCGGGTTTCTTTTTGCTCGTTTTCAGCAAATTTTATTATTCTTTTTGAGCATCAAATTTCGCAAAAATACCCCGTTTTTTCATATAAGTGTCGTCAAAGTGTCGTCAAAATGTCGTCAAAAATAAAGCCCAAAATATCAATAAAATCAAAGGAAGCCGCCCCACAGACTGAGATTATTCTGTCTGCGAGGCGGCATTTTTTCATCATTTAAGGTATTTTTCAAGCTTTTCTATTGAATGTTTCTTCCCGTTTTCCGACAGATGTGTATAGATGGAAATGGTAGTTTTTATGTCGGAATGGCCGAGCAGTTCTTTTGCCGTAAGCATATCAACACCCGCTTCATAGAGAAGTGAGGCATAGGTATGCCTGAGTGAATGCCAGTCGAAATCGATACCGGTTTCTTTCTGGAGTGATTCAAGCAATCTTTTCCATGCTGTTTCTGTCATTCGCTCGCACATAAGTCCTCGGATAACTGTATCTGTCTTTTTAGCCCTGACGGGAGCAATCTCTTTGCCGGTTTTAATAAGTTTGCCTTCTTCGTCATACATAGCTATAGGGACGTAATTATTCTGATAGCTTTTCAATACCGCCAGCAGTTTTTCCGGTATCGGAACATTTCTGATACCCGCCGCTGTCTTTGGCTTTTTTATTTTGTTTTCCTTATAATCGTAGCTTTTGTTTACGCAAACCATTCTGTTCTTGAAGTCTATATCGCTCCAATTCAGTGCAGCCACTTCACCTCGCCTCAAACCTGTCAAAATCATCATCTGAGCAGGAAGGTATCTGATGTCAGTGCTGTCGAGTATTATGTTTCTTTCCACTTCGGTTAAAGCACTTCTTTCCCTGACAAGCGCACTTTTAGGCGGATCAACATAGATGCAGGGGTTGTAATCAATTAATCTGTTGCGAATACCATATTCAAATACAGATGAAACGGCAGATATATATCTTGATACTGTCCTTTTTCCGGAAGGCTTTCCCGTAGAGGGATTCACCGCATAGATATCAAGCATGGAATTGTTAATATCATCTATGGTAATATCTTTAATCTGCTTATCTTTAAATGGTGCGGAAAGCGCTTCAATTCTGAATCGTTTTGTGTTCAGCCTGTCTTCGCTTAATTGAGCGACATCAAATGCGAGACGCATTTCTGCAAGCTCAGAAAATGTCATATTACATGACGGCTTTTGAGAAGTAATGATTAGCTCGGTTTCTTTGTCTCTTATTTCCTTTTGATTTTTACCATAAATACTTACTCTTTTTTTGGTCCCGTCTTCATTTGTCAGAGTAATTCTTTTTTCATATCGTCCATCATCTCTTTTTTTCATAAGAATGATTCCTTTCATAATTAATAAAATAATAATATTTTCTATTTCAATTTATGCAATTGTGCGGATGCTCCCTGCACAGTAACCTGCGCGGGGAGCAATGTATATTTTTTATTCGGAAACTCTTCTATTACCGAGAAGCCATTTTATATAATCGTCATGGCTGATTGTAATTTTGCAGCCGGGTGATGCCTGATAATACGGGAGACCGCCATTCTTGCAATAGTTAAGAACCTGCCTTCTTGAAACTCTCAGCGCATCGGCGATTTCAGATATGGTATAAAAATCCTGTTTAGTCATATAATCACCTCATCTTTCGTAATAATTCTTTTTTCTGGCTTTTGTCTTAGCCCGCTGGTCTTCTGCATACAGGGCAAGCGCCTTATCAATGACCTCCGCCATAAATTTCGGCGTGGCGTCGGCCCTGAAGTATTTACCGAGAATTTCCGGCGGAACTTTCAGAGCCTCACGCTGGTTGGACTTGCGCTCGCACATTATTTCGAGTATCATATCCGCGTCGAGCTTCCCTTCACCCGAGAGTTTCCTCATTCTCTGCGCCTGTGAAAGCGAAGGAACCGCCTGTTCACTTTCAATCGTGACAAGCAGTTCCTTCTGAAGCTCCTGCGGTATGTATGAAATTTCAATCGCCGGCGTTATCGCCATTCTCTTTTCATCCACCATTTTCAGCAATTCGGGGATAAGATAAGTCAGACGAATGTAGCGCTGAATGGTTCGCTCACTGTCTTTGACGGTGTTGGCAATTTGGGTAATCGAGTTTTCAAACCTTTCGCCATCGTGGCGAAACCTTTTTCCGGAATGGTATAAAGCCTCATTTTTCATTCTGAATGCAAATGCCTTTTCACTTGGCAGAAGACCGTCACGGTAGAGGTTGCTGTCAACGAGAACCACAATCGCGTCTTCACGGCTCATCTCCGAAACATAGCACGGGATCATTTTCAGGCCGAGCTTTTTGCAGGCGTGAAATCTTCTGTGCCCCGAAATGATTTCGTACTCTCCGCTACCATCGGGACGGACAATCAGCGGCTCGATTATTCCCTTGGCTTTGATACTGTCGACCAGCATTTCCATCTGGTCGTCGTCCGTTACTCTGAAGGGATTGCCTTCATACGGATGCAGCTTTGACAATTCTATTTTTTTAACTATCATAGTATTAACTCCTTGTATTATTCCCTGACAAATTCTGTTTTTTCCTCATCTGTGAGTCCAGGCACATTGAGGCTGACAAACCATTTGTCTTTATCCTTGAAGTAAAGAATCTTACCTTCCTTGTTTAACTGCGAATAGGCGTCGTAGTATGTTCTCTCGCCGATGTAGTATGAAGTGACCTGCGATTTCAGCTTTTCGCTTTCCATTTCATCAACCTCACTGAGAAATCGGAGGATAAGGTTCTTTGCTTTTTGCTTTTTAGTCTCCGTCTTGATTTCCTTACCTGTTGCAAGGTCATCGGGAGTGATGTCACAAACACCGTTCCATTTGAACCCTTCTTCTGTTCCCAGAGTAAAGGAAAGCGAAGGCGAAGCGGGCGAAAGTGATGATTTGATATGGCAGAGCGCTCTGCAGTTATAGTCATCTTTCTGAGCACCCACAAGCAGAACGCTTCTTGCGGCGGCAATAATATCAATTGAGCCGAGTCCGCGCTGACTGGCAGAAGCTGAGTTGTTCTTGTTAAGATGTCCTATCAGCAGAATGGCACAGCCCGTTTCTTCGGCGATCTTTCCGAGCTTTGAAAGAACCGGTCTGACTTCGTTTGCGCGGTTCATATCCTTATCCGCACCGAGATATGCCTGTATCGGATCAATAACAAAAAGCTTTACATTGTTCTCTCTGATTGCTCTTCCGATTCTCTCATCGTCCAGTGTCAAAGGGTTGTCACTGTCATCGATTACAAACACTCTTGATAAATCAGCTCCCGCTTTTTCAAGCCTGGGCCTTATTGTGTCGGCAAGCCCGTCTTCGGCAGTCTGATATATGCAATTGAACGGAGGATTTGGTTTATCCATTTCCGGCAGCGGAGTTCCAGTTGTGCAGGCGGCAATAATCTGCATGGCTATTGTTGTTTTTCCAAGGCCTGAGTCACCTTCAAGAAGCGAGTATTTTCCGAAGGGAATGTAATTTGGCCAGAGGAATTTGACCTCTTCGGTTTCAATATCCGACATTGTTATCATCTTCACCGGCTCTTTACGGCTGATTGTTACCTTAAGCGGTTTGATATCAAAATCGGGATTTGAATTGTGTTCTGTAAGAACATCATTCCAGTCCTTTTTCCCGGGAATCACTCTTACAACCGAATAATTATCCTTAATCATTTCGGCAATCTTATCACTTGCTTCATTTCCGGCTTTATCATTATCAAGGCAAAGGCAGACTTTTGTTATCTGAGGATTATCCTTCAGAAAGCGAAGCATTGCATTTGGCATAACGCCGCCGAGAGCTACACAGTTCGGGTAGGCTTTCTTTCCGTAGTAAAGACTTATAAATGACATCAGGTCAATCGGTGCTTCAAATACAAAGAGCTTGTCGTCATCAATCTTCCTTGTATTGAATCCGTAGCTTTTATCTGAATTCGCCACATCCAGCCTTATTCTGCCCTCGGTGCTTCTTCTGTGAGCATATCTCGGCTTGAATTTACTGTCGAATCCGACAAATACGCAGTTGTGATGTTCAGCATCCTCATATACATATCCGCATTTTTTGAATACATCGACCGTAAAAGCGTCTATGCCTCTTACATTCACAAGGTAATCGGTAACGGCCTTACTGTCCTGTGCCTTTTCGGGGAGAACAAATTTGTTCTCCTCTTTTTTGTTTTCGGCTTCGTCAAAAGGAATATCCTCTATTTCAGCATATTCAGGCGGTGAAGCCGGGGCGATTGTTTTGCCGCCTGTTTTGACGGCGGCTGTTTCATTATTCATTGATATATATTCTTTCGATTTAAGTAAGATTTCAACAGCTTCGGAAAAAGAAACCCCGCAGAATTTCTTTACGAAATCCACGGGGTAGCCTCCGATATTTTCGGAATGACGAAACCATTGATTGTTTTTGATGGTTACGCTGTCGTGCGCTTTCCAACGGTATTCATTGCCTGACCTTATAACCTCTTCGCCCTGCGATTTCAAAAAATCCACAAGGTCTGTCTGATTGGCAAGGTCAATCTGTTCTTGTGTGTAATTCATTTCATCACCTTTCTAAGTTTTGATTCTTCTTTTTATTGTGTTCGGATTCTTTTTTGTTCTGCTCAACTATGGTTTTATTTTTTCCCAGTCTCCTGAGGACGGATTTATCTTCGGGCTTTTCCTTCAGATACATATCTTCAAAAACATGATCAATATGCTTACGGATTTTTATAAGAGATTTGAATTTATCGCTGCTCTTATCAAGATAGTCATCACCGTAGCCTGCGAGTTTTTCTTCAAGTTCGGAAAGCTTTTTTTCGTAATCTTCAATTGAAGAACCGAATCCTATATTATTGATTCTCAGATACTGAACCGCTTTGGTATATTTACTTATTTCATTTTTATGTTTTTCCTTGTATTCATCATAAAAATGTTCCTCAAAAACACCGATCTTTTTGCCTTTGGCCGGTTTTGATTTTTCATATACATGTTTGAATTCACGGTAATCATTCAGGTGTGATATTATCTGCTTCGTCTTTTTGATATCTGAAATCGTGTTTGCTTTTTCTTCCGCCTTGAAAATCATATCCTGCAAATCTTCAAGCGTATTGATTTTCAGTTCATAAAGAACAGCTATACAGGCTGCGACATCTTTAAGGTCACGAACAGTCAGTTCGTTTTCTTTCCTCAGCGACAAGCCCCAGTCGCTTCTTCCGTTTTTCCTTAGCTTCATATAATCAAGAAGATAATCTGAAAGTGTAGGCTCCCGTTCTGCCCGCGTTCTCAGCCTGTTGATTTTTTCGGTAAGTTCTTTAACCCAGGCAACAAGCTGCTGAATAATATCAGTCAGCCGGACTTTTTCTTCATTACGGGCGGCAATGGCTCTGTTGAAATTACCCAGTTCTGTTTCCTCTCCCTCGGCTTCAAGCTGAGAAGCATAAGGTCCGAGGTGAACCGAAGGCAGTTTATCGATTCCCTGTTTTTCGTAAGACCGTAAATCAATTGAAACATCAATATTATTCTTTTCATAATATCTGTTCTGTATTTCGGCCCAGGCTGAGCGCCACTTTTCACAATTCTCGCGTTTGTTCCAGTCGGTCAGATCTTCTCGGTGGCTTTTCCATTCTCCGCTCGGAAGTTTGATCCTTTCTCCGTTTTCGTCAAGGTCATAAACCTTGCGGCATTTCGGAAGCCAGTTTCCGTTTTCATCAATCGCTCTCAGAGAAAGAAGAATATGAACATGCGGGTTGCCGTCACCTTTATCATGAATTGAAAAATCACAGCACATACCTTTATCAACAAATTGCTTTTGGCAGAATTCTCTCACAAGACCCGGCAGTTGATCTCTCGGTATTTCATTCGGCAGAGCAGCGACTATGTTTCTCGCCAACTGAGAATTCCATGATTTTTCAATCGCCTCGGCTGAGTTCCACAGCGTTTCTCTGTCGTAATACTCTTTGGGAGCATTCACGGGAAGAAGAATTTCCGAACACATTACTTCTTTATTCTTACCGGCATAGTATTTCATTTGCTGTTCGTATTGACTGAACAGATTCTGTCCTGCAGCATAAGCAGCGCCGGCAACGGCGGAAGAACCGCTTCTTGTTCTTATGCTGACAGAAAAATGAGGACACGCTATATGTATCACTCCCTCTCCGACGTATCCTTACATTGAAACATTGCAAACACACTGTTGTTTGTGATGTTGCAATGTTTTCCGATTGCGCAGCAATCTCATAGTGAGCCTGCGAGCGTCCCCGACAGGGCGCAATGGCACCGTTTGTTTAACGGTGTATAATTGCGCCTCATAACTATCGTTATTCGGGTTTTATACTCGCAAAATAAGCTTCCTTGTTTTCCCGCGTTCTAGCTTCAATCAGTTCGCAGATATACGAATCGCCAAAGGCACAGATGAAGATTTCATCAAGATTGTCATCTGTAAGAAACTCCGGCTCCTTAAGATAAGGCTCAGCACGAAGACCGAGCGAAAAAATGAATTTGTTTCTTCCGCTTTTGGTAAGAAGCCGGTCCTTGGCTTCAAGCGCTTTTACCTTATTTTCGGCAAATCGTATTTTTTGCAGAACAGTGTTCTTCTCATTTTCAAGCTGATCTGCGCGGTCAAGATCTCTCTTATCGGGCACATTATCACCTCCCATCTTTGCAACTTTGCAAGTTTGCGGCTCGGTAGAGATCTTTGCAAAGTTGATTATTCTTCGTCCTCTTCATCTGACTCATCATCGGGAAACTCGCGGAGATTCGGGCCTTCGAGCAGCTCCTCGAATTGTTCGGGAGAAAGATTGTGCTTTTTTGCTATGGCAAGAATCTGCGAATTATTAAGATCTTCTATTTTCTTTGCATAATCCTTTTCCTTAGCTTTGAGCTTTTCGAGTGCTGCGGCATGCTCTTCAATTCTCGCACGGACCTTATCACGCTCTTCCCGAAGCTTCTGAAGTTTTTGATTCATAGTGTCACCACCTTTCGCTTTAGATTTCGTGGAACGATGCATTCACCGTTCTCCGCTATAACTTATTAGGAAAAAACTGAAAAAGCGAAAAAACGCGTGACATGCCAAAAGATTGGTTTGTGACATTTTTCAGTTCCCGGTTCCGTCTGAAATGGTGAATTATTCGTTCCTCCGCTATAACTTATTAGGAAAAAACTGAAAAAGCGAAAAATCGCGTGACACCCTCAAAGATTGGTTTGTGACATTTTTGCCAGAAAATAAAAAAAGCCGGCCCCGAAATTAATCGGAAACCGGCTAAAAGTTAAAAAATATAAGAATAATCTCCCGCCTGAAAGATGAGAGATTATGAACTAAAATAATATTAAAGTCTGCAAATATGGACTTTTTACACTAAATCATTGAAATGCATTTAATTGTTTAGTAAAATAGAAACAGGAAACTCTGATTTAAAAGTCGCAATGGATATCATTCTGAATAATGTATTTCCCATTATTCTTTTTGGTGATGATTTCTACGGCCGCTGAAATTAATGATAAGAGTTTTCTCCTCGTTTCATCGTCAGGACATCCAATGTAGCGAAACTCATGTTTGTTATCGATGAAGAAAGTATCGTACAAATCACTAACAGCCATAAATGCATCGGTCAGTTGCTGATCATCATCCCATTCGGGTGGATTGTCGTTGTCGATAATTTCGTCATTCTCATCATAGATCCAGACACAATAGGTATTGTATTCAAGCATCAAACGGATTTTCTTTATCATAATCAAATTCCCTTTATACTTTTAGGATTTGCTCTTACTATATAGCCGTTTTCGCTTACTTGAACGGCTATGCGTTGCCTTACACCATTGTAGGTAAATTCATATACCGTTCTAAACCTATCATGGAAAAACCTAAACAGGAAAATCCAGTCTCAATAGGCATGATTTACATGAAGAAGGTTGTTTGTCAAAACATCAACATCTACAATGTGGTCTTCTAAAAGATTTTTAATATGATTCGGCAGCGATTCGATTGAAATGTTCTTCTCCGGAACTGATATTTTTACATAATCGCCTTCTTTCTCGTCATCCTCCGAAATGTCATAACAGACTATCCCTTTTTCGGATAAACCAATACAGTCTTTTAAGAGCTCATTGTCCTCGTCATATTCACACAACAGGGTTGCACTCGTTGATTTAGATAAGGTTTTGACAAAATAATCACAAAGTGTTTCGTTGGTTTCCTTACTCATACAAACGAATTCGGGTACATTTCCGATTCCACCGGTTGTACACTCGAATATTGCTCCGTTTTTATCAACACCAAACCACATTATGTCTTCGCATTGAAGATCGATTTCAGAATATCTCATTTTATTACCTCGATTGGTAGTTATATGTCAGCATATGCATCGTTTATATTATTGTATGTTTTACAGCCTTCAGCAAGCATTTTTTCAATTAAAGCTTTTTCCAGAGCATCATCGGACACGCTGAGATACATTTGAGTTTTTTTATTGATAATTCCATATCCATATGAAGAATCGACAAGAACCCAGTCTGCTTTTTCTGTAGTCCAAAGATAATCATATTCATTAATAATCATTTTCCACGCCCTTTATTTGCACCATTCATAACTAAAGAACTCATCATCATCTTCAAGTTCTTTAATAAAAACGGTAATTGAAATTATATTATTTGTCTCAGGATCATCTTCAAGCCAGTAGCCTGATTTTGAAATATACTCTTCTTCCCATTCGTCATACTCAAGGTTTGGATCAATGGTTAAAGCATCTTTTATTGCCATGCCGATTCTAATTCCGTTTTCTAATTTGCCGGAAAAATCGTTTTCAAAATATACTTTAAACATTTTATTTTTTGCAAAGAATACACTGATATTGTTTCCTATTCTGATAATATCCCAAGCAACTTCGGGAGAACAGCCCTTATTAGGCCAATGCTCCGTTATATATCTGACGTTATTTTCCTTCAGCTTTTTAATAACAGTGTCAAAAGACATTGAAAAATCAATATCGCCAAAACCATTGTAAGGAATAATAGTTTCATTCATCATTTTTGCTCCTTGTTTAAAATTATTGAAAGATATTCTCCGTCAAAATCATTACCCCAGCCGTTGTGTTCATCAGCGGAAGAAAACAGAACTTTTTTATAGTCGGGTAATGCTATTCCGTTTTTCTTTAAAATGTTTTCTGCGTTTTCAATAATATTAAATGACTCTTTCCCATCTCCTATAACGGTTCCTTCATAAACCATAGCCATTTCAAATGGCTTGTTTAACATATAGTTCACTTCATCACCAGGGTCATTTTCTATTCCTTTAGTAATTCCTGAAAACAGGTTCTTTACGTTTTGAAACTCTTCTTCTGAAAGAATACCTTCATAGTCTTCATTAGAGTACTCTTCATATTGAAATATTACGTCGGGAATAACACTACTGTATATGTCGGACCAGTCTCCCCAATTTGAAGAAGTAGCCTGCCACAGTATTTTGCAGATTAAAGTCCAATCTTTATTTGGAAACTTTTCTGCTAAATAACTCTCGACACACATAATTGTATATGCCATTCTGCCGTTCATAGAGACATTTTTGAATTTATCGGTCATTTTAATTACCTTCCTTCCAACCAGAATAGTTTATTTTAACTTTACCACGAAAAGCATAATTGCAGTTTTCACACGATTCTTTATATGACCCGAATTGGTGATTAGTTGTATGTATTACAGTCATATGAA
The DNA here is from genome assembly GCA_017428625.1 of Clostridia bacterium. Classification (GTDB taxonomy): domain Bacteria; phylum Bacillota; class Clostridia; order Oscillospirales; family Acutalibacteraceae; genus CAG-177. The sequence continues at coordinate 51,156 of JAFRQM010000036.1, forward strand.
GATTGTTAATGTTTGCACCATCGTTTAAAGCTTTATTAATAGCATCAACTTCAGCACAATTACCAATCGGATACTTATTTAATGATTCTTTCGGTAATAGTCCTGGGTGTGTCGAATCACCGAACAGAATGGGATTCTTTACATATCCCGGCTCTTTATACCCAGCATTTTTGCCATAATAGTGTTTTCCAGTAGATTCATCATAAACCACACATGCCGTGTTAAATCCTTTTTTGGCTTTTCCATGTAGTTTTTCTTTTTCCCTCTCAGCCCAGTTTTTGACATTACTATGCATTTTATTTTCTGTCGGGCCTGGTTTGTTGTTGTTTGGAGACGAAGACGTATTATGGGATAAACTTGGAAAAAGTCCACTATTTCCCTTACTCATTTCGACGACCTCCTTTTTGCGAAGGCCGACGATGTCTGACTGGGATAAGACATCACTCTTATGCCCATTTCCTTGAGCTTGTCAAAGCAAGGGTAATTGGCAGAGCCATAGACGATAATGGTATGGGGCGTAAGTTCCTCAACCATTTTGAAGAGACCGGTTTCGACTCTTTCTCTGTCCTCGAGCTTGCGAGGGCTGCCACCGACAGTTCCGATAGCGACAATGCTGTTTTTAGGAATACCCTCAAAACAATACTCATATGTTTCGGGTGTTCCCCAGCGAACATTGTTGATTACAGCGATACCATTCTTCCCGAGCCAATATCCGTATACACGCATACGGTATGTGTTATAAATTTTCAACGGCTCAGGAAAATCCTGGTAAGTTGAAAAGTCAGGCGTTATTACTCCGGCAAAATGACGAAGAACTTTTATCGCCTGTGCGGAGTCGTGCCAGATGCCCCTGGGACCATCGAATTTATAATCATCGATGTAGAAGCAGACAAAAGCATTGTGAGTAAAGCCATACTCTTTGACAGAGATATGCTTTTTGTAAATTCTCTTTGCCTCTTCCCAGGTGATAATGGAATCAGGCACTTCGGTTGCGGTTGTCGGGCAGAACGGAATGTCGTGTTTCCCGAAATCAGCACCTTCAGCCATATAGGCATTCCAGATGTCTTTCAAGCCCGGTCGGATTGAATTAATTATACCATGTTCTTCTTTGGGAATCAACATTGTGATTACCTCCTTTAAATAGTATTTGAAGCCGCAGGTATATCCCAGCTCCAATGCTATTCTAGAGAAAAATACCGCATTAATCGTCCCGGCATGGTTCCGTATTTAGTTCCATAAAGTTCCACTGGAAAGGAGAAAATATGCTTAATATATCTACATTCACTAAAACATGTAAAAAATATGCAAAGAACAGAAGAATATCTGATGAGAAAATGCTTAACAGCGTTGTTGAGATATTAACTTTTGCTGTAAACAAATCAGAAGAAATTCACATTGATAAGAACCGTGTCAGTGAAATAATGAATAAAAAATATGATATTCCAAAGTATATAAAGAATTATTTATATGACAGTTCATTAGATGAGTTACTCTATGATAACGTTCAGGCCTTTTTTGATGAATCCATTTCAAATAACGATGTTGACTCTTTGATAGCTGATTTTACTGACTTATTAAAAGCCGACTCAAGCATCGATTCTAAAACAACAGAAAGAATATTGTCATTAAACAGTGATAAAAATGCTTTTCTCATGGAAGTGTTTAAAATCAGCGTTTTGGCAGACAACAAGAGCTCGTCTGATTCAATTATTCTATGGGAAAACGGAGTCAATTCTGTAAATGTTGTTTCGGGTGATATTTTCGCCTTTCCGTTCTGCAAAAGGAAGAATTATACTTGCATTACCGTTATTCCTGTAAACACATCGTTTGACACACATATTTCCAGAAATTATGAAAATTCAGCTTATCCGCTGGTTTCCGAAAAAACACTGCACGGTCAGTGGCTTTACAGAATTGTTCAAAGCGGAACAGATGAAGACGGAATCTACGAAAAAATAATTACAGGATTAAAAGCAAGAGACATTCAGCCGACTGGAAGAAGTTTATCTGATAACGCAAAAGCAGATTGCTATCCGATAGGAACAGTTGCTATTTATGAACATAACAGCAATTACTTTTTTCTGACGGCTATTTCCGAATTCAACGAAAAAAACAACGCCCATAGCACTGCTGAAGACATTGAAAAATCTGTAAATAACGTTTTAAAGGAATATAACGAAAGCGGACAAGGGTATGATTTATATATTCCGCTGATGGGAACGGGTCATTCAAGAACCGGTTTATCAAACCAGGAATCCTTTGACCTTATCATAAAATGTATGAAAGAAAATACAGATTTGATACAAGGCAAAATAACAATAGTTATAAGGTCTGAAGATATAACAACAATAAAAATAGGATGGTGAGATAATGTATAGAACAAAAACATACATAGCAGCAGATTGGGACACTGACAAAGGTGTTGTCGAAAAGCTGAGGCAATGGAATGACAGTAATTATTGGTCATTAAGCTTTACAGATGCGCATGATCTTACTCAGGCGAGAGATACAAGTCTCTATTGCAGCGTAAAAAGCTCTCTTGCTGACAGATTAAACGCATCAAAAACTTTTGTTTTGATAGTCGGAGCTAAAACCAAGTATTTAACTAAAGGCAGTTGCCAATATTGTGGTTTTTATCTTTCTTCTAGCCAAAAATGTTTTAAAGAGTATCACTCCGTAGATTTGCGTAGCTATATCGAGTATGAGTGCGAAAAAGCCTTAAAAGACGGGTTAAAAATAGTTGTAATATACAATTACTTAAATGTTGATAAATCTAAATGCCCCGATGTATTATGTGATGTTGGAATTCATATTCCTGCTTATTTCAAAGGAAACGACGGAACGTATTGGAATTATCAGGAAATTAAAGACGCAATAATGAAATGAAAGATCTCCCGTCATACGGCGGGAGATTTATTTTGTCACTAATAAGAGTCCGCAAGTGCAGACATAAGATAATAAAAATTTATTTACTTTTATTA
>JAFRQM010000037.1 GCA_017428625.1 Clostridia bacterium
CCCATAAATTCTTTTGCCATAAATCCGCCTCCCTGTATTTTAAAATATAAACATACAATAATATATTACCATATCTGCGTAGTTTTTCAAGAGAAAAATTGAGGGAAATTACAGCATAAAAACAGATAATCAACAAAAAGCAACAAGGATGCCCGGTTTTTAATCAATTCCGTTATATGCTGCTTTGATTAACCGTGAAAATAATTCAATAATCCGGTATAAACAAAACCGGGACGGATTTTCCCTGCCGGCAGCGGTTTTATCTTTTTATCCTAAAATCCTTGACAAACAGCGGTAATTGTGTATAATTACATATACTGAATATCGCGGAGTAGAGCAGTTGGTAGCTCGTCGGGCTCATAACCCGGAGGTCGCAGGTTCAAATCCTGCCTCCGCAACCAAAGAATCCCTTAGGCCACAAGGCTTTCGGGATTTTTCCTTTTTTGGGCATTTTCTAGATAAGAATTAAATCCCTACAGTCATCCCTACACCAGTTTTTCAGCCTCCGGAGACCGCAAACGCAATGTTTCCAAGGGTTTGCGCCGCTTCGCGGTCTCTCGCCCTGAACATGTGAGAATACACTTTTAAGGTCGTATTTGGGTTAGAATGACCCAATCTGCCGGACACGGTCGCAACATCTGTATCATGAGAAATCAGCAAAGAGGCATTTGTGTGTCTGAGTGAATGAAGCGTGTGATGTTCAAGACCGTTTCTCTTCTGAAACTTATCCCACCAGTCGCCGACGGTATCAGGATGAATCGGCGTACCGTCATATTTTGTAAAAAGTCGGTCTGTGTCGGTCCACAGCGGACCGGCTTTTTTCTTTTTCTCATCCTGAAATGTTTTGTACTCATTCAGCAAGGCCAAGCTGTAATCATCCATAGACAACACTCTTGTACTCTTTTGAGTTTTGGGATCTTTGGTGATTATTTCACCGCTTACATACTGCGAGTTTCTTCTTATTGATATTGTTTGATTATCAAAGTCAATATCTTTCCACTCAAGTCCGCAAAGCTCGCCTCGTCTTATTCCGAACAGAATCAGAAGCGAAATCATTGTTTTGTATTGTATAGGTTCATCTCTCAAAAGAGATAAAACATTAATCGCTTCTTCTTCATTCATGCAAGATGTTTCTTTTGATCTCGGAGAAGGAGGATCTGCACGCTTTGCGACATTCTCGTCAATGAGTCCCCATTTCCAGGCAACCTCAAGAACTTTTGAAATGACATTGTGATGCTCTCTAATCGTTTTGTTTGATAATGCTCCGCCTGTCAATTTATTGACACCCGGCTTAGCTAAACTACGATAAAAGTCATTCAGATCCATTTGATTAATATCAATAAGTTTCGTGTGACCAATCTTGGAATCGTAAACTCTTTGAAGCAGTTCTTTGTATCTGATGTAAGTTTTGGGAGCAAGTTTTTCCTTCCCGTCATTCTCCATCCAGTATACTGCCATATCTTTAAATTCCGAGAGAGCGTTTATCTTGCGTTCATTTTTTATGTCGGATTCAAAGATTTTAAGCTGAATCTGCAATTCCTTTTGGATCTGCCTTGGGTTCATACCTTTGGGTGGATTCCATGTCCTTGAATAACTTTTTCTTTTACCGCTTTCCGTATATCCATAAGTCATTCTTAATTCGTATCCACCGTTTTTTTCTCGTGCATACGCCATTTTCTTCTCCTTTCCAGGCGTATCTTTTACTTACTTAGCACGCCTATATTTTAAATTCATATTATTTCAAAGTCAATCTTGTAACGGATCAACGCCTAAATATTCTACCAATTCTTCAAAAACAAACATCGCTTTTCTCCCGGAATACACGACATGTATCCTTTCCGATTTAACGATGGTTCTGATAGCATTTTTAGTTATGGCAGTCGATGGATCAATAGCCTTTATTTCTTGATAAGCTGTCTCAATTGTTCTTATTCTCTTCATAACTGTAACTCCTTGCTCATTCAAAATAATCCATAACAAATTCCTCAAAGCTAAATGAGGTTTTTCTTTCCTTGTCTTTCTTATGGCGTTTATCCTGAATCCGTTTGATACCTCGTTCATGTTTTTTTCGTGCGACATATGCGCCGTAGTCTTCCTTTTTGTCATCCTCGTTGACAGTAATTCCTCTCTTTTCAAGCTTCGACATATCGGTATCCTCCGTGATAATCATTTTCGTTTTTACTGATTTGTATGTAACTGAAACAATATATAGATTCATATATATACCTCTTTCTCTTTGATCAATATTTCCTGTGGTTTTCAAGATATTCCTTGTCCTTCTCCCACTGTTCTTTTCTTCTCATCTTCTCGGTTTCATATTCATATGCCATCATCTTTTCAATTCCCTTGAATCGTCTGTCTTTTCTGTAACCTGCGGGAAATCCGAAAATGCTGACATGAAGGTTATATGAAGGATTAAATTCCTTTATATGTTTCATCCTGTATTCCTCAAAGCGAGCGTTGAACTGGAGATAAATCGGATAAATGTCATAATCGGAGTTTTCATAAACGCCTTTCAGAAAACTGATTATTTCCCATCCCTTGACATAGCAGTCATAGTCCTGAATACTCGGTTCATCGGTGCTGTAAGAGACGAGAAGAACATCTCCAACTGGGAAATCTTTGAACGGTCCAGATATAAGTTTCAATCCCGTGACTCCGAAACTGTCGAGATAACCTATGCCTTTTTCGTAAATGCCGTAGATATAGCTACCGGGCAAATCTTTATATCTGACATCGGTTAAATTGAAATCCTCATCAAAGAGAAATCCAGCTCTGCTTGCAATACCGATTACTCTGCCGTTTGAATAATGCTGCTTATACTTGTAATAAACAAAATTGTATTTGAAATCTACCGTTGTGTTTGTTTTCATAATCGTAAACCTCATTCGTATTTCTTATACAGCCGGTGTTACGGACAACCGTTTCACCGGCTGTATTTCATAATTTGTTTTTCTTTTTGTTTTTCAGCCGTTTGCCGTTCTCCTCAATGCTCGTTCCTAACCCGGGATCTCCGCGTCGTTTTTTCCGGCATTGGCACGCTCATATCGTGGCGTTGCTTCCCCTGACGGCATATCTACATCGCACGGTCATTCAATTTTCAAGGTGCGTGAGAGAAATCCTCTCAATAGGTAGGCAGCGAAAAGCCATTTTTTATACCCCTAAATTCAAAAAATTTTTAATACGTGATATTTTCTTGCTGATATTCTTCTGATTGATATTATTATTTTCAGCAATTCTTTCCTGAGTAAATCCGTCAAATACATATTGGGTTATCAATTCAATATCTGACATCGATAATTGTTTTATCTTTGCGCAGAGTTCAGGATTATCTAACTCTTCAATCCACCAATACCTACTATGCTCCGCAAGAATATCCTGAGTAACAGACAGTTGATTTTCGTATTTCAAAAAAAGGGCATTTTCTCCTTCTTCTGCTGTATCTGCTCCCAGTGAACTGTCACTAAATGGTTGGTTATGCATTTGATGTGTTCTCTCATCCCTGTAAAGTTCCCAATCATATTCTTCCATTTCTTTAATGGCTTCCTCATCCATTCCGTATCGGCGATATTCCTCTGCTTGCTCTTTCATTCTTTGAATAAATCTTTTTCTTTCGTAGCCGTCATTCCAGCTCATTTTGTAATCTCCTTGAATTTCAAATTTTGTTTGATTTGAAATCCGGAGACTACGGATATTTACCTGTGTAGCAAACCCACAAAAACATAAAAGCCCTTTCTCAAGCGTGAGCCTGAAAAAGGACCTTCAATCACCGCAAGAAGCGAAGCGAGCAAACAAAAAAGCACCGCAGAATCGAATTGAGTATAGGTATGACCTATGAACTCAATCCGGCTTCTTACGGTGCTTGGTAGTTTTTCAGTTACGGATAATAACTATCCGCATAGCTGCTCCGCTCGCGCGATTTAAAGTCGTATTGATTATTTAGTTTGTAGTGATATTTTTATTTGTTTTTCATTGTTCTGAAATATGCCATACTGAGCGGAACATCATTCGTCTTGCATTTCTGGCATTTCACCGAAACAAAAACTTCCGGGCTTTTACCGTAAACTGTTGCAAGGTGCATTCCGCAAAACGGGCATCTGATTTCCCGCTTGGGATATTTTCCGGCGCCCTCTTTTGACTTAATAATGTTATTACTTACCACAGTCGGTAAAGGGTTGCCTCTGTAATCATACATTATCTCAGCCATCTATTTGCCCTCCGCTATTGTAAGCTGACCTAAGAACTCATCCGCATCTTTTGCATTGAACATTTTCAGGCTTTTGAACCTGTTCAGAAGCGCGGAATATGATACTCCAAGTCTGTTTGCTATCTTCTGAATTATAACCTTGTCTGATTCTTTTATGAGATATGAACCGTATATGCTTATATATTCTCCGCCGTTATATGCTTTAAGTGCCTTTTCAAGAAGAAACCTCGGCATAAGAACGGCTGCCGCAAATCTGTTTGCATAGATTTCACAAGAATTGAACACTCTTTTTAAATCATCTTTTTTGTAATCGTATTCCGCATCGAATTTCGATTCAAAAAACGCTTTTGCCAAACCCGGGGAGTGACTTTCCATTATCTTATGCCCGCCCTCGTGCATAATTGTAAAACGTTCCTGGGCATAATTTCTTTTCAACCGTAACGGTAAATCCACAACAATTGTATTTGCAGGATATATCACCGCTTTTGTCTTCCCGTCAGTGTATATATTTATCGGTGTTACACCATCCGAAAGAAATCCCGATTTATTCGGATCTTCTTCAGCGAACTGAGCATAAACAATATTGCATCCCAGCAATTCGCTGACAATTCCCTCGGCATCAATACACCACACATTTTTAAGGTTATTGTCCTTTATATACTTTTTGACGAGAGTTTCACCAAGCTCGTCTATCTCCTCAAAACTGTAGTAATTCATCCACAGAACCTCCTTCTTGCCTCAACATACCACTGCCCATCATCATCAAGATAAATATCTCGCTGGTTGTTCTCAATCTGTACAGTATATCTTATTCCGTCATATTCATTATCTACGGAATTGCATTTATATATTATCTTCTTAATTGGAAAGATTCTGCCGTCATTCCAAAAAATTTTGACAGGTAATTCATTACCCGATCTGTCACGGGATGTTTCAACAGTAATATACTTCTTTTTCAATTAAAGCTCCTCATTTCATTACATCAAAATAGTTATTATCCATAAAATCAATTTGCTCTCCGTGAATATCTCTTATTCTTGATATGAGTATTTCTTTGCCGCTTAAAATCCCATTATCCGCAAAGAATATAAATTTATCTTCAACAGAATCTATCTTTTTAACGGTTCCTGAATACTCAAGATATCTTCCTCCGGATTTCAATGAATCCGGCTCGAAATATTCAACGGTTATTTCCGGATGTCTTTTTTCGGATATCTTATCTGAGATATATCCTATCTTTCTTTCAAGAATCATCCAATCATCCTCGGATATTTCCGTTTGCCTGTCTGTCAGTCTTGCCTCCTCTTTAACCATATCATCATAACCGACAAGAGCGGCGAAAGGAGCGAACTGAGCGGCTCTGTCATATAGTGACATATGATTTCTGTCGCCTGCCTGATGATGAGGCATATCGATTATATCCGCATAAACGATTCTCGGATTTTCTTCTTTATTATTCATCTCAACCACCTCATTCCGCTTTGTGACCGCCGACCTGACCGTTGCGTTCAATAGTGGTTGCTCCTTCTTCAAAATTCATACCTTTAAGAACAGCATTCTTTCCGTATTTTTTCTGAAGTATAACAGTAGCTTCCTGTATTCGCCGTTCGCGCTCTTCCTCGGCTTTGTCCTTTTCCCGTTTCTTTTGAAGGGCATCATAATCCACAAACAGACTGAGCTGTTCGGGCGGCTCTTCGGGAATATCCTGTTCACGGACAAGTCCGCAGGCAGCAATGTTGATTCTCCTTATCAGCAAATCGGGATCAACCACCCTTGAATATATAACCATAACGGCATCCATTATCTTCCTGGTTGATACCGTATAATTCTCAAGATTGCCGGTTCCATGAGCATGAGAGGGATGCGGTCTGCCGTATGGATCAAGAGAAACCTTTCCGGTATATTCTTCTCCTGTTTTTGCAACTGCAAAAACTGAATCGGAAATACCATTGCCTTTGTAGATAACCTTCAGGCTTTCTCTGTCATATCCGATTGTAAGGACCATTTGCTTTGTAAAGAGATTCTTTTTGACCAAATCCAAAACAAGCAGCTCGGTCATTTCCCTTACAATCAATTTGCCATTATTGTAATCATAAGGCTCTTTTAACACCTGACCTGAAGAAAGAGAGTTTGTGCTTGGCCGAAAAGCCTTAATGAATTCTATAGTTGTAGGCTCCCAGCCCCAGGCGTGATCAATGAGCAGCTCGGCATTGATTCCGAATGTTTTATATAGCATATCCTCTCCAGTCTTATTAACCGATGCTCTTGCAATATCGCCCATTGTATACAGGCCCATCTTTTCCAGCTTATTGCTGTAGCCGTGACCGACCCGCCAGAAATCAGTCAGCGGAGTGTGACACCAGAGTTTTTCTCTGTATGTCTGCTCATTAAGTTCGGCGATTCGAACACCGTCTTTATCTGCCGGAACGTGTTTTGCGACTATATCCATAGCTACCTTGGCAAGATACAGATTTGTTCCTATACCGGCTGTTGCCGTAATACCTGTGGTATATAGAACCTCCCGAACCATTGCCATAGTCAATTCATGAGCAGTCATATGATATGTCTCGAGATAAGCTGTCGCGTCAATAAACACCTCATCAATAGAATAAACATGAATATCCTCGGGAGCTATATACTTGAGATATATCGAATATATCCTTGTACTGTATTCCTCGTACATTTTCATTCTCGGAGGAGCTGTAATAAATGACAGTTCAAGAGAAGGATCGGACTCAAGAGCAACGGCATCAAAGGATGCAGATGTAAACGAATACTTACCGTTTTCATCTTTACGAATCAGCTTATGCCTGATTGCATAATCCAGTCTTTTTTGATTAACCTCTCTTACTCTCTGTATAGCCTCAAACAGTCTTGCTCTGCCGCCGATTCCGTGAGCTTTTAATGAAGGAGAAACGGCAAGGCAAATTGTTTTTTCTGTCCTGGACGGATCAGCTACAACAAGATTTGTTGTAAGCGGATCAAGATGCCTCTCAACGCATTCAACGCTTGCATAGAAGCTTTTAAGATCTATTGCAATATATGTGCGTTCCATATTGTTTCTCCTTTCCTGATTAATTCTCCATAGGTCGCTCAACAAACCATCTGCCGAATCTGGCAGCAAACAGTTCACCAGCTTTTTCAAAAAACAGATGTTTTTCTTCTCCGTGGATTATGACGGTATAACAATCACCAGAATAACCCGCACCAAGGAAGGATGAAGGCCTGAAGTCCTTAACCTCATCAATTTTAAATGTTCTGCCGTCGGACCATGTTATTGTTCTCGGCATCATATATCCTGTAGAGTCAATATCCGAATTGACTTTTACATAAATCTTTTCATATTTTTGTCGCATATTGATTCATCCTTTTGCGATAGGTATAACTGAACAATAATCAAAATGACTTAATCATATGTTTTGCAACTCCCTGACAGACAAACGAATCAAGTTCTATCGTTTCGCCCGGATACTTTTCTTCGTTCATATATGCGAATATATACTTGCCGTTTTTCTTACCTTTATACTGCTTCAATGTGTTTTGATTATCACCGTCAAGAACAACAACTATATCATTCTTCTGTGGCTGTGCGTTTTTATCGACAACTACAAGCACACCTGGTTCAATACCTGAGTCAACCATTGAATCGCCATAGGCACGGAGTATATACAGTTCACCGGTTCCAAAAATGGATTCCGGAAGGTTTACATATTCCAGAATGTTTTCTTCTTCACTTGTAGGATCACCGCATCCAATACTGCCGCAAACAGGAGCGTTTGTTTTCGCAGGAGATGAGCACAGCGAAGTAATTGACGTTTTTATACTTTTACCATCATATTTAACCATGCCCTCTTCATTCATCTCAACTATATATCTATAGGCGGTAGTTTTATTGATATTGAAATAGTTTCCTATTTCCTGAAACGAGGGTGATCGTCGTTCCTCGCGGTAAAACTTACCGATATAGTCTCTAATCTGTTCTTTCAAAATAGAATTTTTCTTCAGCATAACAGCACCTCGCTTTATACCTGCAACGGTTCGTTGCCTGTTGTGATTGTATTCTACATCAAACAAATGTTCGTGTCAATACACTTTTCTCAAATTGCCGTTTGCTGTCCAGAACTGTAGACAGCAGGAATTAGGAATCCCGAACCATCAAAGATTTCTCTTTGACGATTCGGAGCACTCACAATCGAAGTAATTACAAATTGTGTGATTATTTTCACCAGATAACTCAGAATTATGTGATTTCGTCTTGACTGAGCTGCATTTTGAATATATAATATAACCGCAAAGGAAGGTGAAAGCTCATGGAACGCAACATAATGAATGACCTTATCAAATGGAAAGAATCAAAGAGAAGAAAACCGCTTGTTATGCTCGGCGCAAGACAGGTGGGAAAAACATGGATTCTTGAAGAATTCGGTAAATCTTTTCCTGACGGTTATGTAAAGGTCAATTTTGATAAGCAGCCGGAACTTCACCAATTCTTTCAAACCACAAAAGATGTGAATCGTATTATTCAAAATCTTTCTTTTGCTCTCGGTCAACCTATTACGAAGCAAACTTTGATTTTCTTTGATGAAATACAGGAATGCGAAGATGCTTTGAATACATTGAAATACTTCTGTGAAGATGCGCCTGAATACTATGTTGTAAGTGCAGGTTCTCTTCTCGGCTTGATGCTGGCAAAAGGTTTTCCCGTAGGCAAGGTTGACTTTATGCGCCTTACCCCTATGACTTTTGAAGAGTTTCTTAAGGCAAACGGAGATAATAATCTTGTTGAGTATATGAAGAGCATCGATTCCATAGAAACTATTCCGGATATTTTTAACGGTCCGCTTCTTGAGAAACTCAAGATGTACTATATTATAGGCGGAATGCCGGAAGCGGTTAAAGTTTGGTGTGAAGAACGTGATATTAAGGAAGTTGACAGAGTCCAAAGCGAGATTCTCGAAGCATACGAACACGATTTTGCCAAACACGCAGAATCCACAGATGTTCCCAAAATCCGCCTTATATGGAATTCTCTTCCGTCTCAGCTTGCCCGTGAAAACAAAAAGTTTCTTTACAGTGTCGTAAAGAAGGGTGCCAGGGCCAGAGAATATGAAAACGCATTAAACTGGCTGAAAAACGCGGATCTTGTTAAGAAAGTTCCGCGCATAACCAAGCCCGGAATACCTCTTTCGGCATACGAAGATCTTCAGGCTTTTAAAATATATATGGTCGATGTAGGGCTTCTCAGAAGACATGCACACCTTGCCAGTTCCGCTTTCAGCGAAGAAAACCGTTTATTTGAGGAGTTCAAAGGCGCTCTGAACGAGAACTATGTTCTTGAATGTATCCAGAATATACCGGATGTCAGTATTTATTACTGGTCTGAAATTCCTTATGAAGTTGATTTTATCATACAGCTTGATAACGATGTTGTGCCTTTAGAGGCAAAAGCGGGTAAAAATATTAAATCGGCCAGTATAAAAAATTACGCTGAAGAATACAAAAAACAAACAAAACTCTGCGTTCGCCTGTCAACCAGAAACCTTTCTTATGACGGCAATATGCTTAATGTTCCTCTGTATCTCGCTGATGAATTAGAGCGGATAATTAACATAGCCATTAAAAAGAAACAATAAAAAACTATTTAAAACCCATCTCAAATTATCGCCTGTTTCGGCGAAAATCTGAGATGGGTTATTTTTCTTACGAACACAAGGTAATTAAGCTTTAATACCTGAAAGACTAATCTGAATTATTCTTTTCTTTGCAAATCCAGTTTATTCTCGTTTCGCTTCCATTTATTGAATTCGGTGTTCACCCAATTCGGTCCGGCGATTCTGAGCTTGCCTGCGAATGTGCAAACCCAGCCCCAGAATGGCGGACTTATCTCAACATCAACCTCTGTGCTGTAAATCTGCACGCCGTCAACAACTTCGGTTTTGATTATTTTCTGCTTCTCACCGAATTTATCAAAGATGTATTCAAAGGTTTCATCAGTGAATTCAAGGATGACCTTCTCTCTCGGGCCTGTATACATTCCGAAAACATCGGTGCTGAATTTCTCAGTCTCCGCGATTTTTGCCTCGGCTTCTGCACTGATGGTTTCATCGCATACGCTTATATCCGACAGACGGTCGATTCGCCTTGTGAATACGCCTCTGTCTTCGCGGTAAATAATCACATAGTAGTTGTCACTGTGAAATACCAGCGATATAGGCTCCTCTGTGTATCTCTTCTTATGATGTCTGTAAACCGGAGTTGCTCTATAATTGAGATTGTAGGCATAAAACGAGATTTTCTTCTTCTCGCTTATGGCTTTGGCGATGGTTTCAACATTATAGTAGGTGTGAGTGCTACTGTGTTTGCGGTTATTGAAATGAACATCAATCGCCTTGATTGCACCCTCTTTATGTTTTCCACCGAGCTTTGCAACCTTTTCAATCAGGGCATCGGTTTTCTTTTCGTTTATGAAATTAGCAGCATGGAGAGCATCAACAATTATCTTCAGCTCGCTCACATCAAACTGCTGGTCGGCGATATAGTATCCGTTGCCTTTGCCCCATCTTTGCTTTTCAATTGCGACACCGTAAGCGTTGAGCAGTTCGACATCGTCATAGAGGGTCTTTCTGTCGCACTCATAGCCTTCTGCTGTCAGTCTCTCGCAGATTTCCACTGTGGTCAGGCAATGCTCGTCATCGGTCTCGCTGCGGAGCAAATCAAGTAACCGGAGTATTCTCAGTTTCCTGTTAGCAACCACCGAACTCAAAACTCCCTTCCGAGGTATAATAAAATACATTTTTATATAAAAAGTTTATTACGCAAAGTTAAGAAGCAAAACATAGCTTAATACATCACATTTACTTATTAACATCGAAAAGGGAAACAGGGATAACAAACATCTAATCACCTTATTCATCTATCAATTATTCATAAGATTACGTGCATAGTTTCTTATGCATGAATTTATGACATTGCAATACTTATATACTTGTTTAAGATAATACTATAATTATTCTATTACATAAAAAGAGTTGCTAACATTTTATAATACTTTCCGTCTTGTTGATATTTATTTGTTAAGCTAAAAACCGCATAAGATGAAGCGCCTATATAATAAACACCTTCTGGTTTGTCTATATATTCTTTCAAAACACAAGGATCACTTATTGCAATGAATTTATATTCGTTACCTTTGTATTCAAATAATAGCGTGGCCTTGTTTCTATTATCAAAATTCTTCACAAGTATTCTTGGATTGTCAATTTTTACAAAGGCAAGTGATTTTCCAGTTAACTCGTTTTCATATAATGCTTTTTGTGCATTAACAAATATGTAATCCAAATTTTGAGGCATTATTAATTGTAATAAATACACTAAAGACCAAGAATCTATTTTTTCCCAATATATAGTATCATCATATAATATGTTTTCAGACTGTGCCTCAGTTGGAAGTGCTTCAATAAAACTGATTCTAACAACATCAAGTAATTGTATTTCTTCTCCGTCTTTGTAAACAACATGTTCTCGCGGGACAGCTCTTTCAATATCTGTTAAATTAGATACAGGACGAATCCATTCAAAGGTATTAATGTCTATTCCTGCGATACAGTATTCGCCGTGCTTATTGCTCTTTGCCATTATTACAATATCTCTACTATACATTCAATTCCTCCTTTAAAGATGTTTAACAACAATTTTGTTATCTAAATTGAAAAATCTTTCTGCAATTAAAGAACGATGACAGTATTCAGGTGTTGGTTCGCTACACAACAAACAAACATTGTCTAAGTTTAGATACTCTTCTTTAATCAAAGCGCTTATATTTCTTTCGTTCATTGTTTGATTGAATTCTTTTTTGTAAGTGTTCCAATCTATTTCTTTTTTCTTATACCTTTTTAACGTTTTTTCACTAGGGGAAAACATCGGCTCATATATATATTTAATTCCACAAATTGAATTAAGAAAAAATTCTATGTCTGGAAATTTTGAGAAACCTGCAAGCTGAGATGTATTGTTCAGACGAATATCAATAACTGTACAAACTCCACTTTCATCTAACAGTTTAATGAATTCCTCGGCAGTCTTTTTTGTAAAACCAATTGTAAATAATTTATTCATAATCATCCTCTTCTTTAATTCTATATCCAATTTCTTGATTTCGTAATTCATAACCTTTTTTTATTAATTCCTGAATTGATTCTTCATTAGAAAACAAAGACAACTGATTCCTATTTGGAAAAAACCTATCAACAAGTTTTTGTTCAATTGTATCTTGTGTTTCGAATGATTCATTGGCTAAGATGTGCTTCACATCAAAACCATTATCATAAAAAAACCTACTAACCATTATTGCTCTATGACAATCAAAAGGATCTTTTTCAGCGCACATCAAGACAAATGTGTAGTTTAATTCAATGCCGGCACTGATTCTTTTATACCCTTCCTTAAAGTATTCGGAATTTGAGAATAGGTTAAAATCTAAATAACCGTTTGGATAATACTTTACTTCTTTTTGTCGGGCACCAAAGAATGGTCCATAGTTCCTATAAATAATGTTATACTTTTTCAAATACGGCTCTAGATTATTCGAGTTGTAATCTTGAAAATAATTTGAAACAGGATTACTTCTGACATCAATTACACAAGATATTCTATTTTTTAACAATACATTTTTAAATGATTCGAGTGAAAAGCCCGAATATCCAATTGTATAAATCGTTTTCATGGTTTATTCCATTCCTTGTTAGAAAATGTGGATCGCTGAATTTGACTTATTTTAATTGCAACTTGGGATTTAATTGAATAATTTTACTTTTTGCTAATGTGTTATTAGGCAAATCAAGTAAAAACTCAACTTCCTCTGGTTCTATTGCCAAATTATAATTAACATCTAATTCATCCATAAATTCTTTTGGAGTGAATACTTCTTCTTGTAATAATAATAGTACTGCGGTTTTAAGCAAAGATGGTTCTGCAGTAAGTAAGACATCATCTAGTGGCTCTTCTTTTCGCAGTCCTCTTCTTTGCATCGTACGAATTAAGTTTTGATACACTTCCGCATCAATAAAGCCTAACTCTTTTGAGCGGCGAATCATTGCGGCCATTGAGACTTTCCATTTTTTCTTTAAATGTTTAAAGCCAAGCAAGTTTAATGGAATTGTTTGAAGATCAGCCATAAAAGAATCTTTGGGTAATAAAAAAGATGCAGCAAAATCGTTTGCTTCTTGCTCTCGTGTTTTAAAATCTTCTCTTGAAATATCTTCAATATTATCACTCCACTCGTGCAAACAAATATGTCCCAATTCATGAGCAATATCAAAATGAATACGAGCAGCAGATGTTTTGTTATTTGAATATGCAATCAAAAATGTTGAACTAAAATTGTTTAATAAAAGCTCGCTAAACGCATCAATATCATCTGTCCGGGTATTATATGAAGTTACAATTATACCATGTTGTTCTACAACGGAAACTAAATTATCAACAGGTCCATCACCAAGGCCCCAGGCTTCTCTTAAGTCACGAGCTGCTTCTTCAGGTGAAAGACCTTTTTGGATACTATTAAAATCAAATTCCGGAAATTCAATATAATCCTGCAACATATCATAAACATCTGACAAAAATTGCATTTTAATTGTCTGTTCGGATCTGTATTTTTTATTAGTAGTAAGTAATGATCTAAAATACACTGTACTTTCTTGCTTCTGGTTTGAATCTTGATAAAAAAACTTCAGCGGAAAATGCAGTTCGCATGCAATTTCTGCTGCTACTGTTTCTGGTGGATTGCTTTTGTTTATTTCATACATCGATAGTGTTTGTCTTTGTTGTGAAACCTTTTCAGCTAACTCAGAAACGGTAAGACCTCGATATATACGAGCTTTTTTTAACCGATCTCCGTTAAAAGCTTTTCTCATATCTACATACCTCTATTCTTTTGAGTTTGTATTATCATTGATTTTTTAATGTTTCGATGTCGCTATCTTTAATCCTTGAGTTAGTTTTCTTCCTTTGTGTAGCTTTAGCTGAAAGTTTTAATCCCTTATTGGGAGAATTGTTAATGGAATCAACCGAAGATACCTTTTCAACAATAGCACTATTGTTGCTTATATATTGTGACCATGATAACTCAGCATTATCAGCAACATCTAAACTTGGCGTTATCATGACAGCTCTAACGCTAATCAGTTCATGCTCTATCGTTTCAAAGAGAACCAAAATATGGTTATTAACCAAATCTATATCATCGACAAGATCACTAAGAAGCTGTTGAACTAACTTCGACAAGCGTTCTTCATCGTCAAAATGGTGTTCTGTAAAAAAAGAAGTTTGTTGATAAGCACAGGTTAAGTTGCTATTAAACTGTTTTGCCAACATGTCAACATAATGCATTTTATTTCGTTTTTTCTGCGCTTTCTTCAATTGGTTAAACCTTTTTTCTCGCATAATAGTAAAGACACATTGAGTTTTGTTATCATAGACAACCGTCATTTGCCACGGTCCTCTATTTGTATCTGAAACAACACAATCATCAAAGCCGAATTCCTTCATATTACGATTAATAAAATCCCATATCCTTGAAGGAACACTATTTGTAGTTGATAATCGATTTGAAATAATATCAGCCCTAATGCTATCACCAACAGCATCTTCAATACAGGCAACAACACCTTTTGCAATATTTTCTGATATATCATTAAGATTCATAATATAACCTCCACAAATTCGCTTGACATAATTATAGGCTATTTTAATTATTTTGTCAAGCATTTTTTTAAATCCCTTTTCTGTATTACTAATTCAACAACTTAATAAATCTATAGTCAACTAAATATGGACATTACTTATTTAAATAATCATCAATATAGTGACGATTCTCCGTATGATTTATTTCTACATTATTTGCAGAGCACTTTTTATAAAAAAACAACCAAAGCATCTACTGCACATTTAATAAAGACAGATGTTATACCGGAAAAAATAGCTGGTATAATTACACTGCTCGTAGATTCATCCATTTACACAATATATTTTATGTTAAAGCAAAAGGCCTTAGAAATGATGAATATATTATTTTGTTAACAAAACAATAAATTGGTAACAAATATTATTAAATTAGTATAGTTTTTATAGCCCTTTATGTTTAATAGTATAAATTAAAATAGGATGCAAAAACGAAAAAAGTAGATATGGTTAATTAATAATATATATTATTGAATAGATACCACATATAGAAAACGCTTAGGTACAAGAAATGCATTAGTAAGGATACTAAAAGAGGTATATTTTTACTTCAAGTCGGCTCGCATTAAGCTCGCCGAGTTTTTTTGTTACTGAAGTTTTTTTCTCTGGTAAAAACGATAGGTTGAGTCTTTGCTAAAGACCATAAAAATAGCGAAACTACTTATAAGGCAGTTTCGCTATTCTCTATATAATCAGTCAATAAATGAATCCGCAAATTTGCGTATATTATTAAGCATATTAATTGTGGAAGACATTTCGTTTTTTAACTCTTTACGATAATCAATTCCCTTTTGATTATCAATACTGTAAGATATTTCTTTTTGTATTTCCTCCAATGAATTAACAATGTTACAGAATCGATACTTTGAAATACCACTTATGTTATTTACACAGTTAAAACAATCTGCCGGATATTCAGTTACTAAATATGTGATTTGTAAAGCTTTTTTGTAATAATAAAATGCTTCAAACAAATTAAACAGTTTTTCACTTAAATTGGTATCATCAGTAGATGAGTATTTTTGATAATAATCCCTGGATAAGAGAATCCCGTCACAAGCAATGTGATCAAATTTGTCAATCAATGCTTTTGCTTCGTTTCGAGAAATACGTCTCTCATCTGCTGCTTTTTGTTCTTTGTTTGATTTACAATACCTTCTCCATTTTTTGAAAATATACTTCAAAAGAAAATATAAAGCAATAACTAATGCAATTCGAATTGCGGTGGCTCCAATACCGTTTGTTTTAATCAATTCCGAGGATAAAAACATAGAAAAAATAGCAGAAAGAATTGAAGAAAGTATATCTTCTATTTCATTAGAGAGAGAATCTTGAACAGAATAATGCATCTGATCAATTTTATCAGTTACATAAAATCTAAGTAATTCTATATTTTTTATAATATTCATTTTAACATCACTCCATTATTTGATTCTATATTCATCATCGTTTTCCCAATTTACTTCAGAATGATTTTTCAGCATAATTGAATATTGACCTGTGAGATTGGCTCTTAGTGATTTATATTTATCAATTAACTCAGCGTCCGTAAGCTGATTTAATCTTCTATCAATATTATCATTGAAGATTTCTATATGCTTTGAATATGAATAATCACCTATGGTTTCATTATCCATTGCTTTAATATGTGCTTCAACAGAAGGGTTATTTTTTTCAATACTGTTTAACATTTTTATTATGAAAAACAGTATTGAAACCGCATCAAATGGAATACGAATAAATTTTTCTTTATTGTTTGTTGCTTTGATGAATGAATGTCTAATAGTTTTTATTTGATTCGTTGATACTCTTTTCATTCGAGCGCGGGTTTTAAACCCATTTAATCTCCACTTTATATTTATTTCATCCCGTATTAGAGAACAAATAGTGTTTAATCCAGCTTCTGGATTATGGAAGTAGTGCTTTCCTATTTCCTTCAATATATTATCAAAGTTAATATTTTCAAAAAATATATCGCAAGGAAAAGTCGCATAACGATAAGTTGGAAGAATAACCGGATTGTATTCTTTTATAAGTTTCATTTAATAAAATCTCCTGTAATAATATTATTTGACTATATGATATAAGAATATTGATATGACTCAACTAATAAAGCATATTGTATAGTTTTTATAGGAGAAATATCTGCTAACTATCATTATTGTTATTGTTTGAAGGAAGCAGTCCAATTATTTTTGCTAAAAAATATCTTATAATGCAAAACATAAAAAAAGGAAAGCAAGTAACTATAAATATGAAAGCAAAAGCTACTCTTTCCTTTCTATTCATAAAAGGGAAATTGTTCATCATTTCAGTCACCTTTAAATATATGCTTTAAGACATGTAATCAATTTAAAAAGAGCCTGTTTTTCTAAATTATACAAACAATCTAAATGATTTAATATAACATCTTCATTGTGAGGATTTGGTGAAAAATAGTTTTTCAGATACAGATTAATTACAATAGTAAATCCTTCTATCAAATCTGTATAGTTCTTAATAAGAACATCATAGCAGCTGCTTGTTAAATAATCGTTATCATATAAATACTTTATTCTTTGAAGCATTACCTTTCTGTAATCCGCAAATGCTTGTAAATATTTGATTGATTTAAGGTAGGTGTCTTCTTCCATTTTAAACTCATCCCTTAAAACGTTGCTAATCACTTGATATGTAGCTAATCCAAAGACTTTAAAAATGCTATGAATATCATTTGATAAACGAATCCTATCATAAAGTCGCATTTTGGAATTATAGAACGAAATGATACCTTTATACATTTTTTTGATATTAAAAATATATGTCTTACTTTCGTTGATAGATAATGCAGTTATAGTATGAAAAGAGTGTGCTTTTTTTGAAGAAAAATATGATTCAATAAAACTGTCAAAACTAATGACTGAACGATTAAATCCGCCCATTTTTAATATATTACTACCAATTACATATATAACTCTTTTGTTTAAGTCATAACCAAATATAAATTCCGTATGATAAACATGTTTGCTCTTATAGTACCCATATCCTGGAAGATAAAAATGGTCAAGTAGGATTTTTACATATCTTCCCTTGTTAATAGAATCAAATATATAATTAAGAATTGTGGACGAATTATAAAACAATACAGTTGTTATTTTCTCTTTAATAAACGGGTTTTTCGGTTGATGTATTTGAACACTTTTATAAAAATTGGATTTATGCATGCTTGTTTTTCGTGAACTTAAAGAATAAAACTGAGTATAATTCGTCATATACCAAGCTTGAGCAGAATCAATAGTCTTTGGGTTACTTAATAAAGCCTCAGTTTCAATATATAACATAAGGTCATTTTTTATCGGAGAATCATTACCAAGAGGTAAAACCTTAGAATGCATATAAGTTTTATTATTCATAAAAAAATTTAACCTTTTTGTTTTGAACATTTACATATTGTAATATTGAGCTTGGGCATTCCATAGGGAATAATATAGATTATCCTTATCTTTCAGTAGTGATTCGTGGTTGCCTATTTGAACTATATTTCCTTTATCTAACACTATAATTTTGTCACAAAATCTGCAAGAGGATAATCTATGTGATATATATATTGCCGTTTTATTTTTAATTATTCTGTTAAAGTCTGCATATATTTCTGACTCTGATAACGGATCAAGGGAAGAGGTTGGTTCATCTAAGATAACAATCGAACTGTTTTTATAAAGTGCTCTTGCTATTGCAATTTTTTGGGCTTCCCCTCCAGAGAGAATAATGCCATTTTCATCAAAATCTTTTGAAATATTTGTTTCTAAACCGTTTGGAAGGCCATATATAAAATTATTTAGTCCGACCAAGTTGCAACACTTTATTACTCTATTCTTATCATACTGGTCACTGGCGGATATGTTTTGGCCAATAGTTAGAGGAAACAATCTATAATCTTGAAAAACAACGGAAAATGCATTTAAGTAATCAGAATAATTATAATTTTTAATATTATCATCATTCAAAGTAATAATCCCTTCGGTTGGATCGTAAAGCCGACACAAAAGCTTTATTAATGTTGTTTTCCCGGAGCCATTCTTTCCTACAATAGCAACGCGTTCTCCTTTTTTTATCTCAAATGAAATATTTTGTAGTGCAAATTCCTTATGATGTGGATATTTAAAGCTGACATTTATAAACTTAAGAGTTGAAAAATGGTCGCTCGGAAGAGCATGAAATGTTCCATTTTTATCCGTTTTTGTTTCTAAATCTAAGTATTCATATAAATTCTTAAGATATAAATTGTTTTCTTGCAGTCTTACAATTGAATCTGACAAATTAACAACATTGCGTAAAAACTGGCTGATTAAAGATATATATTTTAACATTACACCTAAGCTAAAAGTACCAGCAATTGTTTTTAAAGAAACTATGATATAAACACAAGAATTAAGAATCAAATTGATAACTGTAATTTTATTGTCAACACTAAATTGCAGTGATATAAATTGTCTGTTAATTAAGGAATAATTATTCAACATTCCTTTTATTATTTCTATAATGATTTTTTCTTGAGAATAAATACGAACATCTTTTCCTGTTTTGTTGTCAGAAAGATACTCATCAATTAAAAAATGTGCTTTCTTTTGAGTTGTAGATAATTCTTTTGATTTCGTTGATTTTAAGTGAATTCCTTTTTGTGCATTATATCCTAAGAACACAGCTAACAGAATAGTTAAAACAAAAAGGATAAAAGAACAAGCGCTTGAGTTGGCAAAAGCGAGCAAGCCGCGACAAGATGGAACTGAACGAATCTTAAAAATACTTACTATCATGGCGAAAGAGATTATCAAATTCAGGAGACTTTTAATTAAATATGTTGTTCTAATAACTAACACATTAAGACCGCCAAATTCACGATTATCGGTAATTTGTTGACGTAATTCTCTCACTTTGTTATCTTCAATTTGTTCATAATCCAAGGTAAAGCTTTTTTGATTAAGAAAACTGTCTTCCCAATCTCCTGATATTAATTGATTTACTCTTACATATTTCCAACCAAATTTGCTGATTAAAGTAAAAAAAATACTAATAATAACCATTACAACAAGGTAAAGTAATAAATACTTGAGTCTGCATTTGCCAATTACCTCATCAATTATTTTTGCGGAAAAAAATATGTTTGTATATATAGGAATTGAAGAAAAAACAACAAATAAAACCATGTTTGGTATATATTTGGGCATTAATAAATTAACGAGCTTAATACCTCTAATTATAGAATCAATTTTTAATCTTTTTTTAATCATTTGATAATTCACCATTTATTCATAATATTGGGCTTGAAGTTTAAAAAGTTGTGCATATTTTCCATTTTTAGCAATCAATTCATCATGGGTTCCAGTTTCAATAATTTCTCCCTGATCTAAAAAAACGATTCTATCACAAAAACCTGTACTTGAAAGTCTGTGCGTAATAAATATTACCGTTTTATTTTTTGCTAAATTGTTATACTTTAAATACAACTCGTTTTCGGATATTGGATCCAAACTGGCAGTCGGTTCATCTAAAATCAAAAACGGAGAATTTTTATATAACGCTCTGGAAAGAAGAAGCTTTTGCTGTTCTCCCCCTGACAAATCGGTTGAACTCTCATCAATATTTTTAATAAGTGTCGTTTTATAACCATTTTTTAAAGATTTTATTTTTTCAGAAAGTCCCGACTCATCAATAACCTCATTCACTTTAGCACAGTCTGTTTCTTCGAACGTCAAGTTAGAAATATTAGAAGCAATAGATGTTGGCAAGAATCTACTATCCTGAAAGACAGCAGAGAATAATTTATAGTAATCTTGTTTTTTGTATTGGTTAATATTTATACCATTTAGCTTTATTTCCCCACATGAGCATGTGTATAAATTGCATAATAACTTCACTAGGGTTGTTTTTCCAGCACCATTTAAACCAACAATTGCTATTTTTTCTCCAGCTTTTATGGTTAGATTGATATTAGATAATGCTTTTTTATCTGAACCAGTGTATTTATAACTCAAATTGCATATTTCTATATCTTGAGGCTTATTAAAGTATTCTAAGGTCTTATACTCTCTTGTTTCATTAATAGTTTCAAGATCAAAAAATTCTCTTAAATCAGAAACACAATAATGAGAATGCTTTAAAAGATCGAGCGATTGAACAAGTTTACCTATCCAAATATCAAAACTAAGAATTGAAGTTAAATAAAAATTAAATTCTGAGGCAGTTAGTCCTTTTTTAAACAAAATATAAAATAAAAATCCATATGTACCTGCGGTGATAAAAACAGAAATCAATTGACTAGCTATATCAGTAATAAAATAAATAGAGTAAATTTTGTTGTATTCTTCTTTTTTTCTATTTATAAAGTATTCGCTTGTTTTTTTTAAAAGTTTACTTAAAGAGAAAAAGCGAATATCCTTTGCTGCAACATAATCACCAGCAGTTTTTGATATTTCAATTATATGCCGATCTATTAAGGCTCTTCTATCTTTTCCTCTGTTGATATAGATTTGCTCAATGTAAGATACCATAAGTAACAAAATTTGTGCACATATGATTAGTAAAAAAACAAATGGATTTAAAAAAGAGATAACTCCACATGAGAAAACAAATCCAAATAATTGTATTACCACGTTGAGAGAATTTCCCACATAATCATATACGCCGTTTATGTTAAGAGCATTTTTCGCTTTAATATATTTTGTCCTTCCAACAGGTCCCTCAATCAATTCATAATCCAAAGACATCATCTTTTTTGCGAATAACAAATCAAAAGTTTTAGCCGTATTACTAATTCTTGTTTTTGATTCTTTGTTTAACACCTTATCAAGCAATGCTAACAAAAGTGATATTGCTAATATAAGCAAAACAAACACAACAACAATTTGTGGTGAATAATTCTTTTCAACTATATAAAGCAGAAATGTCGGGATGAAAATTGAGAAAACAGGAACAATTGTCCCAATTATTACACTAAAAAAATACAAAAAGAAAGTTTTGGGCTGTAATTGTTCTGTAGTTTTTATTACAAATTTAAAATTTGAGATGAATGAAAATGATTTTACCCTTTTTTTCACATTAAAATCCTTTCATTATGTCAATGGCTTTTTTGAGTTTGCGGAATATAAATTATTATAAATTTAATTATTAATGACAAAAACAAATTATTATCATTGTTTTAATTATTGAAAAGCTCTGTGTATTCAACCAAAAGCTTGCCTGCGGTTTCTTTGCCCAAGGAAAATATTTCTTGATAATGTGTAAAATGTTGGCCAAAAACTAGTTTTGAGAAAAAACCATTCCCAGCATAGACCATACAATAATCATCAGGATGAATAATGTAACCAATTGCATCATTAGCTAAGCCGAAAACAACAGTTTTTTCCCCGAAAATATCAATTATTGAATTTACATTATTGTTGCTATTATTGAACATTTTATAGTCGTAATGTCCATCGAATAAGCTATTAGTCATTTCACCTGGAACAAAAACAATATTAAATTCATTTCCAAGTTGTATGTAACCTATTTCACTTCCAACATATAGATCTTTAGTGGGAGTAGAGAATAAATTAAATTGGGCTAAATTGAGTTTTCCAATTATTTGTTCAATAGGATTGGAACACTTCAATTTAACTTTCTTGTTGCAGGTTTTAAATACCGCCTTAATCTCTTTTTCCTCTAATGGATGATCAGCTTTTTTATGGTTTATAACATTTTTGTACGCTAAACTTTTATCAGAAGGACAGGTTGTTTTATTGGAAAGTATTTCCTTGTATGTCATATTTGCTGATAATGCTATCCCGGCAAATTCGTTTCCTATAATCTTTGTTTGTTCTTTTAATCCAATTTTACTATCCTTAACAGCTTTCCTTTTAGGATATATTCCACCAATAGCGCCGTTAAAAAAAATCATATTGCAATTATTATTGTTAAATGTTTCCTCCATATAGTAAATAAAATCGCCAGATAAGCCGTTACCTTTTCCTTCACCTCTTATTTTTAACCCATTAGAATAAGGATGAGCTGATATACTAATTATTATAGTTTCTCGAACGGATTCGTCTATAGGTTTAAACCGGATTCTTGTTATCCTTGGAGAAAAGTCATATGGATATCGTTTAGAAAAAATATATTCATATAAACCAGTTTCTGAGATATCTAATTTAGAAAACTCATTTTGCCAGCGCTCTTTTTTTACACAATCTTTTTCATTATCATAGGTGTCAATGCTATTTTTTATTATTTCGTTTATTTCATTTGAAGATTTATTGCCAATTTCTAGTAAAAATAGTCTTCCCAATTTCATATTTTTAACTGCTGCAATTATAGAATCCTCAACCTTTTTAAGAACCATATTAATAAAGCAAGTGTCAATTGTAGGCTTGGGGATTTTATCATGACGTGCACTCATATAATTCAAGAAAAAATCTTTTACACCTGTGCTCCAAATTCCTAAAGAATCTATTGAACTATGACAATGCGTAGAAAAAACATTAATTGTAATAATTGAGTTCAGTTTACAAAAATCAGCTAAATGTTCTCTTATAACACTCACATAAGGACTTGATAATCCAATACAATCAATAACAGATAACACAATTACTTTGCTATGCTCAGTAGATAAAGCAATCGTTCTTACTTTTATATCATCTATAACATGTGTTATTTTTCTGGGAGGAACTGATATATTTCCTCCTACAAAATATCTCTTCGAATCTATGTCTAAAGGTTTAATTGAGCATTCATTATACCCTAATTTCCAATAGTTGTCGGTTTCGGATATATAATTAATGCCCTTTCCTGATGTTAGTTGTTCAATATCAGCTAAATGTTTAATATGAGGTGGCATAGGTATTCTATTATTAAACACATTTATCAGTTTGTTGATTGCATTTTCCGTTTTTATTATTATTTCTTTATTTAACATAAAACCATCCACTATAATTTAACAATTATTCTTTTTTTATCTAGCAAAAATGCTATAAATATCATAATAAAGAGCATAATAAATGTAAAAGAAATAGCAAACAAATCAGAAGCATTATTTATATACTGATATCCAATTATTTCTTTAGTGCCGTATACCAGTATATATTGTAATATGTACATAAGTAACGCATTTTTGCCAAGGAGTTCCAATATATCGAACTTAAGATTTATGTAATCGTATAGTTTAAATAATAAAAAGACAGATCCGCTAATAAATACATTTAGTAAGATATAACTTGGACTCACACTTCGCATTGTCGGTAAAATATAATGCAAAGCTATAACTGCAGCTAGCCCGAATCCTGGAATTGCTAAAAGATATTTTGTCAATCTATTGGGGTCTGCAAAAAACAATTCAGCCAATACAGTTCCAAACAACAATATACAACTCTGACCAATTATGCCTATAAAACCGCCTTGTTGAGCGTAAACCGAAATAATGTCAGAGTTATTTCCAGATTCATGAAATAATGAGTATCCAATTAAAAGAACTGTTGCAACAATAAACCTTTGAGAATTTTTTAGTTTTATAAACATTAAAGTAACTAAACCTGCAGCGCCAATAGCTTGAAGAGCCTCCCAGTATCCCCATATTTGAAATTCACTATATTTTTTATGAAATACGATTTGAATAAAAAAATCTCTTGCTGTTGCAACAAGACAAAGGAAGGCAATATAAGCAACCATTCCAAAAATGATTTTTGATGTTATACTGATTATTTTATTCAGATTTTCATTATTTCGTTTTTTAAATAATTTCAGAACAACCCAAATAAAAACTATCAACAATAGAATAAATAAACCAAAAAAGAAAAAAGGATCTATTGTATGTTCAAAACGACCTTTTGAAAAATAAAAGAGAATAGATTCTATAGCTCTAATTATTCCACCTATTCCAATCAAGGAAATATATCTTTTTAAAAAGTGTTTTATAGTTTCTTTTTTACCAAATTCTTTAATTCGATTGTCATATGATAGCTTGTAAGTTAAAGCAACTGCAAAAAGGAACATTGGTGCAAAAACATCCGCGAATTGCAAACCATTAATAATTGTTAATCCTAAACCTGCTTTATGATTCCCTAACCGTGACAATAATTCCAAACTGTAAAAATCCCTCCATATTTGGATTATTATCATTACTAATACAGCAAACCCTCTAAATCTATCAACTGCACAAATTCTTAATGAATCATTTTTCATATGTAATAAATCCTTACAGTTCTAAAATCTTTTGTAAAATCATCTTCTCTTAAGATGTTCTTTTAATAATTTTGTCTTATCAATGTTTTCCCATTTGACATTTAAATCCTCTCTTCCCATGTGCCCCAGTGTGGCTGTCTTCCGATAAATTGGTTTGCGTAGATCAAATCTTTCAATAATACTACAAGGTTTTAAATCAAATGTCTTTTTTACAGCATCAACTAATTCATCATCATTTGCTTTTCCCGTGCCAAAGGTTTCAACACAAATAGAAACAGGATAATCAACTCCAATAGCGTATGCAATCTGAATTTCGCATCTGTCGGCAAGACCCGCAGCAACAATGTTTTTGGCAACATATCTTGCAGCGTAAGCGGCGCTTCTGTCAACCTTTGTCGGGTCTTTTCCGCTGAACGCACCGCCGCCGTGGCGTGAGTATCCGCCGTAAGTGTCAACAATGATTTTTCTGCCTGTAAGGCCGCTGTCGCCGTTGGGACCGCCCGTAACAAACCTGCCGGTGGGGTTTATGTGAAATACGGTTCTGTCATCAAGAAGGTTGGCGGGAATGGTTGTTTTGATAACTTTTTCAATAATGTCGCTGCGTATCTGTTCAAGTTCAACATCGGCGCTGTGCTGTGACGAAATAACAACCGTGTCAACGCGCACGGGCTTGTTGCTTTCGTCATATTCAACGGTAACCTGGCTCTTTCCGTCAGGTCGCAGATAGGGGAGAACGCCGTCAACACGCACCTGTGTAAGTTTTGCGCAAAGCTTGTGAGCAAGTGAAATCGGCAAAGGCATAAGTTCGGGAGTTTCATTGCAGGCGTAGCCGAACATCATGCCCTGATCTCCGGCACCCAGTCTGTCAACACCCATAGCGATATCGCCCGACTGTTTGTCAAGGGCGGTGATAATTGCGCAGGTGTTGCCGTCAAAACCTTTTTCGGAACTGTCATAGCCGATGTCACAAATAACCTTGCGGGCAATGGCGGGAATGTCAATGTTTGCCTTTGTTGATATTTCGCCCGTTACAAGCACCATGCCGGTAGTGCAGCAGGTTTCGCAGGCGACTCTGCCCATAGGATCCTGTTCAAGAATTGCGTCGAGCACCGCGTCTGAAATCTGGTCGCAGATTTTATCGGGATGGCCGCAGGTCACTGATTCAGATGTGAACAAGTATTTTTTCAAGTTGATTCGGTCCTTTCTAATTATTACCTTTGGTTAAGACTAAAAAATTGATGATTTAGAATACTTAAATATCAAATTTGTTTTAATAAGATATATAATCAAATCACAAAATTAATAATAAATCACTTTAATAAATTAAAAAATGGTTTGCAAATAGCTACATAATTCATTTATTTTGATGATGTCTGAAGAGGATGCTTACAAAAAAAATCTACATGAGGTTTTAAAAATTTAAATTTATGATTAGAATTAATAAAAAAATCTAAAGGTTCAAAAATATAATCCCAGTTCCAAATTCTTTTATCAACTCCTAAATATTCTCTAATCATATCACAACCAGCAGGAACTATTGGATGAAACAACACAACAGAAACCCTCACGATATGGAACATATCTCTTAATAATTGCTCGATTTCATTTTTAGTAGCATTCTTACTTCTACAAGACCATTCCTTGTTTACTTCTCTAAGATAAACATTTAGAGTCTCAAATATTTTATCAAAAGCGAATTCCGCCATTAGTTTTTCATAAGCAATAATGATTTGATCCGCTTTTTCCTTTGTGTTTGAACCTATATTACCCTGTGGATATACACCATCACAGTATTTTTGGACAGTGTATAAGCAAGATCTAACTATTCTATTCAGTATATTGGTAATCAAATTACCTTCCATAGTAACAGGATCAAATTTATCATTTAATCCCAGAGCCATTCGAGGTTCAAACCTCACACTGTGATCACTTAAACTTGCATTCATGAAATGTAACCTAAGTTGGTCTGATGTATAATAATTTAAAAGATCATCTGCTTTAGGAGGAACAAATTCTCCACTACTAGAAGCTTTTGCTTTTCCAAATAGAAGATGATGGTTTGGAATAATAATTGGTAAACATATCCCGGTTTCTAAAGCCATAAGTATGCCAAGTTCAGCTAATCCATAAAAATAAATATTATCTTCGCCTATAAACTGAAAAACTTGAGCTTCATCTGATTTCCACCATCTTTCCCATTGAGTCCCATTTGTTTTGTCTCCAAGAAAACACTTTGTAAAAGAAATTGGAGCCCATAATGATTCAGGCCAAACCCAAAAAGATAGTTTTGATGTTTGTTTAGTGTCAGGAACCGGGATTCCCCAATTAACATTTCCGGAAATTCTAAATGGAACAACTGCTTTTCCAGAACGATATCGAATATTTTTACTGTCAAGAACCTGCTTTGCCTTATCTCTTTCGTTTAAATTTTCAAAAAATAATGGCCATGAGTTTTTATTTTCTTCTTCAGTTATTGTATAGTGTGGAAATGAATCTAATTTATATATTTCGGGTATAAGTTCTTTCTTTACAAACAAAGCTGGTTTTCTAAAAAACTCTTCCATTCCCTGAATTAGGCATTTGCGATATCGAGGATCTTTTTTCCAGGAGTTTACATGTTCTTGAATAATAGCAGAAAAACTCGGTAAATCGAAAAACCAATTTTTTACAGCACGAAGGATCGGTCTCTTTCCACTGATAGTACTTATGGGATTGATTAAGTCAGTTGGATTATACTGATGTCCTAAGGCACACTCATCGGCATAAGCTATTTCAGATTTACATCCTTGGATTGGGCAACGTCCAATAACCTGTCTGCCATTTAGAAACATCCCTTTCTCTTCATCATAAAATTGAAGTGTTTTATCTAATCTCAATTTTTCTTTTTCATATAGTCTATTAAATATTTTTGACGACAAATCCGCATGTATTGTACCTGCGTCTCCCAGCGCAGAAGCAGCAAAGAGATTAAGAGATATTTGATATTTAATTAGTGTTTCTTTTTGCGACTTGTGCTTTTCTTCAACATAATCTTTAATACTTCCAGAAAAGCCTTTTGAAACGGCATTTTGATATCCAACTTCTATTGTATTACCATAACAGTCAGTTCCAGATAAAAAGATAACATTTTCGTCACCGATTCTATCACGCAAAAATCTTGCAAAAATATCTGCATGTATAAAAACTCCACCAATATGTCCAAAATGCAGTTCTTTGTTTCCATAAGGCATGCCTGCTGTTATAATCGCTCTTTTAGGAAATGCAGGACGTCTTTCCGATTTTAAATTCATTTTTCAATGCTCCTTTCCATGCATCACATTTTTTCATATTTTTTAAACCTTTCCATTATATTACTATCCAATTCATTTGCATTTGAATAGTCAAAAATTCTATCAAAAAATGATTTTTTCCACTTTAGCTTTCCTTCTTGCCAATCAGTTCCAAAAGTATTTATTAAGTCGGAGTTTAGTATTGCTTTTTGTTTTAAAGATTCTAAAATAAAATCTTCATAACCATCTTCAAACAACTCTTTTAAAAAATAATTCGTATAAAATAAAGCATCACTCAAGTTATATTGAATTGCTCGGTTAACCACAGTTTCTATTGATAATTCTTTTGATAAGAAGAACTCTCTAACATCACAAAATTTTATAAGATTTACATCACTACTATGAGCAATCCATATGATACCAGTAGCTTCTTTATAAAGATGTGCAACCAAGTACAAATAATGATCATATTTTTCCAATTCATTGTTTTTTGAACGTTGAATAACATCTTTTGATAGTGTATTATTTCTGTCCAAGTTGTAATATGCGCTTAGATCTATTGCTATTTCATCTAAAAAGCAATTATTACTGGTTCGAACATAAGGAATAGTATTGTTCATTTTTGCTTTCCAAATTAACATTTTCTCTTTTGAATAGTAATTGATTCTTTGTGAATCCCTATCATATTCTCCCTGAGTGTATGAAAGTGATAAAAGAACACTATTAATTCTAGCAAAATCATCCATATTTACGAAATAATCAATATCGTTCATCATTCTCATACCATAATCATTATAAATGTCACCTATAATATTAGCACCTTTTACTGGATAAATATTAATGTTTTCTTTTTTACATGCTTGTAATATCCTATGCTTTTCTTGCATTAATTCAGTATTTTTAAACTTATTTACCAAATATGTGCTTTTCATTATTTGATATGTTAAATTATGAATTTTACTTAGAATTCCTATTTTGGTTAAATTATAGAAAGCCAAACCGACTGTTTTATTAATAACTAAATAAGATAAAACATCTAACCAATTAATATTTAAATCTGCGATTTTTTTTATTTCAGATATATTATCCTTTGAAAGAGTAACTCTCGACAAAAGGATTGTTAGTTTTTTTTCATTACATAAAAAAGGGGCATTCATGATTTTTTCCTTTATAAACATATTTAGAGTAGAAATGCTGATTTATTATAGCTGTATATATCATTTTTCAATAGAATAAAAGACTATTAAAAAATCTTATATAATGCCATTTGTAAAAAAGCCATCACTTTTTATTGTTAGTGTTTCTCCAGCTATAAATTTTTTTCGACTATAAACATTACTTATATTGATAATTCTTGGATCTTCAAAAGCGATATATTGTGTATGGTCAAAATCTCGATTGTTTCCGTGATTTATTATTACAGAAACCTCATGCATTTCATTAGAAGAACACCATTCAAGAAAATCTAAAGTACTAAAAATCCTGCTGTTATGATCAATTAAAAAAATATTATTTTTCATATCATATAAGCGTGATTTGTTCTGTTCCATATCTACTATTTTTCCTTCTATTTCATATGTTGAGTTTAATAAATTTCTTTCAATAGTATTGGGAAACCCAATTACTTTTTCATAATTTTTAATGTGAATAGAGGAAATAGGACGAACTTCACTAATTATTATTTTTTCGCCATTAACCATAAACTCAACATCTATCTTTAATTTTAGTATTCTTTTTATTTCAATAAGAGTTTCACATATTAATAGTTCAGTCTTATTAAGGGTATTATTACTTCCCCCCTTATAAATAAAACTATGTGGATCATGATTATAAACAGATACATAAGAAGAATAATAACTACACATAATTATATCATCAAAAACATATGCAGTTCCATAAATGTCAGCATCTTCTGCTTCAGAAATAATTACATCAAATGATTTGTTACTCTTAATATTATGGGCGTTATAATAATAATTGGAGATTCTATTGTTTCTATTAGTATATACATATTTCATTCCGTCAATAATATTTTCTTTTTTGTTTTTCCACGAATATGGTTTATATGATTTAAAGCAACCGGCAAACGACAATTCTTTGTATGATGATTCGTCATGCGGACATGGATGAACAAATAAAAGGTTAGACTCGAAAAATCCTTCCAAATTTTTTGCGGAGAATTCTTCAAGCCATTGATGGTACAATTCAGGATAATCAAACAGTTCTTTTTTAATTCTAATCACTTGATGTTTAGGTGTGTAAAAAACAGATTGAATCTTCTCAAACATTTTTAATCGAATACTATAGTTTGTTATCATATATATTCTCTCTTTCTATTAAACACGATATATAGATAATCTAGTCCAAATGCAATTGAATTATTCTAACTACTAATATGAATTGCGAGATATATAAAAAATCCAAACATAACAATACTGTTTAAGACACACAATATTTAAGTCTCGTTATATAAATAAGAACGAAAGAATTGAAATATCTTTTTAACAGTTCGAACTGATTATATTGGATTAAATAATATAGAAGATGTTCAACATTTTTGAATTAACTGAACAGCTCATTTGTTATATATCATTAATGCTATTTTAAATCTTTTTCTCGACTATTTTTAAAAGCCATAAATGAGACATATTCTATTCATTCAATTTTTTTACAAACACATTCCATTTTTTATTGTTTCTAAGTCCGCCTCAACATATGTGGAGTCTTGAAACTTTTCAATTAAATAAGTTATTTTTTCTTTTTCTGTTTGGCCCTTGGCTTTCCCCAAATCCGTCCAATTACAAGCACATGCAACGCCTTCTGGAAATACAAACAAATCATAAACGCCCTCATGGCATGGATAATATTTACAATTATTACAAATTGTATTCATTTCATAATGTGAGCCGTTTCTAATGCTTTTGAATGTCACATTGACACCATTTATTGTATATATTTTTGTTGGAGTACCAAAACTTCGAGCATAACGATGATCAGTTATTCTACTTGAACGTTTCTCCAATTCCTTCTCGATTTCGCTAGTATCATAGTAAATGGATTTCCACTCATTAAATTGCCAAGGAACTGCAACAACATCCTGGATTTTTAAATCTGTTCCAATTGTCCTACAGTAATCGATTACATCAAACAATTCATCATAGTTATCCTTACAAATAACTATATTTAATCTATGTAGCAATTGTTCATTAGCTAACAACTCTATTCCCTTTTTTAATATTTTATATTTACCCTTCGTTCCAGTGATTTTATCATATGTTGATTCTTTTGCACCATGATAATTGACAACGTATCTTATATTATTTGGAGAATCAATCCAAAGGTCTTTTTTTTCTGTGATTAAAGTTCCATTTGTATTTACTAATAATTCTTTTGCATGTTTAAACACTTCAAAAATGATTTTTTTAAAATCAGGATGCAAAAATGTTTCACCACCAGTTAAACGAAATTTCTGAATGCCAAGTTCACAAGCAGCATTAACCCATTTTTCAAGTGGTTCAACATTAAAAATATTGGAATTGCTTATAGTCATTTCACCTCCACTTCCGCAATACTTGCAATGTAAGTTGCAAGTATTTATTATGGGGAAAGTCATATAAGGAAGTATTTTGCGATTGATTTTTTCTTCAGGAGTAATCAACTCAAATTTATTCATAATAAGCTCCATTCTGCTGCAAAACATTAACACAAATAATTAAGAAAAGTGTTAATAGCAGCTCTTATTTTAAATACACTGAAATAATTCAGAAAAGTTGTAAGATAATCTCTGCTTTCAATAACGGTGAAAATATCATAATCTTTACAAGTTTTGTTCCTTTGTAGGCATATAAATGTTGAAAAAGAACAATTAAATGTTTAATTCTATAAATTGTTTTTAATTGAATATGGGCTGAACAGATTAGAAGTGCGAATTAAACACCATTTAAGGAATTTGCGATAATAGTAATATCAATCCCTTGATATCAGTATTCTACTACGCAGATTTTAAATCGAAAACAGTGTCCAAAACTGTAATTATTGTTTGCAAACTTGATGGTATAATTAATAAACGACTATCCGTTTTTAAAAAACCGGTTGACAAATAGTCTTCCATGCAACAAACTCTTTTAATCTTTTTAGAAATGAAGTCTTTATCATTTCACATCAATAATTCATTCCAATCATTTAATATTTTGAATATCAAAAACGGCATTTCTTATCTTTTCTGGAGTTAATTTGTTTCCAACTAATCCTTTCACACTACCCAAAGAGTAAAAATCATTCCCTAAAAAAGGAAACTGTTTTTGGGCTAAATCATAAAACAGTGTTCCAAATCTTGGCGTTGCTACCATCACTGAATTGGTATAATGTCTGCCATATTTTTTTAAATAACAAACCGTTTCATTCAAAGATTCATCTGTTTCTCCCGGTAGTCCAATTAATATAAACTGTTGCGGAATTATATTCGATTGTTTACATTGCCGAACAGCATCTAAAATATATTTATTGGAAGGAGCTTTTTGGTTTTTGCTTAGAACAGAGCTACAATAAGATTCAACACCTAGCCATAATGACTTACAGTTTGCCTTTTTCATTTCAGTTAATAATTCAGGATTTAATCTGTCACATCTCGTTTCTGCAGACCAAACAATTTTTAAATCTCTTTTGCGTATCTCATTACAGATACTCAGAACCCATTTTGAATTTTGTGTAAATGTTGCATCAATAAAAAAGATTTCTTCAACACCATGTTTTTTTTGCAATATTTCCATTTCATCAACTATGTTTTGAGGACTTCGATATCTCACTTTGTTGCCCCAAAAATTAAAACAAAAAGAGCAGCAACTATAACATCCTCTAGAAGCTAAAATTGTTGCATGGTTTGGTTTCTTAACGACGCGATTTTTGACATACCTATTTTCAAAATATCGTTGAAGGTTTATGTTTTCATAAGTTGGAAGTATATTTGAATACTTATTATAATGATAAAGACTATGTGTATATTGAGAGAAGGATTTATTATTGCAATAATCGTTTTGTGTATAAACATAATTAGAATCGATAGGTTGTTTATTCATTAATTTTTTTAATAGGTCCACAATTAAATAATCATATTCTCCTCTAACAACTATATCCGCTTCTGTTTCTTTAAGAACAATATCTGGTCGTAAAGAGCCATGTGCACCGCAGACTATAATAGTTTTATTCTCATTATTCCTTTTTAAAAATTTAATCAATTTAAAGGTTAATTTCAATCTTAGGTCTATGAAATAATTTTGTATATGATCATAAGGAGAAGTCGTAATTATGATGTATTCTATATTTTGAACTTTATTATTTAATTCTTCAAAAGAAAAGTGCATGACTCTATTATCGATAATAGTCATATCAACATTTTCTTCTTTTGCAATTGATATAGGAACCAAGAAGTCAATTGGTGGTTGCAAAAAAGATGCAGCTGACAGAAAATCTGGAACTATGAGAACAGCCTTGTTTGTCTTTGAATTATCTGAATAATTGCGAGAATGTTTTATTGATTCAGGTAAACTACTCAAACTTGAAATTTTCATTCCTGAATTTAACAGATATTCATTTTTTTTACAACATACAGGGCATTCTTTACAAGTTTTAAGATCTTCTAAAATATCTAAGACTATATTCTTATAAGTCTTAGATAGTTGATCGTAATAAAAAGAAATAGTTTCAAAATAGGTGCAAAAGAGTTTCATGTTGTTTTGAACTTTTAATTGATCTATTGCTTTTTTAAGAGTATCCATTCTTTCATCACTATTTTGACAGTGAATTTTCCAAAAAATATCATCAATTTCCATGTTTTATCCATCCTAAGCAATATTCCATTTTATAAAAGAATAGAATCATCCGAACAAGAACTTGTATTTTTGTGTTTAAAATAAAATACTTAAGTGCTATGTGCATATCTGTTTACATAGTTTTTCTTTTTTGTTGAGAAATCCATTGGTTTATTGCATATATAGTCCATAGTTTAAACCCATTGTTTTTTTCTGAAATATGTTCAAGTAAATAGTAAATATAGTCTTCATTAAATAGACACGAACTATATCTTTTTATATTTGCTAATTCTGTTTGAATTAAACCTGGTAAAACATCTAAATAAAAATTATATAAAACACTTCCAAATCCATTTTTATTATCAATACTAATATCAGGGTAATATCTTTTATAAATCTTTTTAAATAGATATTTGGGGATATTATTTTTCATGTGTAATTCGCGGGGAAGACTTAAACAATATTTTAATAGTTTTTCATCAAGGAAAGGATAAATCACCTTAATATTCTTTTCGTTGTATTGACGCCATTGTCTGCGAAAATAAAAAGACGGAAGGCGTAATGAAAATTCCACATTTTGAATTTTTTGAAAAAAATTCAAATCAGCATCATAAAACTGATTAGCAATAATATCATATGAAGACACTGTTGGAAACTCATTTAACCAAATCATCTTTTTTTCAGATTCATAAAAAGCCTGTATAAATTTCCTGGGAATCGGGTGATTATTCATTGCAATTTCATATGCTTTACAATCAGTTTGCTGAACTAATATCTTTTTTGCTTCAATAGGCAAAGAGTAAAAATATAAAAGATTTCCCCATTCATTCTGTATGTCAATATATGAAGGATATCCTCCTAATTCATCAGCTCCGTCTCCGGCAAAACAGACAGGATTATTAGGCATTATCTCTTTTATTTTTTTGCTTGCTATTTCAATCATAATCATGTCTATAGTAAAAATAGGTGGATAATTATCATTAACCATGGAATAAAATGTATTGAGAATATCGTTGTTTGTAACATTAATTATTTGATGGTTTTGTAAATTCAGTTTTTTGGCCATTGCTTTTGCGTTTTTAATATCAATTTCTTTTGAATTATGTTCATAATCAATTGTTATAGCTAAAACGTCATTGTTATTCTCAACTAAGGAAGCTGCTATTATTCCCGAATCGATTCCTCCACTCAGCAATGTAAAAACTTGTTGATTATATTTTTTGCATCCATTTCTTATGAGATTATGCATTCTATTTATAATGAGCTCCTCATTTGTTTCATTATTTGGGCCAATAATCTCATTAAAAGAAGCATAAGAAATTAGTTTTTCTTTTCCTCCAGATATATGTAGTATATTTCTTGGTTGAACTTCGTACACAGACTTGTATAAAGTTGTTGTTGGGTGTGACAAAAATAATGTTAAACTATGATAGATATATTCTTCATTTAT
The DNA here is from genome assembly GCA_017428625.1 of Clostridia bacterium. Taxonomy (GTDB): domain Bacteria; phylum Bacillota; class Clostridia; order Oscillospirales; family Acutalibacteraceae; genus CAG-177. The sequence goes on from JAFRQM010000037.1 coordinate 35,662, forward strand.
ACTATTTGTAAATGGGAAATAATTAAAAAAAGACAAATCATCACAAATTACTAGTCCTCGCTTGTGTTTGTAATAGTATAACGAATAATATCCAATTTTATCTCGTATTAAAAAAGTGTCATTTGTTTCGTAATTAATAATAATTGCGCAAAAAAACTTGGCAAATTTCTTGAAAAGTACTTTTAAATATGATTCATCAATACATTCTCTTTTGGATACTTTGTCAAATAATTCTAATATCTCTTTTTTCGATAGATATGTTGACTCGACGATAATCAACCATTTGCTGTTTTCTATAATTTTTGTATCCTTATTAAAGAATAATAACATATGATTACTTAATACTTTTTTCTTATATTTTGTTTGTAATAATTGATTCTTCTCAACAGAAACAAAATCATTTAATAATTCACTCATGAGTAACATCATAATTAATTCTTCCAAACACATAAGAAACTATATCATCAAGGCAATAGAACGCATTAAGCAATAACTCATCGCCATCAATTTTGAATCCAAATTCATTTTCAACATCAATAAGGATTTTTACAAATAATATAGAATGTATTCCTTGTGATAAAAAAGTATCATTAGGGTTTAAAATAGTAGATGTTTTTAACTGCCTTTGAGCTATATCAATTATTCTTTTTCTGCAGTTTTCATATGTTTGATTTCCTTTTTGAACCATCTAACCACCTCATTACGATCTATTTTTAAATTCTCATTTAAAGGGAAAGATTTAATCGCTTTTATTTGTTCAATAAATACCCCATTAGGATAATATTCATAGAGTATATTATTTAACTGTGAAAACAAATTCTCTTTATAGTCATTTGCTTGACAAATAACAATTAAACCGGTTAACTGTTGTGGCTTAAATGCTATTGTTTTTATTCCAAGTTTAATTTCAATTATGTTTTCTATATCTTCTAATTCTATTCTAATACCGTTAATCTTTACTTGATTGTCAATACGCCCCAAAATGATTATTTGTTTATCTTTATTATATTTAGCAATATCTCCTGTTTTATAGTATTTTTTTTCATTTTCATAGAAATAAAGTTCGCTGTCTTCTGTAGAAGAATTGGTATATCCCGAAAAAAGCTGATTACTATAAACAATTAACTCGCCCTTTGATTGGTCATATGGTGACAGTATTACTCCATTTCGCATTATTGCCAATTGGCTTTCACCCAAACCAAACCCAATCGAAAGATCATTTGTTTCTTTGATATGTTTAAATGAACACCAAATAGTTGTTTCTGTGGGGCCATACATGTTATATATTTGAATATTCTTCTTTAATAAACCAATAATATGTTTTTTTCGTATGTGCTCACCACCGAAGAACACAGTTTTTAATGATTCATTTATTTTTTCTTCAAATCCATACATCCTCAACAATTCATATTGGGAAGGAGTTATTTGCAAAAAATCAATTTTTTCACGATTAATAATGTTAATTAAACGTGTTGGAATCTGTAAGTCAATATCTTCTGCGACTATTATTGTTTTATTGTTTATAATTGGAATTAATATTTCCAACAAAGAAATGTCAAAATTAATGCTTGAAACCCATAGGAATCTTTCGAAAACAGAAAAATCAAATTCACTTCTTATGTTTTTTATGAAAGATAATAAAGCTCTGTACGATATTTTTACGCCTTTTGGAACACCAGTACTACCAGAAGTGAATATTATATATGCAATGTCATTTTCTTGCCTAATTATTGGAGTTTTTATTTTGCTAGGAACAATCGCTTTATCATATATATTCACAAAAACAACAGAATCTTTTTCTAATGAAAAAAAACCGGTAACAAACAAATCATTACAAATTCTCTTTATCTTATCATATTTAGTATTAATATTGCATGGAACAAATGGAATTCTTAAAAAGAGTGCTGCAAGTATAAAAGCAATAGTATCTGCTGAACGTTTAAATCTAAAAACGGCAGCTAAAAGATTATCATGTTTTTTTAACAATCTTGTATATTTTTCGATTAAAGACTGCAATTCAAAGTAAAAAACAGTTTTGGAGTAGTCTTTAATTGCAACATAATGCTTATTGGGTTTTAAAAAAAGAGATATCAGTTCTTTATAGGCATCTTTGTCATTGGCATTTTTTTGCATTTTCAGTTTTTCCTTTTATTAATTATCTCTTATAATTCATATAATTTTTACAATAAAGCAAAAAAACATGCAATAAATGAATTCATTTGAAAGCAGACTTTTTAAAGTAGTCATTTGAACTTTAAATATGAGTTTTGAAACCACAATTGTGTAATTTTTTATTACAGTTTTAATTTTTATTTTAATAAAATCCTTCTTTTATAGCAACCCAAAAGCGAATCATAGTTAGTGATGTCAACTGTTAATTCTTAATTCTTCAATTTCTTTTTCAGTAATATTTTTTATTTCAATTCCTGCTTTGTTACAGCCATCATAATAACTTAAAATATAATCGTCACTTTGTATGGTATAAAAATTATCTTTCAAGAAGTCGTTTATAACGCAAAAGTCATCCAACCTTTTTCGTAATCCCAACCCTAAATACTTAATAAAAGCTTCTTTTTTTGTCCATATTTCTAAAAAAGCTTTTTGTGGATTAACACATGAAACTGAAATATACTCTTTTTCTTTTTCAGTAAAAAAGTATTTTGCTATGTCAACACTGTTTTCAGTTTCTTTTTCAATATCAATGCCTACTTTACTATTGGAAAAAGCGATGGCAATCATATCATATGTGTGGGAAATACTAAAAAAAGTATTCTCGAGATCTTCAACAAATGGTTTTCCCAAATCATCATATACAATAGATATTTTACTAATATCTAAGCTAAGTTCTTTTTGAATAATCAGTTTAACTGCAATGTGTGCATATAAACTAAGCTTTTTATCCATATTGTTTTTTAATTCATTTAATTGAGTGATTTTTTTCTCAGACACAAATGTTAAAAGATTGTTATATTTTACTATGTTAAAATCATTATTTATAGGCAATAAATATATGTTCCTTTTCATTATAGTTCCTCTATTTTTATAATCCATGAATTGAATATATTAGAACACTTTTATAATTATTAATAGTTTCGTTTTAAATATAAGTTGCTTTTCGAAATAGCGTATTATAGTTGTTTTTAACACTTGCCAATAGTATAATCTTTATAAAAATCACTAAAAGAAAAAAGTTCCAAATAAAAAAAGATATGCTACGGTTTTTCTTCTTTTTGAATAACAATAGTAAACTATTTAATGTTTAATGAATGGTAATCTCCAATTAATCAACTTTAGTTACATATAATAAATATGGTTAAATATTATGTTGTCGGCTCCACATGACTATTTTCAGACTGACTAGATTTTTAACATTAATCATCGCAAATTAAGGGATTACGGCTACGATTGATTCCAATAATAAACTTAGATATTGAGGAGTTTTTTAAGAGTAAAAATAAGTGTTTTATAGATTGAAAGATTAATAAAATACATTTTAATAAACCACGTATTAAACTGAACATTAAATGATTACATAATTACTTATGAAAAATGAATCGAGTTCAAGCATAGTTTGATATTTTATTTCCAACTCAAAAACATTTTATTTCTGTGGAACAAATGTAAAAAAAGTCAAAAGCCAATACTTTCACAAGAAATCTATTCCGGTTTTCAATTGATATTATAAGAAATCTTAATTATAGTACGCAATATATGGTTCAACTTCGTTAATTTATTATGCAATAATGTTGATAAATCATTTTAATAAAGTTATATATCAACAGCATAAATGCGAATTAGGAACAAGAAAACAAACAGTTTTTTTACTAACACAACAATTCTGTCGTTAAAATAAACAGTTTTGTATTTCATCATTTACTTTTTAATAACATTTTGATAGAATAATAATATTCTTAGATTGAGAAAATTTTGTTTTTGAAAAAGGGATAATGTTATGCGAATATGCATTTGTGATGATGATATTTTTATTCATAATGAAATAAAAACATTATTACATTCTATTGAGGTAACTGATACTCAGTTTGATATTACTTCTTTTTTGTCAGGTGAAGAATTGGTAAAGCATTATGCAGTTGAAAAATACTTTGACATTATATTTTTGGATGTGGAAATGGACCAAGTAAACGGAATAAAAGTTGCCGAAATAATTCGTAAAATTGATCCGGATACAATTATTATTTTTGTGTCCAGTCATGAAAACTATGTTTTTGAAGTGTTTCGTTTTGATGCTCTTCACTTTATAAGAAAACCGGTAAGTAAAAAAGAATTTACGGAGGTTTTTCAAAGAGCAATAAGCAGGTATCGTTCTCTTAATTCTTTTGTCACCTTGAAATGGCAAAGTGAAAGAAATATAATTAAAATTAGTGATATTCTTTATGTGGAAGGATACAAACGACACATAACCGTATATACAAATGAAGACAAATATGAATCTATAGGCAAATTAGCCGATATACTTGATGTACTTAAGCCACATGGATTTATTCGCGTACATCAAGGTTTCATTGTTAACATGGACTATATAAAACGATTTGATTCAACTGATGTAATACTAAAAAACAATGAAAAAGTAATGATAAGTGTACGCAAACGCACTGAAGCACTTAAGGCCTATGATATATATCTTCGAAAATGGAAGTGGTAAATAAATGTCAAAAGCTATAATATATGCATTTAGTGCTATTGCCGAAATATATATAGCAACTTGTTTTTTCTCTTGGCTTGGCTCAAAACATATCACAAAAACTATTCATAATATTTGTATTATTGTCATTTGTGTATTGCAAACCGTGAACGCTCTGTTGCTCGGAGATACTAGTTACATGATGCTTGTAACAATTATTGTCTTGTTCTTAACATCATTATTGTATCGTATAAAATGGGCTTTAAGAATCATAGGCAGCGTAATTTTATGTATTATAATGGCATTAGCTGAAATGATAGTAGTATTAATAACAACTCTAGGCGGACGTGTTGATGTGCCAACGATTCAAGAAAATATGTATTTGTTTGCGATTTGTGTCTTGTTGGCAAAGTTTACAACATATATTCTTATTTATTTTTTGACACAAAAAAAGCATCATATGAATTCCGGGTTCACATTTGGGTTTGTGGTGTCAACTCTGATTCTTCCTATATCCTCAATTCTGGTAATATCACTTTTATATCACTGTTGTTATCGCTTCAATTCCAACTCTTTCCAAATACTAACGTTATTATCTGCGATCACGTTAATTGCAGCAAATATACTGGTATTTGTGATAATTAATAGACAGGGAGATTACATAAGCACAAAAGAACAACTATTATTTGCTGAACAAAGTATAAAACAGCAAATGGAACATTATCGTGAATTATTTAAAAGTCAAGAAGAAATTCAAATATTTCGTCATGATACGAAAAACTTTTTTATTTCTCTCCAATCTTTATTGTCGGCTGGGGACATAAATAGTGCCAAAGATATCATTAATAATAAACTAAACCTTTTAGATATAGAGCAAGGGAAAATAATAAACACTAAAAATCCTGTTATTGATTCTATCATTTCATATAAAAAAGCATATGCTGAAAGCTTTAATATTGTATTTGATATTTCAATTAAAATAACGGTTCCTATTAGAATAAATGAACTTGAATTTGGAGTGCTGTTAGGAAACGCGATTGATAATGCAATTGAAGCAGAACAAAATATGCCTGTTAATCAAAGGTGTATTTCTGTACAAATAGTATCTGTTGATGAGACAATTACAGTTTACATTAATAATCCGGTTAAAGAAGAAGTTACGTCTTTGTTATCAAGCAAAAAAGATAAATTTTATCATGGTTTTGGATTAAAAAGCATGAAAACAATTGCAGAAAAATATAATGGAATATTAGAAACTTCTTGCGACAGCAACGAATTTCGTTTGAATATTATTATGCAAAATGTTTCAAACTGACATAATTGCATTTTTATTCAACACTTTTGCCTAATCTGTTTTGAATTCAATATATCCATGTTATTATACACATAGTGAATTTTCATTATGTGTATATTTTTTATCTGAGGCGTTGATTATTAAATATGTATAAAAAAATGTCTTACTGGTTTACGAGGATTTTTATTCAAAACGGTATTATAAAAAAAGAAGAAAAAGAAGTCTATGAATACAGTTTTGAAGTTTTTATATCTACATTTTTAATAATTGTAGTCATATTTATGATTGCTTTGATTACAAATAGAATACGAATATCATTGATGTTTGTGCTTGGATTTATTTTTGCTCGAAAGACAAGCGGCGGATATCATGCTAAAAATCACACAAACTGTTTTATAACTACTATTTCAAATTATTTAGTTTTTCTTTTTATTGTATCAACAATATCCATTAAACATGTATATCTTATTAATATAATACTTATTATTATATCTGCATTTTTAATATATTTTTTGGCTCCAGTAGAAGACCGTAATAAGCCATTGAGCTTAAAAGAAAGAAAGAGATACCGACTACGAAGCAAAATATACGTAATGATTCTAATATTGTCTTATTTTCCACTTGCTAGAACTAGAGTATTGCAAATTGAAAGTTTCAGTTTCATTTTTGGAACATTTTCGGTTTCAATTTATTTATTGCTTGGAAGGATAAAAAATATAAAAACTAATCCTAAAGAAAAGGAGGTGCAGATATGAAAATGATGACAAAAATCGTGACTATTTTAGGTGGGGCTCTTGCATCATTAGTTCTTTTTGTCGGAACAAATTCCGTGAATTCGCCTTGTGTGCTTTTTTTGCACCAACCGATAGTCCCGGAAAAAATGAACAAGTTTAAAAAACAGTTCTAATGAAAAAAGACATGCAGGCTTTATCTGATAAAGAAAAGTCTGCATGTCACTTTACTTATTAAAAAACTGATCAATACTAATTCTAAAAAAAGACGCAATGTCTGCGATGATTAGAGGCTTTGGTAAAGTAGAACTTTGTTCATATAATAAATAGTCTTCTTTACTAATATTTAAATAAGAAGCAATTGCATTAATTTCGACGGCTCTACATGTTCTTAAATCATATAAATTTTCACAAAATGAATTTGTATATTCAAGCAATATATTTCTAATCACCCTATAATTGATATTGGAACAATCAAAAGAACAATAAGCAATTATATTATTCTCAATTGAATTCAATCTTTTTGACAAATCCAGTTTTTTCAAACAATTGATTGACGGTGAAGAGAGAATCTCGTTAACTGTAAATTTAGAAAAAATCAGATGGTCTAAAGATACACCATACATAAGTGACAATAGAATAAGAATATCACTTGAAAGTTCAATCGTGCCATTTTCATAACGTTTATATTTATAACTACTGATATTAATCAATGAAGATACTTGTGTGTATGTTAAACCCAAATGAATTCGTATCGCTTTAATTTTATTGTGCATAATTAATTCTCCATAATTGTTATAGATGTTATTTTTTACCTTTCATTTCAAATTAATATTATAATAATCCAAATTTGCTTTATATGTCAAGTTTGATTTTTAGAGCATTTATTTCCGGGCATAATTTATATTACTATATTATCGTCCAAAATCCATATTTATTAGGGCGGTATTTATATGTCAAACAATGTTGTAGGAAATCTTATTAGAAAGAAACGAAAGGAACTTAATTTAACACAAGCAAAACTTGCAGAAATGGTTGATTCAGATCCGTATTATATAAGTAGACTTGAAACTGGAAAAAAGAAACTTGGGAGCAAGTTTCTGATAGCTCTTTCAAACGCCCTTGATATTCCAACTGATTTCTTTCTTGGCATAGAATCAAATGTTGCTCTTCACGAACAGGTTTCAACTATTGAAAAGAAAATGGAAAAGCTTTCCGTTGAAGATAAAGAAATGGTTTTATACATTATGGATATACTTATTGATAGACTGTCTACAGAAGAAGAATAATTTTTTATATCTATTTATTCAATATATGCGACAGAAAAGTCAATCTAAAATGCAATAATGATTATAACCAGCTTTGACGCATGCTGTATTATGAAGCTGTTCTTTAAGAATAGCAGGTGACTTAAGATTTTATTCTAAATTCATATAATAGTTTATTTACTTGCATCATTACCAAGTCAACATCATTTTAGCAAGCAGTGCATTTCGCCTCCCGAGTAGGCTTTATGCGTTGCTCCGACATACAGCCGAAGCAACCTTGTTAGGGCACATCCCTAATACCCTTTAACAACATCTGCACTGCGTTTCGATGAATTGACGCAAACAGCGTTTGCTTAAACCGCACTAAAAATCTCAAAACATAAAAATATCCCACCGACTTCAATGAGGTTCACTCATCAAAATCGGTGGGATTGTTCATTCTTTCTGAACGGCTGATTCTCTGCTTTTCTCGATTTCAGCTTCAGTATTTATTCCGAGGATTTCTTCAATGTTGTATCTGTGGATGTTTAATTCCCGGCTCTCTGCTTTCAGCTTTTTCAATTCTTCGCTGATCTTTCTTTTCTCAGAAAGTACGGAATTGAATTCTTCTTCAATCTGTTTGACAGTCGGCAATTTGTGATTTTCAAAATTTTGCGTGTCAAAGAACTTCTTAGCCTCTTTGAATTTTGATATTTCGTCCTTATGCTCTTCAAAGTATCGCCTGTCAAATTTCCGGTTCTTGTATTCGGCAAAAATCTTGCTGTTCTTCGCGTAATTCAATATATGCCGTCTCAGCTCGGAGAGTTCTTTCATTCGTTTATCACATTCCGATACCTTTGATTGTAACTCGGATAATTGAGAATCTACGGAATCTATCTTATCAATTAGACTGTCATAATCCTTGAAATCGTGTTCCTGAAGGTATGCGACGGTATTTGCCATTTGCTTCAAATTGAAAATTTTAGCCCAATGCTCATAACCGGCTCCTTTGCCTTCAGCTATTTTTCGATGAATATCTATCAGTAACGAAGAATTGGTTTTCAGCGGATTCATCGTTGTAATCCTGTGCTCTGTTTTACCCGAAAGTGATGATTTCAAATCCGCTTCGGTATATCCTTCTCCGAGAGAATCCAGACGCATAGCTTTTTTCTGAGTAATGTGTTTTAAGGAAATATGCTTGCCGTAGTTTACGGAGTAACCTATCGCTTCAAGCATTTTCAATAGTTCATCAATATCCTTGGGATTCTGTTTCATAACTTTATCAATATCCTCCCGCAGCAAATCGCGGTTGGATGGTTTGCCTTTGAATCCAATCCAGTTGGAATACACATTGTTTCCTTTTTGAGGATTCTCAATAACAGATTTCTGATGAGCTTCGCATATTGAATCGCTGAGCTTCGCAATATCCTTAGAAATATAGTAAGAATCTCTGAATTTTGTTTTTCCGTCAAATGAATACGGACAAATCATTATGTGATTATGTATATGCTCTTTGTCAGTATGAGTACAGACAAGAAAAGCATATTTGCCTTTCAGTAATCTTGAAGCAAGTTCATAACCTAAGGCGTTTGCTTCATCGGGAGATATTTCACCGGGTTTGAAACTTTGTCTTAAATGATAGGCGAGAATATCTCCGTCATAATCTCTTTCGGTTCTGTATTTGTAAATATTACGGTATGAGACAAACTGCGAAACGGCTATTTCAGGGTCGCATTTGAAACCTTTCACATAACAGTAATTATCTGTTTTGTCAGGATTAAGAACATAATCTAACCGCTCCTTAAGAGATTGCTTTGCCGTTTTACCTTTGTTGACATACAGAGGCATAATTCGCGTGGCAGCCATTATATTTTTCCTGATACCATTTCACGCAGAGCAGCCATAACCTCCCAAATCTCTTTCTGTCGGTTTTGTATTTCTTTAATATCCTCAGCATAAACATTACCGTTGATATTTGCTCTTCTCGCAATCTGATTGATGTTGTCACTTGTGCGGCGTAATAGTTTTTCAATATTTGACAGATCGGATAAATCCACATTAAGAATGTATCCGTCAAATATCATTTTTCGCATATAGGCGCTCATATTTGTATAGTTCGCTTTAAGGCAGTTTTCTCTAAGCGCAGAATATTCATCCGGAGTAAGATGAACAGTCGCATTAATTGTTCTTTTCTCATTCATAACACCTGTTCCTTCTTTCTGTCTGTTTTCGGAACCGGCGGAGCAACTTTTGCTTTTGCGGATTCAAGTTTCTCGAGAACCGATGTTTTTTCTTTTGCAGTTTCTTTCCTTGCTTTTGTAACAAGCAAATCCACAAGCCCTATGTGCGGCTTTTCAATAATGAACTTATCATCCGGTGTCTGAACGGATGAAGCCCATTTTTTGTTTTCGGCGGATATTCTGCCGTCACCGGATAACTCTTTGCTGGTCTGAGCGACCAGAGCGGTCACGCGCTCTTTTCCGTATTTCTCCGTTACCTGTTTCCAGACCGATTCGGTATTCAGCCTATTATCGGAATAATTATCAGCCAGTGCTTTCTGTATGTCATATTTACAGTCAATATTTGCTTGATATGACAGTCGATAAGCGTCCAACTCGTTGTGCTTGTATGCGTATTCGGCCGATTGCAGATATACGGGAACCTGAGAAACATCATCGGAAGGAAACGCTTTTATCTCCCCGTTCAGCAAGAATATCGTTTCCGGAGTTTTGAACATTTCGGTATATTTATCTGCCTGTTCCGGAGTGAGTGAGCAGAAATCCTCTTCTCCCAATCCTGCAATAATGAAGCTGCCGGCGATAACATCATACATATTTCCCTCGTCATCGGACAATGATCTGTTAAGCGGCAAGCCGGTAATTTTTCCTTCTTCATTGCAGATGATTGCCGCTTCATCTTCCCAGGGATAGGTCGCTTCAATATATCCGCCGACTTCGTGCTGCAAAGATTCAAGCCCTGTTGAGATAGTTTTCGCGTAAGCGGGCTTATCCGGCTCAACACATACCACAGTCATTTCTTTCGGTTTTTCGGTTTCGATTCCCATTGCCTCGTTGTATTTCTTCTCATAAAGTGAATAACTTCTGCCTGACTCAAGCGGTTTGAGTGATTTAAGCCAGCTTTCGTCAAATTGGTAAAGCGGATATTCACAGAACCCCGAGCGCTTTGTAAAGCCCGTGTCGGTCGCGAATCCTTTTTCAATGAAAAGATTTGCCCACGGGAAATTGTTCGTGTCAATATATGCGGCATTCTTTATGCCTATCATTTCACATTCGCCTGTGATTTGATTCGGCAGATTAACCGTCATCGTTCCGTAAGGTTCACCGTCTTTAAACGCCTGAATTGCTATCCCGTAAACCTTGCTCTCAACCATGCTTAACGGATAAGCCGCATTCACCTGGTTGTACAAACCGAGTTCAAAATGGAGCTTGTCAAAGTTGCCGCTGAGTTTTTTTTCATCCTGTAATGCTTTCTCATAATTGCATCTGTCTATAATACAGTCTCGCAAATCCTCCATATATCCGGTTTCGCGATTGAAATACTCATCAAAGAGCTGATTTAACGGATCGGGGATATTCAACAGCGCTTCACACTGTGCGTCGGTCAACTCGAGATCATCAAAAGCCATGATAATATCTTCTTTGGTAGCATACTCAAAAGCGTGAAGCAGTGCTTCGCTTGCCGGCATGGAATGAAGTTCTGCCTCATATGTCTTGAATTCATCATATATCTTGTCATATACGGCTTGGTTTAATTCTTCATTTGTCATAGCGTCTCCTCCAATCTTCTGGTTTGTTTTGTTACGGCAAATTTATCAATCTTTTCCTTCGCCTCTTTTAGTTTACTGAGCACCGAAGGTCTCTCCGATTTTGCGCTTGCCGATTCATCCGGCAGCATATCTTCCTTACCGCCGTGTTCATCCATATTGAGTTCTATGTTCAGCTCATTTAACCTTGCACTTTTCTGCTGCAATTCTTCTTCACGCTCAAAAGGTTTGCCGAGTTCGGCTTTAGCGTCTGCCATCTGGTTTTCAAGTGTTTCAAGCCTGGTTTCTGTGGATTTTAGTCTTTCGGTAATACCGTTCAATGCGTTTTCTATACGGATAAGATTGCCTTTCGGGTCTTTGCCGAGCTCAACCCTGTGAGACATCCTGCCTTTAAGCGTGAGTATGTGGTTCTTTCCGAAATCCTCGATGGATAAATACATCTGCATCCCTCTGTATTCACCTATGTTGACCGATTCAAATATCTTTGCGTCCTTGAGAGCGTCAATGAGAGCGGCACCGGCATTTTCCTTGTCGGTAAGATAATCTCCGCGAACAGTCATACCCACGAATCCTTCTTCGGGCAGAGGGTGTTCTCTTAAAGTCTGTAAATCCTGTTTGAATCCCTCTATGTATCCCTTGCACTGTTCAATCTCAACCGGAAATTCTTTGAGTATCTGATCCTCAAGACGGAATTGACGGCTCTGATGCCCGGCTTTCATAAGCTTCAGCTTTGATACCTCAATATCAAGATCCATCTTTTCTTTAATGCGGGGATCACCTGCACACAGTGCCTTTATCTCGGCAAACGATAAAGCGGTTTCATCCACATCGTCGCAGGAGCGAACGGGAGATTTGGATGTCATAATCTGAGAGATAAATTTCTGCTTTTGCTCAAGCGTCTGCCACAGATATGCGTCAAATGTGGATTCGGTAACATAACGGTGAATGTGAACCTGCTTGTTCCTGTTTCCCTGACGGATGATTCTTCCGCTTCTTTGTTCCAGATCACCAGGTCTCCACGGGGCGTCAAGATCGTGCAGGGCTATGAGTCTGTCCTGAACATTCATACCCGCGCCCATCTTTGATGTGCTGCCGAATAACACTCTGACCTTTCCGGCTCTGACCTTTGCGAATAAATCCTTTTTTCTGATTTCGGTATCCGCATCGTGAATAAACGCGATTTCATCTTTCGGTATTCCGCTTCGTATCAGTTTTTCCCGTATATCCTCATATACGGTAAAATCATTCTTTTCATCGGATAACAGATTACCGGGCTCCGCTTTCGCGGCGGCTTTCCTTGCGGTTTTTGATTTTGGTGTGGATATATCACAGAATACAAGCTGAGTCAGTTTATCCGTTTCACCTTCTCTGTAGTAGCGGATTATGTTATCAACGCACTGATTGACTTTGCTTCCCTTCGCGTCTTCAAAATCCGGATTGATAATTCTCTGGTCAAGACCGAGTTTTCTGCCGTCGGATGTTATCTTCAGCATATTGTCAACAGAGGGGTCAACAGAACCGTTGTGAACCAGAGCCGCTCTTTCGGACAGCTCTTTGACGAGCGCTTTCTGTGTTTCTGTAGGCTGAGCGACTTCGTTGTGGTAGATTGCTTCCGGACGTGGAAGATTAAGCTGATCCTGAGTTTTGACATCGGCACATTCTTTAAATATGTTCATAAGTTCGGGAAGATTGAAGAATTTTGAAAATCTCGTTCTCGCCCTGTATCCCGTTCCTTCGGGAGCCAGTTCAATGGCTGTTGATGTTTCGCCGAATGTAGCCGCCCAGCAGTCGAAATGTGATAACCCGTGTTCCTTGAGAGTATCGTGCTGTAAATATCTCATCATTGTATAGAGTTCGGTCATTGAATTCGATACGGGTGTTCCCGTTGCGAACACAACACCTTTGCCGCCTGTCTTTTCATCCATATATCTGCATTTCATATACATATCCGAAGACTTCTGTGCCTCCGATGTGGATATACCGGCAATGTTGCGCATTTTGGTATACAGATAAAGATTCTTGTATGAATGAGCTTCATCTACAAACAGACGGTCAACACCCAGCTGTTCAAAGGTGACAACATCATCTTTACGTTCGGCTGACTGCAGTTTTTCAAGTTTTGTTTCAAGCTGCCGTTTTGTTTTCTCAAGCTGTTTCACGGTAAAACGCTCGCCGCGCGAATATTTCAGCATTTCGATACCCTCCATTACTTCATTCAACTGATCAAGTATCTGCTGCTCCTGTCTTTCAAGAGAAATCGGTATCTTTTCAAACTGACTGTGACCGATGATAACCGCGTCATAATCTCCTGTAGCAATTCTCGCACAGAATTTCTTTCTGTTCTTGGTTTCAAAATCCTTTTTGGTTGCAACAAGGATATTTGCGGACGGATATAGTCTCAAAAACTCCGACGCCCATTGTTCGGTCAGATGGTTCGGCACGGCGAACAAAGACTTCTGACACAAGCCGAGCCTTTTTGCTTCCATAGCCGCCGCTATCATTTCAAAAGTCTTTCCAGCGCCGACTTCGTGAGCGAGTAAGGTATTTCCGCCGTATAAAATATGAGCAACAGCGTTTTGCTGATGCTCACGAAGCTTTATCTCGGGATTCATACCCGAAAAAGATATATGACCGCCGTCATATTCACGGGGTCTTGTGGAATTGAAGCGCTCATTGTATTCACGCACTAAATTATGTCGCCTGTCCGGGTCTTTCCATATCCATTCACGGAAAGCGTCTTTGATTGCCTGCTGTTTCTGCTGAGCAAGTGTAGTTTCTTTGACATTGAGAACTCTCTTTTCTTTGCCTCCGGGGTCTTCAACCGTGTCATATACTCTGACATCACGGAGATTCAGTGTGTCTTCAAGAATCTTGTACGCGTTTACTCTTTCCGTTCCGAATACCGATGAGGCGTAAACATCGAATTTGCCGAAAGAACTCTTGTTTGATATATTCCATTCGGCGGTGCAATCTGCAAAGCTTACCTTTGTGCTGTATCTTGAATACGGAGGAGTATTGAAGGTTTCATACATGAACTGATTGATGTATTCTTTATCAATCCATGTCGCCCCGAGGCGTATATCAATTTCACTCGCGTCCAGATCTGCAGGTTGAGCGTTGACAAGCGCTTCCTTATTCGCCGCAACTTTTACAGCTGATTCTTCTCCCGACTGCTCTATGGCATTCACTACCGCAAGCTTTTTTCTGACATTGCCGGACAGATATTCGTCTGCCGTTACAAAAGGATATGCGGATATTTCATCCGCATTAAACGGTATTCTCTGCGGGTCAGTTCCGAAATCACGGAAGATAACCCCCGATAAATCGGTTTCAATCTCATCTGCTGTCTTTCCTGTCAGTTCAGACATATATTCAATATCAACCTTTGCTTTTTCGGATATTGAAACGGCTAACGCTTCCGCGGATGTATCAACGCTTGTTACCGCTCTGTGAGGCTGAATGGTTCTCTTGGAGAAGAAATCGGATTTCCTTTCCAGTTCCTCATTTTCATCCAGTATTTCAAGTGAACATAACAGATAGTATGAATTATCGTCACCGAAAGCCTTTGCGTTCTGTTTGCTGTTTATCAAACCGTATTTCTTCGTGAAACTGTCGTAAAGGGCATTGAGTCTCAACTGCAAGTCGGATATTTCATCATCGTGTGAATTATCATCCATCTGCAAATCGATGAGTTCTCTCATGCAGTCCCGTATTTCTACCATACCCTTGATTCTGTCTTTATTTGACTGAGACAGTTCCGGCTGAACCATAATACTGTTTTCACGGTAATATATATCACCGTTTACTACAGTGAAGCTGTAGTTGCGGACATCGGGATCTGCGGGCAGAGTATTGTCTTTGACCTCTTCACTTAAATCGGTCACCGCGGCAGGTGAATAACTGCCGTGTATGTTTTGAATTGCATTCGCGAGCTGTGAGGCAAGATCCTCATCCTCTTTCGAATTCAATGTGAAATCCTCTTTGCCGTATTGTGTACTTGCAGCAGACGGAACACCGAGCATCATATCGGGCCGGTCTATAAAATATTGATTGATCGAAAAACCGTCCTCGTTCTGACCGAGGAAGACCCACTCCGGGTTTTCAACAAAAGGCTGTTCCTTCTTCTGAAAAAAGAGGATGTCCGACACAACATCCGTGCCGGCGTTTGCTTTGAAAGCATTGTTCGGCAGACGAATTGCGCCGAGCAGTTCCGCGCGTTCCGCCAGATAACGGCGCACTGCCGGTGATTTTGCATCCATTGTATATCGGCTGGTAACAAACGCAATTACGCCGCCCGGGCGCACCTGATCAAGTGCTTTGGCAAAAAAGTAATCATGGATGGAGAAACCGAGTTTGTTGTATTCCCTGTCATTGACTTTGTAGTTACCGAAAGGAACATTGCCGACTGCAACATCAAAGAAATCTTTTCTGTTTGTGGTTTCAAAACCTGCAACGGTAATATCCGCTTCGGGATAAAGCAGTTTTGCTATTCTGCCCGTAATGCTGTCAAGTTCCACACCGTAAAGCTTACTGCTTTTCATTTCATCCGGCAGCATTCCGAAGAAATTGCCGACGCCCATGGACGGCTCCAGAATGTTACCGCTCTGAAAGCCGAGATTTGCGAGAGTATCATAAATGGACTTTATGACAGTGGGGCTTGTGTAGTGCGCGTTGAGCGTGGAAGCCCGCGCCGCCTCATATTCTTCGGGCGTCAATGCGGCATAGAGTTCAAGGTATTCATCTTTCCAGTTCTCTTTTGTTTCATCAAAAGCATCGGATAAGCCGCCCCATCCGACATAACGGGATAGTGTTTCCTGTTCTTCGGGCGTGGCGCTTCTGCCGTCAAATTCAATTTGTTTCAGAGTATTTATGGCGTCCATATTTGCTCTGAATTTAGCTTTCGGTCCACCTTCACCGAGATTGAAATCCGTAATTCTGAAATTTTCAGGCTTCGGATCGGGATCGTTGAATTTGATTGTTTCAACAGCAATGTCATACGGAAGTTTGTTTTCTTCTGCAGGGTAAAATGCAACAGGTTCGGTGCGGTATTCACGCTGAGGATACTGCTCAATCAGTTTTGCGAACCGTTCTTTGCTTTCGGCTCTGGTAACGGGATATGTAACCGATGGATCTCTGAGATGGACATCGAACCGTCCGATTTCTTCTATAACAAAAGGCTGACCGTCCTCAAGATAAACAGTATCACCGACTTCATATGGAAAAAACTCCCCGTCCACGGTTTCAAAGACCTGCGGCGCCGATTCTCTTTCTTCCGCTTCCATATATTCTCTGACAACGGAAATCGGTTCTGTATGAAACAGCCATTCGTCAAGTTCCTCATTGAAATCAATGTTCTGATAATTGACTGTTCCTGTTTCATAGTTTACCCGGTCAATCAGGTATTCCTTGCCGTTATGAGTGAATGTGGTTTCATTCGGAATCATATGTTCACGGGCAAAGGATATATCATCAATCGCCAAATCATTTTCGGGTTTGAGTTTTGACAGAGTATATGTTCTTCTTTCCGTGTCACCTTCGGCAACACCGTTGATTGTCACATCGTAATTTTCTCTGAGTTTGTCGGTATATTGTTCGAGCAAAAATGACGGGAATCCGCACATTTCAACTTTCCCTGTTCCCGCAATTCTTCTTGATGTCATTACCAAATCAAGTTCATCGGCGGCAGTTACCGCGTCCTCTCCGAACAGTTCAAAGAAATCACCAACCTGAAACAGCACCAAATCATCGGGATGCTGTTCCTTGATTTGGTTATACAGATCGGCACTGAACCCGGTAACCGGCTGTTCCCGTTCAGGTTCGGGCGCTTTCGGTTCTTCCTGCATCTTTTCAATATATCTGCCTTGCTTTATGAGAGAATCAATCCTTTTGACAACCGACACCCAGGAGAGTTCCACATCCTGACAGTCTCTTTTCCGGAGTTTGATTCCTTTTCCGCTGTGATCTTCATAGCTTCCCGGGGATTGAGACACCGCATGAGATCGCCCGCCGATACCATATTCGTTTTTCAGAAAGTTCGCTCTGTCTGATGTGTTTCTGTTTTGTTCAAAGAAACCAGCAATTCTTTGTTTTCCTTCACTGAAACCGCTTCCGTGTGAAAGTGCTTCTCTTATCTCATCCTCCGTAATGAAAGACCGGATTTCGGGTAATTCAACTCTGCCTTCGGGATATTCAATTCTCGGAAGCAGTAATTCTTCACACTGTGTCTGAAGTATGTCCGGACGGTAAAAATGAAAGCGAAGCAAATCTCGATTCTCGGCATATGCTTCATTGAATGTTTCAAATTCATCGGTTAATGCATTGGCAAAATCCGGGTTCTTTAATGCGTCCGCAAGTCTTTGCTGCATATCGGGAAATCCGCCGTGCAAATCAAGTTCTTTTAATGACGGGAAATATGCATCATCTGTTACATCACGGTACATATACAGTATACTCATTGCAAGGAGGGAACGGGCATATCCGGCACTTTCTTCAAGTTCAACATTCGTTGCGAAGGTTCCTTCACTGAGCAGTTCATCAATTCGGTTTGCGGCGTCTTCCCATTCAATGAGCTTTGCGGTTCTGACATCTCTTGCGGCACTGCCGTTTGCAAGATAAATGCCTTCCTCACCATACCACACTGATATATCTCTGCCGTTACTGTTTATGCCGTAACCGCCCCGATAGGTTTCCACAAGAAAATCGACTTTTTCATCTATTGTCTTGTTCTTTGAAAACTCATCAACCATTCTTTCTCTTGCTCTTTCGGTATTACTGCCGAAACGCAGTATATTATCAACATCATCCTGTG
Organism: Clostridia bacterium; assembly: GCA_017428625.1. Taxonomy (GTDB): domain Bacteria; phylum Bacillota; class Clostridia; order Oscillospirales; family Acutalibacteraceae; genus CAG-177. Next base: position 54,168 of record JAFRQM010000037.1, read on the forward strand.
AAAAAGAAGGAGCGAAAAGCGATTCAAAACCGGAACCGCTCTCCGCCTCGTCAATGCTTTGTATTTGTTCTTCTTCCGTCGGGAACAGACTTAGCTGAAGATTATCTCCTTCAGAATGATCTCTTCCGCCTGTAATTTCAGGCTGTTCATCATCTGTGTCCATTCCATCGGGTTCTTCGCCTTCAGTTCTTCCGTCACTGCGTTCTGTTCCTTCAGGCTCTGCATCAGGTCTTCCATGTACCTGTTCGCCGATTCGTCCGTTTCCGAAAGATGCTGCCACAGCTTCCCGCTGAGCGACAGGGTGCTGTAGAGCGCCGGATTGTTCTTCTTCAGGTAATCCCTGCGCATCCTGCCGTACTTCCCGAGGGGTTTCATCTCTTCCCGGTTCAGCTTCAGATCGGGAATCAGATAATCTCCGTTCTTCACGTATTTGATTTCTTCCATGTTCCTGGCTCCTTTCATAGTTCCTAATGGTTACTTCTATCTGCCTTAATATCCGTTCACTGCATTCATTGACCGCGTTACCGAGAAAAGCTATGCTTTGGGCGGTATTGAATTCATACAGACGGGCAAAATCTTCTCTGTCGTAATATGAATCCGCATCAATTCCGCACCGCTTCATTACGGCATAGGAAACTGAATTGGCAGCGAGCGACTGAACAAGATGTTCAAGTTCGGCTTCATCATACTCTTCCATAAAAGAACCGTCAACGATGTCGCCGATGTATTTGTTATGCGCACTCCAAAAATCCTCCGCTGTTTCTTTCGCGGCAATCCGGATTGCGGAAACAATATCCTCTGCTTTTCCATCAGACCGGCTTTGAAGTGCATCCAAAACCGCCGCCTCATTCTCGGAAGATAATCTCCACGGCGTGAACGGAATGGCATTTTCCCTTGCAGCTGTATCGGATATATCAAAAACATATTTCAGCCTCGGTCTGTCGCCGGATTCATCAAGCAGAGCGATACCCTTACTGCCTTTCTTTACATATCTGCGCATATGGTCGTTCCAGAAGTCATAAGGAGCAAGCGCGGTTGCATCCGGTCGCTGAGCATGAATCAGAACCTGGTCTTCAAACGGATATTTATATATCTTTCCCGCTGTTTCGAGAAAGCGCATCCAGTTATCCGGTGAACGGGTTAAATCTTCTGTTGCGTGTAGGGACAGGGCTGAAAAGTATTCGTATTTGTTAGGCATTTTGCACCTCCCTTGCTTTAATTTGGATATGAAAAAGCCGCCCGGAATTAACCGAGCGGCTGTGAGCATAGCATTAAAATTGAAGTATTAAGATATTTCACTCTGCTTGCTTTTTGATTTTGACGGTTGACTTTCTTTATTAATCTCTTCTTTTGCCTTGTTAAGCTTACCTATTACAGAAGGTTTTTGCTCAGATGCAGCATTTGATTTGTGACCTTTTGCAACAGTGCGTTTTCTCGGAAGTGAAAGCAACTCTCTTGTTCTTTCTTCCAGATGCTTTTCAATCGCCTGCAGTCGTTCTTCGGGAAGATTGATGGACGGATGTCTCTCAAATCTGAAACCGATAAGATGTCTGAGTTGCGCGATTTGCTTTCTGCCCATTACTTCACTGACTACACTTTCAAATGAAACACCATAGGGAGTGGTTCGTGTCTTCGCGTATTCGGCAATGTTTTTAAAATCAGCCGGCATTGCGCCGCTGAAGAGTGAAAGTCCGTTATCAAATATCGGCGCGGGTCCGAGAATCTTTCCCGTGTGATTGTCTCTGAGAACTCCGAAGTTGCCGAAATGCCTGTCTTCATTGTAAATAAGTGCATCAAAAACAAGCATACTGCACAGACTTTCGTATGCGTCCGGCGATACGGAACGATAGAAATCAAGACAGGAGCGAAGATTGGAATCCGTCACCTGATACGCCGGAATATATGCCGTGTCAATATCTGTAAACAGTTTGCATTTGGACGCGAGAATCCCTTTCCAGTTTTCAAGATCGTAGGAAACGAAATCAAGTCCCATTGCTTTGGCAACCTGACAGGCATAATATTCGCTGTAAGGCTCTTTACCCGTGTTGGCGGCACCGTCCGTTCCGCCTTTGTAAAGATAAATGCCGTCGCCTTCGATATATCTCCATGCTTTCGGCAGCGCACCGCCGGTTGTCAGCTCGGGTGATGTTGTAAACGCACGGTCGGAACCGCCCGCACCGGTATATGCGACAAGGGCCAGCACTTCGGAAAACCGGTTTTCATACAGGTTATACTGCTCAAATGTGCCGTTGAATCCCTGCGGTACGACCCAATAGCTGTCATTCAGCGACAGTCCCTTGCACACATCAATGATGCCTTTTGTATCATTGATTCCCAATCCGAGGGATTTCAGAATCTCGCCGACAAACGCGCGGTTTTTCGGGATCACCCTTCTTCTGAGCCATTTGACAACACCTTCCGATGTCAGATCCAAATCAACGGGAAATACATCTTTCAAGCTGTCATTGACAGATAAGACAGAAGCTGTTAATCCTTCCAGTCCGTTTTCTTTCAGCTCGAATGTAACCAATGTTTGGTTATATATCCGCAATTCATAAATGCTGCTCATCGCACTGCTCCTTTCTTCAAGAGTAATATCAAAATCCATATCAAGCGCATCACATATTTTAGTCAGCATATCAACAGACAAATTCTGCGTTCCGCTTTCAATCCGGGAGATATTGCTGCGCTGTGTGCCTATTCTCATCGCAAGCTGTTCCTGCGTCAATCCTTTTTCAATGCGGGCGGCTGTAAGCTTTGATATGAGTTTTTGTCTTGAATTACTGTTTGGAATCATAGTACTTCTCACTTTGCTGTATTTTCACCTTATGTTATCATATATGATACCATATGTCAACCTGCAAAGCAAAATTCATATGATAAAATAATAGTTATCTCTTATTCTTCTTTGTGATTACCATTGCCGCAATTGCACTGCAGAACGCAGTCAGCACACCTAATGCAACAGCTTTACTGCTTCCTGTATTGGGAATGCCTGTAGTGGCATCGGCATAATCGAATACAATTTCATTCTCGGGTACACCTTTGGTAATTGAAACATCACTTGTATCAATCACGATTTCGGTTTCAACAGGTCCTGTGTTTTCAAGAGTCACTTCCTCTCGGATTACGGTAACACCTTCGTTATATTCATCGGCGGTGCTTTCGGCATCGGATTCTGTCGACACCTCTTCGGCATCAGTCCGGGTTGTGTTATCTGTGTCACTCACATCTGTCACTTCGGTAATTGTAGAAGGTTCTGTTTCGGGAATCGTAATGTCTTCTGCAAACGCTGTGGCAGAGCAAATAAAGAGCATAATTGCGGAAATGATAATCGCAAAAAGTTTATTGTTTTTCATATAGATATAATCCTCCGTTCATTTATATAAAGATTTTGCCGCCTGTGTTTTGCTTCACAGACGGCTGTTAAAAATTGTTTTGTTTCGTTATCTCATCAGATTTCTGAAGAAATATATGATGTTCTCAAAGAGCTTCCACCAGAGAAGCTCAACATGAATCTCACATTCATCCGATTCTCCGGTTTCGTTGTTTGTGCAGGTGATCGTGCAGCTTCCGACTCCGTTTGACGTGACAAGTCCATTTTTATCCACCGATGCGATCCTTTCATCGGAAGAAACAAAAGTTACATCATCCACAGTCAAATTTCTGTCAATGTAAAGCTGTGCTGAATTGCCGTAATATACGGTCATATATCTTTGGCTCACTACATACGCGGAAGATGATACGGTCATAACCGCAATCATAAGAATGGATATTACGAGGGAAATACATTTTCTCATCTGTCTGTACCTGTCCTTTCTTTTTGTTCAGAACCATCCTCTGGGAACAACTCAAGTTCATTGAATTCATTGTCGGAAATCTTTTCCAGTTTTGCGATTGCCTCCAGCGCAAGTGTTCTCAGTCTCTTTTCATCCTCATCGAGATACGGAAGCATCTCACGGATTTTTTCAATTGTGGCCTTGCGGCTGTCCGATTCATAAATCGCAATCAGCAGCAGTTCATCGTGGGTAAAGTTCATACTCAAAGACTCCTTTCAGCTTTTTCCTTTGCCTCGGTAATAGGGTTTGCGGCAATCTCAGCCTTCTTTTCATTCAGCTTTTTCAGTACAGACGGCTTTTTCTCCGATTTCGCAGCCGCCACGGTTTTTACCGCCTCCGTTTCCTTCTTGACTCCGTTGTTGATCACGCCGTCAATCATATCGGCGTCATCTTCCACAGACAGTTCTGCGGTTTTCAGTGGATTTTTATCAAATCCGGGTATATCTTTGAATCCGGCGCTGTCAACGTAGTAATAGGATACATTACCGTTTGTGTTCAGAGCAACGATGTCGCTGACGGACAGAGAACGGTTTTCGTAGTCAACCGGTTTTTCGGTATTGAGTTCATTGTAAATCTGACTGAGCATATTTTCCGTATTTCCGTCTTTGCCGATAAGCGAACCCGAATAAACAAAATCATAGTTTTCCTTATCAACCGGCATGTGCATTTTTTCAAGAACATCTGAACCTTCGTAGCGGATGGCTCTGTTTTCCGGTGTGTCTTTCAGCATATATACCGCATAACAGGGCTTGGGATTCTCAAGGAACTGTTTTTCTTTGTCTCTCACAGCGTCAAACGCTTCAACCGTATCGGACATTCTTATCCATTCATCTCTTTCAATGCCCGAATATCCGTAATGAGATAACACATCGTCTTTATCAGTCGCAAGTCCTTCCGTTCCGTCATCATAGAGCAGATAAACTTCACATCCGGCTTCAATCAGCTCGGTGGCTCTCTCTTTGGAAAGCGGGAGCATATTGTCATCGGTGTATCCGTATTCCTGCATATCGGCAACGGATACCGTCGGATCGGGCATTTTCATATTCTGAATTTCAGGCTCAACAGGCGCGTTCTTTTCGGGAGCCGGTGCCTGAGAATCGGCAACCGTTTCAGTCGCTTTTTCTTTTGTCTCTTTTGTAACTTCTCTGGTAATGGCTCTGTAATTCTTTTCAATAGAACTTATCAGAGTTGATGCGGTTTCATTGATATTCTCAAGATAACCTTTCAACTCCGAAATGTCTTTTCCATGACTCCACGAGGCAAGATATCCGAAAGAGTTCGCGTCGGTATCTATTCCGAAATATTTACAGACGGAATATGCCACGCTCTCCGCTTCAATCTCTTCAAATTTCTGCTCTTTCGGAACTTCTCCGGGCTTGTAGTTGTGCATCATTGAATGCGCTGTTTCGTGAATCATGGCGCAGACTGTCTGAACCTCACTCATTCCTTCACGAATGGAAATGCTTTGATTATCTCTCGAAAACTGTCCATCTGTATTATCCTTAAGCGGTACAAATTTCATAGGCACGGGAGCCGATTTCATCACTGCTTCCTTGAAATGCTCATAGTCTTTCACATTTCCTTTCAGTGTTGCCGCAAGCTGCGGCAGTTCTCTGCCGTATGTCTGCGAAACATCAAATACCGTCACCGGCTTATACATCGGAATTGTCACCGTTTTGGTTTCAATAACGGGTTTGCCGTCTTTGCCGATAATTACCGCCTTTGTTTCGGGATCGACTTTTTCCTGTTCGATTTTCTTTTTGTATGGTGTCGGTGCGATAATCTTTATTCCGTGCTCACCCTGTTTGACCGTTCTGCCGAACTTATCTTTCCATTTATTGAAGCCCGCGACAAGCGTCGCGTCCGGTTTCTGCATATATATGAGCATGGTATTGTTGAGAGAGTAGTTATGGAACTGCGACATCGTGGAAAGATAGTTTTTGTAATTCTCGGATTCAAAAACTTCCTTGATTCCCGCCTCAATGCCGTCGGTAATTTCCTTTAATCTCTCTTTGTTTGTTTTTCGTTCTTCCTGCGGAATCTGTTCTTCTACGGCTTCCGCAGTTTTTTCTTTTTCTTGGGGCATAGTTTACCTCCTGTCTTTTTCATTTTATTTCAACTACTTGATACTCGCCGAACCTGAACAGCCAGTCATACGCTTCGGCTTCGGTTCCGTCATAGAATACATCAATGTGTTTTCCTTTGACACCGCCGCCGATATCGCAGGCAAGAAGCTCAAGTACCTGTCCGTTATCTCCGTAAACAACAACCGTGCTGCCCAGAGGAATCACATTGGGATCTACGGCGCAGGTTTGCAGATGCCTTGAAGTCACTCCCGTTGAGGTTTGGTATCCCCATTCCTCATCGGGAATATATGCGGTGATTCGATATCTTTCTCCGGATGATGATTGTGAAGTTGAAACAGCATCCGTTTTATCCTGTTTTGGGTTTTTCAGGCTTTTTCCTCCTGTTTCACCCTGCTCAGTGGGAATTTCCTCCTTTTTCGTACTTTCCGGTACTGTAGAAATTTCAGTTGTTGATTCGGCGTCGGTTGTTTCTTCCGCGTTTTCTTTTGTTTCCTGTTCGGTCGGGATCATCAGATATTCAATCCAGTCTTTCTTTGTTGTATGCACATAGGTTGAACTGTCATCAATATCTATCGGGAGTTTGCTGTCTCTGTAAACCTTTGCCGCCGTCAGCGAAAGGACAGCGGCAAGAATTGCGGAAATCCATGCGATTATCTTCATACGGATTTCTCCTTTTTGAAAGCGTCAATCAAACCCGAAATGAATCCGGTAACACTCTCCATAAAACTCTCGGGCGACAGTTCACCTTTTTCAACCAGCTTGAGTTTCTGTTCCCACTCGGCGGTAAGAGAGGCAGACTTCAATGATTCAGGCAATACCGAAACAAGATTGATACCTTTTTCATCGGGAATGAGTTTCTTCCCTTCTCTTCTGACATAGCCGCTTGAAATGAGTTTTTCGATAACCTCAGCTCTTGTGGCGGGTGTTCCGATTCCCTGTCTCTCAGCGTCATCCGGGATTTCTCCTTTGCCCGCTGTTTCCATAGCGGAAAGCAAAGTATCTTCGGTGTATTCCTTTTTGGGCTTTGTTTTACCTTCTTTTACTTGTACTTCAAAACCTTTTAAGCTTTCACCGACTTTAAACATAAATGGTTTATCATCAACTGCTTCTTTACCCTCAAACAGCTTCCAGCCGAGCTGTTTGACAAAAATCTGTTTCGCTTTGAATTCGCATTCGCCGCAGATGAATTTGTATGTAACGGTTTCACAGATGTAATCATCGGACGCCGCTTCAAGCAGTCTTTTCATAACAAGGAAGATGATCTTCTTTTCTCCTTGAGTCAGCGAAGTTAAATCATAACCGTCTATACTCACCGTTGGAATAATGGCGTGATGATCCGATACCTTTCCGCTGTCGCAGAGAACAGAAGCGTTCAACCTGTTCAAATCGCTCACAATCTTCAAAACGCTTGAACACGGAGGAAACAGTTTTTCGGCTGTTTCCTCCATATCATCGGTAAGGTACATGGAATCTGTTCTCACATAGGTGCAGAGTTTTCTTTCATACAGTGACTGTGTGTAATCCAGCGTCTGCTGTGCGGTAAAACCGTAAATACGGTTTGCGTCTCTCTGCAGAGAAGTCAAATCAAATAGCTTCGGTGCCTTTTCCCTGTGTTCTTCCGAAACAGCGGATTCAAATACAACGGGTTCATTCAGACATTTTTGTTTCAAAGCCTCCGCTTCTTCTTTCGTCTTGAATTTGTCGGATACAAGAGAAATATTTTCATCTTTGAGTTCAACTGTATAGAAAGATTCGGGTTTGAAGCTGTTGATTTCATCCTGTCTTTCCGTAATGAAAGCGAGAGTGGGTGACAGGACTCTTCCGGCACGGTAGGTTTTTCCGTAAGCAAGGGTGAGTAATCTTGAAATATTCATACCCACAAGCCAGTCGGCTTTCGCTCTGCATTCGGCAGCATCATACAGACTGTCATACTCTTTGCCGGGCTTCAGATTCTTAAATCCTTCTCTGACTGCTTCATCTTCCAGTGAAGAAATCCATAATCTCTTCATCGACTTTCGGCAGCCGATGATTCTGTAAACGGTTCTGAAAATCCGTTCGCCCTCTCTGCCTGCGTCACAGGCATTGATAACTTCGCTCACATCGGAACGGTTCATCAGGGTTTTAAGGATGTTGAACTGCTCCTTTTTCTTTCCGTCGAGTCTGTACTTCCAGACATCGGGAACAATCGGCAGATCATCCATATACCATTTGGCGTATCTCTCATCATAGCTTTCGGGATAACACAATTCCGCAAGATGGCCGATACACCAGGAAACGATATATCCGTTTCCTTCACGGTATCCCTTGCATTTCTTGTCCGCGCCGATGACTTTTGCGATACTGACAGCAACTGAAGGTTTCTCGGCGATGACAAGTTTGACTTTATTCATTACCATCACCGTCTTCCGAACTGCTGTAGATGTCATACATATCCTCGTCCTCGTTTACGGTTTCTTCCTCTTCATCGTCACCGTAATCCTCTGTATCCTCAACTGCCGGCTTCTGTTTGGTTCCTTTGTTTCTGAATTTGAACCAATACAGAGCAAAGCCGCCGCCTGCGAGAATGAGAACAATTACGACAGCGGAGCCGCTTTTGGAGTTTTTCTCCTTCGGCGTGTCTTTTTCCTCCTCTTCATCCCCATTATCTCCTGTCTGCTCCTCGGAGGGCTTTTCGGTTTCCGTTTCCTTTTCGGGTGTTTCCTCACCCAAAAGAGCGAGCAGATCCGCTTCATCCACCATATTCAGAAAATGGACATTATCCGTATTGCCGTCACGGTCAACAATGATATAAAAGGTGTTGCCGGATTTGGTGGTTACGGTCAGGAACTGCTTCTGCTGAACCTTATCGCTTCCCTCAGATTCAATCTGTGAATAATCATCAACAAGGGTCAGGTTTCCGTCGGGCGTCAGCTGATAGGTATTGTTTTCACCGGTCTGCGGAAGCTCGACATCTTCTTCCGAAATCTTGATTGAGGCAATGTATTCGGGAATATCCGTTTTTCCGCTTTCATCGCTCGCGTAATATTCCGCGGCATAGGACGGAAAACAAAAAGCCGCCGTCATCACGACAGCGGCGAACAAACTGAGTATTCTTTTTATCATTCTGTGCTTTCAGCCTCCTTCTTTTTCTTTTCTTTGTTTTCTTTAAGGAAAGCTACAAGGTCTTCGGGAGTAAGATTCAACTGACGGCAGATAAGTCCGTACTCGCCGTCTTCAATACTCTGAAGCTTTTCGTTTGCCTTGCGCTTTCTCTTTTTTAAATCTTCATTCTTTTCTGTCAGGCTTTTGATTTTCTCATCGTTCTGACTGATTTTCTTATCAATATCATCAATCTCAGCCTTGAGTTTTTCTTTGTTTGTGCTCATTGGTACCTCCGAAAAAAGGAAAGCCGCTGCAAATGAATGCAACGGCTGAAATATGGTGTTTGTTTTATGCGGAAATGATATTGAGTTTTGCCAACATTGAAGGATCTGCCTGCAGCATACTCAGAAGTCTTCTTGCCGCACCGACAGGTTTGTTCGTTCCCGCTTCCCAGGCTTCAACGGTTTTGATGGACACGCCCATAACCTGTGCAAAAGTTGTCTGCGTCATTCCGAGAGACAGTCTTGCGTCTCTGATTTGTTTTGCGTCAAATTCAGGCGCCGGATTTACGGTGCATTTTGTTGTCCTTGCAGTAATCTTACCGTTCTCATAATCTACGGCTTCGTTTAACCCTTTAATAATGCTTTCATAGACTCCCATACAATCATCTCCTGTCAATCGTGTTCTTAAGTAACTCAATAACTTTCTTTACTTCATTGCGTTCTTCTTTTGTTAGATTGTCTTTCTCGTTTTTAGTATATGCGGTAATCAGATAAATACGCTCATACACTGCAAAATCAACATAGCACACTCTGGCGCTTGAGCTTTTTCCTCTGCCTTCAAAGGCTACTCTGATTTTTCTCAATCCGCCGGTTCCCTGCATCAGATCGCCTTTGTTCGGATTAATCGTGAGTTCCTCTTGAAGAGTCTTAAGTTCTTTGTCCGTGAATCCGATTTCTTTCCATTTCTTATCGAATTCGGGAAGCATTACAAACTCTCTTGTCATACATTCACCACTTTCCACTTGTATTATACCCTATATAATAGGGTATGTCAAGATGTTTTTTACGGATTCGGCAGTCTGCCGCAGGAATAATAGTGGTTATTCCAGTAGCTTGTATCATAGGATTCATACTGTATCGGATCACCGGCGTCCACCATAATCTTGTTGACAGGGTCAACGATAATACCGACATGGGAACATAGCGTTCCGCTGTTGTAGGTGCCTGCAAAGAAGATGAGGTCACCGGGTTTTGCGTTGGCTATTGAAACCGGCGTACAGATGTTATATAACTGGGTCGCCGTCAGTCTCCCGACATTCCAGCCACTGTGGTTTATCACCCAGGAAACATAGCCCGAACAGTCAAAGGATGTGGAAGGCGAACTGCCGCCGAACACATAAGGATAGCCGACATATTTATCCGCTTCTTCCATCATTTTCGCAAATCTTTCATCGCCCATATATGAAGCAGGAATATCATAATGCTTAACTTCTCCGTCATATCTGCCGATATATTCCGAGTCGGGAAACAAGTCATCTCTGTTGCCGAGCGTAGCCATATATATCGAATACATTGAAAGCTGATCCTCGCTGAGCATCTGCGACGGCACATGAGAAAGATTGTTGTTTCTGAGAGTAACATAACAGATAAAGTAATCGTATGGTACTCTTACCCGATATGATTCGATTGCCGTAAAGGGGTTGCCTTCCGAATCATAAAGAGTTACATACCTGTATCTCGTTTCATATCTGTAACGGGTTTCCTTTACAACTCTGAATGAGAATTTGTACTGTTTATTAAACGCAGTCTGCAGTTCTCCGCGGACTTCATCAGCGGTAAATTCGCCGTCATGAAGAGCGGATAACATAGAGATAAGCACATACGGATCGTGACCGATTTCATCAAGGTCATAATGGTATTCATCATAACTGTGAGTGCTTTCAAAGTTATCAATCTTTGACTGCAAATCAGCTTCAAGCTGACAGTATGCCTGCTCCGCGTTCAGCATATCCTCATCTTCGGATGCATAGGTGCTGAGTGTAACTCCGCCTGTCGTGCTTTGAACAAGAACCGTTCCGGTAGATGATAAAACACCGACACCGATAATAATTGCAAGAACAACACCGAGAGCAATGGCGACAAGACCTTTATGCTCCGCAACATATTCAACAACCTTATTCCTTGTTTCTTCGGTTGCCTTCTTTGCCGATTTCTTAACGGAATCGCCGAAAGAGGAAACAGAAGCGGATGCGGAAGAACCGTGCTTCGCGGCATAGTATTCTTTCCGTATCTCCTGCTTCTGTTTCCATCTGGAATACGGATTTGATTTCACTTCGGGATGTTCCGAACTGTATGAGGCATATCGCTCTTTTAGATTCTCACGGTCAAACCGCTGTTCCTGTTTGCGAGCCGCTCTTTCTTCATTGAGCTGTTGTTTCTGAGACTCATCTGTAACTTTGCGATTCTTTCTTCTGGTATATGTTCTTACCGTTCTTGATGTGTTTTCAACCTGTTTTGTGCCTTCATTGACTGCCTGAACGGAAACGTTTTCTTCAGAATCAGATTCGGTCTTTTGGCGGATGCGGTTTGTAACGGCTTTGCCGGGCATTTCTTTAATGTATTCACCTTCATCGGTTCTCAGCTTTTCCGACAGCTTCGGTTTGTTTTCTTCGAAATCAAGCCGCTTCCTGACTTTCATCTGTTTCTTGGGCTTTTTGCCGTGTTTGGTTTTTACGGTTTCTTCGGCAAGCTTATCCGCCTTCTTACCGTTTAACTCTTCCTCTGTGAAATTGAGTTTATGCTTACGCTTCGGCATTGCAGTCAGCGACCAGCACAGCGGCTTTGACAAAAAGCTCCGGATTCTCGAGAGCTTTGCTTATTGCCTCATTGAGGAAATCATAAGCGTCCAGCGCTTTTTCAAAACCTTCAATGAAATCTTTGCCGAGATAATTGTATGTGGCTTCGTCAAAATCGGGGATTTCGGGAGCGTTATTTTTCTCAATCAGTTCAAGATAACCTTCGTCGTGTTCATCATCGGGGAAAATATCAATTTCATCCTCTTCATCGTCGTAATCATCTTCGTAATCTTCCTCTTCGCAGCCAGCGAAATCATTTTCGATGTCACAGAAGAAATCATCGGTTACGCACTCGATATATTCGCAGATGTCGCAGGGATCGGGTTCAGGTGAGTTTTCACAGAGGCGGCAGATATCTTCCTGACCGATGAAGTTAAGTCTCTGAACACCGCCGTCTGTATTGAAGCATATTTTTGAAATATGCCTGCAAAGATTGCGGACGCTTCTGCCGGGGTCTTTGAAGCCGAACATCTTGGCTGCATCCTTAGCGCAATAGAGAAGCTCGTCTTCCGAGGGGTTGTACCAAAGACGGAGAGTTCCGTATACCTCGCTGTCAATCGTTGCTCTGATTTCTGTGTTTTTTGTCATAATTTTGTTCTCCTTTCCCGCCCGAAAGGGCGCAAAAAAGCAGCCCGTTTACGAATAAACGAACTGCTTCTGTTTTAATAGATTGTTATTACCATTTCATCATGGTGTCTGAGATAGATATCCTCAAAATCGAAGTAGAAACCGTAAAAGGTCAATATTTCCTCCTGCAGGTCATACAGTTTTTCAAGGATTCTCTCTTTACAGTTTTCAAATTCCTCTTCGGCTTTTGCGTTATAGAATTCGCGCTTGTCAGGTATAGGTCATCACCACTTTTCATTCCCGCAATTGCTCCTGCGGTTTAGTGGTCATGATTCTGTAAAGCATTGTATCCTTCGGGAACCTGTCAACAAACGGAATAATCGTACTGCCGTAAAACAGTAATCCTTCGCCTTCACCGGATGATGTGACATACGAAAGCTGATACTGTGAAATGTTCAGCTGTTTTGCGAGAATCTGTCTGTCACCGGCTGCCTGATTGAGCATATATATGTAATCGCTGTTTTCAAAGATGTTCTCTATCTCTCTTGACGAAAGCAGGTCTTTTACATTCTGCGTTATGCCCGTCGGAATGCCGCCCCATTTACGGAAACGCTTCCAGATTTCAACCGTATACGCTGCCGTCTGCTCTTCTTTGAGAAGAAGGTGCATTTCATCGATATAATACCTCGTTGATTTGTGCGCCTCACGGTTGACTGTAACACGGTTCCAGACCTGATCCTGAACAATCAGCATACCGATTTTCTTCAGCTGCTTGCCGAGTTCCTTGATGTCATAACTGACCACACGGCTTTTTATGTCAACATTGGTTCTGTGATTAAACACATTGAGTGAACCCGTGACATATATTTCAAGAGCCGTGGCAAGATATTTTGCCTCTTTTTCATCCTGCTTCAGAAGTTCATTATAAAGGTCTTCAAGAATCGGCATGTTTTCGGGTATAGGATACTGCAGATAAGTTCTGTAAACCATACGGACACAGCGGTCTATAATCGTCTTTTCCACAGGCTGAAGTCCTTCCTTGCCGCCGACAATCAATTCGCAGAGCGAAAGAATAAAGTCGGATTTAAGGGTAAGCGGGTTCTCATCTTCACTGTAATTTAGATTCAGATCCATGGGATTGATATAGTCCTGAGAAACAGGAGAAATTTTAATCACCTGACCGCCGAGATGTTCCACGAGCGCTCCGTATTCCGCTTCGGGATCACAGATGATAATATCATCATCCGTAACAAGAAATACATTTGAGATTTCTCTCTTTGCCGAGAACGATTTGCCTGAACCCGGAGTTCCGAGAATCAGACCGTTCGGATTCTTGAGCAGTTTTCTGTCCACCATAATGATGTTATTTGACAGTGCATTCAAACCGCAGTAAAGTGCTTCTTTGCTTGACTGGAACAGTTCCTGTGTCGTAAACGGAATGAATATTGCAGCAGATGAAGTAGTAAGTCCTCTCTGTATATCAATCTGATTGTATCCGAGAGGCAGACAGCTCATAAGGCCCTCTTCCTGCTGGAAGTCAAGCCTTACAAGATTGCAGTTATGCTGCTGTGCGATGCTTGATGCTCTGAAAACATCATTTGCAAGTTCCTTCTTCGTTTTGGCTACATTCATAACTATGAATGTCACAAGAAACATTCTCTCGTTTCTGGACTGCAGATCCTGAAGCAGTTTCATGGCTTCATCATTGTAGGTTGAAAGGTCGCTCGGAATAATATCCATATCATAACCTGAGCGGACCGCTTTTTTCTGCTCTTCAATCTTGGATTTCTGCAGGTCGGTAATCTTTCTCTTTATTGTTTTGATTGCTTTGACCTGATCCATAGACTGAATATGCATTGATACAACCACATTGCTCTCCATATCGAGAAAATCAGCAAGAAGTCTGTCGTTAAGTTCGGGAGCGAGAATCTGCAGAAATGATACATTTCCTATCTGTTTTCCCATAACGAATTCCTTACCATTTTTAAATTCAAACGAAGAGGGAGCAATATGATCTTTTACAGAAAGACCTGTTTTAACGAGCCAGTCCCAGTCAAAACGAAATGGAGTGTTTTCGCCGATATGGAACATACCGTGAATAACCTTCAGCCTATCAAAACCGTTCATAGGCTGCGCCTGAACTCCAAGTTTCTTGAAATTTTGAATAATATCGGTTTCTATTCTTTCAAGACGGGGCTTTGCGTCTTTGATATTGTTTGCTTCAATACCGAAAGACAGATACTTCGTTTTGACAAGGCCGTTATTGCCTTTGGAAAGCTGATTGTTCAGAAATGTCTGATACTCAGCCGCTATATCGGCAAAGCCGTCGTCTCTTATGGGGATATTTATGCTTTCCGACACATTGTCGGACTGTCCGGTCATATTCACAAACGAAAACTGAAAACGGACAGATGAATCAAAATAGTTGAGAAAATCACACCATGAATCAAATATGGCGTTCTTATCCTCGTTGCTGCTTATCTGATAATTGATATCATTGAAACGTACTGTTTTGGTATAGAGCGTATCTGTCACTTTGCAGATACCGTCTTTGAACATCCGCTGAAACGGAATACTGTCCTGTGCGGACATTTCCTTTTTGTTTTTGCCCAAAGCCCTGGCTTTAGCTTCGTTTATCTGCTTTTGCTGTGCTTTGGTTACTGCCTGAGACAATGGATTTCACCTCCCTGTCAAATTTGTCCTGCTTTTCAAGCATTGAATAATAGTTTGCGGTTTTGTACGGTCTCTGTTTCGGGCGGAGAAACATTACATTCAGCATGTTCTTCGCAATTTTCTCAAACGGTCTGCCGTTTTTCTCATACATTGCCAGAAGCATAAACGGGATAACGGTCATTACCATAAGAATTGCCGCAGCACTGGAGCCGATGTGAGATTTCGACAGAAAAAACAGCGGCAGTCCGAGAGCACCGCCGGCTCCGAAACAGATAAGCTGTCTTTTAGTGAGGTTAAACATCACTTTGGTTTTTACAGCATTCAGATCTTTTGGTACGGGTACATATGCCATAGCGTTTCACCTTCCTTCTTAATGTGCATTGAAGATACTCTTGGCGAGTGATCCGGTCTTGAACAGCGAGAAACACAGCAATACTGTATATCCCATACAGGTCCACAAAGCGTATGAAATATCGTCCGTAACGGTAATGTGTTCAACAAGCGCGGCGTATATTGCAACGCAGACAATAATGAGAAATGCCTGAAAGGCAAGCGCAATCAGATTTCGCAGATAATTCCTGCCGACCTGCTCGCTTTCTTTATTCATCATTGTCGCCATAGGCACGGGAGCAACAGAAGTTACGAGATAGATTTCTATCATCCTTCCGAACACAACCACGAGGATACATATCTGGAGTAATCCCATACAGAGTTTGACAACTCCTGTCTGCACCCACAGGCCGAGCAATGCTCCAAGTGTCATTGCAGCCAGCTTTTCATCTAGTCCGTCCATAAACAGCGACGAATCGATGGCAACACTTCCTATTGCAACTCCTGCAGCTTCATTGACTATATGCTGACCGACATCAAACACCGCCATTACAATGTTCCATGTGTTAGTAACGATTAAACAGGCTGCTGATGATTTGAACACCCATTTGAAGAAGGCGAATGTATCGCCGTCATTCAGGTTGTTTCTGTCAATTACCATCTGAAGAAGTTCAAGCGACATAACGAACGCGAGAACCATTGCCGCTATCGGAACCATTACATTATCCGAAAGACCTTTGACCATATTATATATGGCACCGTTCCAGCCCTGCGGGGTTTTGCCTACTGTTTCCGCTATCTCTCCGACCTTTGTGTTTACCTGATCGAACAGACCGGACAGATTTGAAGTGATACCGCTTGTGAGGATTTCCCGTAACCATTCTTCCAATGCTTCTTTTATTTTATCCAGTGTTCATCACTTCACTTTCTTTGGAAGCGGAAGCCTCCGAAGAGACTCCCGCTTCGATATTGGTCGGCTGATTTTTAACGGGTATCAGCCGAAAAGACCCGAAAGCAGAGGAACAAGGGTGATGCCGATAAGGGCGACTCCGCCGCCTGCCATGAGCTGCTTCATACCTTGTGACTTGGCGCCGGGATTGTCATTGCCGTAACCTTCAAGAAGGTTGATTGCGCCCCAGATACCGAGACCTGCGCCGAGTGCTATAACAAGAGTCTGAAGAACTCCTACTGCTGAATTAAAAAATGCCATAAATTAAAAATCACCGATAACCGCGTCATTTCAGACCGCTGCGGTTTCGGCTTCTCCTTTCGTATTTTATTGGTGTTTGCGGTCATAGATTATATATGTAAAACCCCGCCTGTGCACCGGCGGGATGATTGCCAACAGGCAAAAGAAAAAGCCGCTGACGAATCAACGACTTTAAATATTGTTATTCTTTTTTTACTCGACAAACCGGAATTTGTCATTTTTACAGTCCAATGAATCGCAGAGCTTTTTATCATTGAGTCCGGTGCTCAGACAAGAATATACCCTCTGAATCCGCGCACAGAATAGTAGGAATCCGCGCCGTTGTGAAAAGTGAAAACGGTATCATAGCGCCGTTCGCAGAACAGCGCGCCGCCCTTGCTGCGGATATCCTCCGGCGTAGCGATCCAGCTTGACGTTTTCAGATCAAATGAGCCGAGACTTTGCAGTCGACGATAGAGTTCCTCTGTCATGATCGAAATGCCAATCTCTTTCGCTTTCCGTTCGGCGCTGTCGGACGGCGGGTTCTTCGTGCGCCCGCGCAACGCCTTTTCGTCATAGCACAGGCTTCTGCGCCCGACGGGCGATTCCTTTGCACAGTCACAGAAAATGAGTTTCCCCGTCTTTACGTCATACCCTATGGTGTCAGGCTCACCGCCGCTTTCCTCCATCTTTTGCAAAACTGCGATGACAGCGGGAGCCTCGCGCAGCCTATGTTCCACCTCGGACCATTCCAAGTCCGGATGAAGTTCCTTGTGTTCTGAAAATCTCACTCTCAATAATTCCAACATCATGCTCACCCTATAAATCCCGATTTGTTGAGCTCAGTATATCACGAATCCGCCGTTTCTTCAACCGCAATTTCGTAAACATCATACTCTTCATCCGGCTTCACTTTCAGTTTCGTTGATAAGAATTTCTCAACATCAAACTCATTCTTTTTGTCATAATCCGAAAGATATTTGTAGTTCGGATGTTTTGTGATGTCATACTTGTTTGATAAAAACGGTCTTACGCCTCTTAACTGCAATACACATTTACTTCCGTCAAGAACAGACAGCTCATCAATACTCATCAGTTTCTTACCGAGCTTTTGATAGTTAAGACTGTGAGATGTTTCCCGTCCTCTGCTTTCACCGGTATTGAATGTATCAATGGTTTCCTGTCCGAGTGCTTCGGATAACTCTTTCAGCGTTGTCGGTTCAGACCCGCCGAGAAATATTCTGCTGTCGCAGTTGCCGATAATGGTATCGGCGCTGTCTTTGTATAACGCCTTTAACTGTGACTGCGCCTGTAATACAAGACAAGCTGAAATCTCTCTGCTTCTGATTGTAGCCATAAGTTTTTCCAGATTTGGGATCTGTCCGATGTTTGCCGCCTCGTCAATCAGGCAGCGCACATGGAATGGCAGTTTGCCGCCGTAAACATCATCCGCCTTTTCACATAGTAGATTGAACAGCTGTGTATAGATCATCGAAATCAGGAAATTGAAGGTCGCGTCCGTGTCGGACATAATGAGGAATAAAACGGATTTCCGGTCGCCGAGTGTGTCCAGCTCCAGTTCGTCATACATCGTGATCTCTCGAATCTCTGCAATATCAAACGGCGCGAGCCTGGCGGCGCAGGAAATGAGAACGGATTTGGCTGTTTTCCCTGCCGCCAGTTTGTATTTTTCATACTGCCGCACGGCGAAATGGTCCGGTTCTTCCGCCGCAAGCTCGTCAAAGAGCAGGTCCACGGCGTTTTTGAAGGATTCGTCATCCTCGCGCACTTCCATGGAATTGAGAAAGGTGACCAGCGTCGTGAAGTTCTGTTCCTCCTCCGGGGCTTCATACCACAGATAACCGATAAGAGCGCAGTAAAGCAGCGTTTCAGCCTTCACCCAGAAATCATCGCCGGTCTTGCCTTCGCCCTTGGTATTGGCGATCAGCGTCGTGACCAGTTTCAGAATATCCTTTTCACTATGGATATACGCAAAAGGGTTGTAGTGCATGGACTTTTTGAAATTTATCGTGTTGAACACCTTGATGCAGTAGCTGTTTATCTGAAAGAGCTTCCCGATCTCATTGATCACGGTGCCTTTCGGATCTGTTAAAACATAACTGGAATGCAGCTGCATCAGGTTCGGCTTGATCCAGAACCGTGTTTTGCCCGACCCGGAGCCGCCGACGATCAGCACGTTTTTGTTGCGCGCGTTTTTGGGATCCTTCGGGCGGTTGCTCATCATCAGTCTTTCTGTTTGGGTAAGAATGATGTTTTCCTGAAACACCGGATCTACAAAAGGGCGGATGTCCTCCTGCGTGCCCCAGCGGGCAGAACCGTATTCCTCGTTCTTGCGGAACTTCTTCGCGTTCTTGCTTTTGACATAGACGGCAAGGCGGATTGCCAGAGCACATGAGAAACCGATTATGAGGTCGAACGCATAAAAACTCGGAGAAAAAGATTCAAAAGCAGCGGAAAAGCCCTCCATAATGCGAAGGGCTTTATCCGAAAATGTAATGCCCGGCGTCAGGCGGTAGGCCTGCCCGAGCTTGGTGAATAGCAGAGCGAGAAACACATACGGAATGTTCGGAATGACATATTTCTTGATGTACACATTGTTCATCGCTCAAGTTCCTTGTGCTTGACTTTTGCCGGAATGGCTTTGATAGCTTCTTTCGCCTTGGACAGCTTATCCAGCACGGAATCCTTGCGGGCTTTCGAGCGGACGGTTTTACGGGTGTAATCCTTAAAAGCTGCTGTCAGCGCGTCCGTATCTTTGGCTTTGAAAAATACCAGATACTTCGGCGGGTCAACCGTTTTGTCCTTTTTGACCGCGTAATCCACACCGTATTTCCTCGCTACTCTGTCGAATGTCCGGATGTTTTTATCCGTAATCTCAATATTGGTCATACCCTGATTCTGGGCGGCGAGCTGTTTGACGGTCTGTTTTCCGCGGGGAATAACATCCTTTGTCTGTGCTTTGTCGTTATGACGGTTCTTTTGATAAGCAAGGAACTTTTCAAGCGCCTGCTTAAGTTCTCTTGCCGTAAGCTTTGAAGTATTGATTGCCAGGGTTATGGTTTTATTTTGAACTTCCTCCTGCATATCAATCCCTCCAGTCTATGACAAAAGTGACATCAAGCACATTCGTGCCGGAAATAGGCTGAGATGTTGCAGACACAACCGCTGAATAGGTCAAAGGCAGATTACTGCCTTTTGAGATATTCCAGTTGCCTGTAACCGGCATGGTATTACCCGATACGCTCTGAGAATCTCTTAATTTCAGACCGATTTTATGCGAATCAACCTTTTGGTTGGCCATATTAGTTGAATACGGAACGACAGTCCATCCGTTTTTCGGAGAAAGACCGATACCCGTGACTTTGACGGCTGCAGTTGAGTTGTTGGATATTACCGCGTTTGTAGGAGTATATACATTGCCGTCCTTATCCATCACCAGTGAAAGCGTTGCAGGGACAGTAACCGAAAATCTCGTCATAAGATATCCGCAGTCGTCACAGTAGCAGTCGCTGTCATCATCATGGTGGTCTCCGTAAGAGATGTTTGTATGTCCGCATTTACAAACCGATGTAAACTTATGCCTTGTATCAGAGATCGGTTCACAGGTTGTTGTGAAAGTGTGGTCTTCGTCAAATTCGTTCAGCCAGCCGCAGTCCGTACATGTCTGCTTAACATGGTGCTGTGTTTCGGAAATATCTGTATATACATTATCATTTGCATTGTATTTGTGCTTTATGTAATATATAATCCCGTGAGTGCAAATTGTACAATGAACTGTATAATAGTGAGATGTGCCGCTGAATCCACCTGTTACTGCAGGTTTGTATCCCTCAAAATCACGCACATGATTATGTTCTTGGTATTCGTATCCTGTATAACCGCAACTTGAGCAGCTCTTTGTTCTGACATGATATTTTATTGAATCGGGTGCATTATTGTCGATTGCGTTTTGACCCGCCTGTGTGTATTCCAGCCAGTCGCCATATACCAAACTGTGATTCTGCTGAATCGTATCGGTATATCCGCATACTGAACAGGTTCTTTTTACAGAATGTTTTGTTCCGTCAACAGAAGTGTAATTGCTGTAAGTCCAAGAATGGTTTGCTTTTTGTGTGTTGGAGTAATTACAAACCGTACAAGTGGTTGTTCTTTGGTGTTGTGTACTGCTGATGGAAGTCCAGTCTGTGGACGATGTTCTGTGAATCGATTTTTCGGTTTCTGTATAACCGCAATCGTTGCAGGTGTTTGTCCTCTGATGGTAAGTTCCGTCATACTTGGTCCATGTTCCCATTGACCAATTATGATGCTCGTATTCTTGTTTAACTCCGTTGCATCCCTTTGCGCATATTATTGTCTCTATTGCATCAAGTTCATCATTACTCAGATACCCGTCATTGAATGTGCCGTCTGCCAATACCTGTGAAATAATGGATCCGGTTACGCTTGCTCTTTTAGAGCCGGTACATTTGTATGTTGTAAGATGATAACCGGTTTTTCGGTAAGTAGTTTCACCTGATGTTACATCGTCGGTAAGTTGCGCATATGATTGTGCAACATAAACATGACTGAAACGGAACAAGGCCATTGCATGCTTGGATAGTCCCGAATTGGTATAACTTGGGCAGTATGCAGCAAAAAAATGATCATTGGTTGTCATACTGTAAATTGTCGCGTCAATTCTATTATCAGCATTTAGGATTGTTCCTCCCAGATACGGAACAGAAGACGGAATTGTCGCTCCATATAACAGAGGTCCGCATAATTTAATCTTCTTGCCGCAGAGACTCTTGTGACATGTGATTGATAATTCTGTATCCGCATAAGCACTGAGATTTGTGCCGAAAACAATCATTGTAAAAATCACAAAGCTTACTATTATTCTGAATAACCTGGAGTGTTTCTTCATCTGAAACGCCTCCTTATTCAACCAGCGAAATAGTAAAGATAACTTTTGCAACCTCTTTATCCTTCATTATGCCTGCATCCTTTGACACCTTTGCAAAATAGCTCAGAGGAAGATTCTCTGCCGGAGCGATATTCGGAAATGCTGATTCGCTTATTTCCATATTGCCGCTGCCCTTTGTCACAATGCCGTTGATTTTAAGGGCAATGGTCTTATTACCCGAAAAGGAATCGTAACTGCCGACTTTGAAATCTCCGTCATTTACAGCTACCGCTTTAACCTTAACCGAACCTGATTTCGCGTTGTTCGTGATTCTGGCATTATTCGCCGTAACAACTGTGCCGTTGTAGATCTCAACAGGCAGTGAAGCCGGAACGGTTACCGATATGCTTCTGTAGTCATTAACTACAGTAAGCTTTACGGGAACGGAAGCAGTAGCTTCTTTGTTTGCAAAAGCGGTAATGCAGGAAACTGAAAAGAGGGTAGCTATGGCAAGTAAGATTGCCGTAATAGTTTTAAGTTTCATATTTTTTACCTGCCTTCCTATAAGAACGGAGGGCGTTGCCGCCCTCCGTTGTAAAAGTATTGTTTAGAACTGATTAAGCAGCTGTATCGAATTCAACAACGAATACGATATTTGCAACTGTCTTATTGGTTACGGCCGTTGAAACGGGAGTAACGATAGCGTCATAGGCAACATCTACGCTGTTCTTGGTTGTATCGCCGACACCTGACATATAGCAGCCTGTTACGGGAGCGGAGATAAGAGCCTGGGAATTGTTTGTATTCGCGGTCTTTACCTGTGCGCCGTTACCGAGCTTCATGGCGAAACCGATTTTGTTGGAGTCAACCTTTTCGGATGCGAGAGTGCTCTTGTTGCCGAAAGGAACGAGAGTCCAGCTGTTAGCGCCGCTGATAGTGGCGGTCTTTACTCTGACTGCGCCGAAAGAGTTGTTTGTGATCTTTGCGTTATCGGCAGTTGTGGTCTCGCCGTCAGTGCCTACCGCAACGGGAAGAGCGGTGGGAATGGTTACGGAAAGAGCTGTCGGAGCCGGGTCACCGTTGAGGGTGCCGTCATCGGTTGAATAAAGGTTTACGGGAGTAGTGCCGTTGCCGCCGTTGGTGGTAATGTCGGCTGCGAATGAGGGAACTGCCATAACTGCGATAGCACAGACAGCAAGAACGATGGAAATGACCTTTGTAAGTTTGTTGTTTTTCATAAAATAAATTCTCCTTTGTTAGTTATAGTATATTTTTTGTTTTGAACTGTTTCGGTCAGTTCTTAACCGTAATTGTAATGATCGCACCGGCGCATCCGAGCGATTCTCCCGTATCGGGATTCATATTATGGAACATCGCCGTGCATTCATAAGTTCCCGCAGGTAAATTCTCCGAAAGCATTGCTTTCTCAATCTTACTGCCTACGGGGATACCCTTGGATTCGTAAATTACATCACCGTTGTCATTACGAGTGATTATTACCTTCTGAGGGTATTTGTTGATTGTTTCGTTGACAATCATCAGGTTTCCTTCGGCTTTACCGTTCTCAAACACGGGTGTGGTGTTCATACTGATATTGATATATCCTTCTTCCACACTGGCGTTAAGGTTCTCGCGAACTTTATCTTCGTCAACCTTGTTCCAGCCGCCTTCAACGGCGTTATCGTCCATAACGAAGCCGTTGTCGGGATTATCATCCTTTGTGCATCGTCTGACACCGAACAGAAGAAGTCCGGTAAAACCGATGATAATACAAAGGATGCCCGCGGTTGCCATGATGATTCTCTGCCTTTCCTTTTTGGAATAGCTGTTTGACTGATTTTTGTTTTTCATAAACTTTTACCTCCGTATTGAAATATTGTTTTTCTTTGATTCGGCTTTTTACCGAATCTCTAAGGCGGAATTCTCCGCACAAGGCAGAATATGTTTTTCACCTCCTGTTGCTCAGATTTTATCGGCTGTATTTATCTCTTATCTGATAAGCATACCGACTACCTTTGCAGCGGCTTCAATGGCAAGCCAGACATAAAGACCGCCGACGCTGATAATGAAGTGACCCATAGATACGCCTCCTTTCGCTGTAAAATACAAAAAAGCCGGACAATGTACGATTGATTTCATACGCTGTCCGGCTGTAATTTGTTTTGATATTTAAGATTGTCTGTATGTTGCTTCCCGTTTTCGGAACGGGCTGCTTTTTGTCCTTCGGTGATTGATTTTTGAAATCTGATTGAAATGTAGTCCATCTTAACTGCCGCACGCAGGAATTGCGGATATTCTTCATCGTAAAGAACAACTACTGCATCCGGTTCGTTATCTTTTAACTCCATAACTGATTTATTGATACTTTTATCCCAGCTTTCAACCTGGATTTCATCGTCTCCGACAGGCATAAACAAATGCAGTTCTTTAGTTATTTTCGACATTATTTTTTTCCTTATCTTTTTCAAATATTTTTTGAGAGTGGCTTTTTTGACGATTTTTTATCGGCACCGTGCCGTTGTTTTTTGCACTTTTTCCTCTCAGTTTTTCCCGGAGTGATGTCAGGCACTATGAGATATTTCTATTTGGAAAAAGCACATTTTATCGGCTCTGTTGATTTCTCGCACGTTTTATCTGAGCCTGTCGGAAATTCTCAAGAAGCTTCATTATTCCGTTTTTCATCTGCAATGGGGTATATGCTTTCGGAAAAAACTCTTTTATATCGTTATACCTTAATAGTATATCCATTCCCTCGGGTTTCTTCTGCGCCTGCATCAAATCGAGCATAGTATCCTCATTGAGACTTCCTTCCTTACTCATTTTCCTCATTTTCTGTGCCTGGGAGAGTGAGGGAGTTGTCTGCTCACTCTCAATAGTTTCCATCAGCAAATCCTGCTCGGCAGGGGAAAGATATGAGACTTCGACCGCGGGAGTAATACCCATCTTTCTTTCGTCAACCAATCTCTGAAGTTTGGGATTGAGTTCATTAAGGCGGATATATCGCTGAATGTTTCTGGCGCTCTCGTTAGCTCCCTCTGCAATCAGGTCACGAGTCTTGCCTGAAAAAGTGTGGCCATTTTGTCCACCGTTTTCCTGAGTCAATGGCGGTCTGCCCATTCTCCTGTTAATGGCTTCCATTTTCATTTTATATGCCTTACCTTTTTCACTCGGCAAAATACAGTCTCTTTGAAGATTGCTGTCCACCATCATAATGATGGCTTCATCTCTGGTGCAGTCACGGATGATAGCGGGGATTTCGGTTATACCGGATAGCTCGCAGGCGTGTTTCCGCCTGTGCCCGGAAATGATTTCATAACCACCCTCATCTCTCAGTCGCACGGTAATCGGGGTTAAGATTCCGTATTCTTTTGTACTCTCCGTAATCTCCCTCATTGCATCATCATCTCTGACGGCGAAAGGGTGATCCGGGAAATCGTGAAGTTCGCTCACGGGTATCATTTCGATTGATTCTTTTGTCATATTTTTTCCTCCTTCTAGTTGATTTTTGACAACAAAAAAAGCCGGACTTCTCAATCATAACGATTAAAAAGTCCGGCCTAATTAATTATGAAGTTTTGAGAACAAGGCTGTAGTTAAATCCCTACAATCATCCCTACAGCTATCCCCACAGTAATTGAAAAATATAAAAAATACTGAAATTATTGTGCTAAATCCAGTAAAAAACAACGCCATATAGACAATATTTAACTATATTATATTTGTTGAGTTTTTTAGGGCACCCTCATAACCCGGAGGTCGCAGGTTCAAATCCTGCCTCCGCAACCAAAGAAAAACCGTTGACTTATAAGCGTTTCAAGCTGTTAAGTCAGCGGCTTTCTTTTTCTCCGAGTGGGCATTTGCTTCAGAGTTTTGCTTCAGAGCTGACGAAAAGGGCTCAAAAAGCCGCTGATTTTAATCCGTAAAATGGATAAAAATGAAGATATTTATTGCAAATCCAATGCATAAAAGATAAATAATCGATGAATATTATGACCTTTTCCTACAGAACCCGGAGGTCAATCTGTTGATTCCCTTGAAAAATAAGGATTCTTTTATGCATTTTTTGTGTTTTGCTTCAGAGTTTGCTTCACAATCACCCTGTTTCACGCATTTTATCAAGTTCACAGATTATTCCTGTTTCACTGTCTGCGCCCTTAATCGCCTCGTCTGCAAAACTGCCAAGCAGATTCGCGGCCGCCTTATCTCTTGATTTGAACTGATGAGTATAAATCTTCAATGTCGTAGAAGCATCGGCATGACCGAGTCTCCCCGAGACCGTAGCTACATCTGCATCATAGGCAATAAGCAGCGATGCATTTGTGTGCCTGAGAGAATGAAGTGAATGGTGCTCCAGCCCGTACTTTGCCTGAAACTTATCCCACCAGTCACCAACAGTATCGGGATGAATGGGCGTTCCGTCTGCTTTGGTGAAAAGCCTGTCGCAATCCTGCCAGAATTTACCCGCCTTAAGTCTTTGGACGCTTTGCCAACTCTTATACTCCCTGAGAAGTTCAGCTGTATGAGTGTCCAACGAAAGGTTGCGGATACTGCTTGTCGTTTTAGGTTCCTTAGTGATTATCTGATGATGAACATATTGAGAAGTGCGGCGGATATGGATGGTGCTTCTTTCAAAATCAATGTCTTTCCATTCAAGACCGCACAGCTCGCCGCGGCGACAACCGCATAACAATAAAACGGTTATCATTGTTCTATACTGAATCGGCTCATCTTCAAGAAGTTGGAGCACATGCCTTGCTTCGTCCTCTGACATACATTCAATCTGCTTGCGATGAACTGTCGGAGGTTCAGCGCGATTGGCAATATTCTCGTTTATTATTCCCCAGCGCCAAGCAGCATTAAGAACTCTTGAAATGATGTTATGATATTCGCGCACGGTTTTCGGGGAAAGAGGTCCTCCGGTTTTTGCGTTGGTTCCCGGTTTCATCAGAGAAAAATAAAACTCATTTAGTTGTTGCTGATCAATGTCTCTGAGTTTTGTTGAGCCTATTGACGAAGCGAATATTCTTTTGAAAAGGCTTTCATATCTCTCGTAGGTCTTCGGTGCAAGTCTGTCTTTCGCAACATTCTCCATCCAGTACTCTGCAGTTTTTCTGAAAGTTGAGTATGATGTTATATACCTGTTTTTTTCAAGATCCTTCTGAAACTCAGCAAGTTGCTGCTCCAGAGCAAGAGCAAGCTGACCGGGTGTAATATCGTCAGGCGGACGATATGTTCTCGTGTGAAGCTTTTTGTTGAAGTAAATGCGAAGTTCATAGGAATTACCTCTTTTTTTATAAGTCGCCATTAATGATATACCTTCTTTCCGGCGAATGTAATTCCGTATGTTTCCACGCCCGCATTATAACATAAGCAGTCATATAATACAACCTTCATTTGACTTGTTCACGGTATCGGGTTTGCCGAATGTCAGCAAATATTTTTCCAAGTCATCAAGGTCGAAAACCGTTCTGTTGCCGAAGCGCAGCGACGGTATTTTACCCGAATTGACAATTTGCCTGATTGCATTTTTTGTAACCGCGGTATTGGGATCGTCACAAATTAGTTCTTCATAAGCTGTATTTACCGTTCTCATTCTGTTAGTCATATATCACGTTCCTTTCTGCCTCATTGGCTGTAGAATTCACTGTTCAATATTAGATTTATTCTTTTCTTTCTCTCTTTCCTCCTTCAGTCGCCGGTTGTGTTCATCGGCTTTTATTTGCGCCTGCTTTAATCTTGCATTCATTGAAAAATCTTTCTTTTCAATGAAAATTGTCCTTCCGTCAATTTCAACGGGAACCGCGTCATCCGAATTGCCGAGAGCAACATCGATACTGTGTTGAATGGTTTTCAGGAATTTCAGCTCCTTTTCGATTTTTACGAGAGATTCATCATAAGATTTCATAATCGGCATCAACTTCTTCAGTTCCGACTTTGCTTTCTTTTCAGAATCCACATTGAGAAGCTTTGACTTGTTCTTTTTAATGAAGTAATATGATTTAATCTCTTTTTCGTGTTCACGGTAAAATTTGTCTCTGCCTATTTTCTTATTTTCATACTGTTCACCGATCGGCTTTACCGTTTCCCATCTCTTAATTGTTTTCAAATCCGAATTGAGCAAATCAACCTGTTTTTTGATTCTGTCTTTTTCGGCTTTTGTTTTTTCATAATCTCTTTCTATTGATTGAATATGATTATCCAAATCTGAGGGCGTGAGTATGCTGCGCGAAACAAGATATTCTGTCTGAACCGAAAGCCGCTTAAGGTTTTCCGCTTTCGCTTTATCACTGTATGCGCCGTAGTTTCTGCCGTCGGAATAATCCTGCAAAAGGTCAATCAGAGTTTTTTCTTTAGGAACTTTGACAACCAGTCCCTTTGCCCAACTCAATAATCCGCTGAGATATTCGTGGATAAGCCGTAAAGACTGATTTATCTTTTTTACCAACCGATTGTATTCTCCGCGTTCTGTTACAATGCCTTTTGCTTCCATTGCTCTCACATTCGGACCTTCGTGAATTGTCGGCAATAATTCAATGCCGCGGCTTTCAAAGCTGTCTGCTGTTATTCTTTCTGTCATGTCTTTTTCCTCAAACATTCTGTTATTGATTTCAGCCCATGCATTTCTCCACTCAATAAGCGTTTTGCTGTCGGACCAATCCGTTGTCTTGACGGCTTTTTTCTTTTTCTTTCCGCTTTCATCAACGAATGTGATGAGCTTTTGTTTTTCTCCCCAGGTGCCGTCTTTGTTCATCGGTCTTATCGGGCAGAGCAGATGAATGTGGGGATTTGGTTTTGAATCGTTTTCTTCCGGATAATGAAACGACCAGTCACATATCATTCCTCTGCTTACGAAATTTTCAAGAATGAATTTCCGGACAATTTCGATGTTTTCTTCGTTTGTAAATTCCGTCTGCAACGCAAAATCAAAATTGAAGGCAAGCTGAGCGTCTGCTCTTTTCTCCTGAAACTCAACCTCATCCCAAAGAGTTTTCCTGTCTTTATACTTTTCCGGAACATATTCGGGGATAAGTATTTCACTGTGAATCAATCCTTTTTTATTTGAGAAATCATAAGTTTCGTGATAATAATCCGATTGTAGTTTTTCACAAGCCCTGTATGCCGCCATTTCGGTCACCGAGTGTCCCTCCGATCGCTTAACCTGTTCAACATGAAAATGATAATCTGCGTTTATCAATCCTCCTTCAAATAGATTTTCTGTTTTCAATCGCATCATTGATAATTACGGGAATGGTATCATCATAATCCACGAGTATTTTTTCAAAGAGCGCTTCAAGCTCATGAGGATAAAGTTCGGCAAGAGCAGGGTAAAACTTTATTATGGCTCCGCCGATATTGCAAAGCTGATGTGTCCTTATATCCCGTTCTTTTTTCTTTGCAGATTTTGCCCTGTTGTTATCCCTGACAGCTCTGTGAAAAGCGGCTGAAGCTTTCTCATCCTCTTTAAGCTTTTTCAATACTGCTGTGATTTCATCTTCCGAAACATCCGAATATCCGTATTCACTGAAAAGATTATATAATTCATCTTTTGAAATGTCCTTTTTCAATATTCATCCTCCTTTGGGGCAGCAACTTGTTGCGAAGGGCGCAGCCCTTTTGAGCGAAGCGAGTTTGTTATGACGGCAACTGTCATAACCGCACAAATATCATATTCCGTAATATGATATAGAAGTGCGCCTTGGCATTACTCCTCGCTCTCCGCAACTTTTGTTTTAACAAAAGCCTTTTCCAGCATTTCTGCTGTAATATTGTTTTCCCTGATTATTGTGAGAAGTTCCTCATCGCGCATCACGGTTATTTTGGCATCAAGCTCTTTTAACTTTTTTCTTGCTTTGCTCAAAAGCGCCTCATATCTTTCTGCGTCTGCCGCGGCTTTCTCTCTTTCGGTAATTGCCTTTTCAAGTTTTTGATTCATTTTGTAATTCCTCCTGTTTTTTGAAAATCTATCTATGTAAAATCCGCCTGTGCACCGGCGTGATATTATTTGGATAATTGGAATTCTCTCAACTCCGTTTTCTGATTTCAACTAAAGTATATCCATTCTTGACAAAAAGGCAATAGTTTTGTAGAATGTTTATTGTAGTGATGTGATTATCCAAATATTTTACGAATTAACATTTTCCAAAAAACAAATCAGCCGCATCCTCAGACACGACCGATTCCATTTAATTTACTTACTAAAAAATCTTGTTTTTCAGCAAGTAAAAATATTATATGCTTAAGGTGTAATTATGAGCCAATTTGATTTTTCTGAATACAAGCCCGATGAATATGAAAAATATAACTCAATGATGAGTGACAACGAAAATATCATATATTCGTTTTTCATGAACAAAGCGTTTTTCGGCAAAGATAAAAACACATTTCAAATCGTGGTTGATGAACATTTTGAGCATGAGAATATGGAGTATCTTGTTCATTCCATACAAGAGAAGCATCCTGAGATTCACACAGCACACACCGATGATTCAGATGAAGATTTCGATGATGAAAAAGCATATAACGAGGATATGCGAAAAACCGCAATGAGCAAATATGATATTTCTCTTGACGGCATTGATGATTTAAAACCTCAAATAAACATTTACAGCGGAGCAACTATCAATCTGCATTATGGAGAAGGACTGCTGGACTTTATCTATGCTGATTTTGAAACTCCAATAAAAAAGGTTTATACCGAAGAAAGACAACTTGAACTGCTGTTTGAAAGAGCCCGTGCAAATAAAAAAATGGCGGATTTTCTCAATGATGTGTCGGAGAAATCCGATAACGGCAATTGGAACCTGAAACCTCAAAAAATATATGACGAGGATCAGTTGTTTCTTAACGATTTTGAACAATATGAATTAACCTTCAATTTGATAAATGAGATCGCTTATGCTTCTCTGTATTCCGCAATATGCCCTCCTGTCTTCAGAAAAACTGATGAAATTACAAAGAGTATCAGGCTTTATGCGAGATATATTTCAGCCCTGCAAAAAGAATACCGGGATCTGATTGAGTTTTGTTATGACGAAAACTTATTCCCAAAGACGCTGAACTATATAACGCCGGCAGAAAAATACAATATTTATAAATCGTTGATCAATTTCCCGGGAAGTATTATGAGGCGTGAAGTATTTGGAACAGGTTTAGCAATATCTGCCGGCGAAAAAGCTCCTTTATATTCTGTTACGGACATCGAAAATGCTCGATACAGACTGATGAATCCCGTCAGCGAAGAATCTATAGCTGAATTGGCAAATAAATACAATATTGAACCACACGACTTGGCATTAAAGCTTTCATTACCGAGAGGTATATGCGTTTATTACGAATTCGGATCTTTGCGTGACATTCTGGAACTTGAATTTACAAAGATGCTGGAAGAAAACATCCGTTTTCGTAAATGCAAACGGTGTGGCAGATATTTCATTATGAAAGGCAATTACGATACAAATTACTGCGACCGTATTGAAGCCGGCACAAACCGCACCTGCAAAGATCTCGCTGCACAGGAAAATTACAAAAAGAAAACAGAGGGCAATGAAGCCATCGCCCTCTATCATAAATATTACAAACGATATGCCGCACGGGTAAAAGTGCGCCAAATAAAAGAAAAGGATTTCAAGAATTGGAAATATGAAGCGATCGTCAAACGCGATGAATGCTCCGACGGCAAAATCACTCCCGCAGAGTTTACCGAATGGTTGGAAGCGTGCTTTCCAAACAGAAAAAAACAATAATCAGTTTAACTCTATACTAATAACGCAATCGGGAAAAGTGCAAAATTCCGATATAAAATCCGTGGAAAAGTGTAAATAATGAGTTGATTATCTCGCGGATTTGTGTTATTATAGTGGCAACATTATCGCAGGAGGATAAAAATGCTCCAACGAAAAATCACAAAAAAAATTGAAGAGTTCTATAAAGGCAATCCGAAAAAGGCGCTGATGATTACCGGCGCCCGCCAGGTCGGAAAGTCTTATATAATCGAAAAGTTTGCAAAGGCAAACTATAAAAGTGTAATAAAAATGGATTTTATCGAGAATCCGGATTATATTACGCTGTTTGAAAACGCGCAAGGTGCAGATGAGATTTTACTGCGCCTTTCCGCTCTTTTCGGAGATCGTATGCTCCCCGGCAAGACGATTATCTTTTTTGACGAAGTTCAGGAATGCAGGGAATTGATTACCCAGATCAAATACCTTGTTCAGGACGGCAAATATTCATTTATTCTCAGCGGCTCACTGCTCGGAACCGTATTTAAGGATATTATTTCCGCTCCGGTAGGATATATGGATATTATCACGATGTTTCCTCTTGATTTTGAGGAATTCGCCCTAGCAAACGGCGTAGGCACAAATGTCATTGATGCGCTTCGTGATTCGTTTGAGCATAAAAAGCCTGTGGATAAGTTTATTCATGAGCGAATGACAGCGCTGTTTGAGCTCTACCTTATCGTCGGCGGTATGCCGGAGGCAGTCTCCGCTTATTTGGAAACAAAAAATCTCCGCAAAGTTGCCGATGCGCAAAATGCGATCATCCGGCTTTACAAGCGCGATATTTCAAAATACAACGAGAAGAACCGTTTGTATCTCAATGAGATATTTGATTTGATTCCCAGCGAGCTGAACGCAAAAAACAAGCGGTTTATTCTGAAAAATCTCAATGAAAAAGCGCGGTTTGATAAATATTATGACAGCTTTCTGTGGCTGAAGAATGCGGGTGTGGCGCTTCCGGCAAATGTGGTAGATGAGCCGACTGTGCCGTTGCTTCTCTCTAAATCGCAAAACCTTTTTAAGCTGTTTTCAAATGATATCGGCCTGCTCGCCGCGCAATACGGAAACGAGATACAGCTCAAAATTTTGCAGCATGAAACGACGATCAACTTCGGCTCGGTTTACGAAAATGTCGCCGCCGAAGAGCTGACCGCCCACGGATATACGCTCTATTACTACAACAGCAAAAAATTCGGTGAGCTTGATTTTGTGATTGAAGAGGACGGAAAGATATTGCCGATTGAAATTAAATCAGGCAAGGACTATTACCGCCATAATGCGATGGATAATGTGCTGAATCTGACGGATTACGGTATCAGCGAGGGCTATGTTTTCTGCAACGGCAATGTCGAAACAGACGGCAAAATCATCTACTTCCCTATCTATATGCTGATGTTCCTGCACAAGAAGGAACTTCCGGAAAAAATCATGTTCAATTCCGACTTTTCGGATTTGAATAGTAAGACATAACATCGTTCCGATTTGAAACATTATATATCATTGCAATTGTATTGAAATCGTAAAGACACACGAAAGCACGATAGACGACATCATGGAATTCGTGCCGGAGGTCTAATTATTTCAGTTCGCAGAGTTCAGCGATAAAGACGAGGTGAGTTGTATGCCGATTGATGTTTTTTCATTTTTTTCAGGGCTTGGTTTTTTGGACTTGGGATTCGAGAATGCAGGATTTAATATCGCATTTGTTAATGAATACAACGAGACCTTTTTGAGAGCATATCAGTATGCGAGAAGACACAGGGATTTCACTCCGGAATTTGGATATAGTCATGATGATGTAAGAGCTTTTTTATCGGATGAAAAGTGGGAAGATACATTTCCCCAGTATAATCATCGTGGAGATAGATTAATTGGTTTTATTGGAGGCCCCCCGTGTCCTGATTTTTCTGCCGCAGGAACAAACGCTGGAGAGAAGGGACTAAATGGACAACTCACAACAGTTTATGTTCAACTGATTGAAAAGCGGCGCCCCGACTTTTTTGTGTTGGAGAATGTCAAAGGGCTTTATCAAACGAAAAAGCATCATGAATACTACGAAAGAATAAAACGAAGACTATATAGATCGGGTTATTCTCTGTTTGACTCAATAGAAAATGCGTTGCTATATGGAGTTCCCCAATTTAGGGATAGACTAATACTGATTGGATTCAAGCGTGAACGTTTTGGACGCAATCTTCAATATGTTTTCGGTGGCCGACGGCTTTATACAATGGATATCATCAAGCGAACTCAATGGCCCACTGTCACGCCTTTTCAACAAAATGGGCGTCTGGAACAACCAAGAGGTATAATACAGGAACTAACAGTACAACATTGGTTTGAAATTAACAGGGTTGAAGAACATCCTAATGCTTGCGATTGTTTTGCGGTAAAAAAGGAAGATAAATTCTTAACCATTCCCGAGGGGGAATCAAGAGGCAAGTCTTTTAAACGACTCCACAGATGGCGTTATTCACCTACTGCTGCTTATGGCAATAACGAAGTCCACTTACATCCATATCTTCCACGAAGGATCAGTGTTGCTGAAGCTCTTGCAATACAATCTTTACCTCAAGATTTTTCATTACCGTCAGATATCACGCTATCATCAAAATTCAAAATGGTGGGCAACGGAGTGCCTTATCTTTTGGCACTGGGAATAGCACGTGATCTTTACGAATGGATAGAAAACAATTTGCGTAGAATAGAGGGAGAAAATGGTTAATCTTGAATCTATCAAGAATGATCTAATGACAATGGATGCAAAAGACTATTATCTTAAGCACATTGTAAAATCACATAACTGGTATTTTTCAGAATACTTACATATTCCTGCAGAAGATCTCGTTGATAAAATGGATTTTTTTAAGGAAATAGTGTCAACCAAGCTTAATATTAGTTTTCATAGTTTGCAAATCGTAGGAAGCGCTAAAACAGGATATAGTTTGTCACCCAGTAAACTGTTACGTCCTTTCCATGATGAAGCTCCTGGTAAGCCATCATCCGACATTGATATTGCAATAGTTTCTGAGCGACTCTATCAATTGTTTTGGGATAAGCTTCGGAACGTTAAAGGGATTTGGTACCAAAGATATTATAATCATCTAACTGAGTCGATATTTCGTGGATACATCAATGAAAAAGATCTTATGCAAATATCTGGCTTAAGTGAAGAATGGGAAAGACTGGTAAATCCAATCAATGTAGCACTGCAAGATAATCTTGGTTTTGTACATCCCATCACCTATCGAATCTACAGAAATTGGGATGATTTGGAGGAATACCAAATAATTGGTATAAGAAAAGCAAAAAAAATAATGGAGGAAGATTAAATGTTTAATTTTACTGATAACAGGAAGACCATCAAAGAAATATCTTCGATGTTTGCCGATGGAAGTTTAATAGTAGATCAAACTTATCAGCGCAGATCTGTATGGAGCGAAAAAGATAAAATTAGGTTGATAGAAACTGTTCTTTTAAATCTGATAATTCCTGTACTTTTTTTCTGGAAGGCGGAAACCGATCCTGATACCGGGTTATCAATTACGCATATCGTAGATGGGCAACAAAGGATAAAGGCAATTTGCTCCTTTATAGATAACGAATTTAAACTTAAGCCACAGTTTTTGCTTGATGCTACAGCAAAAGAAAAATATGCGAATAAGTATTTTAAGGACCTTTCTTCAGAGGACAAAAAAGCATTCTGGAATTACCAGTTGATGGTGATTGATATTGATCCTTCGGCAACTCGCCCAGACATTATTACCATGTTTAATCGGTTAAATCTCACAGATTATAATTTGAATGATCAGGAAAAACGAAACAGTATGTCAGGAGAGTTTGCTGCACTCGCTAGAGAGCTTTCCGAGTATACCATTTGGGATGAGAAAAGACTTTTTACAGCACCTGATATAAGAAGGATGAAGGATGTTGAATTCTGTGCATCGTTGGTTCTGCTATACAGGCGAGGTATTATTGATCAAACCGATCAATCTGCATTAAATCAGGCATATGAAGAGTTGCAAACAGGCTATAGTGATGCAGAAAGTGATAAAGAAGCTGTCTGCAAAGCAATTGATGCTGTCCCGCAATTCTTTGTTTCTGAAGAGGTCTCAAAATTCCTAAAGAAGAAAACTCAGTTATATACACTTTTTTCTGTCATATTTTATATGCAAAGAAATGGGTTAGATGTAGATGAGAACTTGTTGAACAGGTTTCAGTCATTCGTTAAACTTTATTCTGTTTTCAGTAATGATATGGATCTTGCTGATCAGATTGGCGAAGATGAGAAAACTCTCTTTGACTGGTTGAAAAAGTACAAGCTTGCTTCTTCGGAGGGCCTGAATAAACACACGAACCGTATGATACGGTTTAACGTTCTTAAAGACTTTATGTTTGGCTTAACTCCCGCTTTGCAAACAGCAGAGGACGAGTTGTATTCCAAAATGCTTGCTGCGTCAATTGACCCAACCGATGATCCAGATGAAGAAATATAACGGTCCAAGATATTGCTACAGCTTTCTTGCGCTCTGGGAAAAAACAGGTACTCTAATTTTCCCAGAGCCTTGAAACACTGTTAGTAAGGTGCTATAATAGGGACAGATTTGGTATTAATCTTTTCCCGGAGGGTAATGAGATGGCAAAGCAGGTACACATTCGAGTTGATGATGAAGTCTATGAAGAATTGAGCAACTATTCTTCCGTAAGCGGTCAGTCTATACAAGACTGTCTCTCGGTGGCGATTAGACAACTTCTGATTAATGCGAAAGAAGAACCGGCTTCTGATGATGACCAGATGACTTTCATTGACTTGTTTGCCGGTATAGGAGGTATGCGTATTGCATACGAGAAGGCTGGTTGCCGTTGCGTCTATTCCAATGAGTGGAATAAATACAGTCAGCAGACTTATTATGCCAATTTTGGTGTTCAGCCAGATGGCGACATAACTAAAGTAGACGCAGAAAGCATCCCGGATCATGATATCCTTGTGGCAGGGTTCCCCTGTCAGCCTTTTTCCATTGCAGGTGTTTCTAAAAAACAAAGTCTTGGCCGTGCAACAGGTTTTGCAGACAAGACGCAAGGAACTTTGTTCTTTGATATCTGTAGAATATTGAAGGCAAAAAGGCCTAAGGCCTTTATGCTTGAAAACGTTAAGAACCTTTGCAGTCACGATAAAGGAAGAACATTTAAGATTATTCAGGAATCTTTGGAGGAATTAAATTACAAGATTTTCTATTCGATTCTTGACGGAAAAATGTATGTACCTCAACATAGAGAGCGAATAGTAATTGTTGGATTCGACAAAGAACGCTACGGTGATTCATTTAACTTCAAGTTTGATTTGAAGCCCAAGAAAAAAGTACCAACTGTTAGCGGGATACTTGAACCCAAGGTGGACACCAAGTACACCCTGTCAGATAAACTCTGGGATTATCTGCAAGCCTATGCTGAAAAGCATAAAGAAGCAGGTAATGGCTTTGGTTATGGTATTGCGCCTCTTGATGGAATCACAAGAACCATCAGCGCCCGGTATTATAAGGACGGATCAGAAATCTTAATAGAGCAGGAAGGCAAGAATCCGCGGCGCCTTACGCCCCGGGAGTGTGCCAGACTGCAAGGCTTCCCGGATTCCTTTAAGATTCCTGTATCTGACACACAGGCATATAAACAGTTTGGGAACTCTGTTGTAGTTCCATTAATGACAGAAGTTGCTAAATTGGTCGTAAGAAAGCTTCAGCAACTAGACAGTACATCTGATTAATTGGTTATATCAAAATACAACAGAGAGGTTGTGTAAGTAATGGAGAACTATGCATCTCTTGCAATTCAAGCGTCAATGCGAGGACAAAGGGCATATTGCAAATTTCTGTCAGCAAATGACACTGGCCTGACAGGTGCACACCAAGCTGGAATTTACATATCGAAACCGGCAATACCGATTCTCTTTGATGTACCAGGGCAAAAGGGAGAAAACAAAGAGAAATGGGTAAAAATCAAGTGGCAGGAAGATTTTGAAACTGACAGTCGGTTCATTTACTATGGGCAAGGCACGAGAAATGAATATCGAATAACCAATTTTGGACGCGGGTTTCCATTCTTGAAACATGAGTATACTGGCGCTTTATTGGTGTTTGTAAAATGGACGGATACAGACTACAGCGGATATGTACTGAACTCTGAAGATGATATAAACCAATTTCTGGAAGCGTTTGGTATCAGCCCAACTGAAACAAATCAGCTGATTGAAGTTGAACAGGTAAACCCCGAAGCACAAGAGCAAATCGCAATGCAGGAGTTTATCAGGGGCTTAACGGTTGATTTTCCTGATTCGGTTGAAATGTCTGCTGCAGCGAGAGAGATTCAAAACCGGGTATACAATCACGCAGAGTTCATTCGCACTGATCCTGACAGAAAGGTAATTGATTGGACGAGAATGGAATATGCGCTATTCCGGGCCATTGAGCATGCTCGCTATGGAACAGTAATTCAGCAGGGGTTCAGTTCTGTTGACGACTTTATAACTATGGCGAATATGGTACTAAATCGCCGGAAAAGCCGGGCGGGAAAAAGCCTTGAACATCACCTGTCAGCTATTTTTGACGGTAACGGAATTAGATACAAGGCTCAAGCTGTTACTGAAGGAAACAAAAAGCCTGACTTTATTTTCCCTTCCCAGGAAGCATACCATGATATATCGTTCCCCACGGAAAAGCTCATATCACTTGCCGCAAAAACCACATGCAAGGACCGGTGGAGACAAGTTATAAACGAAGCGGACAGGCTAAGGAACAGGCCGAAGTATCTTTGCACCCTCCAGCAAGGAATCTCGCCGGCTCAAATGGATGAGATGCAGGAGGAGCAAGTAATTCTGGTCGTTCCCAAACCCTATATTGCAACATACCCCCGTGACAGGCAGGAGAGGATTTGGACGTTGAACAAATTTGTCAGCTTTATAAAAGAAACAGAGGGAGTTTGATGGCTGATAAGCTAACTGTCGAGAGAAGAAGTTGGAATATGTCCAAAATACGCAGTAAGGATACAACGATTGAGACCAAGGTGCGCCAATGGCTATTCCATCACGGATATCGCTACAGGAAAAACGTTAAAGGGATGCCAGGAAAACCGGATATTTTTCTTGGCTCATATAATACGGTGGTGTTTGTACACGGGTGTTTTTGGCATCGCCACCTCGGTTGTATAGAAGCTGCTGTTCCAAAGACAAGGACTGCTTTTTGGCTTGAAAAATTCGAGAAGAACATTTCCAATGACAAAAAGAACATCCAAACGCTTGAATCCATGGGGTATCAAGTCATTGTTCTCTGGGAGTGTGAAATTGAAAAACACTTCGAGGAGACGATGGATAAGGTGGTATCCGTAATTGGCCCGCCTCACAAGGGAAAGAAAAACAGAGATGATGGGAGTAAAGAGTAATGAAGAAGCGATCTAGAATTGATTCAAGAATGTTTACTTAATTCATTCGTTTCTTGATATCATTATTCTAGTCTACGGCTCCCTCGCTCGAGCCCACGAGTCGATCAACAAGCTGGCCCTTGTGCCGGAGAGTTTTTAACAATAGTTTTCTGCTCTTGAAAGTGTTAATGTAGTTGGAGGAACACATGGAGTTTTTAAGCAAAGAAATTGAAAACCTTCTACAAGAATGTATAGACCGTTCTGATGACTTCCCGGCAGTCCTTGCCGAAAAATTTGAGGGTTTATCAGCGAAAGCTGACAATCAGCTCAGAAGTTGCATTAAAGTGCTCATCGACGAGGGATACATATCAAAGCTCAGTTGGGGAAGCAACGTACCTTATTATGGGCGCATCGAGCAAAAAGGATATGATTATTTTCGCCAAAAGGAAATATATATCAGGGCGAAATTGCGTCATGATCCATATTTCACTTTGCTGGATGATGAGTCTGAAAAAGCATTGCGTGAACTGTCTCAGTCCTCCGAAATGCATATAATGGTTTCCGGGAACGCCGACCAAGGCCGCGTCTTAGAGTATTTGAATAGAAATGGCTATATTCAATTCAGGCCGAAGGGTTTGTCCTATGACTTTAGTGGCAATTTTACTGCAGTAGCTTCCATTACGCAGAAAGGAAAGAATTACTTTGCTGATAAAGCCGACCGGATTGAGGAAATTATGGTATTAGGTGATGAGGCATTTGTGGTAAACAATATTGACAAACAGTTTAATGTCAGCGGAAACACGATTTCAAATTCGCCAATTCAAGTCGGCGATGGCAACACGCAAAACATTGACTACTCTGACATTGAGAATAAACTAGGTGAATTAAAGGAAGAAATTACTTCTCTTAAGCTCTCGGATGAACAGATCAGCTTTCTCTCATCATTAATTGAGCGTGCGGAGAATGAGTGCAAGAGCAAAAATTCCAGCAAACTGAAAACCATTCTGAGTGAGTTGTGGGACTTTACGAAGCAGACGGGATCAAATTTGCTTGCAGCTTTTGTGGCGTACAAATTTGGCTTTGGGGCATAAGTTTTTCTTGCAAAAACAAATTGAAGTTAGTCAAAGAAGCAGCAAATAGCAAACCGAGGAGCTATTAGGAGGATAAAATTATGGCATCTTTACTGTCTAAACTGAGCAGCAAAACGAAGAGTGTTGCTATTGAGCCAAGAGAGATATTTATGGCATTGCCCAAAAAAGATAAAAGATATGAGTATCCGAGGGATGTGCAATCTGAAGTCTGGAAAAAATGGTTTGATGTTCGTGATGAGAAAAACTGCATCATAAAGATGAATACAGGAAGCGGGAAAACGGTTGTCGGATTGATGATATTACAAAGCTGTCTAAACGAAGGAAAAGGCCCCGCCGTTTATGTCGTTCCAGATAAGTATCTTGTTGGACAAGTATGCAATGAGGCTAAGAATCTTGGAATTCTTGTAACAGATGATAAAGACAGTTATTATTACACAGAGAATAAAGCGATATTAGTTACAACAGTTTATTCGTTAATTAATGGCCGAAGTGCTTTTGGAATGAGGCAAACAAACAACTATCCGATAGGAAGCGTATTATTGGATGATGTTCATGCATGCCTTGATACAATTACAACACAGTTTTCTATAAGGATACCTGCCTCACACGCTCTGTATCAGCAGATTGTCAAGCTCTTTGCATCGGAATGGAAAAGCTATAACAACAGCACGTATATAAACATCATTGATAACTGTGACCCGACAAAAACAGCAATTATTCCTTTTTGGGTATGGCAGGACAAGAAGAATTCAGTATATGAATTATTGTCAAAATATAACAATGCTGATGATGGCAATGAGTGTGTATATTTTAATTTGCCTCTTATTGAGGACACTTTTTCAACGTGTGATTGCTTTATTTCCTCTCGTGAAATTGAGATCATACCGGAAGGAGTATCAATTTCAAAAATAACAAGCTTTGTAAACGCCCAGCGAAGAATATTTATGAGTGCAACCCTTGCAGATGATAGCGTATTTATTTCTGCTGTTGGTCTACATAGAGATGATATTAAAAGAATTATTGTGCCTGATAACGCAAATGATATTGGTGACAGGTTATTCCTTTTTCCAAGACATTTGAATAGTGAGATAAAAAATGAAGAAATTAGGGACAAATTGTTCTTAATTTCACAGAAGCATAATGTTGTTGTAATTGTACCCTCTTTTGAAAGAGCAAAATTCTGGGATCCACACGTGGAAAGGACCGTAACAAAAGACACAATTGATGCTGCGGTTGCTAAATTAAAGGCCACTCATCTCGGATTAGTGGTTATGGTTAATAGATATGATGGTGTTGATCTACCCGATAATGCTTGCCGAGTCTTAGTTATAGATGGATTACCTCCGCTAAGAAATGAGAAGGACAAGTATATTCAGAGTATAAATCCTTCAAGCAGAATTCTTGTGAAAGAGCAAATTCAGAGAATAGAGCAAGGAATGGGAAGAGGGGTTCGATCAAACAGTGATTCATGTTGTATTGTTCTGATGGGCGATAATCTTGCCGATGTTCTTCTTCGAAACAATGGAGTATCGCTTTTTAGCACAGCAACGAAAGAACAATATTCACTCTCGAAGGATCTCTGGGATTTATTAATTCAAGAAACCCCTAAACCTAGTGTGGATGATGTTCTTGCACTTGCTGATTACTCACTTAATCGAGAAATCGAATGGATTCAGACTAGTAAAGAATGCTTATCAGAAGCGGTTTATTCATCTGAACCACAGTTCGATAGTAATACAATAGCATTACGCAATGCCTACGATTATGCAGCTTTATTACAGTGGCAAAAGGCGATAGATGTCATTGACTCTGAAATCAACAATGAAACCGATAGTAACACAAAAGGATATTTGCTACAACTTAAAGCAAAATATATGAACTTTATAGACAGGCTAACCGCTCAACAGATCTTGTTGGCGGGCAGGCGGTTCAATATAAGTATTCTTGCCCCGATTAATGGTATCAGATATGATAAATCCATCAATAATGTCGGACAAGCAAAGGCAATTTGCGATTATATTGATGAAGAAAAGATTTCACAGAATAACTATGTTATTCATGTAAATTCGATTACTTCTTCACTAACATTTTCGCCAGATGCAAGTGGCTTTGAGAGTGCTCTTCAGAAGATCGGTAAGTTGATAGGTTTTGCTTCTACTCTACCAGACAAAGAAACAAACGGTGAAGGACCGGATAATCTCTGGGCAATAGGAGATAATAACTATCTAGTAATAGAATGCAAAAGCGGAGCCACTTCATCAACTATATCCAAGGAATACTGCAACCAGTTGGGTGGCTCAATGAGGTGGTTTGCAAGTGAATACGGCGACGCCTATAATGCTAAACCAATTATTGTGCATCAATCGCTTGTTATTGATAGACAGGCAACAGCACTAAATGATATGCGTATTATAAATCAGGAAATGATAGAAAAGCTGAAGAAGAGTATAGATGATTTTGCAATAGCCATAGCGCAGGATGTAAACTGGCATGATGAAAGAAACATTAACGAATTATTGCATCAGTATGGCTTGCGAGGAGGCGACATTGTAAATAATTATACCTACCCGTATCAAGAAGCATAATAGATTGTAAAGCATATTCTATGACAAATGAACGATAGGCACGAAGGTAATCCTTCGTGCCTATCGTTCTCTTACGTAAAAATTACTTCGAGATTCACTACCTCCACTGCCTCAAGCTTGATCCCATTCATCCTCCGTACCCATTCCATTGGTTCCTCCACCTTGAGCTGCTCGGTGACGCCTTCGGAGGCGGCATAGTCTTTGACTAACCGAAGGAAAAGAGCGTTGGCTTGTTCCTCGACGTCGGCGAGGTGGGAGCGGAGCTGACCGCTGGTTTTCAGGTTGGTATAGAGGATTGGACGATGCTCCTTGAGATAGCGCAGCCTGCGCTGGCCCCAGACGCCAACGGGGCGCT
The DNA here is from genome assembly GCA_017428625.1 of Clostridia bacterium. GTDB lineage: Bacteria > Bacillota > Clostridia > Oscillospirales > Acutalibacteraceae > CAG-177. The sequence continues at coordinate 96,917 of JAFRQM010000037.1, forward strand.
CTTCTTCGGGTGGTAATTTAAGATCCGGCAGAAAATAATCGTCCTGTTGGGTGTAGGTGTCGCCGAACTGTTCAAACAATGATTTTATGCAAAACCTCCTTTGCACATCCATTGTACAAAGGAGGTTTCGTTTCGTCCAATGTGCGATTTACCAGATCGCACATTTTAAATGTTAACCTAATAAGAACAGATGGATAGGAAAATACTCTGCTCAAAAATGCCGACAATGAAAAAGGCGTTACTTGATTTTTACTTGAAACTGAAAATAATGATTGTGATTATTTTAATAATCGGCAAGCAAATTGTCATCAAAAAACGGTAATAATTCAAGTAAATTCAAATAAATCCAATCATTTCAAGGCTTTTAACCCGATGGCATTCAAGAGGTAAGGGGTTCGATCCCCCTCATCTCCTGCAGGTTTTAGAAATTTATACCCCGTCGGAGACAATCATTCCCGCCGTCAACAGAGCAGACTCCACATAAGCAACAATTTAAATCGTGCCTCTATTCATTTTCAATCAAGTCGCCGCACTTTCAGCACATAATGCGATTATGGATGCTCTTGTCTATCTTTGCAAAAATGATATTTTCGCCGATAGTCGTGAATTATACACGGTATCTTTTTGCTATTGAAGTAATTCTTCTATAGTGCAATCAAGGGTATGCGCAAGCATTTGCAGCGTTTCTCCCTGAGCTTTGGCGATATCGTTATCACCTTGCTCGTAAGCACGGATTGATCGAATATTTACACCACTGAGAGCCGCCAGTTGTTCTTGCGTAAGCTTTCTTGACTTACGAATTTGTTTCAGTGCCGACTCCTTTGGAGGAAATTTGCTGCTGATAAGGTCGATGGTTTTGCTGTCATCCGCCTCGTGATAAGGGTGGTACAGCACAATCAATGAGGAAAGCGGAATAACTGACAGGATTTCCGCAAAGGTTTTGCTAAGTTCCCATTGTGCTCTTGCCAGGATCCAACCCGCCCAGTATTCGGGTGTACGATCCATAGGAACATTCGTATAACTGACGCTTTTGTTGAGAATAAGCGCAAGCATTTCGGTTGCCGATTTGCCTGCAAGCATATCGGGTATGGCATGCTCAATCTTTTTAGCGACATCTGACAAGGCAAACAGTTTGCCAAACTCGTCAGCGTCAAGCCCTTCTGCGTTAATTGCCAAATCCGCCAGTGCCGCAAGATTTTTCATAACACCCGGAAGGTACATTTCATTGTAAGCGTGGATCATCAGCCTTCATCTCGTTTCTGATAATATCAATCATATAAAGATCGTCAGCGGAAAATGCAGTTCCTTGCCTGTTGGTCAAATAAGCAGCTCGAGCCAACTCATCTCTTTTTTTACGAAGAGGCAGGTGGATTTCCTGCGGTGCCTCTTCAAAGCCGAGAAAGTGTATTGCATTAAAAGCCTTTGGTGAAATCAACACAATTTGGTTGCCGAGATTACCGAGCTTCATAACCTGCGAAAGCCGTTTCACAGAAATCGCGTTCTGCAAAAAATCCCGTGCATAGGAGAAGTAGGAGTCATCAGCACGATAACCTTTGATGATATCAAAACCTTCTGTATTAACCGGGAAATTCTTCAGAATATAGTCCTTTGCCCGCACGGCAAGATCGTTATCCAATGTGAACTTGCGGTTGTTCAGCAGAATGGAAATCCAATGAAGTATACAATAATCACTTCCGTTAAGATCGAGTATTTTCAAATCTTCGATATCGAGCTCGTATTTGTTTGCATACCCGCCGCCTTCGTCATCACAAGCCCATTCCTTGGCAAGATCCGGGTATTCCGTGCAATAAAAGCCACGCCCGTAATCATTATACGGCTTGCCTTTACCGTACTCAGGCGTATTAATAATATGTTTAGATCCGTGATAGATAATCATAGTATTACTCCTTTTCAACCGTATTATACTATTGTAATGTTAGTTTGTCAAGTGAAAATATAACATTGTGATGTGACTTTATAATGAAAATTATACGAAGCCGGTGTCGGCTCCGCTTGAAGTAGCCTCCTCAAATATGTAATTATTCTCAACCCTGTGAAAAAGCGGAAGCAAATCCGTCGAAAAACGCGAAATGGCGCTCAAAATCTAATGATAATCTCCCAATAACTGTATTTAAAGCATAAGACAGAAGAAGCCGTTGCGGTTGAAACGGCCTCTTTTTGCATATTTATTAATCTGTAACGCTGACCTCCGGGGTTTTGAAATCATGAATTTGCTTCACAGTTTTTGCTTCAGAGTTTTGCTTCAATATTCTGTATCAGAAAGATATTGTCGATTTTGATTTGTGTCTTTTGCACAGTTAAATATCTTCGCTATTGTGGAAACATACTGAAATAATCCGCCTAAATTGATAAAAATGAAGAAATTTGGCTTAAATTGAGCCCTCATAACCCGGAGGTCGGAGGTTCAAATCCTCCCTCCGCAACCAAAGAAACAGGCACGCTTTTGCGTGCCTGTTTCTTTGGCTGTGAAACGGAAGTTTTAATCACCGTTTCAGGTTACGAGCCCGAAGGGTAAATACTCGGAGGTTAATTTCTTTTTATATATGGATGCAACGAATTATTATGCATCCACCTTTTTTGTAGTAACAGTCCTTTATTTAGGACAGAGTCTGTGGCAGAATTAAAGTTGAGAAGCATTTATGATATTATGGAGGTAATTGCCGTGAATTCTCAATACATTTGCAATGTTATGCTTAATGAACAGATTAACCCTGATTCTTATCTTCCAAAACTTCCTGCTGTGAAGTATCTTGCAGGGAACGGAATACAGTTTGATTATCCTGTTACTATCCTCGTCGGTGAAAACGGAACCGGAAAGTCTACACTGCTGGAAGCGATAGCCGTTGCCTATGGTTTTAATGCTGAAGGCGGCACCGTGAATTTCAACTTTTCCACTAATGCGACCCATTCCGAATTGTATCGCCATCTGACATTGTCCCGGCGTGCTTTTGCAAACGATGGATTTTTTCTGAGGGCAGAAAGTCTGTATAATGTTGCCTCAAACATTGACGAAATGGACACAATTCTTGCTAACGCTCCACCGATTATTGACTCATACGGCGGCGTTTCATTACATGAACAGTCTCATGGTGAGAGTTTTCTGGCTATAGTCCATAATCGTTTTCAGGGGAATGGTCTTTACATCCTGGATGAACCGGAGGCAGCGCTGTCTCCTATGCGTATTCTGACATTGATGGCAGAAATTGACCGACTTGTAAAGGCTGATTCTCAATTCATTATTGCAACTCATTCGCCCATGCTGATGGCACTCCCCTGCGCACAGGTTCTTGAATTATCTGATAATGGTATTCGACCTGTTCACTATTCTGATTCCGAGCATTTTCGCATAATGAAGTATTTCATTAATAATCCGGAGAAAATCTTACGTGATCTTCTTGACTGATGAATTTTGTGCAAGCAAAAGTCAAATCCTTCCTGACGCAACATGGGGCACGTTTTTGCGTGCCCGATTCTTTTGCTGTGAAACGGAAGTTTTAATCACCGTTTCGGGTTACGAGCCCGAGCGGTGAGCCGGCTTTTATTGTTAAATCCGTCAGTGTATCCGCGGCGTTTCTCAAAGCGGAAAGGCGACGGCTTCGCTGCAGAGTTTTTTTATAACGCCGATAAACTCTCTAAGCGATTCTCTGCCGTCATCCCTGTGAGCGCACAGCACACAGTCGAAATGTTCGTCGCAATCAAAAGGAACCCAGGCGAACTGACCGCTGTGGTCGTTGAGAAATCCGGGCGCAAGGCAGACTCCTTTTCCTGCGGCAACATTTGTAAGCGTTGTGTCGTGGTCGGGGCTGTTGAAATAATTGATTTTCCCTGTCGCAATCAATCGGTGCTGAACCGCTTTCAGAGCAGGCGGAGAACCTCCGCCGACCATGAGAGTTCTGCCGTATAAATCTTTTTCGGTTATCAGATTGTTCTTTGCAATAGAGTCGTCACGCCGAGCAATAAGATAAATACGGCTTTTAAATAAATCATATACATTTATACCCGGTATCTGTTTTGTCTGCTCTTTCAGGGCAAAAAGGATATCGGATTCATTTTTTAAAAAGCTGTCCATACCGTTTTCATATTGGAATACCGGGGTTATCTGAACATCGGGATACTTTTTATCAAAAATCTGGATTGCCTCAGGCAGAAAATAAACCGCCTGGCGCACCATAAGGCTGATTGAAATACTGTCCTTGTATTTTGCCCCGAAATTCTGCCCCTGTTCTATTGCGCGCTTCAGATCCTCACGCATTGCAGAAAGGAAGCTTACAAACTGCGTTCCCGCGGGAGTGAGCGCGGCGCCTTTACCGCTGCGTTCAAAAATCCCGAAACCAACTTCATCCTCAAGCAGTTTAATCTGATAAGAAAATGTCGGCTGGCTTACAAACTGATTTTCCGCCGCTCTGCTGAAATTGAGCGTGTGCGCGAGTTCAATGCAGTAATCTATTTGTTTTGTGGTCATAAACGCCTCCGTGTTATTTAATAATTAAATCAATTATATACTATTTCTATTGGACTTTGCAATAGCATTTTGCTATAATCAAGTCAGAAAGAAATGAACGGAGGAATCAAAAATGTCAAAAACACTTATTGCCTATTTCTCAAGAGCCGATGAAAACTACTTCGGCGGCGCAATGCGCTATGTTAAGGTAGGCAACACCGAAATCGTCTGTAACCTGATGAAAGATATGGTTGAGACGGACACTTTTAAAATTGAAATGAAAAACCCTTATTCGCCCGTATATATGACTTGCATTGACGAGGCGAAAAAAGACCTGAGAGAAAACGCAAGACCCGAACTTGTTTCATACCCTGACAGTATAGACGGTTATGAAACGGTGATTCTCGCTTACCCGAACTACTGGGGAACAATGCCGATGGCTGTTGTTACTTTTCTTGAAAAATTCGATTTTTCGGGCAAAACAATACTCCCGCTGTGCACCAACGAGGGCAGCGGTATGGGCTCAAGCGAGCGTGATATTAAAAAATACGCTCCCGGCGCAGAGGTCGCAAAAGGGCTTTCCGTCAACGGAAGCAGCGCCGCGAATTCGTCAGAAAGCGTAAAACACTGGCTCAGTTCAAATGGTTTGATTTAAAAGGGTGAATAAAATGGATTATGCGAAAGATTATGTTTACGGCCTTATGGATAAAGGCGGCCCCACCGATGTTAGAGAGCCTTACTTCAAAGAGGCTGTTGATGAGATGATGCGGGCAAGAACGCTTTGCGCAAAGGCCAATATGACTTTGCCCGACGACCCGTCTTATGTGAAATATCTCGAGGAACTTTTCGGCAGAAAACTTGACGGTGTAAGAATACTGACGCCGTTTATCTGCGATTTCGGCAACCGCGTTAAATTCGGCAGTGGCGTTTTCATCAACCATTCGGCAATTCTGTCCGCTTCCGGCGGAATTGAGTTTGAAGACGGCGTTATGCTTGCGCCCGGCGTGCGCATCGCAACCATAAACCACGATATGAACGAGCGCCACATAAAATACACCTACGGCAAGGTCCTGATTAAGAAAAACGCCTGGATAGGAATGAACGCAACAATCTGCCCCGGTGTGACAATCGGCAGATACGCTGTTGTGGCGGCAGGCGCAGTTGTTACAAAAGATGTGCCCGACTATGCCGTTGTCGGCGGTGTGCCCGCAAAAGTTATCCGTATGCAGAACCCCGATGAACAGAAGGAATAAATATGGAAGAAAAAGATATTATAAGGGCGCTTTATTCCGAATACTGGGACTGTATGATAAATAAGGATGCCGCCCGGCTCAAAGAGATGATGTCAGATGATTATTATCTTATGCATATGACGGGAGTAAAACAGACAAGGGATGAGTTTCTCAGCGGTCTGCTCAGCGGCACCTTCAATTATTATTCCGCACAACATGATGAAATAACCGTTACAATCAGCGGCGGTGCAGCGCGTATGACCGGCAAAAGCCGTGTTACAGCGGCGGTTTACAGCGGCGGAAAATCGTCCTGGCGGCTTCAAGGAGACTTCACTCTGAAAAAAGAAAACGGAAACTGGGTTTTTACAGGTTCCCGTGCGTCAACTTATTAAAAACAGAAAGGAAAACAACTGTGGAATATATTACTTTAAACAACGGGCTTGAATGCCCCGTAATCGGAATCGGAACATTTATGCTCTCACCCGCAGACGCTCCGAACAGCGTCAGAGAAGCGCTTAAAATGGGTTACTCGCTTGTTGATACGGCAAACGCCTATGTCAATGAACGCGCGGTGGGCAGAGGAATGAAAGAAAGCGGCGTTGCCCGTGAAAACATCTTCCTCTCAACCAAACTATGGCCCAGCGAATATGAAAATGAAAATGCCGTTGACGAAACCCTTGAAAGGCTCGGTGTTGACTATGTTGACCTGCTCTATATTCATCAGCCCGCGGGCAACTGGCTCGCAGGCTACCGTCAGCTTGAAAAAGCGTATAAAAAGGGCAAGGCAAAGAGTATCGGCATCTCCAATTTTGAAGGCAAATATATTGCCGAACTTGAAACAAAATGGGAAATCGCGCCGCAGTTTATTCAGGTGGAAGCGCACCCGTATTTCACACAAACAGAGCTCCGTAAAACGCTTGACAGATACGGCATAAAACTGATGAGCTGGTATCCCCTCGGCCACGGCGACAAGTCGCTTATCAACGAGCCGCTTTTCGCGAAATTCGGTGAGAAATACGGCAAAACCCCGACGCAGATAATTCTCAGATGGCATACTCAAATGGGCTTCGCCGTTATTCCCGGCAGCAGAAATGTTGAACACATAAAAGACAACCTCAATATACTTGATTTTACGCTTACTGATGACGAAATGGCAGAGATAGCAAAACTTGACAAGGGCGAAAGATATTATCACAGAACAGACGCGCAACTTGTTCAGTTTGCAGGCTGGCAGCCTTCTTATGAGATAAATTGACGGTCTGAAATATAAGAACAGCGGCTCTCATCCGAGAGCCGCTGATTTTGTGTCTGTCGGTATAAAACCGCAAAACAATAAGGAACAGTTATTGTATTTTTCAATTATTAAACAAGGCAATAATCTTGTTTATAAGATTTCTGAAGAACGCGAGAACACGGTGAATAAAGCCTATAAATGCACTGGAGTGCTCGGGCTGACCGCACCACGGGCATACATCCGCCTGTTCTTCTCCGCCTTCAGAAGGCGCTGACGGTTCAAGTTTGTCAATGCTTTTCTTTTCTCTGCCGAGTTCTTCACCGCAAACCGAACAATGCGTTACGCAGTCATAACTGCCTTCTGCTTCTTCGGTGGGCAGCACGAGGTTTTCAATTTCCGGAGTATCGGCAATGTGCCCGGTTTTGGCAAGAATCTTTTGTTCTCTTGAAATCTCCTCTCCGCAGTCAACACAGTAAACTGCCACTTCATAACCGCCGTCTTCCGAGCAGGTCGCGGCAACAACATTTTCCACGGTAACTTCGCCTGCGGTGTGGCTGCCGCCTTCAATAACCTTTGTTTCTCTTGATATTTCCTCTCCGCAGTTGACGCAGCAGATTACCAGTTCATAACTGCCGTTTTCGTTGCAGGTCGCGGCAACAACATTTTCAACAGCGACTTCGCCTGCGGAGTGACTGCCGCTTTCAACAACTGTTGTTTTTCTTGATATTTCTTCACCGCAAACCGAGCAGTAAACCGCTATATCGTAACTTCCTTCTGCTATGCAAGTGGCGGCAACTTCATTTTCGATGACTGCGTCACCCACGGTATGGCTGATTTTTTCAATTGTTTTTTGCTCTCTTGACAGTTCTTCGCCGCACTCCGAGCAGTAAACAACTTCGTCACAGCTGCCTTCCTCCTTGCAAGTGGCGGCAACTTCATTTTCGATGACTGCGTCACCCACGGTATGGCTGATTTTTTCAATTGTTTTTTGCTCTCTTGTCAGTTCTTCGCCGCACTCCGAACAGTAAACAACTTCGTCACAGCAGCCTTCCTCCGTGCAGGTGGAAGGAACAACATTTTCCTCAACAGGTGTGCCGGGCGTGTGGTCAAGTTTTTCAAGAGTTACGTGGGTCCTGCTGAAATCTTCACCGCAAACCGAGCAGTAAATCACTATATCATAACTTCCTTCTGCCGAGCAGGTGGCGGCAGTTTCGTTTTCAACCGCCGCGTTGCCGACGGTATGGCTGATTTTTTCAATTGTTTTTTGCTCTCTTGACACTTCCTCACCGCAAACCGTGCAGCAAACGACCTCTTCATAACTTCCTTCTGCCGAGCAGGTGGCGGGGTTAAGGTTTTCAACGGCAGGGTCGCCGGCGTTGTGACCGGCTATTCTGCAGGTGGCGGGGTCGGATTCGGTGATTTCCGCCTCAAGATAGAGTTTTAACACCGGGCGGACTCCATACTGTGTAGCAGCGACATCCATATAAACATTTCTTGTGCATCCGTCTGCATCAACAACACAAGCCAGCGTCGGAGAACCGCCGGGCGTGCGTTGCCAGTAAGTCGAGAAACCGTTGCTGACAGTCAGACCGAGACCCTTTGCGTAGTCGGTGCCTGTTGCCTGTTTGGAACTGTCTGCGTCATTTGTATTCTGAAAGCCGTAATTTCTGTTTACAATTTCGCTCAGTGACAGAATCCAGACATTGTCCGCAGTGCTGTTTCCGCCGGATGTTCCCAAGTCCGGATTGTTTTCATTTGAGTGTGTAATGTTGATGATTTTCTCTTTTTCATTACCGGAGAAAGCAGTGTCGAAAAATTCGTTATTGAGCCATGCCCTGAGCGAGGATGTCTCCCAGGTGGTGTCTTCTGAAAACTCATTATATGACTTTGTGTCAATAATACGGTTTGAAATAATATATAACCCGTCATTTTCCGCTCTCAGAACATTCCAGAAAATCGGTTCCCATTTAAAATAATAGGAACTGCCGGAAGGATACCCGTTTTCGTTGTGAGAAGGATTCGTTCTGCCGTAAGTGTTTTGAGTAACAACCGGGTTATACTCGTTAATTGTAATCTTGCGGTATAGTTCGCCATCAAAGGCTATGTCGGCATAACTGATATCAACCGCATCAAAAGTATGAGTGTTATAATCTGTATTCTTTTTATAACCGCAGTTTATCATTGCGCAGTCGATTTCGCCGAGCTGCGTCAACAAACCGGAATCGGTCACTCTGCTCTGAGGATACATACCGAACTGCAGAAAATCACCTTTTGAAAAAGCGGATGCCTTAACCGCACTCGTCGTAACGGTAAATATGCTCAAAGCGGGTAAAAGCATAAGAAGTGACATCAGAACGCTGATAATTCTGAGAGATATCTTGTTTTTCATAAAATCTGCCTCCTTCACCGCAGGGGAGCGCTTATTGATTTTATCCGGAATTATACAACGGTTAACACCGGAATTCATAGCTTTTGAATGTGAGATAACTGCCCCTGCAACCCGTCAGCATTATAAATAAAAAACATATATTTTGTCAAGAAAAAGTATATATTTACTTGCCGGAATACTCAAGAATACTGTATAAATTTAATCAGCAGCTCCCGTCACGGGAACCGCTGATTTTTTTATCTATCATTGAAACAAAATAATTCAAATATTTTATTTCGGGTTATGAATCAAAAGGGTAAATACCCGGTGTGCCTGCCTACATTACGGCAGATAAACCGATCTGTCAACCTTGAACAGGTTTTTGAAAAATGAAATGATAACCTGGAAAAATCCCGAATTAACCGTGACTTTGACGCTGTCTGAAATCTGCTTTCCGTTATCGTCAAGCAAAGGCTTTCCGTTTGCGTCAACCGCCGTTGCGGTAACCGTAACGGTCCCTTTTTCGGGCGATATGCTGAAACTGCTTCCTTTCTTTGTTTCTCCTGTTGAAGTGCTCCATTTGATGTAACCGCCATCAACGGGATTCCCGACCTGTGCCTCCATTTTCAGAATGTCGCCGGTGTTTATTGTTTTTTCTCCCTTGCTGTTGTTTTTGATGGCAATTTTTGTCACAACCGAGAAAACGGCGGTTACGGTCATATTCTTTGCCGGCATAGTGGTCGGCAGGGCAGGTTTCCATTTTGAAAATGCTTTTCCCGCAGTTGCTTTCGGGTTTTCTATTTCGACAGGGTCACCGTATTCAAAAGTATATACTTTGCTGACGCCGTCAATAACCGTGGTGACGGTGTAACTGTTTTTCTCCCACGAAGCGCTTATGTTAAGGCTGTAATCGGGCATTGTCTCGGGCAGAACAGATGACCAGCCCGTGAATGTGTAGCCTGTTCTTGAAGGTGATTCAAGTGTTATGCTGACCGTGTCGCCTGTTTTGTATTTATAACTTTTTGTTTTGCTTCCGTCGGCAAATGTGCCGCCGGTTGCGTTTATGACTATTCTGAAAAAGCCCGCTTCATACTGAATGTTGTTTTCCTGAGCAAACTGCATGGCGTATGAGCCTTCTTCAACATACAGAACAATGCTGTCTTTGATATTGAGAAAAGCGTTCGGGTGAATACTTGTGACATTAGCGGGCATATCAAGAGTAGTGAGTGAGTTACAGTCTTTGAAAGCGCCGGCAGAAACGGTTGTGAGGCTGTCCGGCACCGATACGCTCTCAAGGTCTTTGCACATATCGAACGCCGCCCGGCTGATTACCGTAACGCCTTCCGACAGCACAACATTGGTAAGCCCGCAATTATAAAATGCGCTGTCAAACTCGGTAACGGTTGACGGAATCGTTATATTCTTGAGTGCGGTGCAGTTTTTGAACGCGAGCGTTCCTATGGTTTCAAGCCCTTCGTTAAGGCTGACTTCCGCCAGCGACGTGCAGTCCGAAAACGCATAGGGACCTATTTCTTTAAGCGTCGAAGGCAATGCAACTTCCTGAATGTTAGTGTTTTTTGCAAACGCGAGTTCGCCTATGACTTCCACGCCTTCCGGCACGGTGCAGGCTCTCTCCTCGCTTTTTGTCGGGAAAGCGATAAGTTCTTTGCCGTCGTGCGTGTAAAGCGCATATTTTGAGTCTCTTTTATAGTTCGGATTACTGCTGTCAACATAAAATGCCCTGTTGTTTATACAGTTGGCAAATGCGTTTTTGCCTATTGTCTCAACGCTTGCGGGAATGGTTACCTGCGCAAGGCCGCTCCCTGCAAACGCGCTGTCTCCGATTGAAACAAGCGTTGAAGGGAAAGCTATGCCCGTCAGCGCAAGGCAGCCGGAAAAATCATAAGCTTTGATTTCCGTCAGTTGAGAAGGCAGGGTTACCTGCGAGAGGTTGTCGCACTCTGCAAAAACATAGTTGCCGAAGGTGATGTCTGCGCTTTTCATCGTCGCTTTGGTAAGGCTTCTGCAGCTCATAAACGCTCTGTCTTCAATCTTTGTAACGGTTGCGGGTATTTCAACAGAAGATATGCCGCAATTCATAAAAGCTTCTTTGCCGATTGCCGTTATTGTTTTGCCGTTAATTGTTTCGGGAATTACAAGGTCGCCTGTCGCCGCCTGACTGCAACCTGTGATTTTGCCTGCGGAACTGACAACCAGATCGTCAACCGAGGCGGCAAAAACAAACAAAGGCAGGCACCCGGCAATAATCGCGAGCACCGTAAAAAGGCAAATGTATTTTTTAACCCGGTTCATATTATATCTCCCCAAAGATTATTCTTCGTTTATATTATACACTTAACCTTGATTTTTTTCAATATTTCAGAAAAATGTTAGTTAAATTTTAAAATACATTTAATAATTTGTTTAATATTGACAATAATCGTTAAAAATATTAAAATAAATTATTATTGAATAACTCTTGATTTATCGGGAGGACAAAACTTTGACAGACAAAAACGGCAATTTCCATAAGCCCGAAAGAGGTTCAACCGAAAAGCCCGACCACATTTTTCTGAGTTTCTGCGGTGATGCAAAAACATCAATGTGCGTGTCATGGCGCACCGATGAAAACACCGGCAGCGGCTATATTGTTTATTCCGACGGCATAAGCGAAAAACGGCAGACCGCAATAAGCAGAAAAATTGAAAGTGATATTGACAAAAGCTGCTATCACTGGGCTGTAATGCGCGACTTAACGCCCGGCACAAAATACAGATACACCGTCGGTGATGACGCAAACCGCAGCGAAGAGTTTTCATTTGAAACAGAGCCCGAAAATCTTGAAAGTTTCAAATTTATCATCATAACCGACCATCAGAAAGGGCATCCGCCTCAGCTCCCCGATTACTCAACGCTCGGCGCTGTTCTTGAAAAGGCGCTCCGCCAAAACCCCGACGCCCGTTTTATTCTTACGGCCGGCGACAACTGCGACAACGGTCAGAATGACTTGCAGTGGAACGGAATGTTCAGCGGCGCAAAGGGAATTATCGAAAGCATACCCTATATGATGACCACCGGCAACCATGACAACCGCGGTTTTCTCACATATTTTCCCGAGCCTGTCGGCAAGTTTTACCTCGAACACGCCGATTTTTTCGACAGTCAGTTTGAACACTCATATCCGCTTAACGGTCCCGACGGCTACAAAACCGAGAATTACTCGTTTGACTACGGCTGCGCCCACTTTACCGTTATGGGCATAAACGCGCCCGAAAAAGTCGCTGACTGGGCGTGCGAAGACATAAAATCAAGCAAAAAAATTTGGAAGTTCGGTGCCTATCATTTTCCGATTTATCCCGTTATGCCCGAAGGGCAGAATGATGACGGTTACCCCTGGCTGAGAAAAGCCGTCGAGGAATTGGATGTTCTTTTTGAAGGCCACGAGCATTCATTTGCCCGCACTTTTCCTATAAAAGGTGACGAACTGTTTGACAGACCTTCGCAGGGCACGGTTCACTATATTGCCGGCAACGCAGGCGGCAACATCTACCACTCAAACGCCCAGAAAGTCTGGCACTCCTGCTTCTTCCCGCAGGAAGAGAGAACTCCTCTCTACGCCGTCGCACAGGTTACAAAACAAAAACTTACAATCACCGCGTATATGCTTGACGGCAGAATTGCCGATGAGTTTATAATTGATAAAGAAAAGGATGAAATAAGACCTTTCGCTCTCGCTCCGAGATACGACAGAATTAAAATGGCGTTCAAGGGCAGAATGCTCGAACTCTCCGCGAGAGGGCTTGCACCCGAAGAAAAAGACGGTGTGTGGTATGCGCCTTTCGCCGTTTTGTGTCAGTCAATCGGCGGCGCCGTTTTAAAAGAAAAAGGAAAAGTTACCGTTGAGGTTTACGGTCACAGAGCAGTATTTACCGAAAACAGCAGCGTCGCCCTGACCGAGCGCGGAAGCGTCGAAATGGGCGGAACGGTTTATCTCAAAGACGGTCAGCTTTTTATCCCGATTGACGACAGCGCCGCAATGTTCGGAATGCAGTGGTATTATGCAAAAGAGAACGGCTTTGTCAACTGGAACACTCCTTCCGAAGACAAACCGCTTTCAAAACAACCGGAATAATTTCAAGTTTTATATAATCAGGAGGATTGAATTATGAAAAACACATTGAGAAAATTACTGAGCGTCTTTTTGTGCGTTCTGCTTGTCTTCGGCATTTCGGGCACAGCCTCGTTTGCCGACGGTGAAGAGGAACTTCCCGCAAAAGGTGAAACAGAACCTTTCAGAATTTCCGTTTCAATGAACGGCGACGCGGGCACGCAGAGAGGTTTTTGCTGGTTCACAAAAACTCAGACCGATACAAAAATAGAGGTTCTCGACGAATCCGGCGCGTCAGCCGGCAAGGTTACCTTTACCGACTCTCAGGAGTGGGAAGGCAATTATTACCATAAAGCAACCGTCAGCGAACTTGAGGCGGGCGGCAGTTACACCTTCCGCGTAGGTAACGGCACCGAATGGAGTGAATACGGCTCATTCGTTACCGACGACGGCGACGATTCGTTCTCTTTCATCGAAATAGCCGATGTTCAGGCAACTCCTCTTGAAAACTTTCAGAAGGCGGCTCTCACCGTCAGCGCCGCTTTTGAAACTCTTCCCGAAGCGGAATTTGTCGTAAACTGCGGCGATTTCACAAATGACAGCACTAACGAGGAATGGGACCGTTTCGACTGTGCTTTTGCCGAACTCAACAAAAACTGCACAATGGTTCCCGTCGCGGGCAACCACGACGGTCTGGGCGTTGAGAATTGGTTCAACAATATGTTCAACCTTGATACAAGCGAGAGCGTTCAGACAAAAGACGGCGTCAACTATTCATTTGATTACGGCAACGCTCATATTGCCGTTCTCAACACAAACGATATGTTCTGTATGACGCTCACCCAGATGAAGTGGCTTAAAAACGATCTGGATTCCACCGATAAAGACTGGAAAATCTGCTTTATGCACAAATCCCCTTACACACTCGGCAAAGACGGCAAATGGCCCGACGCGCTTTATCTCGGCGAATCACTTGCGAGAGTTTTCGATATGTGCGATGTCGATCTGGTAGTTTCAGGTCACGACCATATGTATCTTCGAACCAAACCGCTTAAAAACAATATGCTCAATGATGACGGCACCACCTATATTCTTTCAGGCACGGCAGGCACAAAAAGGTATGAAGTCAGAGAATTTCTCGCCGGTATGTTCCTCAACACCGACTTCATTGATGCCCTTACCGTTCAGAAAGGCGGCTACGGCAACTACTGGAACGGCGAAGACTGGAACAGCACATCCGAAGAAAACATCGGCGGCTGTTTCAATACCGTTCAGATAAAAGGCGGCACTCTCACTTTTAATTCTTATATCCGCAACGATGAAACCGGCGAGGTCAAAAACATTGACACTTATTCGGTAACAAAAGAGACAGGCAAAAACAAGGCAACTTTCTCAGGTGATAACACTACAAGCGCGTTTGAATACTACCTCGGGCTTATTCCCTCATTCATCTGCCTCGCGATTTATACCTTCGGCAGTTGGCTTCCCAGGTTCCTTCTTGACCTTCCCTATATTCTTTATGTTTATATCACACAGGATACATTTTAATCATTGTTTACTTGAATCTTTAAGGTGTGTTTTATGAAAAAATCAATTAAAACTGTCTCTCTCATCCTCTGCATACTGTTTATCTTTTCGGCTTTTCTGCCTGCCGTCAACGGTATTGATGTCAGAGGTGAAAAAGGAGAATACTCAATAACAAATCCTTACAAAAATGTTGACTGGAACGCGGTCAGAGGTTGTAAAACAGCGCTCCACAACCATACAAACGCTTCAGACGGCGACCCGACGCTCAAAGAGTCAATAGAACGCCATATAGAAACGGGTTTTGATATTGTAGCCGTTACCGATCACGGCACCGTAAATTACAGTTGGGCTGATGTCAACGAGAACAAATTCATCTACAATGTGATGAAACTTGTCGGCAGAACAGAGGGTGACCTTGAATATCTCGGCACTTCGGGCACTTTTGCCGACGGCAGAAGTTATGTTCTCACAACCGAAAACGGCGACGATTATTTATATGCCGACAACAGTCAGCGTGTAATGCGCGTGCCTTACGGAATAGAACAGAACGCCGTTTCAGTCAACGCCCATGTCAACAGCTGGTTTGTCGATTTTCACGACAACAGCATCAGCACCTATGTTGACGCAATAAGCGGCGTTCAGAAAGCCGGCGGCGTTTGTGTAATAAATCATCCCGGCGAATACACAAAAGCACGCTATGAACTTCATTCATCCGATGCTTATAATCCCTCAAATTTCAATTATTGGTATCACATCAATAAATTCGCATCTCTTCTCAATAAATATGACAGATGCATAGGCATAGACATAAACTCAAAAGGCGATGACAGAACCCGTTTTGACCGCATTCTCTGGGACAAGCTGCTTATGAGATTTGCCCCGAACGGTAAAAATGTTTTCGCAATCTGTTCGTCAGACGCTCATCAGCTCGACAAAATAGATACGGGTTTTGTAATCGCTCTTCTTCCCGAACAGACTTCAAAGGCTCTTTCATCCGCTCTGCTCAACGGTGAGTTTTTCGGCGGCAGCCATTGCATCGGCAATTATGAAGAACTTGTTCAGATTGCTTCCGCTCTCAAAAAGTTTTACGGCGAAACCGACCTTTACAAAGAGGTCAGCGCGAAAGCCTCAGAGATGGCGCAACGGGTCCGTATGATTGAAGAGGGCGAACTCGACCCCGACTCAAGCGTTGGCGTAACCTACAGAATTCTTGATGATGACGGCTTCTGCACCGCGGCGACACAGCCCGAAATAACATCAATTTCCGTTGATGAAAACAGCGGCACAATAACCGTCAATTCCGAAAACGCTCTTATAGTCCGCTGGATTTCCGACGGCGAACTTATAACAACCACTTCATCCGACAACGCAACTTTCACCATAGCGGATTATTCGGATAAAACCGGCTCCTATGTCCGCGCCGAGGTTTTCGGCGAGGGCGGTATTCTCTACACTCAGCCTTTCATCATTTCAGACGGCTCGGATGTTGCCGTTCCCATAGTTGACGGCGGATTTTTCGATTTAGGTGTTTTCGATTTTCTCATCGGTGTTTTCAATAACTGGTTTGAAATTCTCGGCAGATTCTTCAACAATTTGTTTTAAGGAGTCATTATGGCGCAACCGGTTAAATTCTATCTTGTGACAGATACGCATTTTCGCCCGAACAGTATGTGCGAAAACAATGAGTCATACCGCGAATATATGAAATATGAACAAATGTGCCTTGCCGAAAACGAGGCGATTCTCAAGGCGACATTTGCCGAAATCGCAAAAGATAAAGAAACAAATATTGTCATTATTCCCGGTGATTTAAGCAAAGACGGCGAAAAGCAGAGCCATGTTGAACTGCTTAAATACCTTGACGCTCTTAGACAGACGGGCAAAAAGATTTATGTCATTACCGCACGGCACGATTTCAACTCAAACGCCACCGCTTTCATTAACGGCGGCAGAAACCCGGTTGAGGGCACAACAAAAGAGGAACTTCTTGATTTATACTATGAATATGGCTATTCCGACGCAATCGCAAAGCACGAAGGCTCGCTGTCCTATGTCGCGCAGATAGCGCCCGGAATCCGTATGCTCGCCCTCGATTCCGACGGAGAACCGGACGGAAAAGACAAAGGCAGCGTCAACAGCGAAATTCTCGCCTGGGCAAAACAGCAGGCTGTCGAAGCAAAAAACTCGGGCAACGCCATGTTCGCAATCTGCCACTATCCGATTCTTCCTTCTTCACCGTTCTTTGAACTTGTCAAAGACGCAAGGCTTGAAAACAGAGAAGAGGTCATCGAAACCCTCGCAGACAACGGCGTAAACCTTGCGTTCACGGGGCATATGCATATTCAGAGCGCAAATGTTGTCAAAACAAAAAACGGCAACGCGTTTTGGGATATCTGCACAAGCGCGTTGGTCGGCAGCCCCGCCGCCTACCGCAAGGTGGAATTTGACGGCAAAACCGCCGACATAAAAACTCTCAAAGTGCCCGCGTTTGACTGGGATATGCAGGGGCTTACCAACGATGAGTATTTTGACAGGCAGTTTGAGTGCAGAATCAAAAACAGAATCGAACGAACGCTTTCAGGCAAAAAAGGCTTCAAAGGCGTTATGTTCGCTCTTGTCAGGCGCATAATCAACTCGCTCACTCTCGGCGGTATAGCAAGACTCTCCTGCGTGCGGATAGACAAATCGCTGCGAAAGGTAAAATTCCTTGATTTCGCCTGCAAAATCGCAATCAATATGTTCAGGGGCGACGCTCCTTTTGTTGAAGGCACGCCCGAATACGAAGCAGTTTCAAAAGTCGTCAGCAGGTTCTCGTTTATTATTAAGAGAGTTGAACCGAAAATCTCAAAAACCAAAAAGCTTGATTTAAAGCAGATGATTTTCGATTCAATCGGCAACAACAAAGGTTTTTCCGACAACAATCTGACGGTTAATCTTTAAATCATTTATTTTTTATGAACAAACAAGTTAAAAATATTTGCTTTTCATCGCTGTTTGCCGCCATAATATTTGCGGTAACGCGCTTTATTCAGATTCCCATACCGCTCGGTTATCTCAATTTCGGCAACTGCATAATTCTTCTGTCCTGCTGCCTTCTGCCCGGCAGTTACGCCGTGGCTGCAAGCGCGCTCGGTTCATCTTTTGCCGACCTTACATCGTTCCCGGTTTACACAGTCCCCACGCTGATTATCAAATCCATTTTCCCTCTTGTTTTTTGCGTAATGCTTAAAATCAAAATCAAAAACAGTTACGCAAAACATATAATCGCGGCGGCTGTTTCAACTCTCATCCCTCTCGTCGGCTATACCGTTACCGGTATGATTCTTTACGGAGGGGTTGCCGCGGGAGCGGCGCAGATACCGGGGCTGATAACCGAGTATGCCGCAAATCTCGTCATTTTTTCAATAATGCTTACGCAAACGGCAAAACGCGACATAAAACCGTAAAAAACGGCTTGCAGTCAGAACCTGCAAGCCGTAATTCTTTGCGTATTATTTATATTGTTTAATAATTTTTCTTATATGTTTTTTATAACCGTCAACCACATTCTGCGGTGCGGTGATTTTCATTTTATCTCCGAAGTTCGTAACCCAGCCGAAGAAATTGCCGCTGACCCTCACCGTAACGGAAACATCGAAATATCCGTTTTCGGAAGGGGTAACCGCAACACCTTTGCCAAACCTGTCATAAATAACGCCGGCAAGGCTGTCATCGCAACGCAGAGTGACGCATTCCTCATCCCCGTGATACATTCCGAAGAATTTGCGTGAGTAATCCTCGGATTTAAGGTTTTCCCGAAACAGTCTGTAACCTTCCCGTTTCTCTTTTGCGGCAGAAACATTCTGCATCTTGTCCACGCGAAAATGCTTAATAAAACCGCTCTTTTCTTCATAAGCCGCCAGGTAGTAGTATTCGTCGTCCCAGATAAGCGCCCACGGGCTTGCGTGGTAGAGTTTACCGCCGTGTTTTGCGACTTTTCTGCCTCCGGGTGTCCATTCAAGGTAATTGAAAGTAAGCGCTCTGTTTGTGTTAATGGCGTTGTGAATAGCGTCAACGGTGTAAAGTATTTTTTCGTTTTCGCTTTTTATCTGGTTTGCAACCCTGATGTTTCTCTGCAGTTCATTCGCCTGGTAGTTGCTCGCGAGATGGCTGATTTTTTCAACAAGCATTCTCGTCTTTTTCGGCGTAATGAATTTTGAAGACTGCACGGCGTCAACAAGCATTTTCAGTTCCGCTATGTCAAAATCTCTCGACTGCAGATTGTAACGGTAGCCGTTCTGATGAAATGAGCCTATATCATAACCGAAAGAACGCAGCAGTTCAAAATCCTCATATATGCTTTTTCTTTCGGCGCTTATGTCATAAGCGTCAAGTTTCTCAATAATTTCAGGCATAGTCAGACCGTGTTCCTCGTCGGTGTATTTCTCAAGAATATCAATAAGGCACACGAGTTTTAGTTTCTGATTTCTTTGCTTTGCCATAATTTCACCCCTTGTTTTTATATCAATTCAATTTCAATTCCCGTGGCATTATGCTCAACGAACTGTCCCGCCGATGACAGGCGATGTTTTCTTTTTTTTCGCCGTGAAGCCGCAGTGCAGTTGTTTTAACTCCACATTGACCTCCGTCAGAATATTTTTACTATATCATATTTAAAAAACTTTCGCAACGATATATTGCTGCAGAAAATAACGGTTGAAATAATAATGCGGATGTTATATTATTTAATAGGTTTATAATTGGCTAAAAAATAAAAAACTGTTTATTCGGAGAGGTTGAACTATGGAAAAATCAAAAAACAACGCAACACCCTGGAAGATAATATCACTCCTTCTCGCAATCGCGCTCGTAGCGGTCAGCACGCTCTATGCTCTTAACTTAAAGAACTGCGAAACAACCGTCGCAAAGACTGCCGAAGAGTCGGCGGAAACCGTGAATACAACGGCTTTGTCACTTTGGAACGACAGCGCTCCCGCAAAAAAAGAACTACTTCAATATGTCAGCGCGGTCACAACCGAAGGCTCAGCGCAGTTTATTCCCGAGGAAGACAGAATTGCCGTGTTCGACCTTGACGGCACACTTGCCTGCGAAACAGACCCGTGCTATTTCGACCACTGCATTTATTATTACCGCGTTATGGAAGACCCGGATTACAAAGACAAGGCAAGCGATTATGAAAAAGAAGTCGCGGCTGAGGTCAAACAGTTTATGGATACAGGTGTCTCTGCGCCGGATTCAATGGAGCGTCACGGCAGAGCGGTCGCTTCCGCATTCTCCGGCTTTACTCCCGAAGAGTTTGTGAATTATGTCGCTCAATATGCCGCAACTCCCGCTCCCGGATATGAGAATATGACCCGTGCCGAAGCGTTTTACAAGCCTATGCTCGAGGTTGTTGACCTGCTCGAAGAAAACGGCTTTACCGTCTATGTGGTCAGCGGAACAGACAGATTCATCGTCAGAGGTCTTGTTCAGGCTTCTCCTCTTGACCTGCCTCCGAGTCAGCTTATCGGTTCGGATGAAACGCTTGTCGCGTCGGAACAGGGCGACACAGACGGGCTTGAATATCAGTTTGATGAAAACGACCAGCTTGTAATGGGCGGCGATTTTATAGTCAAAAACCTTGATATGAACAAAGTCACCGTCATTCAGCAGGAAATCGGCAAACAGCCCGTTCTCTCCTTCGGCAACAGCGGCAGCGACTCAAGTATGGCCGAATACACCATAAACAACAATAAATATGAAGCAAAAGCGTTTATGCTCTGCTGCGACGACACCGTCCGCGAAAACGGCAATCCCGAAAAAGCAGAGAAAATGGCAGGCAGCTGCGCTGAAAACGGATGGACTGCAATCTCTATGAAAAATGACTGGAAAACAATTTACGGTGACAGTGTAACAAGAAAATAATAATTATGCAATAAGCCCCCGGTTCGGTTCTGAACCGGGGGCTCACCGTTATTTTGTTCAGGGCGTTTGTTCGGCAGGAGTTTCTTCAGCAGGTGTTTCTCCGCTGAAGCTGTAAGTGTATTCGCCGCGCAGTTTTTTCTCATTGTCATAACTGACTGCGTAAATTTCATCGTTTCCGAAAGTCAGCATTGTCGCAATATATCGGTTGTCGCCGTTTTTGCCGCCGTCAAGCATCTGATAAAAGGGAGCGCCGTTCTGGTTGTATTCAAAATTGACGCGGTGCTTGTGACCTCCGATGAGAAGGTCAATTCCCATATCCGCAAGAATGTCAACCCAGTTATTTCCGTATCGGTTTTTGATATTCGGAATATGAACCACGCAGATTTTGTATTGCGAATCCTCATCAAGCGTAAGTGATTTCATCCATTCCGTTTCTTCGGCAATATATGTCGTGTAGTCAACAAGTCCGCTGTAAGTCCAGTCGGAATCATTCTTATCCTCACCGGAGTCAAGGCACACAAATTCAATCGGACCGTATCTGCAGGTGTAGTAAAGCCCGCCGGTTGCGGTCTTGAAAATGTCAATGGAATCTCCGCCGTATTCACCGCGGTTTTCGTGGTTGCCGTTTGTGTAAATTACGGGAATACTGCCTTTCGAGAATCTGCGGGCATAGGAGAGAACCTGTTTGAACTTGTATTCCGCTGTCATAAAACTGACTTCATCGCCGTTCATAATTATCAGGTCAGGCTGTTTGTCAAAGCAGTTCACAGCTTTTTCGGCGTTGCCCGGGTTTTCGTGAATGTCCGAAATCACCAGAACATTGATTTTCTCCTGTCCCGAGTATCCATTTAACTTAACGGGTTTTGTGGAGACCGTTCTGCCTTTCACCGCAACATAGGCGCGCCTTGTAGCAACATACTGCGAATGGCAGGTGTAGGTGTTGTTGTCAAGATGTTTTTTCGGAATACGGACGCTGTGAACGGAGTCTTCCGTTCTCAGAGCGGCGTTCTGCAAATCCTTTACAGTGTATTCCTCGCCCTCATAGTTATAGGTTACATAGCCTGTTCCGGGAAGGGTGGTGGACCAGATAACCGTATACATATCGTCTCCGCTCTCAAAAACAGACGCCTCGTTGTCAATACGGAACAGCAAAGTGTTCAGCGGCAGGCAGAGAGCGGATTGTATAACGATTATCGCCGAAACAATAACATTGAAAATCATATTCAGTTCATACACCGATATCACTTCCTTTGAATTTTATCCGGCTACCATTATAGTAGGTAATTGTTTTTCTGTAAATAAAAAAACGGGATTTATTTGCAGATTTCGAAAAAAAGAACAGATGAATAAAAATTTGTAGTGTCCCGTAAAAACTGTCATTAAAAGAGAGTGGCGCTTTTATGCACTTTACACCTATTGACTTAGTAGGTTTTTGGTGATATAATAACGCCCGCATTTTATAAATAATAATTCAGAGGCAGAAATGGAAGAATATATCATAAGAGAAACCGAAGATTTTTTAGCGCTTTCAACCCTTTTCAACGAGAGCGGAATGGGCGTTAAAATAGAAGAGCGTATGCCTGAAAGAATCATAAAAATGTGGCGTATGGATGACCCGCAGACTGGCGAACTAATGGCGGCATCAACATTTGAAATCCGCGACGGGGTTTATACTCTCGGCGATATCGCCGTTCGCGGTGACCTGCATCGCAAAGGTTACGGCAGAATTATGCAGAAAGTTGTTTTCGATGAAGCGCGTAAATGCAGAGTGAAAGAACTTTGGGCTTGCGCCAAGGAACCCGCCTATTATCTTCACAGCGGATGGGAGAAAATGGTCTGGGATGAATCCCCGAACATTGCCGTTTACTGCACATCCTGCGGCAAACGCGGAACCGCCTGCCATCCCGAAATAATGAGATATACACTTTAATAATCTATAAGAGAACATTTATGGAATCAAAACGCTTATTTACCGAATTTGAAACTGACGATGTCAATTCATCACCCGAAGTTTTTGAACTGAATATCATCAGCGGAGGGTGCCGTCTTTACGGTTACCTCCTTTCACCCGACAAAAGAATAAAAGGTCCTTATCCCGCCGTGATTATGTCTCACGGTTTTCCGGGATACACCACAAACAACGACCTTGAACTTGCCCTGATGAGAGCCGGCTGTGTTGTTATTCATATGAATCACAGGGGCGCCTGGGGCAGTGAGGGCAATTATCTTTTCACGAACCTGAAAGACGACCTTGTTGCCATAACAAAATGGGCGCATAATCCAGCTATAGCGGAACAGTATGACATTGACACAGAGAACATTTTTCTTGTCGGGCACAGTATGGGCGGGCAGACGGTCATAAATGCGGCAAAGGAACTGCCTTTTGTCAGAGGTGTTGCGGCTCTTGCCGCCTATGATATAGGCGCGGCTTTCTCAAACCGGCTTGAAAAAGATCTTTTTTTGATGATTGAAACCGAAGGGCAGTGCCTTAAAATGAACTCCGCAGGCGAGGTCTATGAAAATGCCCTCAATAACCGTTACGAACTGAGCGTTTTGAATAACAGCGAAAAACTCGGTGGTATTAATATTCTGTTTGTTGAAGCGTCTCTTGATACAGTCGCTCCCGCAGAAATAATGATGAAACCTCTTGCATACAAACTCAATGAATCGTCTGCCTGTGTTGAATATAAAACAATAGTAAGCGGTCACAGCTTCGCGGGGCAGAGAATGAAACTCGCCGAAACCGTCGGTAAATGGATAGAAAAGTGCATAAAAGAATATTTTTTGCCGCCGGAGTAATTCGGCGGCAATAATTTTCGGAATGTTGAACCTTTCCGTCATTTTCTCCGACTGTATAAGTGAAACCGGTTTCAAATCCAAAAGAAAACGAGGTGATTGTGATGGGTGATTTTGACAAGCTGCTTCGAAAAGAAATGCCTGTGCTTGAGCGATTTGTGCGATTCCGTATCGGAAATGCGCACGACGCCGACGATGTATTGCAGGAGACCTGCATAGCGGCATTCAGGAACTTTGACGGACTGAAAGACGAAAACTTTTTCAAACCGTGGCTGTTGGGCATCGCGCGGCACAAGTGCAACGACTATTTCAGAGAGAAAGCAAAATCTATGGAAATACCGATAGACGAGTTGCGCGAACCCGCATTTTCTTACGGCGTGCAGGGCGTAACGACCGTATCAGTTGTGAGGGAAACGCTTGATTTGCTCGGCGATAAAGATAAACATATGCTGTATTTGTATTATTTTAAAGATCTGCCGCAGGATGAAATTGCAAAGCGTCTCGGACTTCCGCTCGGAACAGTCAAAAGCCGCCTGCACAATGCCAAGCAAAGATTCAAGAAGAAATACCCTTATATTCCGAAAGGAGAAAGCGAAATGAAACAATTGCCGGAAAAAATGCCGGAATACAAGATAACAAAGATCGACAAACCGCCGTTTGAAGTCCGTTGGGAAGAACTGATGGGTTGGTTCATCGTTCCGAAGCCGGGCGAAAAACTTGCGTTCGGGATTTACGATCAGCCCGGCGGCAAGCGCGGTGAGCTGTGTGAACTTGAAGTAACAGGCAAAGCAAAAGTTCACGGAATAGAAGGCGTGGAAATTACAGCGAAAGAATACAATCCGTCAGAGGCAAACATAATTGATAACAACAAGAAGGCGGAACGGCGATTTGTAGCGCAGTTGACCGAAACACATTGCCGATTTCTTGCCGAAAGCCATATTGAAAACGGCGTAAAACAGTTTTTTACCTTTCTCGACGCAGATGAGTTTCTTCCGAACTGGGGTTTTGGTGAAAATAACTGCGGAAATGAGGTTCAGTTGAAGCAAAAAGGTATCATGCATACAGACGGTGATACAATCAGCACCGAAGAAAAGAGTTTCCTGCTCGATATCGTCGGCAGATATAAGGTTGAAATCAACGGAAAAGAGTTCGACACGGTTTGTGTCATTGATCTTTGGCAGTATGAAGACTATGTCGTTTCGCAGCAGTTTCTCGATAAAAACGGCAAAACAGTTCTGTGGCGCCGATTCAACCGCGACGACTGGGCGTTTTCACGATACAAAAAGAAATGGACGGAAATACTGCCGGAAAACGAGCGCCTGACTGTGAACGGCGAAACTTTCGTTCATTGGTATGACTGTATAACCGACTATATTATGTAAGCCGCGCCTATCCGTATTGACATTCTCTGACACTTTAAAAGTGTAAATGCATTTACACTTATGCGAAAGGAGGGAATACATTGGACCAAAACGAGATTTTGAAATATGTTGAGCCGATTCTGCAGTTTTGCAAAAAGCGCCTGAATAACAGCCATGATGCCGAAGACCTTGCAGGCGATATAATACTTAATGTTCTTTCGGGAATGAAAAAGTATGAAATCAAATCGCTTGATGCTTGGGTATGGCGCATAGCTCACAACAGGTATGCGCATTTTATCGATGCTGACAGCAAAAATATAATGATATTATCAGGCGATGAATCTGTGTTTGATATAGCCGATCCGTCAGATTATGAAGCAGAAATCGATGAAAATGAAGAGTTTCAAATGGTCTTTCGGTATCTTCACACTCTTTCATCCTTGTATAAAAACATCTTTGTGGATTATTACCTCGGCGAAAAAAGTGTTCGTGAACTGTCCGTGAAGTATTCTCTCCCCGAAACAACGGTTAAATG
Organism: Clostridia bacterium; assembly: GCA_017428625.1. Lineage (GTDB taxonomy): Bacteria > Bacillota > Clostridia > Oscillospirales > Acutalibacteraceae > CAG-177. The sequence goes on from JAFRQM010000037.1 coordinate 122,444, forward strand.
GCGGCTGAATGAAGGCCGCCGAAAAATCAAAGACAGGATTGGAGAAAACGAAATGGATAAGGTATATAAACATATCAACTGGAACACTAAAACCTGCAACGGCAATGCGGAACCTGACAGATACCTGCATTCGCAGATAGCGCGCGCAATATGTCTTGCCGCTTATGAAAAACCTGTGACAGTCGAAGAAATAAGTGTTGCAACCGGCATCCCCACAATGTATATTGAGGACGAATTGCCTGAACTTGAATACGGCGACGCAGTTATAAAAACCGGAAACAAATGTGCGACGGATTTCATCATACTCAGTTTAGAAAACAACGGGCAGCTTGAAAAAATTTCGACTGATTTGGTGAAAAAACTTGCGGACAGTTTCGAAAAGAGTTTCAGTGAAAAAGCCGATTTGGTGAAAAAACTTGATTTTTACGGAAACTGTTTCGGTATGGAACGTTTGGGGTATATAGCGGTGCCGTTTGTTTTGCGGAATCTTGTAAGTAAAACAAAGACGAAACTTCACTTTGAAAACGGCGCATATCCCGTGAGAAAAGACGGCGGGCACGGTTGGTTTATCGTTGCAGAGACCGAAGATGAATGTGAGATTGCAGATGATTACAGTGCCGGCTGCAATGTTGCGGGAGATGACAGCGGAAGCGCTTCGGCAATGGGATCGCATATATATTATTACTGGGTCAATAAATATTTTAAAAGCAGTATTTATCACGGGTTCGGAATAAGGTGGATGTGCGCTGAAAGTATTCCGCAAAACAGCGAAAACGGCTTTATAAAAACCGAGTTGAACGATGAGTCTGCCGCTCAACTTATACGCAACAATCTGATTATAAAAAGCGGCAACGGTTATATGCTTAATTTCGCTTGCTTCAGCAGAGAGGCGTTTGATGAATTCATTTCTTTGTTTGAAATCGAAAATAAAAAAATATCAACTGCTCTTTCGGAATGGATAAAGGAATTGAGAAAAGGTTTTGCAGCTTTTGTGCCGAAAAGACTTAATTCGCAGATAAATCAATGGGTATCCTGTTACGCAAACCGGCTTGCGGGATATGTGACCGAGGAACTGATAGGCAGAGGAGTGCTTGAAACTCCGCAAAATGAGGTTCCTTTTACAGACGGTGTGTTTTATGTAGAGGGCGAATACATCAATAACATTTAGTATTAATGATTATAAGAGTTGAGGCGGGGGTTTTGTTCCCCGCCTTATGAATTAATGGCTTAATCCATTAACAAATGAAACCGGCAGCCGAACCTTCGGTTCAACTGCCTGCCTTTTGGTGCCGGTGGCGGGGGACATCCGCTTCGGCTTCGCCTTGCGTCTTGCGTCCTTGCGGCCGACGCTTTTCGTCAGCACCCGCTTCGGATTTCGGCGCTGAAAACATTCCGCCGGAATGTTTTCTTAACGCGCCTCACCTTCTCAGGGTTCGCCCGCGCAAAAAAAACAGGCAGACGAACCTTTGGTTGTCTGCCTTTTGGTGCCGGTGGCGGGGGTCGAACCCGCACCCTGTCGCCAGGACCGGATTTTGAGTCCGGCACGTCTGCCAATTCCATCACACCGGCTTACCGACTTCCAGTATTATATCTTAATCCCGTTTAAAAATCAAGCGTTTGCCCGAGTTTTCTCATTTATATAAATTTATTAAAATTTTCTTTAAAAAATTGTTATATATTAATTATATATTAATCTTGAAAAAAAAATAAGTTTAGTATATATTATATCTTGTATCTACAATATTTTGTGGGAGTGGTGTTTTTGAAGCTTCTCGAAGAGCGGATTAAAAACGACGGCAGAGTTTTTCCCGGCAACATCCTTAAGGTTGACAACTTCCTTAATCATCAGATTGATGTCGGTCTGCTTGAAGCGATGGGCGAAGAGTTTCACCGTCTTTTCGGCAACTGCGGCGTAAACAAAATTCTCACAATCGAGGCGTCGGGCATTGCTATTGCCTGTATGGCTGCGTTAAAGTTCAATGTTCCGCTTGTGTTTGCCAAAAAGAATCAAACCAAAAACATTTCGGCGGATGTCTATACCTCAAAAGTAACCTCTTACACACACGGCAGGGTTTATGACATAATGGTTTCAAAAGATTATCTCAATCCCGGCGACCGTGTGCTGATTATTGATGATTTTCTCGCAAACGGCAAAGCGCTTGAAGGGCTTATTGATATCGTCCGTCAGGCAGGTGCCGAGGTCGTCGGCGCGGGTATAGCAATTGAAAAATGTTTTCAGCCGGGCGGCAGAGAACTCCGCGAAAAGGGCATCCGGATTGAATCCCTTGCAATGATTGAATCACTCGACTGCAACATAGTTAAATTTGCTGAGTAAATAATTTTTTAAATTATAAATTGGAGGAAATGACAATGAAAAAGATTCTCGCAATTCTTATGGCACTTGCTCTCGTTCTCGGTCTCGCGGCGTGCGGCGGCAAAACTCCCGCAACACCCGATGACAACGGTGGAGAAACAGCGGCGGCAGGCAATTATTCCGACATAAAAATCGGTCTTATCTGCCTTCACGATGAAAACTCCACCTACGACAACAACTTCATTCTTGCTCTCAAAGAAGTCCGGACAGAACTCGGTCTCACCGACGATCAGGTTCTCATCAAGACCAACATCGGCGAAGATGACAGCTGCCTTACAACAGCCGAAGAACTTGTTGATGAAGGCTGCAACATCATTTTCGCAGACTCATTCGGTCACGAGACCTATATGATGCAGGCGGCTCAGGAAAACCCCGATGTTCAGTTCTGCCACGCAACGGGCACACACGCTCACAACGCGAACATCCCCAACTTCCACAACGCTTTCGCTTCAATCTATGAAGGTCGCTTCCTCGCCGGCGTTGTCGCGGGTATGAAAGTCAAAGAGATGATTGACAACGGCGACATCACCGCCGACAAAGCAAAAATCGGTTATGTAGGCGCTTTCCCCTATGCTGAAGTTAAATCGGGCTACACCAGTTTCTTCCTCGGCGTGCGCTACATAGTTCCCGAGGCAACAATGGAAGTAACATTCACAAACTCCTGGTTTGACATCGCTCTCGAAAGAGAAGCCGCTCTCAAACTCATCAACAACGGCTGCGTTCTTATCAGTCAGCACGCCGACTCCGAAGGCGCTCCCAAGGCTTGCGAAGAAAAGGGCATTCCCAATGTTGCCTACAACATCAACACTGCTTCTATCGGTCCCAACACCGCTCTTGTTTCATCCAGAATCAACTGGGCTCCCTACTACAAACTCGCAATTAACGCTGTAGCAAAAGGAGAGAACTTTGACGCCGACTGGACCGGCACAATCGCCACCGGCTCCGTTGAACTTCTTGAAATAAATGAATCCGTAGCGGCGGAAGGCACAGCGGCAAAAGTCGAAGAAGTCAAAAAGGCAATCGAAGCAGGCGAACTTCAGGTTTATGATATCACAACCTTCACCGTTGACGGCAAAACGCTTGATTCCTATCAGGCGGATGTCATTGATGACGGCACATTCCAGGGCGACACCGAAGCGGTCTCCGACGGCTACTTCCATGAGAGCGAATACCGTTCGGCTCCCTATTTCGATGTTCAGATAGACGGCATAACAATTCTTTAATATTCATTTCCGAGGGCGAAGCGTGTTTCGCTTCGCCCCGGGCTTTTTTATTTATTGCATACTGTTTTCCGAAAAGATGGTTTCGGTTCTGAAACTGTGTTTTCAGAAAACAGGACGGAGGGAATATATGAGCGCACCCGCAATCGAACTTAAAAACATAACAAAAACCTTCGGAAGCATTACGGCAAACAAAAATGTCTGCCTCACCGTCAATAACGGAGAAATCCTTTCTCTGCTCGGTGAAAACGGAAGCGGCAAAACCACACTTATGAATATGATTTCCGGCATCTATTTTCCCGATGCGGGTCAGATTTTCATTGACGGCAGAGAGGCTGTAATCCGTTCGCCCAAAGATGCTTTTGACTATAAAATCGGAATGATTCACCAGCACTTCAAACTTGTTGACATTTTCACTGCGGCTGAAAATGTTGTGCTCGGCCTTGATGAAAAAGGCAAATACAACATTAAAGAAGTTGAAAAAAAAGTCGCCGAAATCAGTTCAAAATACGGTTTTGAAATCAACCCCTCAAAAAAAATATATGAAATGTCGGTTTCCGAAAAACAGACGGTTGAAATAATCAAAGTGCTTTACAGGGGCGCAAACATCCTCATTCTCGACGAGCCCACAGCCGTTCTCACCCCGCAGGAAACGCAGAAACTTTTTGCAGTTCTTCGCAAAATGAAAGAAGACGGCAAGGCGATTGTCATAATCACCCACAAACTCCACGAAGTGCTTGACATTTCCGACAGGGTCTCCGTTTTAAGAAAAGGTGAATACATCGGCACGCTCATCACCGCCGAAACAAATGAAGAAGAACTGACCGAAATGATGGTCGGCAAAAAAATCAGTCTTGATATTGACAGAAGCGAGCCTGTTAACTGCGAAGACAGAATAACGGTTGAAAACATCAGTTTTGAAAATTCCGACGGCGTAAAGATTCTCAATAATATTTCATTTACCGCAAAAAGCGGCGAAATACTCGGTGTTGCGGGCATAGCCGGCAGCGGTCAGAAAGAACTGCTTGAAGCAATAGCGGGCCTTCAGCGTTTTGACAGCGGCAGAATAATCTATAACGACCCCAAATCAGGCAACGCCGTTAACCTTAAAGGCAAAACCCCTTATCAGATAAGAGAACTCGGCGTGCGTCTCTCCTTCGTGCCGGAAGATAGGCTCGGAATGGGTCTTGTCGGCAATATGGATATTACCGACAATATGATGCTCCGCTCCTACCGCAAAGGCAAAAGCGCGTTTCTTAAAAGAAGCGCTCCGCGAGAACTGGCCGAAAACATTGTCAGAGATCTCGAAGTCGCAACCCCGGGCATAAGCACCCCGGTCAGAAGGCTGTCGGGCGGTAATGTTCAAAAGGTTCTTGTCGGCAGAGAAATATCTCTCTCACCCACCGTGCTTATGACGGCATACCCGGTCAGAGGGCTTGATATTAACTCATCCTACCTCATTTATAATCTTGTCAACACGCAAAAAGAAAAAGGCGTGGCGGTCATATTCGTAGGTGAAGACTTAGATGTTTTAATTGACCTGTGCGACAGAATTATGGTTCTCAGTTCAGGCGCGGTAACCGGCTTTGTTGATGCCCGCACCGCCACAAAAGAAGAAATCGGCAAACTTATGACAAAAAACAGCAGGGGAGGCGCGGTAGATGAATAATCCTTCAAAAAACACCCACGAACCCCTGTTCCATATTGCCAAACGCAACTCAATGGTCTGGTGGAAGGCTTGGCTCATAAGAGGCGCCGCAATACTTGTTTCACTCATTGTCTGCGCCGTTATTATAGTTTCGCTCACCCATCAGAATCCGCTTGAAGTTTACGGCGCTATGGTAAAGGGCAGTTTCGGCTCAAACAGAAAATTCTGGGCAATGCTTCAGAGTCTCTCAATTCTTCTTTGCATTTCACTTGCCGTTACTCCCGCTTTCAAAATGAAGTTCTGGAATCTCGGCGCGGAAGGTCAGGTTCTGTTCGGCGGTCTTTGCAGTATGGTGCTGATGTTTATGGTCGGCGACAGAATCCCCAACATACTTCTCATTTTATCAATGCTCGCCGCTTCGATTCTCGGCGGTATCTTATGGGGCCTGCTGCCCGCCGTATTCAAAGCAAAATGGGGCACAAACGAAAGTCTGTTTACCCTTATGATGAACTATATGGCAATCCAGCTTGTCTCATTTGCGATTATGGTGTGGGTTCCCAGCGGCTCAAGCGTTATGGGTCTTGTCAATTCAGGCACAAGGGCGGGCTGGCTCCCCGACCTGTTCGGTAAAAAATATCTCATAAACATTCTGATAGTCGCGGTGCTTACCGTTGTGATGTTCGTCTATCTTAAATACTCCAAGCACGGCTACGAAATCTCTGTTGTCGGTGAGAGCGAAAACACCGCGAGATACATCGGCATTGATGTTAAAAAAGTAATCATCCGCACAATGGTTCTTTCGGGCGCAATCTGCGGTCTGGCAGGTTTTCTGCTTGTGTCGGGCACAAACCACACAATTTCAAAAGAACTCGCCGGCGGCAACGGCTTCACCGCAATAATGGTGTCATGGCTCGCAAAATTCAACCCGATAATGATGGTTCTCACATCCCTGCTTGTTGTTTTCCTCCAGAGGGGCGCAGGTGAGATTGCAACAAAATTCAACCTCAACACAAGCCTCGCAGATATTCTTACGGGCATAATCATATTTTTTATCATCGGCTGCGAGTTTTTTATCAACTACAAAATTATGCGCACAAAGTCGGGAAAGGAGGGCAAATAAATGCTGTTTACTCTTGCGCAGTTTATCAAAGCCGCAATAATTCAGGGTATTCCTCTCCTTTTCGGCGCAACCGGCGAAATAATAACCGAAAAATCGGGCAACCTCAACCTCGGTATTCCCGGCATTATGTATGTCGGAGGCATTTCCGGTATTATCGGCGGCTATCTCTATGAGCACAACAACAGCAATGTAATCCCCATAGTTTGTATTCTTGTTTCACTCCTGTCCTCCCTTATCGGTTCTGCGTTTATGTCGCTTATTTACGCGTTTCTTACGCAGACTCTCAAAGCAAACCAGAATGTTACCGGCCTTGCCCTTACAACATTCGGCATCGGTCTCGGCAACTTTTTCGGGGGCTCTCTGCTTAAGTTTTTCAACGAAACAGGCTCAATTTCACTTATCAACACAGGTCTCGCTTATAAAAAAACACTCCCGTTTGCCGATAAAGCCGGTCTTTTCGGCGAGACTTTTCTCTCCTTCGGTTTTCTTGCCTATCTTGCAATCATAATCGCAATTCTTTCTTCATTGTTCCTTAACAGAACAAGGGCGGGTCTCAACCTCAGGGCAATAGGCGAAAACCCGGCTACGGCAGACGCCGCAGGCATAAACATTACAAAATACAAATATCTTTCAACATTAATCGGCGGTATGGTAGCCGGGCTCGGCGGGCTTTATTTTGTTATGGATTATACCGCCGGCGCTTGGACTAACAACGGCTTCGGCGACAGAGGCTGGCTTGCAATAGCAATCGTCATTTTTGCCCTGTGGAAGCCGAAATCCGCAATCTGGAGTTCCTTCATTTTCGGTGGACTCTATATTATCTGCGTTTATATTCCCGGGCTTTCATCAAGCGCAAAAGAGATTATCAAAATGCTTCCCTATCTCGTTACAATTCTCGTGCTCATATTTATCAGCGCAAGAAAAAAGAAAGAACATCAGCCGCCCGCTTCGCTCGGTCTGAGTTACTTCAGAGAAGACAGATAAACGAAAGGAGAGTTGAGTATGTCAAAACAAATTAAAATGCTTGCCGCGTTTTTGACCGTGCTTGTTCTTGCCGCGTCTGCGGTAAATGTAATCGGTCAGGCGTTTTCGGATGATGTTACCTATTACACCTTCAGCGGCAACGCTTACGAAATCGTCAGAACAGGCAGCACATACAACTCCGCAAACAATACCTGCAGCCGCAAAGGCGGTCATGTGCTCTACATCAACAGCGCGGCTGAGCAGAATTTCATAACCGGTATTGTTTCATCAGGCAAATACTGGATAGGCGCAATTTATTCATCAAACTCAGGCTGGACCTGGGGAGGCGGCTCATCCGTTCTCTATTCAAACTGGTATGGTGAAACACCGTCGTCATCTACCGAAAAATACGCTTATATTGACGCCTCAACGGGCTACTGGCACAATTCCGAGCGCTCAAACTCCTGTTTTATCATTGTTGAGTATGAAGGCGGCGCTTCAAAGGTCAACAGCGCAAACGAAACAAACAATGAAAACGCAGCGCCGGTCACGGGCGATGACCCTCAGCTGACAACTATGTCCAAAACGGATGAGACCGAAACAGAAACCGAAACAGTCTCCGAAACCGAAACATATCCTCCCGGAGAAACCGCGGGCAGGCAATCCGTTTCCATAGTTTATGTCAGAGAAACGGCTGCGTCCGGTTTCACTCTTCCGCCTGCTCTTCCCGAAGAAACAGGCTCTGATGAAGAGCAGACCACAAACATTATTTCCACGCTCGATATAGGCGATACGGTTTATATTTATGAAGACACCTTTTATTATCAGATAGCGAATGCTTCGGAGATTGTAATTGCATACTATATCGGAGCGGAAAAGGATGTCACCATCCCGCAGACCATTGACGGTATGCCGGTTAAATACATAACCCACAGAGCGTTCCAGAACACAAAACTCTCGAGCGCGAATATTCCCTCGTCTGTTATCGCCATTGACAAATCCGCCTTTTGTAACACCGAAAAAGAGTTCACAATTTACGGCGCAAAAAACAGCGAGGCTGAACGCTGTGCCGAAGAAAACGGTTTTATTTTCAGAGAAACCTCATTTTTCGGCACAGAAAACGAACCGGGCAGCGGCGGCTCCGGCGGCAGCGACCCCACGCAGACAACCGAGTCAAACAAAAGGCTTGCCGTCATTGTTGTTCTTCTCACGGCTGTTGTCGTGGCGGCGGCAACCATAGCGTTCTTTATTGTCAGAAGAGAAAAAATACTGTCTGCCGTTGAAGCGGAAGAAGATGCCGAAAACGAAGAGAAAGCAGAAACTTCAACCACATCAGACGGTTATGCCATAGAATATGACGACGGCTCAGACAATACCGGCAGTGACGAATAATCAAAAAGCATAAAGATAAGCCCGGTGCGAAAGCACCGGGCTGTTTGCTGTATGTTATAAATTACAGTGTAATAAACGGAATCGAAACGCCGAGCATCGGCAGAATCATCTGAAGAATCTTCCAGAAAAGAGAAAGGTTGAAATAATAAAGAGGAATGCTGAAAACGGAAGAATCAAAGGCTGTTGTGAAATCGGAGAGTGTAAAACCTATGTATTCGCCCACGTTGTCTGAGAGCAGAATCTCGCAGAGCCTTCCCGTCTCGTCATAGTAGAACGAACCGGATGTGCCTACAACATTCCCTTTGTAATACTCAAGGGTGCAGTTCCTGCCGTTGCGCACTACCGATGATGTTGTCAGAGTGAAAGCCGACAGCGTCGGGTCGTCAACAAATGATTTAAATGTTTTCTGAAACAGTTTTACTCCGCCTATGACGGGCGCAAAAGTCACATCCGTCAGAGAAAAAGTCAGGTAACTGAAAAACTGCGAGAAAATAACGCTGATCGAAGAATCGCTGTAAAGAACTTTTATGTTTTTGTCGGTAAAATCGCAGAGTATTTTGTCTGCCTTCAGGTCATCATAAATGTCAAACTTTATGTTGTTGGTAACATTTCCGCTGTTATAGCTGAAACTCGTGACGCTCGCCTTGAATCTGCCCGCCTGCGAAACAGACGAAAGAATCTGCTCCGTTCTCGAACCGGATGACTGAGCAAATACAGTCAGCGAAAAAGAAAAAGCCATTACAAGCGCAAGAACAAGTGCGGTGATTTTTCTTGTGTTTTTCATAAAAATCGTCCTTTCATATTAATTGTTCCACTGCAATTAGTAATTATAACATAAAAAATGAAAAATTACAACAAAAAATAAAGCGGTGAATATTTTCACCGCTTTGATGTGTTTATTTATCTGCTCTGACTGCTGAGAGCCTGATTTCTCTTGATTCGTTTGCAGAAATCATCGGATACGCGTTTCTCCGCTTTCTTATGCTCGTTGAGCACGTACTCGCCGTCATCGCCGAGAAGGGTCTCAAACGCTTCATCATAAGCGGCGTCCGCGAGTTTCTCCGAAGCCGTGTCTTTCCAGTCAAGGTCATCCTTGTTGTCACTTACGAAATATACGATAAAGTAGCCGTATTCTTCAGCCTCAATTACTTCGCAGTCGCCGGCCTTGCGTTTGGAATCAAAGCACCAGTCCTCAAACGCCGAAACCATCTTGTTAAGGCGAACATCAATAAGACCGCCGTCTTCGCTTGTGCTTGTGTCTTTGCTGTTGTCACGCACTAACTGGGCAAATGTGTCTTCGGTGGCTTCGCCCTTCTTCCAGTCGTCATAAAGTTTTGTCGCCGTGTCTTTGGCTTCTGTACGCTCGTCTTTGTCGTTGGCGGCTGTCATTTCATCGTTATAGGGGATGAGGCAGTAACGCACCGTTACGCTGTGTGCTTTAAGATTTCTCGGGGATTTAACATAAACAATATATGCGCCGTTGTCGCCCTTGAAGAATTTGAGGTCGCCTGCTTTGCGCGCGGAATCAAACGCCCAGTCCGCGGCGTCGGCTTCAACTGCGGATGAAATTGAGGAGTATGCCGCGTTCTTGAGAAGGGTGGTGGCGTCTTCTTCCTCTTCTTCCGTTTCGGCGTCTTCTGCTTCTTCGGCAGCCTCTGTTTCGGCAGCAGCCGTTTCTTCGGTTGCTTCTTCCGCTTTGTCTTCTTCTTCGTTTTCGGCATCTTCCGCTTCATACGCATTTACTGCGGCAATAAAAGAGTCCTCATCGGTGATGTTCTCAAATATTTCTTCCGCTGTTTTCGCCACAGAATCGTTAGCTTTTGTTTTTCTTGCCTCAAACGCTTCGTCGCTTTCGCTGTCGCCCTGGTTGAGCGTGTCATATTTGAACGCATAATAGCGGATTGTCGCAAGACCGTAGTCTTTTGCGTTATCCTTGAGTTCTTTTTCAAGCGCTGCGTCGTCAACAGCCTCGTGCTGATCTTCGTGAACCTTCTCCTGATATTTTGAGGCAATCTGCTCTATTTCAAGCTGCTTTTTAAGGTCTTTAAGACCGAAACCGAACATCATTTTGAGGTAGGCGTTTACGGAGTAACCGCCGCTTGACGCACTTGATTTGAACTGCTCAATTGTTTCGTCAATCTGAGTCTGTTCATCTTCTTCAAGTTTAATACCTTCTTTTACAGCCTCGCTGTAGCAGGCAAGAACAGTCTGCGCTCTTGAAGCAGCCTGTGTAATAAGCTGGTCTGCCCATGTGGTTGTTTTGCCGTCTTCATCGGGGTAGGGGTAGTCCTGCTCGTCGGGCGCTTTTTCGGCGTCAATGTAATTGAACCCGTAAGAACTGTAGTTTTCCTGGGTCGAAAGCGCCTGCTGATACATAAGGTAATAATAGTAATAGAATGTTGCCGAATTTACATTGTTTTCGCCGACTTCAACAGCCGTAATCATTTTGTTGATAACGCCTGTGTTGTCAAGCACATAGAAAAGACCGCCGCAAACAATCGCGAGCGCAACAACAGCCGCAACAACGCGTTTCACAACGGAACCTGTTTTGACGCCGCCTTTTCTGGCGTTCTTTTTGTTGGCTTTCGCAATTCTTGCTTTGCGTTCTTCTCTGTAAAGTTCAGCCTTGCTTTTTTCTTCTTTTTTTGCCATAAGACCATTTCATCCTTTACTGAAAAATGATATTGCTGAGTGGATAAATCAGCATAACAAATGTATTTTAACCCATTTTTAAAAAATTTACAAGTAAAAAATTAAATAATATATATGATTTATGAAAAACAAGTCTGTTTTTTACAGATTACCCTTCAAAAACTCGTCTCTGAACCACACATCTTCAACGCTGAAATCTCTCCCGTTGAGGTAGTTGAGAACACCCGCGTCGGTTGCAAAAGAGAATTTCAGGCGGTATGAATACAAAAACTGTTTTTTGTAACCGTAAGATTTGTTAAGAGTGTTTGTGCCGTATTTTCCGTCTCCCAGCAGCGGATGCCCGATACTTGCGAAATGCGCCCTTATCTGGTGCGTGCGTCCGGTCAGCAGTTCAACCTCAACAAGGCTTAAATTATCCCGTTCTTCAATAACGCAAAACTTTGTTTTAATCTGCTTTGAGTTTTCCTGCCGGGTTTTGTAAACACGCACTTTGTTTTTATTCTCGTCTTTTATAAGCCAGCCTTCAAGCACGCCGTTTTTTTCTTTGAGCGTTCCGTGAATAACGCATAAATAATATTTTTCAATTTCACGGTCTTTTAATTTCCGGTTCAGTATCCGCAGGCTCTCCGCGTTCTTTGCGGCAATCACTATTCCGCCCGTGTTGCGGTCGATTCTGTTTACCAGGGCAGGGGCAAATGAGTTTTCATCCGCCGGGTTAAACTCACCCTTATTATAAAGGTATTTTTTAACCCTTGTAATCAGCGTGTCGTTGAATTCCGTGTCATCGGGGTGAGAGAGAAGCCCCGCTTTTTTGTCGAGCAGCATTATGTTTTCATCTTCATAAAGAATGTTGAGCCTGTCCGACGCCGTCATAAAATCATATTTCTGCTCTTTGGGCGTGAAAAACTCGTCGTTGATATACATTTCAACAACATCGCCCTCGCAAAGCCTGGTGGAAATCTGAGCCCGTCCGCCGTTTACCTTGATTCTCTTTATTCTGATGTATTTGTAAAGCAACGCCTGCGGCAGATTCGGAACGCTTTTTGTAATGAACTTGTCAAGCCGCTGACCCGCGTCATTTTTACCTATGGTGTAGGTCTTCATATCGCTTGCCCTCTGCAGAATAATTACAAACTGCCTACCATTTTACCACACACAACAATAATTGCAAGCAGATTATTGTTGCCGATTTTGAATAATATTTGATATTTAATGTTATTTATGTTGAAATTAAGTAAAGAGTGGTAAAACAGCCCTGCCGTAAAAACGGACATTAAAATAACCCTGTCATTCCTCGGCATCGTTCTGTCATTCTGAGGCGCAAAGCGCCGAAGAATCTCCATAAACTCAGCGCAAATCCCCAAGATCCTTCGTCCGCTTCGCTCGCTCAGGATGACAAGGATGACAGAAAAAATCCCCCCATACATAAAAACCTATTGCATTCCCTATACAATATATGTTACAATAAAACAAAAATTATTCTCAGGAGGAAAAATATGAAAAATGCGAAGAGAATCATATCCGTTCTGCTTTCGGCACTGCTTATGCTGAGCACGGTTGCCGTCGGCGGAACCTTGGCATCGGCTGATGATTGCTTAGAGGTCGAAGACTGGCAGGGTCTCTATAACGCTCTGCAGGAAGGCGGCAATATTATTCTGACCGCAGACATTGTGCCCGATGATCCGTATTGGGCGGATGCACTTGTGGTGCCGGACGGTATCATTGCTCAACTCGATCTGAACGGTCATATCGTGGATCGCGGCTACCGTGACAATTCGACTGAAATCTGGGACGGCAGCGTCATCAAGGTTGAGGGTATACTGACGGTTATTGACAGTAATCCGACTGCCGACCACGGCGGCGCGGCGGACTATATCGATCCTCTCAGCGGCGAAACCGTTTCTGTTACCGGCGGAATACTTACCGGCGGTTGGCCCGACCAGTATGGCGGAATCTATGTGGGCAACGGCACATTCATTATGCACGGCGGCACAATCTGCGGAAACCGCGTGGGCAAGGAATCAACGTGGGGCGGCGATGGCATCGGCGCAGGCGTTTATATCCAGAACGGCATGTTCGAGATGGACGGCGGTGCGATTTGCTATAACCGCGCGGTGGGAAAATCCACTATTATGGGCGCCACCATGGGCAGAGGAGGCGGCGTCTATGTGGCCAACGGCACATTCAATATGATCGGCGGAACAATAACCGGCAACGAGGCAGGTCAGTATGGCGGCGGCGTGTATTTTGCGTCGGCATACAGCGGACACGACGACACTGTATTCTCCATCGGCAATGACGCGCAAATTACGGGCAACGCTTTTGACGGTGCGGCGAATAATGTTTATATCGAAGAGGGCGGAAAAATCAATATCATTGCATCGCTCACCGGCAAGGTCGGTGTGACGATGATGACCCCCGGCGTTTTTACCTCCGACCTCTCCGGCAAAGGCACGCAGGGAAACTTTACCAGCGATGACATAAATTACACTGTTTCCCTCACGGACTCGGGCGAAGCGCAGCTCGTTGAGAGACCTGCCGGCACGATTATCGACATCCCCGAAGGCATTGAGGAAGAATATAAAAATACGGAATATACCGGCGTCGCGAGCGGCGAGGGATATATACTCAGTGGCACCGTCAAGGCGACCGACGCGGGCGAATACACCGCCACGGCAACTCTTAATGACGGCTATGTCTGGAGCGACGGCACCTATGAAGCCAAAGAAATAAGCTGGAAAATAACCCCGCGCCTTATCTGGTTCGCCTCGGGGGCAAGGCTTGACAACGACACCTTCACCTATGACGGCACTGCAAAAGAACCGAAGCTCGTTTTTCTTAAGGATTCATATCTGCTTGAAGAACTTGAGGAAGGTGTAGATTACGAGATTATCCATGAAGAGTGGAAAAACAATGTCAATGCCTCCGACCCGGAAGAAGAGGATATTGAAAAATGGCCTACGGCAGTAATTTCCGTTGAGGGTAAGGGCAATTACAAAGATTCGCAGGATATGTTCCTGACCTTTGAAATACTGAAAGCAGACCCGGAAGTAACAGCTCCCGAAGCGGTTGAAGGGCTCAAAGCCGACGGAACACCTAAAGAGCTTGTAACTGCGGGTCAGACAACAGGCGGCACTCTCGAATATTCGCTTGACGGAGAAGACTATTCCGAAGATATTCCGACCGCGGCGGACGAAGGCTCATATACCGTTTACTACAGAGTAACCGGTGATGAAAACTACAACGATGCAGCCGCTCAGACAGTAAGCGCTGCAATAGGCGAGAATATTCATACGGTAACATATATCGTTGACGGAGAGGAATTTGCAAAATTTGATGTTGATTTCGGTCAGTCTGTTCCTAAGCCGAGAACACCGCAGAAAGACGGCTATACCTTCAAATGGATTGACGAAATCCCCGAGACAATGCCGGCAGAGGATGTAACA
>JAFRQM010000038.1 GCA_017428625.1 Clostridia bacterium
GTCTTTTTGTCTGAATGTGCCGTCTTACCGGTATAACGGAAAAATCAACCTGCCGTAAACGGAGGATAATATGAAAATACTAATCTGCGACAGCGACAACAACGCCATTTTAAGCCTCGTAAAAATAATCCGCAGCAAATACAGCGAGGCGGGAAAGTTCATTGAAATACTGATTGACACCGCTCACAATTACGATGAAACTCTCAGCGCGATGAATATGACCGACACGCCTTATGATATTGTTTTTATTGATATCGTTCTCGGCAGCGAGTCCGGAATTCCTCTGGCGATGATTGCGAAAAACAGATTTCGCGACGCGAGAATTATTTTTGACTGCGCCGACGCCCGTCTGTGCGAACTGGTTTATGTTGAAATGCAGCCATACGCTTTTGTCAACAAACCGTTCAACGCCGAAATCATCTACCACCATATTGAAACCGTTTATGACATTATAAACGGAGTTGACAGAACGCTTGAACTCTGCTCGAACAGGGTAAAATACAATATCGACCTCAAGCGCATAACTTTTGTTGAAAGCGACCGCAACAAAGTAACGGTCCATTTCGGCAACGAAAGTCTTACAGTTATATCAACACTTAAAGAAATAGAAAAGAGCCTCAACGGCAATTTCATTAAATGCCATAAAAGTTTTATTGTGAACCTCGCATATATAGCGGGTGTTGAGCAGGGCGATTTTGTTCTTTCCACAGGTGAAAGGGTGCCTATAAGCCGCTCGCGCACAACGCAGAGCCGGCATGAATTTATGATGTATATAGGCGGAATCAACTGAAGCCGAAAGACTGCAAA
This sequence comes from Clostridia bacterium, assembly GCA_017428625.1. Classification (GTDB taxonomy): domain Bacteria; phylum Bacillota; class Clostridia; order Oscillospirales; family Acutalibacteraceae; genus CAG-177. The sequence continues at coordinate 808 of JAFRQM010000038.1, forward strand.
ACAAAAAAGAAAGCCGGTGCTGCGCACCGGCTTTTGCTCATTAATTAAACTGCTGAAAAATTACATATAAATCTTGATGATTTTGTCAAGGAACTCGCTGCCGTATTTAACAATAGGGCTGATAAGAGTTGCAAGGTTTGCAAGTGAGTTTGTGTCAACCTGAGCTATATCAAACTTTGAAAGTGCTCCGAGAATAAGAGAGATTGACTGTGCCAGTGTTGATATTAAATCTGTGTAATCCATATTATGCCTTCCTTTTCTTTTTTTGTTAAAAGCTGTGATAAAATTATAACTCAAAAGGGCATTAAAATCAACAACAACATATACGGTGCCTGTTATCTGATATACACATTATATATTATCTATGCAGTATTCGCTGTATCTGTCGCCGAGGCGGACATCAACGGTTATGTCAAGAAAAAGCCCGTCGGCGCGGTATTCCTCTGCGTGAACCGTTCCGTCTTTGCGAAGAACAGCCGCCGCTCCCCCGTCGCTGTAAGGAATAACCAATTTAAGGCGTATTCTTGACGGCGGAAGCGCTTTTGAGACAGCGTCAAGAAGGCGGTCAAAGCCCTCCCCTTTTGTTGCGGAAATTGAAACGGAGTTTTTCTCCGCCCTGAAAGGTTCCGCTCCGCCGAGAAGGTCGGTTTTGTTATAGACACAGATAACAGGTTTGTTTTCACAGCCGAGCGACTGCAGAATCTCGTTTGTGACTTTTATATGATTGGGATATTCCGGGTCAGACGCGTCGCAAACATTCAGAATAACATCGGCGTTCGCCGCCTCTTCAAGCGTGGATTTGAACGCCTCAACAAGATTGTGCGGCAGACGGCGTATAAAACCGACGGTATCAATAAGCATAACTTTTCTGCCGTCGGGCAGAACAAGTGCGCGCGATGTAGGGTCAAGAGTAGCGAAAAGTTTGTCTTCAACAAGAACATCCGCCTGGGTCAGCGCGTTCATAAGCGTTGATTTGCCGGCGTTTGTGTAGCCCACTATGGCTACCGTTTCAACACCGTCTTTCGCTCTGCGGGCGCGGGCGAGGCTTCTGCGTTTTTCAAGTTCCTTGAGTTCGTTTTCAAGGCGGTTTATTCTGCCTCTTATATGACGGCGATCCGTCTCAAGCTTTGTTTCACCCGGACCCCTTGTGCCTATGCCGCCGCCCAGCCTCGAAAGCGCCCTGCCTTTGCCGGTCAGTCTCGGTAAAGTGTATTTAAGTTGAGCAAGTTCAACCTGAAGTTTGCCCTCGCTGCTTCTTGCGCGGGAAGCGAAAATGTCAAGAATAAGTGTTGTGCGGTCGATTACACGCACACCGGTCGCATTCTCAATATTGCGCTGCTGAGCGGGTGAAAGTTCGCCGTCGGCAATAATCAGATCCGCCGAATGGGTTGTGCAGAACTCCGCGAGTTCCTCAAGCCTTCCGCTGCCGAGATAGAAAGCGGAGTCGGGCGCCTGCCGTTTCTGCGTCAACCCGGCTATAACCTCCGCTCCGGCTGTGGCGGCAAGTTCTTCAAGCTCGTCGAGCGATATTTCACAATCAAACTCACCCGTGTCAACGCTTATGAGTATTGCCTGTTCCGGTAATTCGGTCAGATTGTCAATAAGTTCCATATCAGTCGGTGTAGCCGTCGGGATTGTTCAGCTGCCAGCGGACCGTGTCTTCGCACATTTTTTCAAGGTTGAGTTTTGCCTCCCAGCCGAGTTCGCGCTCAGCCTTTGACGGGTCGGAAAAACAGGTGTCAATATCGCCCGCCCTGCGCGGACCGAATTTGTAGGGAAGCGGTCTGCCTATGGCCTTTTCAACAGCGGAGATGATATCCAGCACGCTGTAGCCTGTGCCCGTGCCGAGATTATAGATGCTGCAGCCTGTTTCGCCGAGCACCTTTTCGACCGCTTTGATATGGCCGAGCGCAAGGTCAACAACATGGATGTAGTCGCGCACACCGGTGCCGTCGGGGGTATTGAAATCGTTGCCGTAAACAACAAGTTCGGGCAGTTTGCCGACCACAACCCTCATAATATAGGGCATAAGGTTATTGGGGATTCCCTTGGGGTCTTCGCCGATTCTGCCGCTCTCATGCGCTCCGATGGGGTTGAAATATCTCAGCAGGCACACGCTCCAGTCTTTATCCGCGGCGGCTGTGTCCTGAAGGATTTTTTCAATATAAAGTTTTGTGGTGCCGTAGGGGTTGGTGGTTTTGCCCGTGGGCATATCTTCGCGCAAAGGCGAAACATTGTCGCCGCCGTAAACGGTTGCCGATGAACTGAAAACAATCTTTTTGCAGCCCGCCTGTCGCATTGCAAGGCAGAGGTTGATTGTGCCGCCTATGTTGTTTTCATAATACTCAAGCGGTTTCTCAGCGCTTTCGGGCACGCTTTTTAGCCCCGCGAAATGAATTACCGCGTCGATTTTGTTGTTTGCGAAAACCTCATCAAGAGCCGCACGGTCTCTGATATCCGCTTTGATGAATTTCACGCTTTTGCCTGTTATTTCCTCAACGCGTCTGAGACTCTCAGTTTTGCTGTTGCAAAGGTTGTCAATCACAACAACTTCATAGCCCGCGTTGAGAAGTTCAAGCGTTGTATGCGAGCCGATATAGCCGGCGCCGCCTGTTACGAGAATTGACATAATTTGCCCTCCCTTGTATAATTGTTACTGATATATTATCTTATAAACAGCGTTAAAAATCAATACAAATATTTAAAAAGGACTCGTAAAATGAATCTTTGCGATTACAACGAAATCAAAAAACTTCTCTCCGATTTTGATTTTAAATTTTCAAAATCGCTCGGTCAGAACTTTATTGTGAACCCGACGGTCTGTCCGCGTATGGTTGAAATGAGCGGAATTGACAGTGAAAGCGGAGTTATAGAAATAGGCCCGGGCATAGGAGTTCTGACGGCTGAACTGGCAAAAAAGGCAAAAAAAGTCGTAAGTATTGAACTCGATTCGAGGCTCATTCCTCTGCTCGGAATTACACTTGCGGATTATGAAAATGTTGAAATTATCAACGCCGACGCCCTCAAAACAGATTTAAACGCGCTGATTGAGGAGAAATTTCCGGGTATGAAGGTTTTTGTGTGCGCCAACCTGCCTTACTACATAACCTCGCCCGTGATTTTGGCGTTGCTTGAAAGCAGAATTGCCGTTGAATCAATAACCGTTATGGTGCAGAAAGAGGCGGCGCAGAGAATGTGTGCCGAAGTCGGCAGCAGGGATTCGGGAGCGGTTACGGTCGCCGTAAATTACTACGCACAGGCTCAAAAACTCTTTGAGGTTCCGTCCGGCTCGTTTATGCCCGCCCCGAAGGTTGACAGTTGTGTTATGAAACTGACAATAAGGAGCGCTCCGCCCGTAAACGTTACGGATGAGAAATTCTTTTTCAGAACAGTCAGGGCGGCTTTCGGTCAGAGAAGAAAAACAGCGTCAAACTCAATCAGTTCAGGGCTCGGAATACCGAAACAGACGGTCATAAAAGCAATAGTCGGTTGCGGCTTTTCTCCCGACATACGCGCCGAAGCGCTGACAATGAATGAACTCGCGATGCTGAGCGACGCTGTCAGAAAAAATATATAAATATTGACTTTATTATATTAATATGATAAATTAGTGATACAGTATTTCAAAACATATTATGCCAAAGGAGTTCTCTATTATGAAAAAAAGAGTAATCGCGCTTGTTCTTGCGGCTCTTATCGCCGCTCTCACTTTCTCGCTTGCGGGCTGCGGCACGGCAAAAACCCCCTCGACGGATGCAGAGACATCCGGTCAGTCCGCAATTGAAGGCTCAATTAAATTCACAATGGGCATTGACCCCGAATACCCCCCGTTCAGCTATCTCGGCGATGACGGCGACTACACAGGCTTTGATGTTGAAATCTGCAAAGCCGCGTGCGATTATCTCGGCTGGGACTTCAATGTTTTTGCGGTTAACTGGGATCAGAAACTCATTCAGCTTGACAATAAAGAATGCGACTGCGTATGGTCGGGTATGACCATTCTCGACTCAATGAAAGAAGCCGGCTATGTTATTTCAAGACCTTATTTTGACAACGAGCAGGTTCTTCTTGTAAAAGCAGACAGCGGCTTCAAATCATCCGCAGACCTCGCCGGCAAGGATGTTGCCGTTCAGCTCGGCACATCGGGCGAGAGCCTTCTCAATGACGACCTCAAAGACCTTGCCGACATTTTCGGCAATGTTGTTACCTGCGACAGTTTCCTTAAATGCTTCACGGAACTTGAGGGCAACGCGGTTGACGCGGTATTTGTTGACAGACCCGTTGCCGACAGTTATGTTGCTGAACATGACGGCTATGTTATTATTGACGAAGACCTCGGCGCGGAGCAGTATGGTATTGCTTTCCGTTCGGGTGACACGGAACTCTGCGCTCAGATTGAAAGCGCCGTTGACGCTCTTGTAGAAAACGGCACTTATGCCGAAATCGCGACAAAATACACCGACATAGACGAAGGCAACCTTATTCTGCTCAAATAATTACCCGATGCGCGTTTTTCCCGAAGGCGCTTATCTGCGCCTTCGGGTTTAATTATTGATATAAAAAGAATTGAGGCAGTTATGACTTTATTGAACATTATTCTCAAAATGGCTGAAGGTCTTGAAAAAACCTGCGCCATTTTCTTCCTGACACTTCTGTTCGCAATACCGCTCGGTATGATTGTCGCGCTTCTGCGCGGCAGCAAATTCAAAATAATCTCGGCAATAGCGAGAGTTTACATCTCAGTTCTGCGCGGCACTCCGCTTATGCTTCAGTTAATCGCGGTAACTTACGGCCCTTATTATCTGTTCGGAATAAGCATTTCGAGAAACAAGCTTATTCCCGTTGTAATCGCTTTTACAATAAACTATGCCGCCTATTTCGCCGAAATATACAGAAGCGGAATAGATTCGATGCCCATCGGTCAGTATGAGGCGGCTCAGGTGCTGGGTTACTCTAAGATTCAGACATTTTTCAAAATCATTCTGCCGCAGGTAATACGCCGTATTCTGCCGAGCCTGACAAACGAGATTGTCACGCTGGTAAAAGATACCTCTATGGCATTTACCGTTTCATATCAGGAAATGTTTACCATAGGCAAACAGATTGCGAACTCACAGACGAGTTTTGTGCCGTTTGTTGTAACGGGCGTTTTCTATTATGTTTTCAACGCGGTTGTGGGCTTTGTGATGGGCAGAGTCGAGAAAAAGATGAGTTATTACAAGATTTAAGGAGGCACGGTTATGAGTGTTCTTGCTATGTCAAATATTCAGAAATCATTCGGCTCAAACCACGTGCTGAAAGATATCACTTTTCATGTTGACAAGGGTGAAGTTGTCTCAATAATCGGCCCCTCCGGCTCCGGAAAGTCAACCCTTCTGCGCTGCGCGACTTTTCTTGAAACCATTGATTCGGGCACAATCCGGTATGATGACAGAAACGCCGCCGAAACAGTCAACGGCAAGGCGGTTTACGCTAAAAACCTCAATGATTTCCGTCATATATTCGGGCTTGTTTTTCAGAACTTTAACCTTTTTCCGCATTTTTCGGTGCTTAAAAATATGATGGACGCTCCCGTTTCGGTTCTGCACCGCAACAAGGAGGAAGTGCGCGAGGAATGTATGGCGCTGCTTGCCAAAATGGACCTTGCGGGCAAGGCGGACGCCTACCCCTGCGAGTTGTCGGGCGGTCAGCAGCAAAGAGTATCCATTGTTCGCGCCCTCGCAATGAAACCCGAAATACTGTTTTTCGACGAGCCTACTTCGGCGCTTGACCCGGAACTTACGGGCGAGGTTCTCAAAGTAATCAAACAACTTGCCGATGAAAAGATGACAATGGTTATTGTAACCCATGAGATGCCTTTCGCGAGAGCCGTCTCTGACCGGGTGGTGTTTATGGATAAAGGCGTTGTTGTTGAGCAGGGCAAGCCTGAGGAACTTTTCGGTCAGACTCAGAACGAACGCACAAAACAGTTTCTCCAAAACTACAGCAACACATGAATATATCATATTTTATTGCAAACCCGACCGGCAACACAACCCTGCTTGTTGAATCGCCCGCCGAAAAAAGGGATTACAAAAAAATCGCCGACAGGCTTATGGCGCTCAACCCTGAAGCGGAGCAGGCGGGATTTATCGGCAGTGATGAAAACGGTTGTTTTCTCAATATGGCAGGCGGAGAATTCTGCGGCAACGCTTCAATGTGCGCCGCCGCTGTGTTTGCTGAAAAGCAGGGAATAAAGCCCGGTGAAAAAAGCGCAGTCACACTCAATGTTTCGGGCGCCGGCGAGCCTGTGGATGTTCTTGTTTTTTCAAAAGGGAACCGCGCTTTTGAGTGTGAGATTGAGATGCCGGGCGCAAAAAGAATCACGACATACGATTTTTTCTTTGAAGGCGGCAATTACACTCTTCCGGTTGTCGAATCAGACGGCATTTCACATATTGTTTTTGAAGGCATGATGCCTGAAAAAGCGGCTGAAAAAGCCATTGTTCAGTGGTGTGAAAACCTCAACACGGGCTGCCTCGGAATTATGTTTGCCGATTATGAAAACAATTCGCTCACTCCCCTTGTATATGCGAAGAACGCGGGCACGCTTTTTTGGGAGAGTTCGTGCGCGAGCGGAACAACCGCCGCGGGAATATATCTCGCCGAAAAAAACGGCGGAGAAGCGGATATTTCGTTATCGCAGCCCGGCGGCGCGCTGCGGGTCAGGGTAAAAAAAGATTCACGCCCCGTGCTTTGCGGAAGCGTGATTATTGAAAAAAACATAACTGCGGAAATATAAAGAACAACGGGCTGTTGAAATCCGACAGCCCGTTTTGTAATGGTTTTTTACGGATTAATAATAGCGGTAACTCGCGACAACCTTGCCGAGAATAACAACCTCGCTGCAGATAATCGGCTCAAATGTGTCATTCTCAGGCTGAAGGCGGAAACGACCGTCCTCCTTGTAGAACCTTTTGACCGTTGCCTCATCGCCGAGAAGGGCAACAACAATTTCGCCGTTGGCGGCTGTGGGAGTTCTTTCTACAATAACAATATCGCCGTCGAGAATGCCCGCGTTAATCATACTCTCGCCCTTGACATGAAGCGCAAAGAGTTCTTTGTCGGGAGCGCCCGGATGTGAAAACGGAAGATAGCCCTCAACCTCTTCAACGGTTAAAATCGGCATACCCGCGGTAACCGTGCCGAGCAGGGGCACCTGTGCTACATTTTCAGCCATACCGCAGATTTTGATAACCCTTTTGAGCATAGGCGGGCGTTCAATGTAGCCTGCCGCCTCAAGCGAGTCAAGGTTAGCCTGAACGGACGAGGTTGAGCGCAGACCGACCGCGGCGCAGATTTCGCGCACGCTGGGAGTTATGCCCTCTTTTGCCTTTTCAACCAGAAATTCGTATATTTTGCGCTGGCTTTCGCTGATAGGTTTCATCTTTCTTTCCCTTTAACCGTGCTGTGCACAGCCCTTTCATACTGTTTGCAGTGTCATTATAACACATTTGTTCGATGATTGTCAAACATTTGTTTGATATTTTTCAAAAAATTTTAAAAATATTCTTTTCGGTATTTAAAATAATACTGTTTTATGTTAAAATGATTTAAATTGAAACAATACAGGAGGGTCTTTAATGGCCGATAAAAAAAGCCTTGAACTGCCGAGAGCGGATTTCCCCGAACAGGTGGGCGTTGACTCAAAAGAGATAAAAGCGCTCATTGAGGACCTTGAAGCGAACAACGACGAGGTTCACTCAATACAGATTATCCGTCACGGCAAAGTTGCATACGAAAGGTGGCGCGCTCCCTACGCGCCGGAAATTCCTCACACAATGTATTCCGTCAGCAAAAGTTTTATCGCGGTAGCGATGGGCTTTCTGATTGATGAGGGTTACTGCTCGCTTGACACAAAGGTAATTGACCTCTTTCCCGAATATAAGCCGAGGGAACCGGATGAAAGGCTTGAGAAAATGACTGTTTACCACCTGCTGACAATGACGGCGGGCAAAAATGTCAGCGTTCTCAGCGACAAGAAAAAGCCGGACTGGGTCAGACAGTTTTTTGAGGCCCCATGGGAGTTCGACCCCGGCGAGGGCTGGCACTACATAAGCGAAAACACCTATCTTTGTTCCGTCATCATAAAAAAACTCACCGGCAAAACCGTGCGCGAGTTTTTAAAACCGAGACTTTTCGACCCGCTCGGTTATGACCGTATGCCGTTCTGGGAATGCGACCGTCAGGGCAGAGAAGCCGGCGGTTGGGGTCTTTTCATCACAACAGACGAACTTTCAAAATTCATTGTCTGCGTAGCGAACAACGGCGTTTACGCGGGCAAACAGGTTATTCCCGCCCGGTATATTGAGACGGCTACCTCCAACCTCGTTTCAAACGAGAACAACGAGAACCCGAACAGCCGTGTGGGCTACGGTTTCTTTTTCTGGCAGTGCAGCCTTGAAAACACTTACCGCGCGGACGGAATGTTCTCGCAGTTCGGCATAGTTTTCAAGGATTACGACGCGCAGTTCGTTATCACTCAGAGCGAGATTTTTGAGGAAAAATCGAGGCAGATACTCTTTAATCACCTGCCTAAAATGTTTATTGACGATATGGAAAAACCGCCGGAAGACGCCTGCACCGAACTTGACCTCGCCCCACTGCCCGTGCTTCCGGCAAACCCGCGTTCACCCTATGAGAGCACCATTAACGGCAGGCTCATACACCTCGACAGAAACAACCTGCTCAACACCATCGGCTGGCCCGTTTCAATGCTGACAATTCCCGTTACCTATATGTCGGCCGAAAAAGGCGGCAACATTGACAATGTTGTTTTCAGGTTCGGCAAAGATTCCTGCACGATGACCTGGAACGAGGGCAGCGACAACAACACAATCGAGTGCGGTATGGACGGAAAACTGCGTATGTCAAACATTCACCTCGCCGGCATCAATTTCACCGCCGCGAGCAGCGCCGCGTGGGAGGATGAAACAACCCTTCTTATCCACATGCGCCCTGTTGAATCCATCTGCGAGCGCAGGCTGAAAATCTCTTTCAAAGGTCAGGATGTCAGGGTTAAACCCACAAGCAGCCCCGACATTTACACACTTATAGAATTTGTCAAGGGCTTTATGGGCTCAATGTTCAAAAACGAGCGCGTGTCGGGCAGAATCGGCAGATTCGTAAACCATCTTGATATGATTCTCGAAGCGCCTATCACAGGTAAAATGATATGAAAAACAAGGTTAAAAAAACTGCAATTATTGCGGCTGCCGTTATTGCGGCGGCTCTGATTGCCGTGTTTTTTAACCGCTCAAAAATTATTATATTTTTCGCTGAGAGAAATATAACCAACGGCAGTTATTCCTCGGCGCAAACTCTGCTCAATGCTGATAAAAGCGAATATGCACAAGCGCTCAAAGATTATATAGAACTGCGCAGGGATATAAAAAAATGCTACCCTTCTCTTCTTGCCGACTATGACAGAGAGAAAATTATGCAGTGGCGCAAAACGGCGGAGTCGCTCGCTTCGCAAGGCGTTCTGAAAAACGCCGAAATCAAGGCAACGGTTAAAAATATTTTTGCCGGCACGGGGCTTATACTCTCTGTTGACAGCGCGTATGCGGATATAGAGGACGATGTTGACTGCCTGCTTGATATTTTTTCGGAATACAACCGGCTCCACATACAGAAAAACGGCGAAAACGCTGTTTTTACCCTGCGTGAGGAATACGCAAAAATTGACAGATGGCAGGCGGCTTACAGAAGAATAAGCAATTTTGCCGAAGCCGTGCCGGATTATGAAAAGGTTTATCTGCTGAGTTATTTCATCAAAGAGGCGCAAAGCGAAATTGTGCAGATTAAAAACGAGATGGACGCTGTTTCTTCCGCGGGGCACGGGCTTGACGAAACCGTGCGTTACAGCGACAACACGGCGCGCAATTTTCCCGAAATCAACAACGGTAACGGCACGGTTATCTCTTTTCGCAACAAGGCGGATTACAAAAAATACCTGCTGTCGGGAATACGCAGCCGGCTTGTTTCGGCACAACTTTTAAACTACTGTTACGGCGACACGGATTGATGTCGCGGCTGACATTCAGCATATTGATTTATGAAATTCAATCACCCTGAAAGTTGCAGTTTTCATATTAAAAACACGTTTTCCGGGTGATTTTTGCAACTTTTATGTTCCCGATTATGCAAATTGCGCAAAAACTGCGCCTGTTTCAACTTTAATTTCTGCGAATATTCAATATAAAAATAAAAACAAAAATATTGAAAAATACGCGCTGCAATAATATAATAAAAACAATACCGTGGCGGAAAGTGTGTGCCGCCCGGCAAATTTCGCGGCGGGTAAGTGTGTGTGCCGCCGTAAATAAGAAAGAGGGAAAATTATGTCATATCTTGACGAAGTTTATGAGATGGTAGTTGAAAAGAACCCCGGTCAGCCTGAATTTCATCAGACAGTAAAGGAAGTTCTTGAATCACTCAGCCCCATCATTGAAGCAAACGAAGCTCAATACCGTAAGACCGCTCTTCTCGAAAGACTTGTCACTCCCGAAAGGCAGATTATCTTCCGCGTTCCGTGGACTGATGACAACGGTCAGGTTCATGTAAACACAGGTTACCGCGTTCAGTTCAACAGCGCTATCGGTCCCTACAAAGGCGGTTTGCGTTTTCACCCTTCGGTATATATCGGAATTATGAAGTTTCTCGCTTTTGAGCAGACCTTCAAAAACAGCCTTACCGGTCTGCCCATAGGCGGCGGCAAAGGCGGCTCCGACTTTGACCCCAGAGGCAAGAGCGACAGCGAAATTATGAATTTCTGCCAGTCCTTTATGACAGAGCTTTTCCGTCATATCGGCCCGGATGTTGACGTTCCCGCAGGCGACATCGGTGTAGGCGGCAGAGAGATAGGCTATCTCTTCGGCCAGTACAAGAGACTTAAAGGCGCTTATGAAAACGGCGTTCTCACAGGCAAGGGTCTCTCCTACGGCGGCTCGCTCATCAGACCCGAAGCAACAGGCTACGGCGCCATCTACTACACTCTTGAAGTTCTCAAACATTTCGGCGAAGATATTAAAGGCAAAACTTTCGCGCTTTCCGGTTTCGGCAATGTCGCGTGGGGCGCCGCGAAAAAGATTGTTCAGCTCGGCGGCAAAGCGGTTACCATCTCCGGCCCCGACGGTTATGTTTATGACCCCGACGGCATTGTAACCGATGAAAAAATCAACTACCTTCTTGAAATGAGAGCCAGCGGCAGAGACAAGGCTCAGGATTACGCCGACAAATTCGGCGCTGAGTTCCATGCGGGTGAAAAACCCTGGGGCGTTAAAGTTGATATAGCGATGCCCTGCGCCACGCAGAACGAAATCGGTATGAAGGAAGCGCAGCAGATTGTCGCAAACGGTGTTGAATACTACATTGAGGTTGCGAATATGCCCACAACAAACGAGGCTCTTGAATATCTCAAAGCGAATTGCAAAGCCGTCGCCCCCTCAAAGGCTGTAAACGCCGGCGGTGTCGCGACATCCGCTCTTGAAATGAGCCAGAACTCAATGAGATACAGCTGGACCGAAGAAGAGGTTGACGAAAAACTTCACCGCATTATGGTCAACATTCATGACGCGTCCGCGAAAGCGGCTGAGAAATACGGTTACGGCTACGACCTTGTTGCCGGCGCTAACATTGCAGGCTTTGAAAAGGTTGTTGACGCTATGACCTCTCAGGGTATTGTATAATAATGACTTGATAAAGGCGCCGCAAATGCGGTGCCTTTCGGCTTTATTGTATTCAAAACTCCGTCTTCGTTTTTCTTTATATTTATGCAAATTTTTTATTGACCTCATTTATTCATTTTGATATAATTCTTTTTGTTAAATAATTGAAGGGAGAAAGACTATGAATTATGACAGAAGACCGGATGATATGACAAGAATAACCACGCCCGAACTCGCTCAGGCGTTTATTGACGAGCAGGTTAAACTGCTGCGCGAACAGATAGGTTCCGACAAAGTTCTTCTCGCTCTCTCGGGCGGCGTTGACTCCTCGGTTGTTGCCGCTCTGCTTATAAAAGCTGTAGGCGATCAGCTTATTGCCGTTCACGTCAACCACGGTCTGCTCAGAAAAGGCGAGCCCGAACAGGTTCAGAAGGTTTTCCGCGATGAGATGAAGGCAAACCTTATTTATGTTGACGCTGTTGACAGGTTCCTTGACAAACTGGCGGGCGTTACCGAACCCGAACAGAAAAGAATGATTATCGGCGGCGAGTTCATAGAGGTTTTCGCTGAGGAAGCGCGCAAACTCGACGGCATAAAATTCCTCGCTCAGGGCACAATCTGGCCCGATATTCTTGAAAGTGAAGCAGGCATAAAGGCGCACCACAACGCAGGCGGTCTGCCCGATGACCTTTCATTTGAACTTGTTGAGCCCGTAAAGATTCTTTTCAAAGACGAAGTCAGAGTTGTAGGCTCCGCTCTCGGTCTGCCCGACGGTATGGTTTACCGTCAGCCGTTCCCCGGCCCCGGTCTGGGCGTTCGCTGCCCCGGCGCAATCACAAGAGACCGTCTTGAGGCTGTAAGAGAGTCCGACGCAATCGTCCGCGAAGAGTTTGCGAAAAACGGCCTTCAGGGCAAAGTATGGCAGTATTTTACCGTTGTGCCCGATTTCAAATCAACAGGCATCAGAAACGGTGAGAGATGCTTTGAGTGGCCCGTAATTGTGCGCGCGGTCAACACCCGTGACGCCATGTCGGCGACAGTTGAGAACATCCCCTTCGAACTTATGCAGCACATAACCGACCGCATAATAAACGAGGTCAAGGGTGTAAACAGAGTGCTTTACGATTTCACTCCGAAGCCCACAGCGACCATCGAATACGAATAATAAAAAACACAAAGACCTTGTATCGCAGGATATAAGGTCTTTTTTTATACTCTGTGAAAAATCCGAATGGCGATATAACAGCCGGTGCTTTACGGAAATCAAAGCAAATGTTATCTTTTAATCCTATAAATGATTGAAGAACATGATATTATATGCTAAAATAAAAATGAAAATTCTGTTTCACTAACAATTCTGCAGGGAGAAATAAAAATGGGTTTTACAGAACTTAAATGCCCGAGCTGCGGTGCTCAGATTTCACTGGATGACACAAAAGAGTTTGGTTTCTGCAGTTACTGCGGCACTAAAATAGTGCAGGAGAAAATTATTGTCGAGCACAGGGGAAAAATCTCTATTGACGGTATCGCGGATAAAGATGCTCTTTTGGAAAGAGCTTTGAATCTGGTTTCAGAGGGACGGTTCAAAGAAGCAAGTTCAAGACTCGATAAAGTGCTTGACCTTGACCCCCGCTGTTATGAAGCATATCTGGGCAAGCTGATGTGTTCGGTAAGAGCAAAAACTTTTGAGGGGCTGTCTTTTTATCACAGTCCGTTGGAAAATATAACTTTATATCAAAACGCATTGAAATACGCAGATGAAGAGCAAAAAGCTGCTTTAATTGACACCAACGAAAAAACAATTGAAAACAACAATGCGAAAAAGCTGCATGAGATTAAGCTCAAAAAAGCAAAAAGAAGAAAAAAGATAATAAAAGAACTTTTTGTTCTTCTTGCTGTTATCACAGTTCTTTTGCTTGTAAGAGGTAAAATTGTTTCAGACAGAAAAACCTTTTCAAGTAAGGATGAAATGCTTGAGTATCTGGCAGGCGAATGGCACACAGCAGACGGGGAAGGTGTAATTGAAACCGAAAATTTCGGTTGCCTTATTATCGATAAAGACGGAAAAGGCAAATTTTACAACAGCGATAACGGAACAGCCGGCGATGCCGATACGGATGATGAAGTTTACTGCAACCCGTTATGGGGTTACATTAAGATAAATGACAGCAAATACTACCTTATGAAAAACAACACACTGGAAGAACATAATTCCGCAGACACTATCATAAAATACAGAAAGTTTAACGGTTGAAGCGTCAAAGCATTTTATGTCAGAGAAAAAACTTGACTTAAAACCGGATATCAGTCTGCCCGGGGGAATTTCGGAACCCCTTAAAAAGCAGGTTGAAAAGGCACTGGGGTTTCTGCCCTTTACAGGGGACGGAAAGCCTTTTCTCGCTTTGCATATCGACAGCGAAAAGGTTAAAAAGGGCTATGTAATCACCCGTGAAAACGCGGATGAAATCATCTCAATAACAGCCGCTAACGCCGCGTCGCTTGTGCGCGGGATTTACGCCTTTGCGGAGAAGTTTTTCGGCGTGCGCAAGTTCACATACGCTTCTGCGGTTAAGCCTTCAAAAATGCCTGTTCTGCCCGACAAAATAAATGAAAAATACGAGCCGTTTTTTGAATACACCGAAACGGACTGGTTAAGCCCGCACAGCACAGAATACTCGTTTTTCAACGGGCTCAACGGCACAAGATACCGCAAACTGCCCGACGAATACGGCGGCAACGCGGGGTATATCTCATCATTCGCGCACACCTTCACAAACGAGTTCTGCAGCGCGAAAAAGTATTTTAAAAGCAACCCTGAGTATTTCGCACTGCGCGGAATAAAACGGTTTAAATCACAACTCTGCCTTACAAACCCTGATGTTTACCGTATTGTGCGGGGTGAGGTTTTCGCCCTGCTGAAAAAGAAGCACAATCCGCGGGCGCAACTGCAGATAATCTCGCTGACGCAAAACGACAACCTCTTTTACTGCACCTGCGAAAACTGCAGGCAGGCAGACAGAAAATACCGCTCGCACGCGGGCACGGTTCTGGAGTTTGTTAACCGTATTGCCGATGAGGTCAAAGCGGCGGGCTACAACAATGTTGCGCTTGACACTTTCGCTTACAGATACACCCGCAGACCTCCCGAAGGCATAACCGCGCGTGAAAATGTTATTGTGCGCCTTTGCACCATTGAGTGCTGTTTCTCGCACCCGCTGAGCGATGAAAACTGCACGGCAAACGCAGAATTTGTAAAAGACCTGCACGGTTGGTCGCAAATCTGCAACAGAATCTATATCTGGGATTACTGCACCAATTTCTGCAACTACACGGGAATTTTCCCCGATTTCGGCACACTGCAGAAAAATATGCAATTCTATTACGAAAACGGCGTTAAGGGCGTTTATGAAGAAGGCAATTTTCATATGGAGGCGGAATGCGAATTCGGCGAGTTGCGGGCTTTTCTTGTCTCCAAACTCATGCAGAACCCCTACTGTGATTACGGCGCTCTGCGTGATGAATTCTGCCGTTCCTATTACGGCGCGGGCGGTGAGTATATCTGCCGTTTTCTTGACATCATAACCGAAAACGCGGCGCAGCGCCATTTAAGCATTTATGAGCCGATGACAAGCACTCTGACGCTTGACAGGGAACAGATTGAGATGTGCGATTCGCTGTGGCGTGAGGCAAAAAGCCGCACCCGTCTTGATGAGTGGGAGCACGTGCGTGCTTCCGAAATAAGCTGGCGGTGGTGGAAATACAAAAACCGCGTTTCGGAATTCGCCTCGCCTTTTACACTTAAAAAACAGGCGGACGCCCTCAGAAAAGATATTGCCGGTCTCGGCGTGACGCGCCTGAGCGAGAGCGGCAGAGTGAAGGCGTTTTTCATCTCGGCGGCTCACAGCCACAGAACCCACGCAAAAACCGAAAGCGTGATTAAACTGATGTATAAAAGGTGAAACCGTCATTGAAAACCCGGACACGGAAAAACAGTTGACCGAAAATCAGTTTGCTGAAATTCAGTTGACTGAAAATCAGTTGACTGAAAACCGCACACTACTAAATAATA
>JAFRQM010000039.1 GCA_017428625.1 Clostridia bacterium
ATGACGACGACAATTCGTATGTTCCCGATTTCAACCGTCATCCCGAGCCCGTTCCCGAGCAAAGCGTTCAGAAAAAAGCCGGCGGAGTTCTCGGTCAGATAAAATCCGTTCTGCTTATGGATATCGGCAAAAAGAAGGGCGACGCAAAAACAAAATCCAAAGCCGAGTCTAAATTTAAAAACAAAACCGAACTTAAATCAATAATAAAGCCTGAACCCAAATCCAAGGAAGAAAAGGCAAAAGAAAAAGAGAAAAACAAAGCAGCAAAAAGTATGTTTGTTTTTGAAGAGAAAAAGAGACATTAGTTTTAATTCATAATCATAATTACCGGGCTTGAATCAGCAAGCCCGGTTTTTATCTGACACAGGTCAACAGCGGCTCATATAACATTTATTTTGTGATAAATTCACTTAAAACACCGTTGCAAATCAAAGTTTTTTGTATTGTTACACATTGAATAATACTATATATAGTGGTAGAATACTTGTGCGCTGATAATATCGGCTTTATATTCAAGGTTGATATTTATTATATATAATCAATTATTGAAAGGAGAGAAAAAAATGAAAAAGGTTATCAGCAAAAGAGAGTATGATACCGCTACTGCAGAGCTTATAAAAAAGCATACAGAAGGCACTTTCGGCGACCCCGCAGGTTATGAAGAAACTCTTTACAAAACCGAGAAAGGTTATTTCTTCCTCTACACAAACGGCGGCGAAGATTCTCCCTACAAAAAGGAAGATATTAAGTGCATATCGGCAGCAAAAGCCGAAGAATGGCTTAAAAATAACTGAGCTGACTGAAAAAAGCGGGTCCTGTCAACAGACGGGACCTGTTTTATTTTTTAACAATAAGCAAAGTTAAAGCCGCCCTCAGGCGGCTTTAATAATAATGTAATTTTATTCGGGGTTTTCGGGAGTGTCATACGCCCCTGAATACGGGGACGGATCGTCATTTTCAATCAACGGCGGCCCGGGAGTGTTATCTCCGGAACCAATTTCGGTTTTTTTTTGAGTAATTGACGGCAGTTCCCATCTGAACGACCATCTTTCTCTTGTGGTTTGTTCATCGTAGCCGTAATTGTAGCCGTAGTTATAGTATTTGCTGTTGTAGTAGTAACCGTCGTCATAATCGTTGTAGTTGCCGCCGTAGGTTGTGGTATTTGCCTCGGAGAGCATATCAAGTGCCGACTTATGATTCTCTTCATCAATTTTAATATTCGATGTGCCGTAGATGGCTTTTTGCAGCCTCTGCGCCGCCAGCGGGTAGTCAACAATCCAGACAAAAAGGTTGCTGTATGACCAGGTGTTCATTGTTACACCCTCGCGCAGGCTCTCTTCCGGCTCGGTCTGCGAGGTCAGCGGATAATCAGCCCAGCCTCTTGAAAGCGCCTGTGTGCCGAGAGTGACCAGTTCAAGTTTTGAATAATCGGTTGAGACAAGGGGAAGAATTTTGTCGCACAGCGCAGTAAGTTCGGAAACGGAGAGTGTTTTGGCTTTGGAAATAAGCGCCTTAATAACAAGTTTCTGACGGTCTGTTCTCTCAACCTCGCCGTCAAGGTGGCGGATTCTCGAAAAAATCAGCGCGTGCGCACCGTCCATATGAACGGAAGAACCGCTTTTAAAGTCGTCAAAATGAGTTGTGTCATTCATAAACTTCGCTTCTTTTTCGGTAACGGGAACATCTATTCCGCCTACCGCGTTTATCGCTTTTCTGAAAGCGGCGAAATTAACGGTAACATAGTGGTCGATTTCTATTTTATAGTTGTTCTGTAATGTTTCGATAAGCGCCTTAGTGCCGCCCCATGAATAAGAGTGATTTGTTTTGTCGTAGCGCTCGCTGCCGTTTATGTCCATATATGTATAGGAATCGCGCAGGAAGGAAGTCAGATAAATCTGTTTTGTTTTTTTGTTGAGCGATACCAGCATCATACTGTCGGAACGGTGGGACTCCTCATCGTTGTCTTCGCCGATAAGCAGAACGTTGATGACATTGCGGCTGTGCATTTTTATACCGTCATTTGTTGCCCAACTTTTAAGAAGTTCTTTCAGACTTTCGGCATCGGTAACATCAAACATTGAACTGTAGTTCAGGTCTTCTTCAACCACATCGTCAAATGTCGCGTCGGCGTTGCCGCCGTAGCCGTCGCCGTAGTTTATGCCATCCAGCACCCGGTTTGCGTAAATAACTGCGGTTATGAAAAACAGCACCGCAAAGCAGGAAACAATTGCAACAGCGGCTTTGAGGTTGCGTTTGTGCTCTTTCATAAAGAAAGGAACAAACACCGTGCGGAACCATTTTTTTATGCTCATCGGTTTTCGCTTATTCGGTTTTGCAGCAGATGAATTGTTGATATTCACGGTTTACCTCTTGTAGTGATATACATTAAAGAACACAATATATTGGTATTATACTACATAAAATCGAAAAAATAAACCCTTATTTATTAATGTTTAAAAATATTTTTTTAATCTAAATAATATATTTACGGGATAAAAAGAACCTGCAAAGCGGCGCTCTGCAGGTTCTGCTGTTTATTTGCTTACTTCTATTTTGCCGTAAAGGGAAGCGGATGAAGAATCGGAGAGAGGAGGTCTGTTGTTTGACTGAGGCTCATATTTGGGAGCTCTCTCTCTGCGGCCGCGGTTGTCGTTTCTGCCGCCGCGGCGGTTCTTGTTGTAGCCTCCGCCGTTTGAAGGTTTGTAACCCTCTTCGAGAGTTATGACGACTTTTCTGCCGTCATCGTTACCTACCGAGTGAGATGAAACGCCTTCAATTTCCTGAATAGTTGTATGTATGATTCGGCGTTCGTAGGGGTTCATCGGGTCAAGCACAACATTTCTGCCGTATTTTTTTACTCTTGCGGCGTTCTTGCGTGCAAGCGCGCGCAGGGTGTTTTCTCTTTTTTCGCGGTAGTCGCCGATGTTGAGAGATACTCTTGTGTAGCCCTCGGTGCCTTTGTTGACCACAAGGCGGGTGAGATACTGGATGGCGTCAAGTGTTTCGCCCCTGCGGCCGATTACCGAACCGTAATCATCACCGCAGTTGAGAGTAACCCTGAGTTCATCTTCTGCCTCTTCAAACACAATCTCCGGCTCTTCAACGCCGAGATTATTGAGGATTGTTGTAAGATAACTTTCAACATTTGAAAATGGAGATTCATCATACCAGGCTTTTGCCGTATATTTTGCAGGTGAACCGCCGAAAAGACCGAGCACCTTTTTCTTTTCTTCTTCAACACCGATTATTTCGGTCTGCACATCTGCGTTTTCGGGGGCGCCGAGCGCCTGCTTTGCCGCTTCGATTGCTTCCTCTGCGGAAGCGGCACTTGCCGTAACTTCTTTAATCAAAATGTCACCACCTATAATGTTGACGCCGGTTATGCGTCCTTGTTTTTGATTTCACTCAGCCGCTTGATGTAGTTCTCTTTTGAGCGGCGTGTAACTGTTTCATCAACCATATCTTTTGCAATAAGTTTTGAGGGGCTGTAAATTATGCCTGTGATTACCATCATAATAAATGAAAAGACATTTGAAGCAATCCAGTAAAGACCGATACCGGCGGGGAACTGGAATGTAAGGTAAAGGGAGAACAAAGGCATAAACAGCATCATGCAGCCCATCGACGCGAAATTAGTCGAAGGATTCTGTTTTTTTGACCTTATCATCGAGTAAATGCTCGAAGCCATTGCGCTGATAAACGCAAGGGCGGGAATAATCCAGAGAATGTTGAACTCGTGCATATCCGGAATGGAGCCGAGTGAAATGCCACAGAAAGTGAAGTTGAAGTTTTCTATTTTCTGATAAACCGCGTCGCTTACACCGGCAACGCCTTTTAACTCGCTTATGTGCTCAATGATATAAAGCTCAACAAAGCGGACTTTTGAGCCCGCGTCGCCCATAAGGGTTTTTGCCTGCTCGGTGAGCGCCGCAATAGCGTCTGAATTGATGAGAAGGGCGTATTTGAGGGGGTGGTAAATAACACCGATAAGACCGTAGATGATGGGGAGCTGAATAACAAGAGGAAGACAACCCATATTCATCGGGTTCACACCCTCGCGGCGGTAAAGAGCCTGCGTTTCTTCCTGTATCTTCTGCTGGTCGCCCTTGTATTTTTCGCTGATTCTGCGGGTTTTAGGCTGGATTCTCTGGGTTTTCACAGTGCTTTTCTGCTGTGAAATGGTAGTGGGAATCATAAGCAGACGCGCAAAGAGAGTGAAAAGAATCAGGGATAAACCGTAGTTCTGCTGCGCAATAAAATCATAGATAAAGCGCAGAACATAGCCGAACGGGTAGCCCAAAACGGCATACATAGTGTCGAAAAAAGATGTCATTCGTTATCCTCCGATTGGGGTTTTTCTTTCTTTTCGCGTTTTGCTTTCGGGAGAGGAACGGGGTCGTAACCTCCCGGAAAGAGGATGTTGCATCTCAGAATTCTGCGTGTCGCAAGCAGACTGCCCTTCGCCGCGCCGTGAAGTTCTATTGCTTCAAGCGCATATTGCGAACAGGTCGGGCAGTAGCGGCACATAGGCGGAGTGTGGGGTGAAATATGTTTTCTGTAAAACTGAATGATTTTAATAAGAAATTTCTTCATTTCAATTAAACGATAACTCCAAGTTCTTTCAGGTGCCTGCGCATAACGGGTTCAATATCGGTGCTTTTCAGGGTTTTTGTTCTGAACCTCGCTACAAAGACAATATCCCACGCGCCGGTGCATTCGCCGGCAACGGATGAATATGCCGCGCGTATGATTCTGCGGCACCTGTTCCGCTCAACGGCGCAGCCCGTCTTTTTGCTCACGGTAATTCCGTAACGGCAGACGCCTGCGCGGTTTTTCACGGCGTATGTAATAAGCGAAGGGTCGCTTTTGCTTTTGCCGCGGTTGTATGCGTGGCGGAATTCGACATTCTGATTAAGTGTTATTAACTCAGCCAATGCAATCAGCCTCTGCTCTCGTCAATCAGTAGGAGAGCTGCTTTCTGCCCTTTGCTCTGCGGCGGGCAAGAACCTTGCGGCCGTTTCTGTCAGCCATTCTTTTGCGGAAGCCGTGTTCCATCTTGCGATGACGCTTCTTGGGCTGGTAAGTTCTTTTCATAACTCAAACCTCCGTTTCATAATAAATCACAACAACCAAAAAGTTGTAGTTTGCAAAATCTGCCGTAAGCCTCGGCGATTTAGTATTATATAACAAGGGGCTGCGTTCTGTCAATATTTTTATTTATTAATTTATATAAAGCGAAAAAATTTATCATACACGCACAAGTTGTGCTTTGAAGCGGTTAATCAAAAGAGAGTCCACAACTTGTTGTGCGGGGTAGAATTTTTTGCACTTTTCGCAAAAAGATTGTGTAAATTTTCCAAACGGTTTTTTATTGCATTTGCACTATGCGTGTGATAAAATCATAACTACCTTAAAATCGGGAAATACGCGTATATTCAACAAGTTTTGTTTGAAATAGAGACAATAAAAAGGATGAGAAAAAAGAGATGAAATCAGCAAACGAGCTGTGGGAAAGCGTTCAGGCGGAGATTAAAAACAACGTTTCCGAAACCATATACGATGTATGGCTGAGCAACCTGAACCTTGTCAGTTTCGACGGCAATTCCGTTCTGCTCGCGACAGACGAATTCCGTATTAAAATCATTGAACAGCAGTTTATCGAAAAAATCAGAAACGCCCTGAAAACCGTTACGGGACTTGATGTTGAGGTGAAATTCACCGGCGTTGAGAACGAACCCGAAAAGCAAACAAAAGCAACATCTTACGAAGACAACACCGATGATGAGGAAAGCACTTTTGAAACCTTCATTGTCGGCGCTTCAAACCGTTTTGCCCATGCGGCAGCAATCGCGGTAGCGGAGAAGCCGGGTGAATCGCAGAACTACAACCCGCTGTTTATCTACGGCAATTCGGGTCTGGGCAAAACCCATCTTCTGCACGCAATAGGTCATAAGATTCAGCAGGATAATCCCGACGCCAATGTCATTTACACAACCGGCGAACAGTTCATCAACATTATTGTTGAGAATATGCGCAACAAAACGATGAAACCCGTTCACGAAAAATTTAGAAACGCCGATGTTCTTCTTGTTGACGATGTTCAGTTCCTTTCGGGCACAGAGGCAACGCAGGTGGAGTTCTTTCACACCTTTGACGCCCTTATCAGCAGCCGCAAGCAGATTGTTCTTACATCTGACCGTCCGCCCAAGGAACTCAAGGCGCTCGCGGACCGCCTCAAAGGCAGGTTTGAGTGGGGGCTTTTAGCCGATATCAAAGCGCCCGACCTTGAAACAAGAATGGCTATTCTCAACCGCAAGGCAAAAGTTATGGGCGTTGAGATTCCTCCCAATGTAATTGAATATCTGGCTGAAAACATAAAAAGCAACATCCGTCAGCTTGAAGGCGCCGTCAAAAAACTAAAGGCTTATTCAACAATTCACGGCGTGAGCATAAACCTTGCCACAGCGCAGGGCGCGGTTAAAGATATTCTCAGCAGTTCCGTCCCCACCCCCGTTACCGTCGAGAAAATCATAAACGAGGTTGCTCGCTCGTTCGGAGCGGAGCCGGATGAAATCCGCTCAAAGAAAAAAGACGCCCGCACCGTTAAAATGCGCAATATCGCAATGTATATAATACGCGAAACAACAGGGCTTTCACTTGAGGATATAGGCGAAGAATTCAGCGGCAGAGACCACACAACCGTTATGCACGCCCTTGACACCGTCAAAAAAGGGCTTGACACCGACGCTTCGCTTCAATCCGCCATCAACGATATCAAAAAAAATATTGAGGAATAACAATGGGCTTTTTCAAACATTTTAACAGAGGTCTCAAAAAAACCCGCGACAGCGTTGCGGGGGCTATCGACGCCGCTTTGCAGGATAAAGTTGAAGTTGACGACGAGTTTTATGACGACCTTGAGGAAATACTGATTATGGCGGATGTCGGAATGCAGACATCGCTTGAAATTGTTGATGAACTGCGCGACAGAGTCCGTTCAAAAAAACTACGCTGGACCTATGAGGTCAAAAAAGAGATTCAGAACATAGTTGCCGAAAAACTTTCGGGCGGCGATATGGACCTTGTTACAATACCCGCCGTTCTGCTTGTTATCGGCGTAAACGGAGTGGGCAAAACCACATCCATAGGCAAAATGGCGGCTTATTTTAAGAACGACGGCAAAAAAGTCATTCTCGGCGCCGCCGACACATTCAGGGCAGCCGCAATAGACCAGTTGCAGATTTGGGCTGACAGAGCCGGCGTTGACCTTGTTAAACACAAGGAGGGCGCTGACCCCGCCGCCGTTGTTTATGACACAATCTGCGCCGCGAAGGCAAGAGATGACGATATTATCATCTGCGACACCGCGGGCAGACTGCACAACAAGAAAAATCTTATGGAGGAACTCTCCAAAATCTATAAGGTAATTGACCGTGAACTGCCTTATGCCGACACCGAAATTCTGCTTGTTCTTGACGCTACTACAGGTCAGAACGCCATAAGTCAGGCAAAAGAGTTCGGCAACATCTGCGAACTCACGGGCATAATTCTCACAAAACTCGACGGCACCGCCAAGGGCGGCGTTGTGTTGGCAATACGCAACGAGTTGAAACTGCCTGTCAAGTTTATCGGCGTGGGCGAAGGCATTGACGACTTAAAGCCTTTCGACCCCGAAGCGTTTGCTCAGGCAATGTTTGTTGACAGCGACGAAAAAGCCGGAAACGAACCGGAGGAAAAGTAACAGATGGATTATATTATTGCGTCTCACAATCTGAAAAAGCGTGATGAAATCTCCCGCATTCTCAACCCGCTGGGCATACGCGTTCTTCTTGCGGAAGAGGCGGGCGTGGAACTTACAGATGCCGAGGAGACGGGCACAACCTTTGAAGAAAACGCCTTTATCAAGGCGGAACTCGGCTGTAAAGAGAGCGGAATGCCCTGCATAGCCGACGATTCGGGGCTTGCCGTTGACGCACTTGAAGGAGCGCCCGGCGTTTATTCCGCGAGATATGCGGGCAGCCACGGCGACGATGAGGCAAATAACCTTAAACTTCTGAAAGAACTTGAGGGCGTGCCGGACGAAAAACGCACGGCGGCTTATGTCAGCGTTATATGTTGCGTTTACCCCGACGGCAGAAAAATAACCGTGCGCGGCGAGTGCGCAGGCAGAATAGGCTACACACCGAAGGGCAACGGCGGTTTCGGTTACGACCCCTACTTTCTGCCGGATGAATACGGTTACAAAACCACAATGGCTGAACTCACGGCTCAGCAGAAAGACGCAATAAGTCACAGAGGCAAGGCGGGCAGAGCCCTTGCCGAAATTCTCGGAGGAAATAAAATTGACGAGTAAAGAAAGAGCCGCGCTCAGGGCGCAGGCAAACGGTCTCGACGCGCTGTTCCAGATAGGCAAAGGCGGAATTTCGGATTCCGTAATAAAACAGACCGAAGAAGCGCTGAGAGCGCGCGAACTCATAAAAGTTAAAATACTGCTTGAAAGCGCTCCCGAATCCCCGCGTGAAACAGCCGACAAACTCGCTCAGGCTACCGGCAGCGATGTTGTGCAACTCATAGGCGGAACCATAGTGCTTTACAAAGAAAACCCGGAACTCAGGCAGGAGAAAAAGCCGGCTAAAAAAACCGCGCAGTCAAAACCTCTCTCAAAGGTCAAAGCGAAAAAAGCCGCGCAGGACAGAAAAAAGAGAATTGAACAGGCAGCCGAAAAAAACAGAAGAGATTACAACAGACGCGGCAAATCAAAATAAGGTAGTTTTCAATGGAGAAAAATCCGGATAAAAAGCCCGTAGCGCAAAATAAAAAGGCATACCACGACTATTTTGTGCTTGAAAAATATGAAGCGGGCATTGAACTTTTCGGCACCGAGGTCAAATCAATAAGGCAGGGCAAAATCAACCTCAAAGATGCCTGGTGCTCAATAAAAAACGGCGAAATTTTCGTCAACGGTATGCATATAAGCCCTTATGAACAGGGCAATATTTTCAACCGCGACCCCGTGCGCGTGCGCCGTCTGCTTATGCACAAGAAAGAGATAAACAGACTTTACGGCACGGTGAAGCAGCAGGGCCTCGCCCTTATTCCTCTGAGCGTTTATTTCAGCAAGGGAAAAGCGAAGGTTGAAGTCGGATTGTGTAAAGGTAAAAAACTTTACGATAAGCGTGAAAGCGCCGCAGTCAAAGAGGCGCAGCGCAAAATCGAAAGAGAAATAAAGTATTGATTTTGTTTGTTTATTGCCCGGTATTTCCGCAAAATATTATGGAAAAAGAGCCGTCATAAACACGCGGAAAACCGGGTGTCGTTTACAAAATAAAAACGGGGATGAAAGGATTTCGACGGGGAGTCTGAACCCGGATAAGCGGGCAGCGGCGCGGAACCGCTTTAAAAGCCGCAAAACCTAAAAATAAACGACAACGAAACAGTTGCACTCGCTGCTTAAATAAGCAGCCGTCTCCGCCGGGAGGACTGCGGTCCGGCACGAGGCGTCACACAGCGGTGAACGTGAACAGGGAAGCGTCCCGTAGCCTGTCACGCATAACGGGGCTACTGAAGAACTGAGCCTGCGCACCGGCGCTGTTCGGAGGGAATGTCAAAAGATGTGATACGCCCGTAGAAAGTCCCTGCGAGGGCTTTTCGGACGCGGTTTCGATTACCGCCATCTCCACCAAAAAACAAGCCTCCCTTGGCAAAAGGAGGCTTGTTTTCTTATTTTTGTTTAAATGAACGCGCCGTCGATTCCTATGACCTGCGCAGTGATATAATCGGATTTTTCGCTTGCGAGAAAGGCTATCAGCGCGGCGACTTCCTCCGGCTTTCCGAACCTTCCCAGAGGTATTTCCTCTTTAAGCGCCCTTAATTCATCGGCTGAAAAGCAGGCGTTCATTTTGGTGTCAATAACACCGGGAGCAATGCAGTTGACCTGAATATTCGAGGGCGCGAGTTCTCTCGCGAGGGCTTTTGTGAGCCCTATGACAGCCGCCTTTGACGCGGAATAGTGAACCTCGCAGGAGGCGCCGCAGACGCCCCACATTGACGACACGTTTATTATTTTGCCGCGTTTGTTTTTAATCATAAACGGCAAAGCCGCCTGACAGCAGTTGAAAACGCCTTTGACATTTACAGCCATCATACGGTCAAAATCCTCATCGGTAATATCGGTAAAAAGTTTCTGCTGTGAAATTCCGGCGCAGTTCACAAGCACCGAAACGCCACCGAATTCCTCGGCGGCGTTTTCAAATGCTTTTTCTGCCTGTTCACGAACCGAAACATCCGCCTTGCAGATAACGGTATCGGTGACTTTATTGAGTTTTGAGGCGAGCGTTCTGACGGCTTTTTCGTTACTGTTATAACACATAGCAACTCTGAAGCCCTCAGCGGCAAGTGCGACAGCCGCCGCGCCGCCTATTCCGCCGGACGCCCCTGTTATGAGCGCTGTTTTTTTCATTCGGATTTTCCGGTAGTGTCTTGTGCAAAGTCGTAGCCGTTTTCTTCAAACGCTTTTGTCATATCTTTATATCCAGAAGGAAGTTTAAACGCGTTTGCGGGAACTGAACCGGTGACTTCGGTAATTTCAATAATCGTTGCCTCGCCGCTTTTTTCAATGGATTCAATTCTTCTGAGGTCTTCGCCCTGATAATAGTATTTTATTGTCTGGCCGTCTTTGGTTTTGTATTCTTCAACGGTATATTCTTTACCGTCAACTGTTGTAACTCCGGTCTGAATATAAGTTGCGTCCTGACCCTGGATAACGGTCGGGTCCGTAATAGCGGCAACAGCGTTCTGATCGCCGAGAAGCTCATCTGTTGTGCCCGCTTTGACATACATCATCATTGTGGGCAGAACAAGGTAAATGTTTTGACCGTCTGAAAGGAACTGGGCGGTAATGGAGCTGATGGCTGAAGTTTTTAATTTTGTTGAAATGGAGTATTTGCCGCCTTCATCAACATAGAGGGTAATGGGAACGGTGGTGTCGCCGTTTTTGATTGTCGCCTTCATTGTGTATTTGCCTGTGGCGATGATTTCTTTGTATGACTGGGAGGGTGAATCTTTGGGAACAATAACCACGGAGCCGCCGCCTCCGCCTCCGACGACTTTTGAGGTTTCGGTTTCAACTTCTTTTTTGACAGTTGTTTCGGTAACAAGACCCTCCGCCATTTCCATAGTGACCTGGGAGGTGTCTTTTTCGGTCATCTTGTTGAGGTCAATGCCGAGTTTATCCATAAACGACTGTTCTTCGGGAGTCATTCCGAGTTCTTCCGCCACTTTATTGTTGGGTGATGTTGTTTTCGCGACCTTTTTGGTAACGGTTTCGCCCTTTTTATTTGTAACGGTTTCAATGACTGTCTGTTCGGTCTGATCTCTGCCGAAAAGTCTGTCAAGAACTCCCGCTTCGGCGGTTTCGGCTTCGGCTGTTTCTTCAACTGCTGTTGTGCCTGTTTGGCTGCCTGTTTCGGGATTCTTTTTGGAACGGCATGCCGCAAGACTTATCAGCATAGCAACGCAAAGCAGAATTGCTGTAAGTGATTTTTTCATATAATTCTCCTCCGGGTGTATGTGTAATATGCCGCAATTATTTTGGCTTGATTTAAGAATATACCATTTTCACAAATATTTCAACAGTGTTATGTAAATGATTTATTAATGAATTGTAAAGAGGGCGGTTGAAACGCGCAAATAAAATTTAAAAAAACACTTGAAAAAACAGGAACAATAAATTATAATAGTCAAGCATTCAATCACCGATGCGACCCAATGTTCCGGTGTGGCTCAATGGGCGAAACGGCGTGCCGCTGCCTGCGGCAGATGAAGGCACGGCGTTGAGGTGAAAAAACAGGGAGTATCACGAAGCGCTCCAAGCGAGTGAGACAACCGTGTTTTTGAGGGAAGAGCAGCTCATTCGTAATGACAGATGTCGGTTTTTTAACATTTTAATATTCATTTGCTGGTGTGGCTCAATGGCAGAGCAGCTCATTCGTAATGAGCAGGTTGTCAGTTCGATTCTGACCACCAGCTCCAAGGCTCCCGTTTTTCGGGAGCCTTTTTATTTTGCGGTTTTTGGTCGTTTTGCATTTTCAAAATTGAGAAAAACAGGAACGAAAAATAATACTGCTTAATCTGAAATCTACGGCAGAAAAAATAATCTCATCCCAGATTTATCAGGATGAGATTTTTCAATAACTCGCTCAAGACCATCTAATGACCATTTATAAAATCTTTTATAATTCAATGATTTCAGTATCCTTCTTTTCGGCGTATTTGTATGTGTTATATACGCCGCCGTGCTCCTTGCGAATGTATGTGATTATGTAATCGGAACTATCAACCATCCATCTGTTGCGGACGGTTATCATCGCTTTATAATGCGCCGCATCCAACTCGGCAGGGATGAGCACTTCATCGTACATATCCGCAAAGTATTCCTTGTTGTTTTCAAGTGTGGTTCTCATTTTCGGCACGACGAGTATGAGCTTATTTTCGTTACGGTTTTGTTTTACGGTCCTGAATGCGCTTGCGCTTAATGCATCGAACCTGCCGTGATTACCGACGTAAAAGGTGCTAACGCCTTTATTATCAATCAAATCCGTTACAGCCACTATCAGTTCGCTTTTCAGCGTATCGGCCGTGGTGCTGTAACCTGCAAATGTGCAACACTTGCTCAATTACTTATTACCTTTAGCGCGGTTATGAGTAGCGCAGAGCATAGTGCAGTTGCTTATATCGGTAGCTCCGCCGTTGCTCCAAGCGGTAACGTGGTCAGCATCCATTTCTTTCAACTTATAGATACGCTGTTTATTATTATCGTTACCGAGCGCGCAAAGCGGACAGTTTGAAACGTTGTTCTTTTCCGCTTCAATTGTCTGTGCTTCGTAAACGGTTCTTTTCGTTACGTCGTCAAAAATACGAATATCCAAAAGGCGGGTATCAACACAACCGCCGAGGATATATTCAAATATACCTTTACGGTTTTTAACGAAATAATCGGCGTACAATTCTCTTAACTCATTATGTACTTCGTTAGGGTCGTAAGCGTTAGCGTGGAATCTCTCATATAACTCGCCCCAGCTCTGACCACGCATCTCCGTTTCAACGTCTTGGAACACGCTTGAAACCCAATCAATAACGGAATTAAAATACGTTTTAAGCTCAGTTATATCCGTATCAAACCTGTGGCTGCTCATATAATCGTCAATATTGCCCTTGCTCACCCAGTTGAGCGCAGTACGCAAATAATCCTGACGTTTAACGTCGCCGCTGATATACGCAGACCATTTTTGAATATTAGCGTTCTGACTGTTGCTGAATTCCGCCTTTGCAAGCGTAACGAACGGACCGGAGTAAATAGCGTTTAAGAGCTCTTGGTCGTTAAGCGGAACACCTACAATGTTAATTGTTCGGAACCACTCTTTTATTTCGCTTTCCGTTCCACTGCACTCGTAAATCGTAAGCTTTGTTTCAAGTATTTTCTTTTGTAAATCTTCAGCCAGACCGCTGAAATACTGTTGCATACCGTTTGAGTCGATTATCGGGAACTTACCCGTAATAAAACGACCTATGCTCGTGATACGTTGCTGTCCGTCAAGGACTTCAAATTTATCCTCTGCAACCTTTGTAAAATAAATCAAGCCTATAGGATAACCTTTCAATATTGACTGAATAACGGCAACGTCCTTTTTGCCGTCGGCATAAATATAATTACGCTGATATTCCGGCTGAATTACAAGCTTTCCAGATAAGCCGAAAAGTCCTTTGCCTTCATATTCGTTATATACGAAACCGTCGCATACTTCTTTTACAGTAAATTCTGTGTTTAAATTGGTTATCATAGTGTTCTCCTAATCTTTAAAGTTTTCGGGATGATTTATAATCCAATCATCAGTGTATTTTATAAAGATTCTATCATAAAATGTTACTGCTTTATCGTTAACCATCATATAAGCATTTTGAACTCTCCAAGTGCTATTTGCTTTTTTTAATTTCTTTTGCATCTCTTCACTACAGGGTGTAAAAAATGTGCAATGTTCATTACACCAAATAATATCACCCGTTCTTCCGAGAATCTCAAATTGTTCAGGACAATACTGGTCAATAAAACTAATGGGAACTGCCATAGTATTCTTATAATCATTAGGAATTGAGTTTACAAAAGGTACTTCAATCGCATCATAGTTTTCAAACTTTTTATAAGCAAATGCCCATTTGGAACTACCTTTGTGTTTGCTATATTTCAAATTATCTTCCATGCTCATTAACGGTATTGAACCATGCCTTCTACCATGCTCTAAATTTGTGTACCATATAGCTTGGGAACGACCATATACAACACCGTCTATTGTTTTATAGCCACTACCTTCTGTGCTATCCTCAAGAAGTCGTGCTTTATATTTTTCAGGAATAATAAAATAAGAATCTTTACTCATGGATTTGCATCCAACCCATATTTTATTATCCTTTATCAAAGGAAAAATATCTCTTTTTGATAATAAATTTGGATTACCTAAAATTAAAAATTGTTTTTTGGCTTCCATAATCCAAGCCATAAATTCTCTAAAAAGAGAAAAAGGAGGGTTAGTTATAATTATATCTGCCTCATCACGTAATGATGTTACTTCGTTACTCCTGAAATCACCGTCACCCTCAAGATAGTCCCACTCTAAATCATCATAATCTATAACCCCGGAATCATTTACATCGCGTGTAAGTACAAATACTTTTCCTTTATTCATAGTTTTTGTTTCATCATAATTTGGACTATTCTTTTCGTAATCTGTTAAAAAGTCAAATAGCGAAAACTGATATCCTTCAGGTATTACCTTGTTTTTGCTTTCCGTAGCATAACTTGTACTTATTAACTTTTTCAAACCCAGAGTCTCAAAGTTTTGAGCAAAAAACTTTGTAAAATTGCTCCATTCTGGATCATCACAAGGAAGAAGAATGGTTTTTCCTTTGAATACATCTGGATTATATTCTACATACCTATTAATTTCATTTTGTATATCTTCATATAATGTATAATATTCATCATTTTGCGCTGTTTTTGCTGTTGACAATGTATCATTATTGTTTGGCATACACTCACTCCCAATAAAAATAAAAAAGTGCGCAACCGAAGTTACGCACCGAAAAACGCATAACTCCAATTGCGCCACACAACCTCTGAACAGTCCCAAAAAGGATGCCAAAGAAGAGCATGCATTTTTACCGAGAGTAAAATGCATCCTTTGACTTATCGGAACTGTTCAAAGTTCAATATATTCGGTTGTGTGGCACTCTCATTTTAACATCCGGAGTGATAATAGTCAACAAAAAACAGACCGGATTATTCGGTCTGCACATTCTTCTTTTCACATTTCAGTTGTAAAATCTGCGACAGTGTGCTATAATATAAAAAAACAAACAGGAGGAACAAAAAATGTTTGCTGAAGTACTATCTTTCTTTGACGGAATCGCCGATGTAATATCTTCATTTTTTGTCAGCATACTGTTTTTCTTCTTTAACTAACAATGCGTGAAATAAGAAACGGCCGACTCTCGAGTCAGCCGTTTTTTTGTTTTCAAATGTTAAATCAAAGCACTTTTGAAAGAAAATCGCGAAGGCGCAGACTTTCGGGGTTCGCGAAAAATGCATCCGGTGTGTTTTCCTCCTGGATTACGCCCTCGTCAATGAATATAACCCTTGTGCCGACCTCTCTGGCGAAGCCCATTTCGTGTGTGACAACAACCATTGTCATACCCTCTTTCGCGAGCTCCTTCATAACTTCAAGCACCTCGCCCACCATTTCGGGGTCAAGGGCGGATGTGGGCTCGTCAAACAGCATAACATCCGGGTTCATGGCAAGGGCGCGCACAATGGCTA
>JAFRQM010000040.1 GCA_017428625.1 Clostridia bacterium
CACATTATCAAACGAGCAACCGACAAGGATTGGTTATAAGTTCAAATACTGGAGATCTTTATTGAGAACTGGTAACTATGGTTTAACTTATCTTCCTGGAGAAACTTACACACACGATGAAGATTTAACTCTTTATGCTGATTGGCAAGAAGTCGGTACTAACTATTATTATATTGAAACATATGTGATGAACACATCCGGCGATTATGAATTGTTTTCTGAAGAAGGAATTGAATGCACAAATAACGAAATAGTCACCGCAGATTATACCGTTAATGAAGGCTTTACATTGAATGAAGAGTTGAGTATTCTGAGCGGAACTGTTAGGGCGTCCAGTTCTCTTGTTCTTAAAGTCTATATCGACAGAAACAAGCACAATCTGACTTTCAACGACGGCGCAACAACCCTGACCGATGAATATTATTATGAGCAAAACATCGGCAATATTTATTATCCGCAAAAAGAAGGTTACACTTTCTTAGGATGGAGTGAAGACGGCGAAACGGTCGCCGATGTTGTCACCACTATGCCCGACAGAGATGTAGAATATACAGCCCTCTGGTCCGCCAATGAATACAGCATCACTTTTTTATACGGTGATGTTAACGATAACGCAGTTTATCAGACAGTTACGCAGGATTACGGCTCCGATGTCTCTGCCCCCGAAGATCCTGGATTTGAAGGTTACACCTTTACCGGATGGAGCAGTGACATTCCCGAAACAATGCCTGCCAATAATCTCGCCATTACGGCGCAGTGGGCAATAAACAGTTATACCGTAACATATAAACTGGATGGTGTGGAATATTTTGCCACGCCTTATGAAACTGCGGTTGACACCGTAGTTTACGGCGGAACCGTTCTCGTCAGGGAAAAAGCAGTCAGGGATGGTTATACCGTTTCCGACTGGGAATTCACTCCCGCTCTTGTTGCCGGCAAAATGCCCGCAAGTGATGTTGTTGCAAACGCAATATCAACGGCGAACAGCTATTCCCTTACAATTGATTATATAATCGCCGACGGTCACGACGAACTCACTCCCTCATCCTATTCTGAGGATGTTCCATTCGGTCAGCCATACAGTATTGACTCGCCTGCAATCATGGGTTACACACCCGATATTGTAACTGTCGAAGGCACAATGGGAAACGAACCTATTGCTGTAACCGTTACATACGAACCCAACGATTATGCTCTTGTTATATCTTATGTAATGTCTGACGGCAACAATATGGTAAAACCCGCCGATGTTGAACAGAGAGTAACATACAACACGGGTTACAATGTTACCTCACCTGTAATTATGGGTTATTCTCCAGATATTACATCCGTAACTGGCACAATGGACAGTGTTGACGGCAAAACCGTTACAGTCACATACGCACCTAACCCCCACACTGTAACATGGTTTATCGACGGTGAGATATATCAATGTGACAGTGTAGTGTTCGGCGACACAATCGTTGCTCCCATTCCCGAAAAAGAAGGTTACACTCTTTCTGATTGGACTCCAACTGTTGCGGCAACGGTCGCGGACGAAGATTACGAATATAATGCAACATGGATTGCAAATGAGTATGAACTGTCAATCATTTATGTTATGAGCGACGGTAGCGATGCTCCTGCGGCATACAGCGGGCAGGTTACATACAACACCGCATACAATGTTGAATCACCTTCGGTTACCGGCTACACTCCCGACATTGCGGTTGTTGAAGGCACAATGGATGATGTCAACGGCAAAACAGTAACAGTTACCTATGAACCCAACGCACACACCGTAACCTGGAATGTTGACGGCGAGAAGACCGTTGATGATGTTGTATATGGTGAAGAAATCGTCAAACCCGCCGACCCGGAAAAAGAAGGATATACTTTCGAGGGTTGGAGCGAAGACGGCGAAACGGTTGTTGAAGTTGAAGAAACCGTTCCCGACAGAGATATTGAATACATAGCTTTATGGACAATCAACAGTTATACAGTCACATATAAGCTTGACGGTGCTGAATACTTCGCAACGCCTTATGAGAGTGCGGTTGACACGGTTGTTTACGGCGAAACCGTAACAGTCAGAGAAAAAGCGGTCCAAGAGGGATATACAGTTTCCGACTGGGTATTCACACCTGCGCTTGTTGACGGCAGGATGCCTGCAGGCAATGTTGTTGCGAACGCGACATCGACCGTAAACAGTTACAAAATCACATACAATGTAGACGGCGTAAAATATGACGAAACGACATATGAGTATAACGCCGATGTAATTAAACTTGATGAGCCCGCAAAACAGGGATTTGTATTCTCGGGTTGGGATAGGGAAGAACCCGCAAAAATGCCTGCGGAAAATCTTATTCTCAACGGTTCATTCTCTGCGGAAACCGATACAGGATATACGGTTGAAACCTATGTTATGAACCTCAGCGGAGAATATGACAAAACAAGCGAAAGTCTCACCGGTACAACAGGTGAGACCGTAGCTGCAGAATATACCGTTACCGAAGGATTCTCACTCAACACAGACAAGAGCGAACTTGAAGGTGTTATCGCCGCAGACGGCTCTCTTGTGCTCAAAGTATATCTTGACAGAAACAAGCACAATATCTCATTCAACGACGGAACAAACACAACATCCGATGAGCTTTACTACGGCGACGAGATAACCAAGCCCGAAGATCCCGAAAAAGAAGGATACACTTTTGAAGGCTGGAGCGAAGACGGCGAGACGGTTGTTGATGTTGCCGAAACCGTTCCCGACAGAGATATTGAATATACCGCAGTCTGGAAGGTAAATCAGTATACAATTACTCTTTATTACGGTGAGGTTAATGACAATGCCGTATATAAAACAATAACTGAAGATTTCGGCACGGCAATTGAAGAAATAGCCGATCCCGAATTTGAGGGATACTCATTCACCGGATGGAACATGCAGATTCCCGCAACAATGCCGTCGGAGAACATCAATATCTCTGCTCTCTGGAACATCAACAGTTATACAATCACATATAAGCTTGACGGTGTTGAATACTTCGCAACTCCTTATAAAAGCGCAGTTGATACGGTTGTTTACGGCGAATCCGTAACAGTCAGAGAAAAGGCAGTCAAAGAGGGATATACCGTATCCGACTGGAAATTCACGCCTGCGCTTGTCGACGGCAGGATGCCTGCAGGCAATGTTGTTGCAAATGCGACCTCCACCGTAAACACATACACATTAACATTCACTTACGGTGAGGTTAACAGCGGAGCCGTATATAAAGAGATTACTGCGGATTACGGCAGTGAAATCAACACTCCGGCAAATCCTGAATTCAGCGGATTCATATTCAGAGAATGGGATTCAGATATTCCTTCGACAATGCCCGCAGAGAACAGAACAATAAACGCACTCTGGGATAACGGGGACTTTACAGTCACATACAAACTCGACGGAGAAGATTATCCTGACACCGAGAGCGCTTCCGACACCTTCCTTTACGGTGAACCTGTAACGGTGAGAGACAAGGCGGTCAAAGAGGGATATATCGTTTCCGACTGGGAATTCACACCCGCTCTTGAAGACGGCAAGATGCCCGCAAGTAATGTAGCAGCAAACGCAACATCAATGGTTAACTCTTACACCGTGACTTGGATTGTCAACGGCAAATCAACTGTTGACAGCTATGACTTCGGTGCAGAAATTATCAGACCTGAAGATCCTTCAATTGCAGGTAAGGTATTCAAGGGCTGGAGCGGTGAAATTCCATCTACAATGCCTGCAAGAAATCTTGTGTTTGCAGCGTCATTTGACGCAATTATGCATACCGCAACATTCGTTGTCCCCGACAAGGAAGGTTCGTATACCGATGAAACCGGAACATACGAGGTTGTCAAGGCAGTAATCTTCGAAGAAGGTCAGACGACGATTGCAGAACCTGCTGTTCCCCAAAAAGATGGATATGTAGGTGTATGGGAAGACTACACCATCGGCAAAGAAGATATTGTTATCAAAGCGATTTATACCATAACCGATACCGATAATACCGGAAAGATTGAAACGGATAAGACCGCAGATAAAAACAGCGATGGGAGCGTGACGATCAC
>JAFRQM010000041.1 GCA_017428625.1 Clostridia bacterium
GATGGTGCCGATGTTAACATGGGGTTTGGATCGGTTAAAATGTTCTTTTGCCATTTGTAATTTCCTCCATAATAATGTTTAAATTAACTCCATGCTCGCGCATGATAATATTTTAACAAGATATTGCGTATATTTCAAGTGTTTTTTCAAATATAGCGCATTAATCGAATTTTTTGCGGTCGCCGACAATCTTCTCAGAAATTGAAGCGGGAACCTGCGTGTAACAACTGGGTTCCATAACATATTGACCCCTGCCCTGTGTTTTTGAGCGC
The DNA here is from genome assembly GCA_017428625.1 of Clostridia bacterium. GTDB lineage: Bacteria > Bacillota > Clostridia > Oscillospirales > Acutalibacteraceae > CAG-177. The sequence continues at coordinate 273 of JAFRQM010000041.1, forward strand.
AACGCCGTAGCGTAGCCGAACATATTTGAAAGCGGAACCGATGCTTCTATCTGAACAGCGCCCTGCATCATTTCGGTGCCCAGCACCTGACCGCGACGGGAGTTCAGGTCGCCTATTACATCGCCCATATATTCGTCGGGAACAATAACAGTTGTTTTCATTATGGGCTCCATAAGGACGGGTTCTGCTTTTTTCATTGCATCTTTGAGAGCCATTGATGCGGCAATCTTGAACGCCATTTCGGAAGAGTCAACCTCGTGATAAGAACCGTCGTTGAGTGTTACCTTAAGGTCAACAACATTGAAACCTGCAAGCACGCCCGAAAGCATTGCGCCTTTGAAACCTGCTTCAATAGCGGGGAAGTATTCTTTGGGAATAGCGCCGCCGACAATGTTGTTAACAAACTCAAAGCCGTTGCCCGGGTTGGGTTCAATAGCGATTTTAACATGACCGTATTGACCTTTGCCGCCAGACTGACGGGCATATTTGGTGTCAGATTCCGCAGAGCGTGTGATTGTTTCACGGTATGCAACCTGCGGTCTGCCTACATTTGCTTCAACATGAAATTCACGAAGCATTCTGTCAACAATGATTTCAAGGTGAAGCTCGCCCATACCGGCTATTATCGTCTGACCTGTTTCTTCATCCGTATAGAACTTGAAAGTCGGGTCTTCCTCGGCAAGTTTCAGCAGAGCAATGTTCATCTTTTCCTGACCGGCTTTGGTCTTGGGTTCGATGGCGACTCTGATGACGGGTTCCGGGAATTCCATTGATTCAAGAATAATCGGGTGCCTCTGGTCGCAGAGTGTGTCGCCTGTTGTGGTGTTTTTGACACCTACCGTGGCTGCGATATCGCCTGCATAGCAGCAGTCAATATCTTCTCTGTGGTTTGAGTGCATCTGAAGAATTCTGCCCAGACGCTCGTTTGAGTTTTTAGTTGAGTTGTAAACGGTGCTGCCTGCCTCTACCTTGCCCGAATAGACTCTGAAAAAGCAGAGTTTGCCGACAAACGGATCTGTAGCGATTTTGAACGCGAGAGCCGAAAACGGCTGATCGTCAGATGATTCGCGGACTTCGTCCCTGTCGTTTTTCGGATTTGTGCCGGTAATAGCGGGAACATCGGTGGGTGCGGGCATAAAATCGACTATTGCGTCAAGCAGAAGCTGAACGCCCTTGTTGCGGTATGATGTGCCGCAGCAGACGGGAACCATATGGTTGGCTATTGTAGCCTTTCTTATGCAGGACTTGATTTCATCCTTGGTGAGTTCTTCACCCTCAAGGTATTTTTCAAGAAGCTCGTCATTCTGCTCGGCAACATGCTCCACCATCTCGTCATGGTACTGCTGAGCGAGTTCCTTCATATCATCGGGAATCTCTTCTCTTCGCACATCAAGGCCCAGGTCGTCATAATAAATATCAGCCTGCATTTCGACTAAATCGATTATGCCTCTGAAACTGTCTTCCGCGCCTATGGGAAGCTGAATGGGAACGGCATTGCATTTTAGGCGTTCTTTCATCATACTTATTACGCGGAAAAAATCCGCTCCCATAATATCCATTTTGTTGACATAGACCATTCTGGGAACATGATATTTGTCCGCCTGGCGCCAGACTGTTTCGCTCTGGGGTTCAACACCGCCCTTTGCGCAAAGGACCGTGACTGAGCCGTCAAGAACTCTGAGCGAACGCTCAACTTCAACAGTAAAGTCAACGTGACCGGGGGTGTCGATAATGTTTATACGGTGGTCCTTCCAAAAACAGGTTGTAGCGGCAGAGGTAATGGTTATACCCCTCTCCTGCTCCTGTTCCATCCAGTCCATCGTGGCGGCACCGTCGTGAACCTCACCGAGTTTGTGCGTTTTGCCTGTGTAAAAAAGAATACGCTCGGTTGTGGTTGTTTTGCCGGCATCAATGTGAGCCATTATTCCGATGTTTCTGGTCTTTTCAAGTGTTACCTGTCTTGGCATATTTCCTCCGTAAAAAAACTAAAAAGAATAATCTTAAAAACAGATTACCATCTGAAATGAGCAAACGCCTTGTTGGCCTCTGCCATTTTGTGAGTATCTTCACGCTTTTTGAACGCCGAACCTGTTTCGTTAACGGCATCCATAATTTCGTTGGCAAGTCTTTCTTTCATTGTTCTTTCGGAACGCTGACGAGAATAGAGTGTTATCCAACGAAGACCGAGAGTCTGTCTTCTTTCGGGACGGACCTCGATGGGCACCTGGTAAGTGGCGCCGCCGACACGGCGTGCTTTAACCTCAAGCACAGGCATAACGTTTTCCATTGCTGCCTCAAAGACCTCAAGGGGCTCTTTGCCGGTTTTTTCTTTGATAATGTCAAAAGCATCGTAAACGATCTTCTGAGCTACACCCTTTTTGCCGTCATACATAACGTTGTTTATGAGACGGGTGACAAGAGTTGAGTTGTAAAGCGGATCAGGCAAAACTTCGCGTTTTGCTATATTGCCTCTTCTTGGCACTTCGCTTCCCTCCTTCATAGTAATGATATCATAGGTACTCGAGTGACAAAAATCCCCGTGGCGCCAATGCAAGACAATATATAATGTAATATATATTTATCTTATACATTGGTGAAAGATTAACTTTCAGCCGTAAAGAAGATTTGTCGTTTTGCTGGATTATTTCTTCGCTGCCTTGGGTCGTTTCTGACCATACTTGGAGCGGGCCTGCATTCTTCCGGTAACACCCTGAGTATCGAGAGTGCCGCGGATAATGTGGTAACGCACACCGGGAAGGTCTTTTACACGACCGCCGCGGATGAGAACTACCGAGTGTTCCTGCAGGTTATGGCCGACGCCGGGAATATAAGCCGAAACTTCCATACCGTTTGTAAGACGGACTCTCGCGATTTTACGAAGAGCCGAATTGGGCTTTTTGGGTGTTGCGGTTTTAACTGCCGTGCATACGCCGCGCTTCTGGGGTGAGTTTGTATCTGTAACGATATTTCTCTTTGAGTTGAAACCCTTTAAAAGAGCGGGAGCCTTGGGCTTTTTCTCCTGCATCTGTCTGCCGTTGCGAACAAGTTGATTAAAGGTTGGCAATCAATTTCTCTCCTTTCTTTAAATATTTATATGCATCGGAGAAGACTGCCGTGAACAGCAGTTTCTCCGTTACACACTACAAGTTGATATTTTATCATAACTGACTTTGATTTGTCAACGATTTTTACAAATTTCAAGTCAGACTTTCAGCAATATTGCCGAAAATGCCTTTCGTGGGATAAATTTCAACATTATTATAGCACTTCATACCTGTACCTGACGGCAGGAGTTTACCGATAATAACATTTTCTTTAAGACCGAGAAGGCTGTCGCTCTTACCTTTGATGGCGGCGTCGGTGAGAACTCTTGTAGTCTCCTGGAATGACGCTGCCGAAAGGAAAGAGTCTGTTGCAAGTGACGCCTTTGTAATACCCATAAGGGTGGGTTCGCAGACGACATAGTTGGGTTCAACGCCCTTCGCTTCCGCTTCTTTGCGGATTCTTTCATTTTCAAGGCGCAGTTCGCTCTTTTCAATGACGAATCCGGGAAGAAGGTTGGAGTCGCCGGGATCGGTGACTTTGACTTTTCTCATCATCTGACGGACTATAACCTCAATGTGTTTGTCGTTGATGTCAACGCCCTGTGTTCTGTAGGCGCGCTGAACTTCTTTGATGAGGTAGTCATGAACTGCGTTTACGCCGAGAATAGCGAGAATGTCATGGGGGTTGCGCGAGCCTTCGGTGAGAACATCACCCTTTTCGATTTTCTGACCCTCTTTGACTTTAATTCTGTAACCGTAAGGGATAAGATATGCTTTTTCTTCACCGTCATCAGCCGTAACAACAACATGCTGGCTGCGCTTGATTTCGGCAAATGAAACGGTGCCTGAAATCTCGCTCATAATTGCGAGAGTCTTGGGTTTGCGTGATTCGAAAAGTTCTTCAACTCTGGGAAGACCCTGTGTAATATCTGCCTGGTCTTTCGCACCGCCGGTGTGGAAGGTTCTCATTGTAAGCTGAGTGCCGGGTTCGCCGATTGACTGAGCCGCGATAATGCCGACTGCTTCACCGACTGTTGCGGGCTCGTTTGTGGCGAGGTTGGCGCCGTAGCACTTGATGCATACGCCGTGTTCGGAGTGGCAGGTAAGAAGCGACCTGATTTTAATCTGAGCCTTGCTCTTTTCGGGAAGTTCGCCTGCTTCAACCTTCTTCTGATGCTCAGCCCTGACTATATCGGCAATCTTCTGAGCGGTTTCTTTGTCAACCATTGTTTCGTTGTCAATGATGAGTTCGCCGGTTTCGGGGTCAACAAAGTTTTCGAGAAGGTATCTGCCGGTAAGGCGTTCGGAAAGGTCAACTATTTTGCGGTTGCCGTCGGAAATATCGTAAATATAGATGCCGTCATTGCAGCCGCAGTCTTCTTCGCGGATGATAACATCCTGCGAAACATCAACGAGTCGGCGGGTAAGGTAGCCGGAGTCCGCAGTTCTCAGAGCGGTGTCGGCAAGACCTTTTCTCGCACCTCTCGAGGAGATGAAATATTCAAGAATATTAAGACCTTCACGGTAGTTTGCCCTGATGGGGATTTCGATTGTTTCACCCGATGTGTTCGCGATAAGACCGCGCATACCTGCAAGCTGACGAAGCTGTGAATCGTTGCCTCGGGCGCCGGAATTAAGCATCATATTAATCGGGTTGAACTCATAGAAGTTTTCTTTCAGAGCCTTGAACACTTCGTTGGAGCAGTGTTCCCAAGCCTTGATAACTTCATCTGATTTTTCTTCGGCGGTGATAAGACCTCTGTTGTAGTTTCTGTTGATTTTGTCAACAATTTTGTCTGTTTCTTCAAGGATTTCCTGCTTTTTCTTGGGTATTGCAGCGTCGCAGACGGCAACTGTGATACCGCTTATTGTTGAGTATCTGTAGCCCTGCGCCTTGATATCGTCGAGAACTACCGAGGATTCGGCGGTGCCGTGGATTCTTATGCACCTTTCGACTATCTGGCTGAGTTCCTTCTTCTTGACGAGGAAGTTGATTTCAAGTTCAAACGCGTTTTCGGGGTTGCTTCTGTCAACAAAGCCGAGATCCTGAGGAATGGGTCTGTTGAAGATAACTCTGCCGAGCGTTGTTTTGACAAGTTTCTTTACGGGTTTGCCGTCAATTTCTCTCTCCATTTGGATAAGAACATTGACATGAAGACCGATGTCGCCTTCGTCATAAGCCATCTGCGCTTCTTCTTCATTGCGGAAGACTTTGTAGCTTCTGTATGTGAAGTTGCCCTTTTCATCGAAATGGTCGATGGGTGCGCCGGGCTCTGTGGGGTTGTCGGGGTTGTAGTCAACATTGCCTTTGCGGTTGTCGTTAACCATTGTGAGGTAGTAGGAGCCGAGAATCATATCCTGTGTGGGAACGGTTACGGGGCAGCCGTCGGAGGGTTTGAGAAGGTTGTTTGAAGCGAGCATAAGGAACCTCGCCTCCGCCTGAGCCTCTGCCGAAAGGGGAACGTGAACAGCCATCTGGTCGCCGTCAAAGTCGGCGTTGAATGCCGTGCAGGCAAGAGGATGGAGTTTTATTGCCCTGCCTTCGACAAGGACGGGCTCAAACGCCTGAATACCCAACCTGTGAAGAGTGGGAGCGCGGTTGAGCATAACGGGGTGATCCTTGATTACAATCTCAAGAGCATCCCATACTGCGGGGTCTGAGTTGTAACTGTTTGCGTGTTCAACCTTTTTGCGGGCGCTCTTGACATTGCCCGCCTGTTCGGTGTCAACAAGGCGCTTCATAACGAAGGGCTTGAAGAGTTCGAGCGCCATCTCTTTGGGAAGACCGCACTGATACATTTTGAGTTCGGGACCGACAACGATAACGGAACGGCCTGAATAGTCAACACGTTTGCCGAGAAGGTTCTGTCTGAATCTGCCCTGTTTGCCTTTGAGCATATCGGAAAGAGACTTGAGCGGTCTGTTGTTGGGACCGGTTACGGGTCTGCCGCGTCTGCCATTGTCAATAAGAGCGTCAACCGCCTCCTGAAGCATTCTTTTCTCGTTGCGTTTGATGATTTCGGGAGCGTTGAGTTCATTTAGTTTTGCAAGACGGTTGTTTCTGTTGATAACGCGTCTGTAAAGGTCATTAAGGTCGGATGTGGCGAATCTGCCGCCGTCAAGCTGAACCATGGGACGCAGTTCGGGCGGAATAACGGGAAGCACGTTGAGAATCATCCATTCGGGCCTGTTGCCCGAAAGACGGAACGCCTCAACAACTTCAAGACGCTTGAGAGCCTTCGCTCTCTTCTGACCGGTTGTGTTCGCAACTTCGTCTTTGAGTTCCGCGGAGAGTTTGTCAAGGTCGATTTCGGCGAGGAGTTCCTGAATTGCTTCGGCGCCCATGCCCGCTTTGAAATCGTCTTCATATCTCAGACGGTATTCGTCATAGTCTTTGTCGTCGAGAACCTGATATTTTTCAAGCGGCGTATCGCCCGGATCGATAACGACATAGAGGGCGAAATAGAGAACTTTCTCAAGATTTCTCGGAGTCATATCAAGCATAAGACCGATTCTTGACGGAATGCCCTTGAAATACCAGATATGGGAAACGGGAGCGGCAAGCTCTATATGACCCATTCTTTCACGGCGGACCTTTGCGCGTGTGATTTCAACACCGCAGCGCTCGCAGATTTTGCCTTTATAGCGGATTCTTTTGTATTTACCGCAGTGGCACTCCCAATCCTTTGTGGGTCCGAAAATCTTTTCGCAGAAAAGACCGTCCCTTTCCGGCTTGAAAGTTCTGTAGTTTATTGTTTCGGGTTTTTTGACCTCGCCGAAAGACCATTCTCTTATCTGTTCGGGTGAGGCAAGACCGATTTTTATTGAATCAAATGTGATGTTATTCTCGTTTTCCATAAGAATAAATCCCCTTCTTTCAGATTATTTTTGCCGGAAATCAATCGTAGTTGTCATCATCGGAGTCGTCCGATGAGAAATCCATACCGAAGTCTTCAGCCGAGAAGAGTTCATCGCCTTCTTCGTCGGGGTAGTATGAATCGTCATCATCGCTTTCTTCCCTGATGTAGATGTCATTTTCAAGACTGTCTTCGTCAACGTTGTAGCCCTCGGAGGACTCTGCGTCGTTGACATTTGAGAAGGCCTTGTCATCAGCGGGAACAACGCCGGGTTCATCGTCGTAATCCTCTTTGAGATCGACCACTTCGCCGTCCTCGTCAAGAACTTTGACATCGAGAGCGAGAGCCTGAAGTTCTTTGATAAGAACCTTGAAAGATTCGGGAACGCCGGGTGTGGGAACGTTTTTGCCTTTAACGATTGTTTCGTAAGTTTTTACACGGCCCACAACATCGTCCGATTTGACCGTAAGAATTTCCTGAAGGGTGTATGCCGCGCCGTATGCTTCAAGCGCCCAGACTTCCATTTCGCCGAAACGCTGACCGCCGAACTGCGCTTTACCGCCGAGGGGCTGCTGCGTAACAAGTGAATACGGGCCTGTTGAACGGGCATGGATTTTATCATCAACCAAGTGGTCGAGCTTTAAGTAATACATAACACCGACCGTAACGGTATTGTCGAACTTACGTCCTGTTCTGCCGTCGGTGAGCTGAACCTTACCGTCTTCGCTGAGACCTGCCGCTCTGAGAGCAGCGCGGATGTCTTCCTCCTGCGCGCCGTCAAATACGGGAGTCATAACATTGAGGCCGAGTGCCCTTGCGGCGTAGCCGAGGTGAACTTCAAGCACCTGACCGATATTCATTCGAGAGGGAACACCGAGGGGATTGAGGACTATGTCAAGAGGTGTGCCGTCGGGAAGGAAGGGCATATCTTCCTGAGGAAGAATTCTTGAAACAACGCCCTTGTTGCCGTGGCGGCCCGCCATTTTATCGCCGACTGAAATCTTACGCTTCTGCGCGATGTAGCAGCGGACTTTTTTATTGACACCGGGTGAGAGTTCGTCACTGTTCTCTCTTGTGAACACTTCAACATTGACAACAATGCCGTATTCGCCGTGAGGAACTTTAAGGGATGTGTCTCTGACCTCTTTTGCCTTTTCGCCGAAGATTGCGCGCAGAAGTCTTTCTTCCGCCGTGAGTTCGGTTTCACCCTTGGGTGTAACCTTACCCACAAGGATGTCGCCGGAGTGAACCTCAGCGCCTATGCGGATGATTCCGTCTTCATCAAGGTTTGCGAGAGCGTCTTCGCCGACGTTCGGGATATCTCTTGTGATATCTTCGGGACCTAACTTGGTCTCTCTTGCCTCTGTTTCATATTCTTCAATGTGAATTGATGTGTAAACATCTTCACGGACAAGTCTTTCGTTAAGAAGAACGGCGTCTTCGTAGTTGTAGCCCTCCCAGGTCATAAAACCGATGAGAGCGTTTTTGCCGAGGCTTATTTCGCCGTGGTCGGTCGCGGGACCGTCTGCGATAACATCACCTTCGTTTATGTGCTGGCCGACTTCAACAATAGGTCTCTGGTTAACACAGGTGCCCTGGTTAGAGCGCATAAACTTGGTGACGGTGTAGTGCTTCATTTCGCCGTTGTCGCCCATAACATCAACACCGTCGGCGTCAATCTTTGTTACGGTGCCGGACTCCTTCGCGAGAAGGCAAACGCCCGAGTCAACGGCGGCTTTGTATTCCATACCGGTTCCTACCATGGGAGCCTGGGTCTTCATAAGGGGAACTGCCTGCCTCTGCATGTTTGAACCCATGAGCGCACGGTTCGCGTCATCGTGCTCAAGGAAGGGAATCATCGCGGTAGCGACGGAAACAAGCATTTTTGGTGAAACGTCCATATAATCCGCTTTTGAAGCGTCACATTCGAGCAGGACGTCTTTGTAACGGGCGTTGATTTTCGCTCTGGCGAATCTGCCTTTTTCATCGAGGGGCTCGTTTGCCTGTGCGACAACGAATTCATCCTCTTCGTCGGCAGTCATATAACGGACTTCGTCAAGAACAACGCCTGTTTTTTTATCAATCTTTCTGAACGGAGCCTCAACGAAACCGTATTCGTTGATTCTCGCGAAAGTTGCGAGGTAGGAGATAAGACCGATGTTGGGACCTTCGGGGGTTTCTATCGGGCACATTCTGCCGTAGTGAGTGTAGTGAACGTCACGGACTTCGAAACCTGCGCGGTCTCTCGAAAGACCGCCGGGGCCCAATGCCGAAAGACGGCGTTTATGGGTAAGTTCCGAAAGCGGGTTGACCTGATCCATAAACTGTGAGAGCGGCGATGAACCGAAGAACTCACGGATGGCAACCATAATCGGTCTGATATTGATGAGAGTCTGAGGAGTGATTTTATCCTCTTCCTCCTGCGCCTGAATTGTCATTCTTTCGCGAACGACTCTTTCCATTCTGGAAATGCCGATTCTGAACTGGTTCTGAAGAAGTTCACCTACGGAGCGGATTCTTCTGTTGCCGAGATGGTCTATATCGTCAAGGTTGCCTACACGCTTTGTAAGGCAGTTAACATAGTTGACAGATGCCAGAATGTCATCAACGATAATGTGCTTGGGAATAAGGTCATCGCAGCGTTCGGCGAGTTTTGCCTTGAGGGCTTGTGCGTCATCGCCGCATTCCGCGAGCACTTCTCTGAGAACGCAGTAGCGGACCTTTTCGTTGATGCCTGCTTCGTTGAGTTCTTCTTCCTTGATGCTGTCGGGAAGGAAGGGTCTGATATCAACCATACCGTTGGAGATGACGAACAGTTCGCTTCCGTTAACGTCAACAACAACTTTGATAATGCCTGCCTGCTCAATTTCTTTTGCCTTCTCTTTGGTAAGAACTTCACCGGGCTCGGCTATAAGCTCGCCTGTTTCTTCATTGATAACGGGCTGTGCCACCTTGCAGCCGGGAAGACGGTTGAGCATAGAGAGTTTTTTGTTGTATTTATAACGACCTACTCTTGAAATGTCATAACGGTGGGGGTCAAAAAAGAGGTTGTCTATTTGCTGTTTTGCAGAATCGAGGGTTGCGGGCTCGCCGGGACGGAGCTTTTTGAACACTTCCATAAGAGCTTCTTCGGTGTTCTTGGTCTCATCCTTTTCGAGAGTTGCTTCAATCTTGGGGTCATTGCCGAAGAAATCGCGGATATCCTGATTTGAACTGAGCTGAAGAGTGCAGTTGTAGTTGTGAACATCCGCCTCATCGCTTTCAAGTTTGCCGAGAGCGCGAAGGAAAGTGGTGATGTAAAGCTTTCTGTTCTTGTCGATACGGACATAGAAAATGTCGTTTATGTCTGTTTCGTATTCGAGCCAGGCGCCCCTGCTGGGGTTTATTGTGCTGTAATAAAGTTCAATACCGGTTTTGTCATGATCCATATTGAAGTAAACGCCGGGTGAACGGATAAGCTGGGAGACTATGGCGCGCTCTGCGCCGTTGATGACGAATGTGCCGCTTTCGGTCATAAGAGGGAAGTCGCCCATATAGACTTCGGACTCTTTGATGACTCCGGTCTCTTTGTTGTAAAGCTGAGCGGTAACGCGCATTGCCGCGGCGTATGTTGCATCTCTCTCTTTACACTCTCTGACCGTATACTTGGGCTTGTCATCCATTCTGTAGTCGATAAACTTCAGAACCCAGTTGCCGGAATAATCGGTGATGTCAGCCATATCGCGGAAAACTTCACGAAGGCCTTTCTCGATAAACCAGTTGTAAGAGGACTTTTGAACCTCAATAAGGTTGGGCATATCCATAACCTCATTGATTTTGCCGTAGCTGTAACGGACCTTTGAACCGCGTTCAATCGGTTTAAGGTTGAGCTTTTCGGCAAGGTTTTGATTCTGCATAGACAAATCACTCCGTTCTTCTAAATCTGCGTTCCGGCAGGCGCCGGAAGAGAAGGTCATGATGACGGCAAGCCGCGCCGACAGCATTCTTAACTATTATTTATACCCTATAAAGCGAAAAGGCATAAAAATAATGAAGCGCATACATTGCCATTATAATCATGGAATAGAATATTAGCACAGCGCCTTTTAAAAGTCAAGAAAAATTTTTATATTTTTTAAAATTTTATATTAATATATTAAAATCTCGCTAAAAATAAAGTATAGTAAACAGAAAAACCGGTTTCCGACGGAAACCGGTGGATGATTCATTTTGAGTTTTGTGAAATTATTCTGAGTTTCTGCGCCCGAAAAGTCTTCTTTCTTTTTTCTCGGGCTTCTTTTCCTGCTCCTCATAGATCGCGTCTTCATCGTCAATCTCTTCGCTTGTGTTCTGCGTGTTCTTTTCGGTTTCTTCAGGATTCATCTCAACGGCTGAATCGCTTCTGAGCTTGACGGGGCGCTGTCTCTGCTCCGTGCCGCAGGGTAAGGCAGGCCAGAACGACAGCGCGTAAATGTCTGCCGCTTTGCATTCGAGGTCATATATTCTTTTGCCTCTCTCGTCAAGTTTTTTGGAGTCGGCATATTTTGTGATAATGGGAAGATCCGCTTTTTCGCGCAGGTCGCGCATAAGCTCCCTGCCCCGTTCGTTAAAACCGAGAACCTTGATGTAAGGCGGAAGACCGGTGCAGTCTTCGGCGGCTATGCCGAGAAAAGCACTCATAACAATACGCCTTATTCTTGCGTGAGAATAGCGTTTGCTCTTTGCTATGGAATAGAGTTCATCTATTGTGCGCGCGTCTCTCGCGGCGGATACAATACAGTTTTCGATGCCTTCGGAAATATCGGGGCAACCCGCAATCTCCTGCGCGGTGGTTGTGCGCAACTTGTAAAGAACGGTGTTTTCGATTGAAGGCATACCGCCGGATATTCTGCGCATTTCGCGGTCACGCGCATAAACATCGAAAGCGGTTTTTGGCATATAGGGGCTGACATCTTCGCCGGCAAGCATAAGTTTACGCAACATTTTGCCCGATGCTGTGGCGCCGATATCGTTTGAATCGTGGCCCGCTCCGTAGCGTTTTACACACATAGGCGACATATTGGCGTCAAGTTCAAGCAAAGCGTTAAGATATTCTATGCCGAGGTTGTCGTTGGGGTTGTCAAGTATGGGAGCAAGCCCGGGATAATTGTCTTTTACGGCTCTCTGCCTGGCGTTTGCAAAAGACATACCCGTGCTGAGATAGTTTTTCATCAGTTTAACGGTTTCTTCATCGCGAAGGCACTGGGCAATATTAAGAAGAGCTGAAATGTTGCCGTTTTCGCTGCCGAAACAGAGGGTGTCGATTATGTTTGTGGCTTTAAGGAGGGCAACGCTTCCGCGGGCAAAATTCTGAGCGCCGGAGACAGACCAAGGCAAAGGCAGCTGTATGATTAAATCAGCGCCGTTACGCAATGCAGACTCGCACCTTGATGAGGCGAGCATACATGCGGGTTCGGCGCGCTGAACAAAATTGCCGCTCATAATCACAACAACGCTGTCTTCGCTGTTTATATGCATTCTGTCAAGCAAATATTTGTGACCGCTGTGGAAGGGATTGTATTCTGCTATGGTGCCGTAAACAGTCATTAAAATGCTCCTTAACCAAACCTATGTTTTTCGTAAAAACAATATTGCAAAAATATACTTGCAAAAAAATCGGGTTATGTATATAATATAACAGGTTTATTTGATTTTCAAGACCATTGAAAAAATTTTTTGTCCGGAGTGTATAAACTATGAAAATTCTTGTTATCAATGCAGGCAGTTCCTCGCTTAAATATCAACTTATGGATATGTCGAACGAGCATGTGCTTGCAAAGGGAATCTGTGAACAGATAGGCGACGCCAACGCGACTTTCACACATAAAGTTCCCTCGGATGAATCAAAAAACATTAAGGAAAGCCATCTTATGGCAGACCATAACGAAGCAATTCACCTTGTGCTCGAAACGCTTGTAAGCAAAGAAAACGGTGTTATTGAATCGACCGATGAAATAGAGGCCGTAGGTCACAGAGTTCTTCACGGCGGTGAAAAATTCTCATCTTCCGTTCTTGTAACCGACGCAGTAAAAGAAGCCATTAAAGAATGCTTCAAGTTCGGCCCTCTTCACAACCCCGCAAACTTCAAAGGAATTGAGGCTTGTGAAAAAATTATGCCTGTTCCGCAGGTCGCCGTTTTTGACACGGGCTTTCACCAGACAATGCCCGACTATGCCTATCTTTATGCTCTGCCTTATGAATTCTATGAGGTTGACGGAATCCGCAGATACGGCTTTCACGGCACATCTCACAGATATGTTTCACAGCGCTGCATAGACCTTCTCGGCGGCAAGGCGGAAGGCACAAAAATCGTCACCTGCCACCTCGGCAACGGCTCCTCCATTTCAGCCGTAAAAGACGGCAAATGCCTTGACACCACAATGGGTCTTACTCCCCTTGAAGGTATTTTTATGGGCACCCGTTGCGGCTCAATCGACCCCGCTATTGTTACAACAATCATGAAAGCGCGCAACCTCTCACCCGATGAGATGGATACTCTTATGAATAAAAAGAGCGGTATGCTCGGCCTTGCCGGAACAAGCGATAACCGCACCATTGAAAACAGAGCCAAAGCCGGCGACGAAAGAGCAAAACTCGTTGAGTCAATGCTTTGCCACCAACTTGCAAAATACATAGGCGGTTTCGCCGCGGCGATGGGCGGAATTGACGCCGTTGTTTTCACGGGCGGAATCGGCGAAAACAACCCGCAATACAGAACGAGAATTGCCGATTCGCTCCGTTTCCTCGGCACCGATATTGACGAGGAGAAAAACCACATTCGCGGCGAAGAGGTTGAAATCTCGGTACCCGGGTCAAAACTCAGAATGTTTGTTATTCCCACAAACGAGGAACTTGTTATTGCGAGAGACACGCTTGCAATAGTCAACGCTCTTTAATTGGTGCGGTCAACAATATGGATAATTTGGACAATATAAAAAATGTTCTTGCCGCTTATAATCTAAGCGGCAATTTCATAGGTTGTGAAAAACTTACCGACGGGCATATTCATTCCACTTACCGTGTAGAGTATGAGGACGGCGGCAAAGCAAAAAACTATCTGCTGCAAAACATAAACACCTATGTTTTCAAAGATATTGAAAAACTTATGCGCAATGTCAAAGGCGTTACCGAATATCTCGGCAGGGTTATTACGGAGAACGGCGGAGACGCCGACCGCGAATGCCTGAGACTTTTCAGCACAAAAGACGGTGATATCTATTACACCGACGAGAAATGTTCATGCTGGCGGCTTTACAATTATATTAATGGCATACACACTGTGCAACAGATTGAAAACAAAGAGGTTTTCTACAACGCCGCGAGGGCTTTCGGCACATTCCGCTGCCTGCTCGCGGACTATCCCATAAACTCTCTTGAGGAGACAACTCCGGATTTTCACAACACCGTTTCAAGATTTGCCGATTTTAAAAAAGCGCTGAGCGACAACCTTTCAGGCAGAACGCACAACGCCGTTGATGAAACGGAGTTTATTCTTGCGAGGGAGAGCGACTGCTCCGTGCTGGTCACTCTTCTCAATAAGGGTGAACTGCCGCTGACTGTAACACACAATGACACAAAACTCAACAATGTTCTTTTTGATGATGAAACGAATGAGGGTATCTGCATTGTTGACCTTGACACGGTTATGCCCGGACTTTCGCTGTATGATTTCGGCGACAGCATCCGTTTCGGGGCAAACACAGCCTCCGAAGACGAAAAGGATGTTTCAAAAGTTTCGCTGAGCCTTGAACTGTTTGACGCTTACACAAAGGGCTACCTTGAAGCGGCAGGCAAAAGCCTTACCCCGAAAGAGATTGAATACCTCCCCTTCTCGGCAAAACTTATGACGCTTGAGTGCGGAATGCGTTTTCTCGGTGATTATTTCAACGGCGATGTTTATTTTCATACCGAATACCCCGAGCATAATCTCGTGCGCGCACGCACGCAACTCGCTCTTGTTGCCGACATAGAAAAGAAAACGGATGAGATGAAAGCGATTGTCGAAAAATACCGCAAGGAGTTTTCGCTTTGAAAAACGAAGATCTTCTGACAGAAGAAGAACTGAGAAAATGTGCCGCGAAATGGATGCTCGCCAACAGCGTTACGGCGTTTATCCCCCTGGGATGCGACAAAAGAGACTACATCGACTCATTTGTAATGCCCGAAACCGAATATGTTCATCTTGATTCCTACGCCGATGAAAACGGCGATTTAATAACCATACTCAAAGGCGAAATAGCCCTTAAACCAACCGCTTCAAGAAGCGGAAAGGCGAAAAAGTTCGTTATTTACAAATATTTACGGACTTATGTGCAGACCCCGGATGTCACTCCCGAGGAAACGGGATATTTTGTATCGTATTAAATATATTAAAAAATATGGCTTGCAGATTATTCTGCAAGCCGTTTTGCTTGTTATCAATCAAGGTAATCCTTGAGTTTTTTGCTTCTGCTCGGGTGGCGGAGTTTTCGCAGGGCTTTTGCTTCAATCTGACGGATTCTTTCACGTGTTACATCGAACTCTTTACCGACCTCTTCAAGAGTGCGGGAACGACCGTCAAGCAGACCGAAACGCATTTCGAGAACCTTTTTTTCACGGGCAGTGAGAGTATCGAGCACCTCGTTGAGCTGCTCTTTGAGGAGCATTGATGAAGCTGCATCTGCCGGGGCGGGAGCATCATCATCGGGAATAAAGTCGCCCAGGTGGCTGTCTTCTTCCTCACCTATCGGGGTTTCAAGTGAAACGGGTTCCTGCGCCACGCGCTGAATCTCGCGGACTTTTTCAACGGGCATATCAAGTCTTTCCGCTATTTCTTCGGGAGTCGGATCTTTGCCGTTCTCGTGAAGGAGCAAAGTGCTTGTTTTTTTGACTTTATTTATTGTTTCAACCATATGGACAGGGATGCGGATTGTTCTTGCCTGGTCTGCAATGGCACGTGTAATCGCCTGTCTTATCCACCAGGTTGCGTATGTGGAAAATTTGAAACCTTTGGTGTAGTCAAATTTATCAACGGCTTTTATAAGACCGAGGTTGCCCTCTTGAATGAGGTCAAGGAACTGCATTCCCCTGCCGACATAACGCTTGGCTATGCTGACAACAAGGCGGAGATTCGCTTCCGTAAGGCGTTGTTTTGCTCTTTCGGCGGCCGCTTCATCAAGCTCGTGAAGGCCTATTGTCATGGCAATATCAATTTCCTCCTCGGGAGTGAGAAGAGGCACTCTGCCTATTTCTTTGAGATACGCCTTGACCGGATCGTCAACATTGACTGCCTTTTCGTCGCCTGCTTCCGCCCCGTCGGATGGAGTTTTGGGCACTTCGACATCGAAGTTTTCAATATCTTCAATATTGAGGTCATCAAGAATTTCTATATTGTAAATTTCAAAAATCTCATATAGTCTGTCCATCTCATCAATATCAATGTCTGTTTCAACGATAACATTGTTGATATCCTGAGTGGAGATTTTGCCCGCGGCTCTGCCTTTGTCAATAACCGCTTTAATGGCGGGTTTTTTGTCAAAATAGTTGACAACGGAAGGAAGTTCCTGCGCGGCTTCCTGCGCCTGCTCAGGCTCCTGCTCGGGTTCTTTCACTTCTTTTTCTTTTTTCTTTGACACTGTTTTTGCCGTGCTTTTCTTCGACTTGGCTTTTGTTTCTTTAGATGTTTCCGCTGCCGTGTTTTCCGGCGTTTCGACCGCTGTTTTCTTTGCCGTTTTCTTTTCGGGCTCATTCACGGGCTCTTCGGCTTTTTTCTTTGAGGTTTTCTTTACTGGTTCTTTTACAGACTCCTCCGCCTTTTTTTTCGCCGCTTTTTTCACGGGTTCTTTTGCGATTTCTTTTGTTGGTTCCGCTGTCTTTTTCTCCGCCGGTTTTTCTGCTTTCGCAGGCTCTTTTGCCTTTGTTGAGGTTTTGGTTGTTTTTTTAGCAGTTTCTTTTACCTCTTCTTTTTTTGCTGATTTTGCTGTGTCTTTTGCCGTTTCTTTTTTCATACCGCTTACCGTCCTGTTTTTATTTTTTTGTGAATAGTTTTAAAAATTCTTCGTCGCTGAGTTCCGAAGCTTTGACATTTGCAGTTGTTTTTTCTTTTTGAAGAACATTTATGCAGTCCTCAATTTCCTGAGGGGTATTGCCGATTTCATCGCCGAGACGGAAAATTCTTGTTATTGAATCCATCTCCTGCGGAGAAAACTCCTCAGCGAAATAACTCAGTTCAACCCCGTTCCCGCTTTCGAGTTTTTGCAAAAGAACAGCGTAAATTCTTTGGTTAAACGCCGTGATGAACAAATCGGGAATGAGTTTATCTTTGAGTTTGGGATAAAAGTCGGGATTGCGCGCGAGAGAGGCTATGATAATCTCCTCAGCCCTTGCGGCGCGCAGATTCTTTTCTTTTTCGGGGTTGTTTTTATCTTTTATATCGGTGAGCATTCTCGCCTCTGCGGCGCGTTTCTGCTCAGCCGCTTTTCGTTTCACAACCGCGGTGCGCTGCTGCGCTTTTAAGAGAATAGCCTCTTTTGATACTTCTGTTTCATGCGAAAGGCGCGAGGCGTAAATATCTCTTTCGATTTCGCCGACCGACGCGAGAATATCCGCCGCCGCGTTGAGAAAATTCACTCTGCCGTCATCGGTTGACAAATCATATTTGCTCCGCTCGGTCAGAAGGTCATATTCTATCTTGTTTGCGGCACCTTCAAGAAGTGCCCGGAAGTAGTCTTTGCCGCGCAGTTTTATAATTTCATCGGCATCCTTGCCGCCGGTGAGTTTTACGATTTTTATGCGTAAGCCCGTGGAACCGAGAATTGAAACCGCCTTTCGCGCGGCAGTCTGACCCGCCCCGTCGGAATCATAGCACAAATAGACCTCGTCGGCATAGCGCGAAATAAGATTAGCCTGCTCCTGAGTGAATGCCGTGCCGAGGCAGGCTATTGCGTTGGTAAAGCCCGCCTGATGCAAGGTGATAACATCCATCTGCCCTTCGACTATGATAAACTTGCCGTCATTTGCGTTTTTGGCAAAATTCATAGCGAAAATTCCGTTGCCTTTTTTATAAACAAGGGTATCGGCCGTATTGACATATTTGGGTTTTGAGTCGTCAAGCACTCTGCCGCTGAAACCCGTGACGTTGCCTCGCAGGTCGATAATCGGAAACATTACGCGGTTGCGGAAGTTGTCGTAATAATGAACGGTCCCGTTTTTTTCACTGCGTTTAATCAGGTTTGCTTCATATAATTCGATATCCGAATAACTGAGAGATTTCAGGTGGTTTCTCAATGAATCCCAGCTGTCGGGAGCGAAGCCGAGACCGAAATGAGTTATTGTCTCTTTAGAGAGCATACGCCTGCCGAAATAAGCCAGACCTTCAGCGCCCTTTTCGGAATAAAGCATTTTGTAGAAAAACTTTGCCGCCTCTCTGTTGGCGGAAAGGATGCGGCTGCGCTTTTTTGAGAGCGTGTCGTCAAAACCGTCTTCGGGCATTTTCATACCCGCCGCCTGGGCTACCGATTTTACGGCTTCAACATAATCGAGATTTTCAATTCTGCGTATAAAAGTTATTGCGTCTCCGCCCGCTCCGCACCCGAAGCAATAGAACGAATTGCTGTCGGGGTAAACGGTGAACGACGGAGTTTTTTCGTTATGGAACGGGCATAAACCGACAAAGGTTTTGCCTCTGCGCTTAAGATCGACATAAGAACCGACAAGCTGTTCAATGTCGGTGCGTTCCTGCAATTCACGAAGAAAATTGTCATTTATTGCCATTTTTTCACCGCCTTACATTATAATTTCATTCTGACATTATAATTTGTCAAAGCGGAGTTTTTCGACCCATGCTTCGGGGATGAAAAGTTCCTTGTAAACTCTTATGGCAAATGTATCGGTCATACCCGCTATATAGTCGCAGGCCGCCGTATTCACGCCGTCTTCTTCTGCGATTTTTTTGTAACTTGCGGGGAGTGACTCGCTGTTTTCGGTAAAAAAAGAATAAAGGCGCTGAAGCATAGAGACCGCCTTGCTCTCTTCACTTTTGCAGACGGGATTTGTATAAACTTTTTTAAACATAAAAGAATGCAGTTCCTCAAACGCTTCTTCCGCCCCGGCGCTCATAACTATATCGTCGCCGCTGTGTCTGATTACATCAAGAACGAGGGTGTTTATTCTTTCGCTTTTGGAGTGCCCGAGTTTATCCCTGAGATGACGGGGAATATCAAACTCGCACATTATGCCTGCGTTTGCAGCGTCGTCAATGTCGTGGTTGATATATGCAATGCGGTCGGCGAGACGGACTATTCTGCCCTCAAGGGTTGCCGCCTTTTCGCCGCAGGTATGGGTTACAATGCCGTTCCTGACTTCCCAGGTAAGATTAAGCCCCTGCCCGCTTTTTTCTATTCTGTCAACGACACGGAGACTTTGTTTATAATGGGCAAAGCCGTTTTCGCACACTTCGTTAAGCGCCCTTTCGCCCGCGTGCCCGAAAGGTGTGTGGCCGAGGTCATGGGCGAGGGCGATAGCCTCTGTAAGATCTTCGTTCAACTCGAGAGAACAGGCTATTGTTCTCGCAATCTGCGCCACTTCAAGCGTATGCGTAAGCCTTGTGCGGTAATAGTCGCCTTCGGGAGATAAAAAGACCTGCGTTTTGTGTTTGAGACGGCGGAAGGAACTTGAGTGAATAATTCTGTCACGGTCGCGCTGATAAGGCGTTCTGATTAAGCATTCTTCCTCAACGGTTTCTCTGCCTTTTGTCTCATCCGCAAAAGCCGCAAGCGGTGATAATATTTTATGTTCTCTTTCGCATACTTTTTCTCTGATTGTTTTCTCCGTAATCTCACCGCCTTAAAATGAGTTTCAATACTATATACGAAAAAATTTTCCCGATTCCTGCAAACCGGGAAAATTTTTTTGTTATTTTAATCTATGTCGGCAAACTCTTCGCCTGTAATTTCCGCGCTGAACTTTCCGTTGCTTGCTTCAATAATATCGGCACTTAGTTTTTCTGACAAATCAGATGCTATGTAAAAATCAATAATCACATTATCTTCAAACTGAGTGTTTTCAATGACGCCTCCCGCCTCGATAATCATAGGCGAGAGTCTGCCGTAAAAACCGTAATCGCACTTTATTTTCATCTTTTTGCACAGGGCGCGGGTAACGACTCCGCCCGCCTCAACGGCTATGGACGCCGCGTGTGAATACGCTCGCACAAGGCCACCGGTGCCGAGAAGCGTGCCGCCGAAATAGCGGGTTACAACACAAACGCAGTCGGTAAGCCCAGCCTTTTCGAGCGCGCTCAGGACGGGAACGCCCGCCGTGCCCTGAGGCTCGCCGTCGTCGGAGTAGCGTTTTAAGTTGCCTTCACGCAGAATATAAGCCGGCACATTGTGGGTAGCATCCCAGTGCTTTGATTTTATTGAGGCTATAAATTCGTTTGCCTGCCGAACTGTGGTGACGGGCGCGATGTAGCCTATAAAACGCGAGTGCTTTTCAACGAACTGCGCTTCGGCTGATTTTCGTATTGTTTTATAAGACTGCACCATTTCACCCCTTTAAAACTGTTTTGAAAAAGCAAGGCGGTGCATAGCACCGCCGACTTTTTAAAATTATTTACCGAGATTGAAACGCTTATTGAAGCGGTCAACGCGTCCGCCTGTGTCAACAAGTTTCTGCTTGCCTGTGAAGAACGGATGGCACTTGGAGCAAATATCTACACGGATATTTTCTTTTGTTGAACCTGTTTTAATAACTTCACCGCATGCGCAGCGGATTTCGGTCTGCTGATAGTTGGGGTGGATACCTTCCTTCATTTATGTCACCTCTTTCGATATCAATACGATTTTAATGCGGATAAGATTTTATCACAACATTATTATAAATGCAAGCATTTTTTTTGTTTTTTTGAACTATTGTGTAATTTCAATGACTTTGCCGAGTGAAAAAGAATAAATCAATGTTTCTTTCACCTCAATATTCAGCAATTCGGCAAGGCATCTCGCATAAATGCGAAGCTGACCGCTGTAACGCTCACGCAGAATTTCATCGGTAACCCTGCCGTCTGTTTTGTAATCGACTATGACGAGTTTTCCGTCTTCTTCAAACGCAAGGTCGGCAACACCGTCAACAACGACAATCTCATCCGCCTCTTCGCCGCGCAGGTCGGGATAGACCTCGCCCGCCCTGATTGCGCAGGTGAAGCACTGTTCGCGGTAAACTTTAGGTGATGCATTTATTCTGGGAACAAGGTCACCGGAAAGGAATTTAACCGTTTTTTCTTTGTCAACTGCGTCGGCTTCACGCTGCAGCATAAGTCCTTCCCCGACAACACGGGCAAGTTCGGCGTCAACATCCGCTGTTTCAAAAGAACAGAACTGCATAAACTTATGAGTGGCAGTGCCTTTCTGTGCGGGAGAAAGCTCTTCGGAACTAATAAACGCCGGAACGGTTGTTGCGGTGAACTCTCCGCTTTCGTGAACGGCGGCAAAATCAGATGCGACTTTTTTCGCCGCCTTGCCTTCAAGCCCCGAATAAGGATAGACATATTCAGCGCGTTTGCCGATTTCATAAACAAGACCGGATAAATCCTTCTCTTTTTCTTCTTCCGAGGTTTCCTGCTCCGTGGTAAATTCATAGTTCACATCAACTATTTTAAGTTTTGCTGTTTTGCTGAAATCAATATCGATGTATTCGGAATCAATTTCGTTTTTCTGAATACCGCGCAACAGAACGGCGTCGGGATGATTTATAAGCGCAGAGGCGATAACATCAATGCTTTTTCCGGCCTTGAGCACACTGTAAGGCGAGAGTTTTTCGCCGCCGGCAAGGTCAATGTATCTGAACTGATTGGGTTTGGGGTCTCCGTTCTTTGTTTCTGCCGGAGTCTTATATGAGGTAACAATCAACAGTTTTTCTTTTGCTCTGGTAAGAGCAACATAAAGATTTCTCAGTTCCTCCGCCCTTTCGGACTCGGCGTTTTCAAAGAGAGTTGCTTTGCGGATAATATTATTGTATTTGACAAAGTCGCTGCCTCCGGAATACAAACCTATACCGCAGTTTCTCGCGAACTGAATGGCTGCTTTGTTGCTGTCGGTATTGAATTGTTTGCCGCAGTTTGCAAGAATACACACGGGAAACTCAAGCCCTTTGCTTCTGTGTATAGTCATAATGCGAACGGCGTTTTCGTTTTGCAATTCCTCTTTGGCTTTGGCGGTGATCTGTGTTTTTTCAGCGCGTTCGATATATCTCAGAAAACCCGTAAGGCCTACTCTGCCCGCCGATTCATACTGGGCGGCGTATTCGCAGAGAAGTCTGAGATTCCCGGTTCTTAACGAAGCTTCGGGCAAAACGCTGACTATTGAGAAATAGCCCGTTTCATCAAGCAGAATATGAAGAAGCTGTTCCGCCCCGACAGTAAATGAAATGTTACGCAGGCGCTCAATTTCATCAAGAAACTTTTTCGCTTTTTCATCACCGCTGTTCATTGCGAAACGCACGGCATGAAACAGTTTTTTGTTTTTCGCTTCTTTGTTTTTCTGTTCTTTTCTGAAATTGATTTTTATTTTTGCCACATCATCGGGAGTAAAACCGTAAACGGGCGAGAGCATTACGGCAAGAAGAGACACCTCGTCAAAAGGATTGGCAATTATGCGCAAAAGACTTAGCATAAAGCGGACCTCGGGCGCTTCAAAGAACCGGCGGTCAACATTGAGCGCAACGGACAAATTGCGATTTTTGAGCACATCGGCAAGCCTTTCGGCGTAACCGTTGTTGACAACGCGCACAAGCACGGCGAAGTCACCCGGCTGAGCAGGTCTTGAACCTTTGTCATCTTTCACAACAAGGGTTCCGATATTGCTCTCAATATAGTCGGCGATATAGTTTATCTCCGCCTCTGTTTTATCTTCATCGTTGCAGACAAAATGCAGTTCCGTATCCGGTTCTTCATGGGGGATCTGCGCTTTTTCATTGTAATGCAGGCAATGGTCTTCGTTGTATTCAAGGCCGCCTATGCCTTCGGTCATAACGCGGGAAAAAATATGGTTTATGTTTTCGGTTATTCCGCTTACCGAGCGGAAATTTTTGCCGAGAACAACGGTGGCGGGATATGTTTCGGCGTCATATTTAGCGAAGGATTTCTGTTTGCCGAGAAAGAGTTCGGGCATAGCCTCTCTGAAACCGTAAATACTCTGTTTGACGTCGCCGACCATAAACAGATTGCTGCCGTCTTTTGAAAGGAGCCTGAACAGGAGTTCCTGCGCCTCGTTGACATCCTGATATTCGTCAACAAGGATTTCATCGAATTCTTCAGCAAGTTCTTTTGCAAGCGGACCGGCAACGGGACAGCCGTTTTCATCTTTTATAATGTCACCGTTTTCATCCTTAGCGCAGAGAAGGTAAATCGCGCTGTGAAGAGTGTCGTTGAAATCGACATAATTTTCTTTTTTCTTTAAACGCGAATACTCTTTTTCAAAATCGCGGACCATGGAAATCAGACATTCAAGCGCGGGCAGTATATCTTTTTTATCCTCGTTTATCTGCTGCAGGTTTTCTCCGAAAAGGTTAAGATTGCTTGAACTGCTTTTTTTCCTGTCTCTGAGGCTCTTGAAGGTGTCTTTTGCGTTTTTACGCAGTTTCTGTATGAATGCTTTATCATTTTCGGGATAACCGCTTTTTCTGCCGAATTCCAATGATTTGAAAGAATATGAAAGAAATATTTCACGCAGTTCCTCCCAACCTGTCTGTGCATCAACCAGACTCAACGCTCTGTTATAAAACTCATACTCGCCTTTCATTGTTTCGAGCGGTTCTGCACAGTATTGCAGGTTGTTTTCACAAAGCGGCAGAGTCTTCTCTGTCTGGCTGATACAGTAGCGGAGCGCTTTTGCTATATAATTATATATTGCTTTGCCCCACACTGTTTTTTCAAACGGAGCGTCTGTTTTGTAAACATCAAGCAGATAGTCAAGCCTTTCGTCGGGGAACGGGTAAGCCTGCGATTTTATATAAACTTTTTTTATCGCTCCGGAAACTTCGCTGTCATCTTTGACATCGCAGATGAGTTCCATCATCCGGTCGTATCCTTCGGGAGCCGATGCCGAATAATTGTCAAGAACGGTATTCATAGCCTCGTTGCGCAGCACAGCTTCGCGGCTGCTTTCAATCAGCCTGAAATCCGGAGAAATGTCAAGGCTGTGAAAATTGTCGCGAACGAGATCTATGCAGAACTTATCTATTGTGCTGATTTTTGCGAACGGCAGAAGATTAAGCTGCGAGCGGAGTCTTGCGTTGCCGGGGTCTTCTTTAATCGCTTCCGATAGACTTTTCGCTATTTTTGTTTTCATATTTGCCGCCGCCGCGTTGGTAAATGTTACAACAAGAAGATTATTGACGGAGCAGGGACGGTCTTTGTCGATAATCTTCCTTTTAATCCTTTCGACAAGAACAGCGGTTTTGCCTGAACCAGCGGCGGCGCTGACAAGCAGGGTGCCCCCTTTTGATTCAATGGCATTTTTCTGTTGTCCGGTCCATTCGGGTTTACTCATTTTCTTCCGCCTCCCTGTCAAGTTCTTTGAGAATTGCTTTCTGAGTTCTGATAGCGGGCATATTTTTCGCTGTATCTTTATCCAGGAAACAGACTGCTTTATAATCACAGTAATTGCACGCCGAACTGTTGCCGTTCACATAAGGAAACGGGGCGATTTTACCTTCTCTCAGGCTTTCAGCCATATTGAGAACTTTTTTCTCCACGCGTTTTTTCAGTTCAGCGAGTTCTTTGAGAGTAATGACACTTCCGCTGATGCTGAGTTCGCCTTTTTTATCTTTGATTGAGGCGGGAATGAAGACCTTTCTGTTCTCTTTATCCATTGCCTGAATAACATCGAAACTGTTAAGAACTATGCCGGATGTTTTCGCTTTAAGTATTTTGCTTTCTGTTATTACCTCTTCATCTTCATCGCGTTCTGTCGTAATTGAATTTGCGCTGTTCCGGTAATATATAATGCCGGCTGGGATGGTTTTGTCAAATGTGTCACCTGGATTCTGCCAGATGGCAAACAGGTAGATAAGCATCTGCATATTGATTCCGAACTCTGTTTCGCCGAGTTCAAATTCTTTGCCGGTGTTTTTATAGTCAATAACTCTCAGGTAATCCCGGCCTTTTATTACGGCGGTATCCACTCTGTCAACACTGCCTTTAATTGAAACGGTTGCGCCGCTGCCGTCTGTCAGAACATAGGGCGGAAGGCTGTCTTTCTCATTCTGATAACCGATTTTGAGTTCAAGCGCCGCAGGTCTGAAATCGCTTGCGGAAAACTCCTCAACAAGGCGTTCGGCAACATCGCACAATGAGCGGACAAGGCGTTCAATGTTTTGCAAAAAGCGCTCGCTCTTATCTTCTCTGCCGCCCATATATTCGTTGAGATATCTTTCAATAATCGCGGATATTTCGCTGTATAATTCCTCTTTTGTAAGTGTGAGAAGGGTGTCGCCCTTATATTTTTCAAGAAGAACTTCCAACACATAGTGGCTGATTGTTCCTCTCAGAAAAATGTCAACCTCGGCGCGCTTGTTTGCGTTTATGCCGATACCATACTGACAGAAATATTTGAACGGACATTTGTAATACAGTTCAACTCTGGAGGCGCTCAGCGACATATTTACGCCGAACAGTTCCTTTGCCGTTTCTTTATTCTCAATTTCAAAATGTCTGCCGGAGCCCGCGCGGTCAAGTGCCTCTATTTTGCCCGAATAATCATCTTTGCCTTTAAAGTATTGGCGCAGTGCTTTGTAAAGGTCACTGTTCAAAGGCATCTGCCTTGCGAGCATTTCAAAGGCGGTCTGCCTGCTCTCAATCAGGTCGAGCGCGGGAACTGAGTTGTAATCCAACTCTTTGTGTTTCGGGAAAAGGTCTCTTGTTCTTTCAACAACATCCGAAGGCTCGCCGCTCTCACCGGAGCCGTTTGTATTGTAACTGATAAACAGTTTTTCGCGCGCTGTGCAGAAGGCGCTGTATGCAATCATACGCTCCTCTTTCATTTTGTGTTCGCCGAACGACGCGAGTTCTATCCCCTTCTCACTGAGAACGCGCCTGTCTCTGTCGGTAAAGGGGGCTGTTTCCGCCTTCAACGCGGGGAAGACGCTGTAATTAGCCCCGAGAATATAAACCACTTTCGGAGAGTCAAGCCGTATTCTGTCTGCGCTGCCGAAAGTTACCTCATCAATGCCCGCGGGGATGACCCCGACGGTTTCGAGATTGAGCATAAGGGTCAGGACTTTTTGCGCCTCTTTCGCGTCAACGGGACTGTCTCCCACCGCCGCTATGAAGGAATCGAGAAGCGACATAAGCGTATCCCAGTATTTGGCCTGCGTGTCGGAGTCTTCGCCGGCTCCCTGCTCTTTGAGTTTTTGCGA
Source organism: Clostridia bacterium (assembly GCA_017428625.1). Lineage (GTDB taxonomy): Bacteria > Bacillota > Clostridia > Oscillospirales > Acutalibacteraceae > CAG-177. Next base: position 26,581 of record JAFRQM010000041.1, read on the forward strand.
ATAATCGCGTATTTTCTGCGGAGCGTTCAGTTCACGCAGCAGGCCGTAAACGGCTTTTGCGTATTCTTCAGCCCGGCAGGGTTTTTCTACCTTTTCACAGAATGCCTTTACGGGTTGTGTCGCGTTTTTTCTCATTTCGTTGATTCTGTAAAGCTCGTCTTCCTGTTCTTCGGTAAACTCAGTGCCGAAACCCTGCGGATTGTAAGCCCAGTCTTCAAGCCATTTTTTGCCGTCAATCTGCCAAAGGTATGTGTAATTCTCAAGAGTGTTTATGCTATCACTGTCGAGTGTAGAAAGCCCTGTGCGCAGAAAACGCATAACGCTCTCCGTCTGCCAGCCTTCAGCGGCGATATTTACGGCTGCAAGCACAGCCGCAATAATGGGAGACGCTTTTACGGGGCGGCGGAAATCTTCGAAAATATCTATTGAGCATTTGCGCAGCGCCGAGCGCATTGGCATTTCATAGGGTGCGGAATCACGCGCCACAACCGCAATATCTCTGCAGCGGTAGCCGTATTCTCTTATGAGTTTTTTTATTACACTCGCGGCAAGTTCGCATTCCGTGTAAATATCGGGCGCCCTGCACACTGTTATTGCGGAGGCGTCCTCTTCATAAACGGGAGAAAGGGAATCAAAAAGATTCATTTCATAAGCCGCGAGTTCGGGCGCGTCAAATCTTTTGATATCGGGCGGAAAATTGTTGTATTTGTTACCCATTGACTCGTTTTCGGATTTTGTGGATGTTACCACGAGTTTTTCTGCGAGGGCTTTGAGTTTTTTGTAGGTATCGGCTGTGTGACCGAAAAGTTCATCATCTGTGCCCGTGTCGGGATTGTCAAGGCAGAGCGTGATATAAACCGCCTCCGCGTCAATGAGCATCTGCCCGATAATCTTCATCTGAAGTTCGGTAAAACCGCGAAATCCGTCTATATACACCAATTTGTTTTTAAAATAATGACTTTCTTTCAGTTCGTCATAAAGATAGTTGAGTTTATCCGCTGTGTCAAAATAACTCTGCGCTCTTTGCGCGTCATAGCTTTCACAGGCGAGGGCGACATCATAAAGTTTGCTTTGAAGAACGGATGATTCCATAGAATCCGCCGCCTTACGGATATCCTGCGCGCTGACAGCGCTCTGTTCCATTTCGCTGTGAACTTTAAGAAAGGATTCAATGACTCCGGGCGCGTCGGTCTGTTTTGAATAAAGCAGAAATTTGCCCTTGACAGAGTCAAGAGCCATAGCCATAACAGCGGATTTTGCAGAATCGTCCATAAGTTCTCTGCCTGTAAGGGCGGAGGGCTTAACAACGGTGTCGGCAAGGCGTGAGAAGCTCAGAACCGAAACATCAGCGTATTTTGCCGTGCCGAGCTGTCTGAGCATTGCCTTTTCGGTAGCAAATGAAAACTGTTCGGGTACTATGAGAATAATGCCGCTTCTGCCCGAATTTATCTGGCGTTCGATTTCATTGTGAATGAAGGTTGTTTTTCCCGAGCGCAGGCGCCCCGTAACGAATTTAAGCAATTTCCTTCCTCCGTATAAACTGTATTTGTAAGTTCTGTTTTTATGGTTTTAATTATTTTATTTTATAAAAAAATGTTTGTCAACACTTTCAGATGTGTGTGTGTCATTTTCGGGACACAAAACTGAAAAAAGCCGCAAGAAAAGCACTCGCGGCATTTTTTCAGCGGAACTCTTCGCCGCTCTCATTGAACAGCTTTGTTCTTGATATTTTACGGCTGACGGGTTCAAATCCCGTTTTTTCAAAAAGCGCCGTGAGAACAAGGTCGGGGTTCAGGTTTGAGGCGCTTCCCGTTGCGGTTACTGTTTTTATTCTTATGAACGCGCCGTCTGCAACGGCGGAAAAAGACAATATCATCTCACATAGGTTGACTGTTTTAACGCCTTTTTTTGAGCGCTTTTCGGCAACCAGTTCACCTGATTTTATGATTTCTCCGGCTTTCAAGGCAAAATCTGCCGCTGTGTTTTCACAGCCGGTTTCAAGTGTGATTTCATACTCTGCGGATGTAATTTGCGCTGTTTTCATTACGGGGTCGGTAACGGATTTGATTTCGATACCCTCGGGCATAACGGAAGAAAGGGCGTTTCTGACCTCTTCATTTGTCATTTCACCCTCAATACGAATATCAAGCGGCTCGTTGAGACCCTCCTGACCGAGAGGTAAAGGGCACAAAAAGTTGAGGTAGGGTTTTGGGTTAAAGCCCTCGGTATACCAGAGAGGTATTTTTGCCCTGACAACGGCTCGTGACAGGCAGCGGTTCATATCGAGATGCGAAATGTAGATTGCCGTGCCGGTCTTTTTAAACCACACTCTTACGGATCTCACTGCATTCACCTCCGTTTATTGCCGCTGCTCCGCAGCCGGCGCATTTTTCACGGCAGCACGGAGTTGTTAAGCCCTCGTGCGCTTTTTTATTTTCTCTTATAAAGAACTGTTTTGTAACGCCGTAATCCATATGATCCCACGGCAGAACTTCATCATAACTGCGCTTTCTCGCTGTGTAGAAAAGAGGGTCAATGCCGCACTCCTCAAAGCACTGCATCCATACATCAAATTTAAGCGAATCGTCCCAACTGTCAAATTTACAGCCGTATTCCCAAGCTTTTTCTATTACCTTTGAGAGACGGCGGTCGCCCCTTGAAAACACACCTTCGAGGAAACTTGTCTGCGAATTGTGCATTGAAACGCTGATTTTGCGCGAACGGATATATGAAAGAAGTTTTGTCTGCTTTTCTTTTGTTTCTTCCGGGGTAATCATCGGCTCCCACTGGAAGGGAGTGAAGGGTTTTGGAACAAGAGTCGCTACCGAAACGGAGACATTGACGCCCCTGCCCTTTGGCTTGTCAGGGTTGTTGTAGTATTCGTCAACAACCGCCTGCGCGAGTTTTGCTATGCCTTCAATATCCTCATCCGTTTCTGTGGGCAGACCCATCATAAAATAAAGTTTAACGGCAGTCCATCCGCCTTTGAAAGCAAGAGATGCGGTTGAAAGAACTTCCTGCTCGGTAATGTTTTTGTTAATAACATCACGAAGGCGCTGGGTGCCCGCTTCGGGAGCAAAAGTAAGACCGCTTTTGCGAACGGAAGCGAGTTTTTTCATAAGCTCTTCAGGAAAATTGTCTGCACGAAGCGACGGCAGAGCGACATTTATTTTTTCAGGAACAGTCCAGTCAAGCATTGAATTGAGAAGTTTTTCAAGCCCTGTGTAATCGCTGGTAGAAAGGGAACAAAGCGATATTTCATCATAACCGGTGTTTTCGTAAATCGCCCTGCACTGCTTTTCGACGGTTTCAGGAGATTTCTCCCTTATCGGGCGATAAAGAAAACAGGCCTGACAAAAACGGCAGCCTCTGATGCAGCCGCGGAAAGTTTCGACGGTTGTGCGGTCATGAACTACCTCAATGAAAGGCACAACAAAACTTGAGGGGGCAAACATTGTGTCAAGGTCTTTAACCGTTCTTTTGGTAACCTTCGCCGGAGCGCCGTCTTTGGGAATAATCGCTTTCACGATGCCGTCGTCATTATATTCAACATCATAAAGCGAGGGCACATAAACCCCGGGAATTTTCGCGGCTTCACGGAGAAACTCAGCTTTTGTTGAGCCCTTTGCCTTATGAATTTTGTATAAATCAATTACCTCGTTTGTGACTTCTTCGCCGTCGCCCGGGGTGGTAAGGTCGAAAAATTCCGCCATAGGTTCAATATTGCACGCGCAGGCTCCGCCTCCGACTATGAGGGGCGAAAGGTTTTTACGCTCTGCCGAGCGCAGAGGAACACCGGCGAGAGAAAGCATATTGAGAATATTCGTGTAGCAGAGTTCATACATCATTGTGAAGGCGATAAAATCAAAATCTTTTATCGCGTCGCCGCTTTCAAGCCCGTAAAGAGGCACCTTGAGAGAGCGCATCTGCTCTTCCATATCGGATGCAGGCGCAAAAACACGCTCACACCAGGCATCGTCACGCTCATTTATGAGCGAGTAGAGAATTTTCATGCCGAGGTGCGACATTCCGATTTCATAAGTATCCGGAAAGCAGAACGCATAGCGGATATCGATTTTATTTTTATCTTTTATTACGCTGTTGAGTTCTCCGCCCGTATATCTGCCGGGCTTCTGAACTTTAAGCAGCACATTTTCAAGTTGTTTCGGGAACATTTTTTTACCGTCCGTTTCGGATTTTATTTGATAATTATAATTAATTATTATACTGTATTTCTCTGCCTTTGGCAACATTTATGCGGATACAGTCATAAAAAACAGTAAAAAAATAAGCCCTTCCGTTTCCGGAAGGGCTGTGTGCGTTTATTCGGTTTATGCCATTACAACTCTTGAACCGATGACATTTGATGCTTGGCTGATTGTTGCCTCGTAGTTTACTACAAGACCGATTGCCGCTGCGTCGGATGCTGTTACGCTGCCGTCGCCGTCAACGTCTGCCGCTTTGAGATAAGCGCCGCCGTTGTTGTCTGCAGCAAGGAGGCTGGTGTTGGCTGCGCCGATTGAGTAAGCCTGGATGTAGGCTTTGTCGGTGCTGTCAATACGAGCGTCACCGTTTACATCGCCGAAGAGAACTGCGAAGTAGATGAACTTGGTTGTATTCGAGTTATCTTTTGCCTGAATGTATGAGCCTGTGCCGTTACCATAGGTTTGAGCGATAACTTTAACGAGGTCGGAGTTAATACCGTTAACATTGAACATATTGGTGTCAAGGATAAGGCCTAAACCCTCAGAGATACCGTAGATGAAACCGTAGGTAATGCCCTGGTAAACATAACCGTCGCCGATGTCAAGGTCGCCTTCGTAGTCTTCGTCAACCTCAAGGCTGGGAGCTACGAGATAAACAAGACCGTTGATTGCTGAGTTAAGTCTTGCAGTCTGGTTGTCAACGATGGGCTGATCATCAGCTTCAACAACTGACTCGAAGAGCGCATTTGCGTTATCAAGGATTGAGCGAAGCGAGTTGATTGATGCTGCTGTGTAGGTTGCATCAAGATCGGGATCCGCAAGAGTTCTTCTTGCAAGAACGATTGCCGTGTAAAGCTGCATCTTGTCAGCAAGTTCGCCTGCTTTGGTAAGACCGTAGAACGCTTTGATAAGACCGGAACGAACCGCAGTTACCATTGACTGGGTTGTTCTTGCGCTTGCCTGGTTAAACTGAACCTGAGCAAGAAGGTCAACTGCGCAGTCATAAGCGTCTTTGAATGCAGTCCAGCTCTTTTCTGTGTAGGTGGGAACAAGAGTCTGGGTTGTTTCATCAACATAACCGTTGACGCCGCCGTTATAAGCAGTAGCGCAGAGTGATTCCATTACCCATCTCAGTGAATAAACAACTGTTGCGCTGTATGACTTTCTGTTTGCTTCTGCGGTCTGGAGATAATAGTTGATGCCGTCGTAATACTGGTTGAGTTTGTTTGAGTAGTCAATAACATTCTTGACATATTTATTCCACTGTTTGAAGATGCTTGCCTCTTTGTCTGTTGTGGTTGCTTCACTGTCAGTGGGAAGATATTCAATAGGTTTGTTGGTTGTAATAAGAGTGCTTGAGCCGTAGAGTGCAAGGTAATCTTTAATAACCTGAAGCTGGTTGAAGTTTGCGGTTGTAATGCCGGAGTTTGCGCCATACTGGCTGATGCGGCGTGCATCATAGGAGTTGCTTGCGCTATACCACGGGAACATTACACTGGGACCGTCTTCATCGTTATTAAGTGCAAGGAATTCTTTCCACTCATCTGCCGCATCTTTGATTTCATCAAGGAAGCTCTCATACTGACCGATGAATTTATCAGCATCTTCAATGAAGTCATTGAAGTTGTTGAAAGTATAGAGTGCATCCGGGAAGTCTTCCTGATTACGGAATACCATAAACTCCTGGTTGGAGATTGATGACTGATAAACACCTATGCCGTTAACAACACCTTCGCCTGAGCTTCTGTAAACGCCCATTGCGATTCTGCCGGTGTCGGGGTTGTAAGCATCCATATAATCGAAATCAACTGTTGTGAACGCTTTTTTGAAGTAGGTCTTGTTGGGGTTGTATGCCGCGCTGCCTGTTCCGGTGAGATTTACGGGCGAATATGTTTTAACCTTAACAAGATATGTGCCTTCATCATTTGCGCCGAGTGCAACTTCGGGGTGTGTGTAGTATGTTGTGCCTTCAACATAATCATCGGGAAGAGTAACCGCAGAGTTTGCGTTCTGAGCCGTGAAGAATACGCCGTTTGTTGTTTCGGTAACAGTTGCCGGCTCAAAGTCTGAGGTATAGTATGACGCTTTGGGGTCATAGTTTGAACCGTTGAGGGTAATTGTGTTGTAAGTCTGAACCTCTTTGAACACGCCTGTGCCGAAGTTGTATGTTGAGGAGTTTGTGAACTTGTCAATGTCCTGAGCAACTATATACTGCTCGCTGTAGTATGTCTTGGAGGCGTCATAGTCGCCGGGAAGAGTTGCAGTCTGAAGATTGTAGTTTGCATCAAGATAGTAGTAAGTGCCGACGGTTTCTTCATTGACATCTGCAACACCGTAGGGAATTCTGGTGTCACCTTGAGTCTGGATGGTGTTAATAAGGGCTTTGAGGTCGCTTACTTTTATCTGACCGGGTGAAAGAATGCTGTTGCGGTAGGGTTTGATGTAATTTGCGCCCATTACAAGGGGAAGAACTGTTCTGAGAAGGGGCTCAAGCTTGGTGTAAGGATTATAGCTGCTTGTGCTGCCGCCGCTGAGCGCTATGATAAGATAATTGACAAGATTGCCAAGGTTGCTGTTATTAAGAAGACCTGAGGAGCCGGTGCCGAGAGAGTTGATGCTTGTCGGTGTTGAATAAGCGTTTCTGGTGCCCTGGTTTGCGGGAAGAAGCGCATATTTGCCGAGCGCAACATAAAGAACTCTGTCGATAAGTCTGATAATAACGGTAAGAGTCGGGTTGGCAAGGTCAGCGCCCGAAGTTTTGTTTCTCTGGAAGAGCGAAACAAGTTCCTGAACGTCAATATCCATTACGGAGCCGAGGAGCCAGCCGCAGATAAGGTCGCCGCTTGTTTTGAGCGGGAAGGTTGCACCTGCGCCGTTTGCGCCTATCTGACCCTGAACCGTGTAATCACTGCCCATTGTGTGGTCGGTGATGGAGGCGGGGAGCCATGAGTTCGGGATAAGACCGAAGAGGATTTCGTCTATTTCTTTCCAGACATATTCGTAAGTGGGATATTTAGTGCTCAGGCTGTATGTATCCTTGAAGAGAGGAAGATATTTGTCAACAACCCAGTCAAGAAGAACCTTAACAAATTTTTCAAAACGAATTGTAGCGTCTGTGCCGGGACCGGGAACGCTTGTGAAGTCTGCTGTAATAAGACCGTCAAGGAAGTAAACGCCGACTGTAACGCCCATATCGACCGCGGCATAGGGGATGGTGTAGGTTCTTGAGTAGTTTGTGCCTGTGCCGTTATTAAGAGTCTGACCGTTTACGGTATATTCAGCGGTGAAGGGAAGAGGAGCAACAACATGACCGTCGATGTCATAGTAGGTGCCTTCGGCGTAGTTAGCTTCAAGCTGCTCCATGTAGTTGAGTTCGGGGCAGATACGCGCGCAGAGTGATGCGAGGCAGTATGCGCCGATTTCGGAAAGGGTTTTTGCGTTGGGGTTGCAGTAGTAACCCTGAAGGATGTTCGAGAAGAGCATATTGAGAAGGATTGCTATGCACTGGCTGTCGGGAATGATGTAATTGTCATTCGCATCCTTTTCGGAGAGTTCATCAATGTGAAGCATCTCTTTGGAAAGGGTGCCGAAGCCCATACCGTTGAGCATCGGGATACCGATACGCGCAACTTTGTAAAGAAGTTCGATGAAAGCGTCCTGAATTGCAAGGCCGTCTTCATTAATAAGGATATACTGATCCATGCCGCCCTGGAAGAACCAGGTAAGAAGGGTTTCAATCTTTTCACCGGGGTAACGGCAGTTGGAGTAGTCGGGTTTTGTCTCCGCTTCGTCAAGAAGGTCTTCGACAAGACCGAGAACCATTACCATTGTGGTGTTGTTCATCTGATCTTCGGTGCCGTTCGGGAACGCTTCGGATGTTTCGATGCTGAAAGCGTCCATAAGAACATCTTTAAGAAGAGGAACAACGAGATTGTCAAGAGCGGCTTCTATAACATTGTGGATAAGGTCATAGAATGAAACAGTCTTGACATTGACCTTGCTGAGGTCGAGACCGAGGTCGCCTTCAAAGTTGAGAAGCTCGGGAACTTTTGTGTTGAGGAGCCAGATGAGAAGGTCGTTGAGACAGCCGTCAACATCGCTGCCGGCAGGGTCATAGGTTGTGGCTGTTGTGCCCGAACCTTCGGCGCCTTCTTCTCTGCCGGTGAGACCTTCAAGTTTTGTGTAAACGAGGTTGGCAAGATAGCCGCCGAGATCGTTCAGCATTTCGGGAAGGTCAATAACGTTGTCGAGAAGACCCCAGTCCATTGTTCCGTTGACAACTTTTACAAGAACGCTTCTGTTGTCATACAGGAAATGAACAAGGTTATAAAGACAGTTGTAGTCATAAACGCTGGTGTCGGTTCTCTTTGTGTAGTTGGCAAGGCAGTCAACATTAATGTCTTTAAGGTTGCCTGTAAGACCGAGCCTGTTTGCAGCGCTGATAACACCGGCGCCCCAGAGCTCGTTGATTGAACCGAGCAGTTTGTCATAGCCCTGAGGTCTGATGTATTCATCGATAACGGTGATACCAATCAACTTATAATAGATATGCATATCCTGACCGTTGCTGAGAAGAGTGGTCAGAAGTTCGTCAAGCAAGTTCATTATGTATGTGCCGGACTGCTCATACGTGAAATAATACTTGCCGTTTTCATCCTGGTACGGGTCGTTGATGTCTGCCAGTTTTGCGTATGCCGTAACGCACGAAGCGGATATAAGCATAACAAAAGTGAGCACCATAGCCAGGATTCTGGTTGATTTCTTTTTCATAGTGCACCTCCATAGAATTAACGCGCATATAGAATGCGCCCGTTTATAAGGTCGCTTTTATAATAAGGACGGCTTGTTGTGACAAGTATGCAAAAATGTAAACGAATTGTAAATTAAATGTGAATTTTTTATGAACAAACAAGAAATAATACTTATTTATGATTTTTGTATTGTTTTGTTGAATTGTAAAATTACCGTGAATTGTTTTTTGCCGGAATTGTCGATGGCATCACCGACGGCTTCCGGTGGATTTTTTGACCTGAAATCCATCGTTTTAGCATCAAAACAAGCACTATTTTTATGTCATAACCGCCCTTTCGGAAGAACAGAAAGAGCGGCTGAAAATAACATATATATTGTAATTATTCTATTACTGTGCGGATTTTTCGAGAGCCTGTTTAACATCATCAATGATGTCTTCAACATCCTCAATGCCTACAGAGAATCTTATGAGGTCTTCATAAACTCCGCAATCCTCCAGTTCCTGCGCGGAAAGCTGACGGTGGGTTGTGCTTGCCGGGTGCAGGCAGCAGGTGCGGCAGTCGGCAACATGGGTAACTATTGAGGCGAGTTCAAGCGAATCCATAAACTTTGTTGCCGCTTCTCTTCCGCCTTTGATTCTGAACGAAATTACGCCGCTGGTGCCGTTGGGCATATATTTCTGAGCGAGTTCATAATCTTTGTTGCCTTCAAGACCGGGATAGGTAACTTCGTTGACATAGTTGCTGCTTTCAAGGAACTGAGCGACTTTAAGCGCATTGGAACAATGCCTTTCAACACGCAGGAAGAGCGTTTCAAGCCCGAGGTTAAGAAGGAAGGCGTTGTGAGGCGAAGGGATTGAGCCGAGGTCACGCATAAGCTGGCTGAGCGATTTTGTAATGTAAGCCGCCTTGCCGAACTGCTCGGTGTAGGTGATGCCGTGGTATGATTCATCGGGAGTTGTAAGACCGGGAAACTTGTCGTTCTGAGCCCAATCGAAATTACCACTGTCAACAAGAACGCCGCCTACGCTTGTGGCGTGACCGTCCATATATTTTGTGGTTGAGTGTATGACGATATCCGCCCCGAACTCGAACGGACGGCAGTTGATGGGTGTGGGGAAGGTGTTGTCAACAATGAGCGGAACGCCGTGAGCGTGTGCGCATCTCGCATACATTTCAATATCAAGAACGTGAAGCGAGGGGTTTGAAAGCGTTTCGGCAAAAACAGCCTTTGTGTTCTCTTTGAAAGCGGCGTTGAGTTCCTCTTCGGTGGCGTCGGGGCGCAGGAATGTAAAATCAATGCCGAGTTTGCGCATTGTGACATTGAAAAGGTTGAAAGTGCCGCCGTAGATAGCGGATGATGAAATGACATGGTCGCCCGCGGACGCCACATTGAACACCGAGTAAAACGACGCCGCCTGACCGGATGATGTAAGCATTGCGCCCACGCCGCCTTCGAGCGCGGCAATCTTGGCGGCTACTGCGTCATTGGTGGGGTTGGCAAGGCGGGTATAGAAATAACCGCTTTTTTCAAGATCAAAAAGCTGACCCATCTCAACGCTGGAATCATATTTGTAGGTTGTGCTCTGATAAATCGGCAGAACTCTCGGCTCGCCGTTTTTTGGGCTGTAGCCCGCGTGAAGGCAGTTTGTGTTTATTTTATATTTTTTCATTATATATACCTCCGTTCATATTTCGCCGAAGAATTTTCTTATCAGATTGTGGCCTACGGCAACATAGTTGCCCGTTGCCTTTGCTGAGTTCTCATTAATTGATGAGACGCCGCTGTCGGTTTCGCCGTTTTTATGGTAAATCATATAAGGCACGGGGTCGCCCGCGTGGGTCATTGTGACTATGGGTGTGGGGTGGTCCGGCAGAATCATAAGTTTATAATCGTCGCCGCAACCGTCAAGGTAGGCGAGAACAACGGGAAGAACCTTCTCATCTATAAGTTCGATTGAACGCACCTTATTGAACGGCTCGTTGCGGTGACCGCACTCATCGGGAGCTTCAAAATGAACATAGACAAAATCCTTGCCGTTTCTGAATTCGTCAACAGCAGCCTGCGCCTTGCCTTCAAAATTGGTGTCAATATAACCTGTTGCGCCCTCAACTTCCGGAACATCCATACCTGCCGAAATGCCAATGCCTTTAAGAAGGTCAACGGCTGAAATAACACTGCCCTTTACGCCGTGCAGTTTTTCAAAACCGTCAAGTTTCGGGCTTGTGCCCTCACCCCAGAGCCAGATTGAGTTGCCGGGGCGTTTGCCCTCCGAAATTCTGCGTAAGTTTACGGGGTGGTCTTTTAAAAAGGAATAACTTTCGCGCATCATTGCGGTCAACTTTTGTGCGTTCGGATGCTTTGAAATATATTCGCCTACTACCCTGCCCGAAATGTCATGAGGGGGAGTCATATTGCCGAGTTCGGTTGTTCCGCCGTGGTGAATAAGGCAGTGACGGTAACTTACTCCGCTATAAAAATCAAACTCACCGCCGCCGAAATGTTCCTGAACCGCTTTTATAAGTTCAGCCGCATCTTCGCTGGTGATATCGCCCGCGGAATAGTCAACCATTGTTTTGTCATCATAGTTTTCTTCATCGCTCAGGGTCACAACATTGCAGCGCATCGCTATGTCATCCTCAGCCATTTTTACGCCTATGCTGACGGCTTCGAGCGGAGAACGCCCTGTGTAGTATTTTGCCGGGTCATAACCCATAACGCTTAAGTTTGCGACATCGCTGCCCGGTTTGAGACCTTCGGCAACAGTGCGGACCATACCGACCTCGCCTTTTGAGGCAAGGCGGTCGAAAAGCGGTTTTTTCGCCACCTCCATAGGCGTTTTGCCGTCAAGAGCGGGAACGGGGTAATCCGCCATTCCGTCATAAAGTAAAACCAAATATTTCACTGTGTTTCCTTCCTTAATAACCGTTTATATTTTTACGCTGCATGGCTCCGAGAATTTTGGAGCGCACATCACCGTATTCTTTTTCGAGTGAATTCAGAAGCTGCTTTGCCTGTTCGCGGGCCGTAACTCCGTCTGCCGGGCATTTGCTTTTGACAACGGGCAGTTCTCCGCGCCGCACAGCCCTTGCGCAATCGCTCTCGCGAGCGTATATCATAGGGCGTATCATATAAATATTTTTGCGTGAAAGGTAGGTGACCGGGCTGAAGCAGTCAACCGTGCCGCCCCGCAGAAGATTCATCATAAAGGTTTCGGCGACATCGTCAAGGTGGTGGCCGAGCGCTATTTTGTTGCAGCCGTTTTCTTTTGCCGTGTCGTGCAGAATGCCGCGCCTCATACGGGCGCATAGGCTGCAGGGATTGCTCTCTTTGCGCAGGTCGAAAATAATTTCAGCCAGTTGTGTGCGTTTAATCACATAGGGCACACCGAGGTTTTCACAGAGTTTCTCAAGGGCGGAATAATCGGTGTTTTCACCGCCGAACCGCATATCTAGAGTAACTGCGACAAGTTCAAAACTCTTCGGGTAAAATGAACGCAGTCTGGCAAGCGACGCCAGCAGGGCGACTGAATCTTTTCCGCCCGAAAGACCGACGGCTATGCGGTCGCCGTCTTCAATCATATTGTAATCCTGCACAGCAGAACGGATATAACCGAGTAATTTCTGCATAATTCAGTTCCTGTGTTTTTTTCTGTCGCGCACGGCGGTTTTGTTGCCGTGTTCGTCAATTATGTAGGTGTTGTCAAGCTGTGCCGTCAGACTCGCTTTAAATGCCGCGACATACTCTTTGCGCAGCGCCGCCTGCTCCTCTTTTTCTTCGGGGGTGAGTTCCCGTTCGCGGGAGGCGCGGGCAAGTTCGTTTATTCTGTTAATGCGTGACTGTTCCATATATCACTCCACACAGACACTCTCAGCCGAAAGCGCTCTGCCTGTTTTTTCGTCAATTTCAAAAATACATCCGCACATAAAGCATTTGCCCTGAGCGGTTTCAAACCTTGAGGGCATACCTGTTTTAAAGCGGGTTATCGCGATTTCGGGTTTTATGCCCAGAACGGATTTTTCGGGACCGGTCATCCCGAGATCCGTGATATAAGCGGTGCCGCCATCGAGCACCCTTGCGTCTGAAGTCTGAACATGGGTGTGCGTGCCGAAAACAGCCGACACCCTGCCGTCAAGATAATAGCCGAGCGCCTTTTTTTCGGCGGTAGCCTCGGCGTGAAAATCAACAAGAATTATTCTGCAGTTTTCAAGTTGAGACAGTATTGAGTCAACCGTTTCAAAGGGATTTGCGGCGCTGTCCATATAAGACATACCGGCGAGGTTTATTACGCCTATCTGCACGCTGCCCTTGTCAATAACCGTGAAGCCTCTGCCGGGGTTGTTTTTGAAATAGTTTGCAGGGCGGACAATATCGGAACGGCTGTCGAGAAAATCATAAACCTCTCTGCGCTTGTAAACATGGTTGCCGGTTGTGATAAGGTCAACTCCGCTCGCAAAAAGGTGTTCCGCCGAAAACGGTGTTATCCCGTTGCCGGCAGCCGAGTTTTCGCCGTTTGCTATTGTGAGACCGATGCCTTTGAGTTTTTTGAACGCAGGCAGGGTTTTGCGGAGAAATTCACAGCCCTCCTGACCCACAACATCGCCTATTGCAAAAATATTCAACACAATTCCCCTTGCTAACAGAAAACCGCCCATAAATGCTATGGGCGGCCTTTGCTTTATTTTGCGTAATCCACAGCTCTGCTTTCTCTGATGATATTGACCTTGATCTGGCCGGGATATTCAAGTTCCTCTTCTATCTTCTGGGCAACATTACGGGCGAGAAGCACCATATCGTCATCGCTGATTTTGTCGGGCTTGACCATAAGCCTGATTTCTCTGCCGGCCTGGATGGCGTAAGTGCGGTCAACGCCGTCAAAGCCCGAAGCGATTTCTTCAAGTTTTTCAAGGCGCTTGATATAGTTCTGAACATTTTCGCGCCTTGCGCCGGGTCTTGCCGCCGATATGGCATCCGCAGCCTGAACGAGGCAGGCGGTGATAGTTTTTGCCTCAACATCGCCGTGATGCGCCTGAATCGCGTGAATTACCTGATCATTTTCTTTGAATTTTCTTGCGTATTCAACGCCGAGCTGAACGTGTGAACCGTCAATTTCGTGGTCGAGCGCCTTGCCTATATCGTGCAGAAGGCCCGCCCTTTTTGCGAGTTTGGGGTCAATGCCGAGTTCCGATGCGAGAAGACCCGCAATGTATGAAACCTCAAGCGAGTGGTTGAGAACATTCTGACCGTAACTTGTGCGGTATTTGAGTTTGCCGAGAAGTTTGACGAGTTCGGGGTGGATTCCGTTCACGCCTGCATCAACAACAGCTCTTTCGCCAGTCTGCTTAATGGTCTGTTCAACCTCGCGTTTGGATTTTTCATACATTTCTTCAATTTTGGTGGGGTGAATTCTGCCGTCCGCTATGAGTTTTTCAAGAGTAAGCCTTGCCACCTCGCGACGCACCGGGTCAAAACTGGAAACGGTTATAGCCTCCGGCGTGTCGTCAACAATGAGGTCAACGCCCGTGATTGTTTCGAGCGTTCTGACATTTCTGCCTTCTCTGCCGATGATTCTGCCCTTCATTTCATCGTTGGGAAGAGTAACGACCGAAACAGTCGCTTCAGCGGCGTGATCTGCCGCACAGCGCTGAATTGCGGTAGAAATAATCTCCCTCGCGAGGGCTTCTGATTCATCCTTGGTTTTTTGCTCGCATTCCTGAATGCGAAGCGCTTTCTCGTGAGAAAGGCTCTGTTCGAGAGAAGTGAGAAGGTAATCCTTCGCCTGCTCTTTCGTATAGCCGGAAATTCTTTCAAGCATTTCAAACTGGCTGCGCTTTATGCTTTCGACCTCGTCGAGTTTTGCCTCCGCCTGTTTGATTTTTTCGTTGAGAATTTCATCTTTCTTTTCAAGGTTCTCGGTCTTTTTGTCAAGGGTTTCTTCTTTTTGAATAAGTCTGTTTTCAGAGCGCTGGACTTCTTTGCGTCTTTCACGAAGTTCCTTTTCTGCTTCGGTGCGCTGTTTGTGAATTTCTTCTTTTGCTTCGATTATTGCTTCTTTTTTCTGTTCTTCCGCTTCTTTCTTTTTTTCTTCAGCGGCTTTGACTGCGTCGTTTACTATGCGGGCGGCTTCTTTTTCAGCCGAACCGATTGCCTGTTCCGCAGTCTTTTTTCTATGAGATTGACCTGCGATGTAGCCGATGACAAAACACACAACGGCCGCAACTGCAATAATTATTAACGCAATAACTATAGGCATTTAAAAGCATTCCTCCTTTTTTTGAAATTTAAAAATATTAAAGTGATAAGATAAATAGCACTTGTTGTATATTTCAGGCCGGAATCCACCATTCCGGCACAAAATAGCACTATTAAAATAGATAATATACTTAAATAAATCAAATGTCAAGATTTTTATTTATTATATTGACAATACCGTTAATCGGTGATAATATTGTTTTCAATATTTCTAAAAACATTGATGCAGACAGTGCCTTTTGCGCAGATTTTTTCAGAGAGAACGCGACGCGGCTGAAATCGCGATCATAAATCTTAAAGGCACCACCGCTGCGGAGTGTGCGGTGAAGCGTTAAAATCGATAAACCGCGCCGGCAGGCACCGTTAAAAGCCGTTCGAGAGGCGGATTTTATCCGCAATACGGGTGGAACCGTGGAGCAGTTTATAAGCTTCATCCTGTTTATTGCAGGGTGGAGTTTTTTTATTTTGATTTCTTGAATCAGGAGGTAAATATATGATTAATGTAACTCTCAAAGGCGGAGTCGTGAAAGAGTATGAAAACGGCATTACCGCCATGGAAGTCGCCAAAGACCTCGGTATGGGGCTTTACAAGGCAGCCTGTGTCGCAAAAATAAACGGCGAAGTCAAAGACCTGAGAACACCGCTCAACGAGGACTGCGAACTGCAGATTCTCACATTTGACGATGAAGACGGCAAAAGCACATACCGCCACACTGCTTCGCACGTGCTGGCGCAGGCGGTAAAAAGGCTTTATCCCGAAGCAAAACTCGCAATAGGTCCGTCAATCGAAAACGGTTTCTATTACGATTTTGACGTTGAAAACCCCTTTACTCCCGAAGACCTTGAAAAAATCGAGGCGGAGATGAAAAAAATCATCAAGGAGGACCTTCCCCTTGAACATTTTGAAATGACTCCCGAAGAGGCAATAGCCTACTATAAAAATCTCGGTGAAATTTACAAGGTTGAACTTGTTGAGGAGCACGCCGGCAAAGGCGAAAACATCAGTTTCTATAAGCAGGGCGAATTTACCGAACTCTGCGCGGGGCCTCATGTTGCCTCAACCGGCAGAATCAAAGCGTTCAAGCTCACATCCTGCACCGGTGCATACTGGCGCGGCAGTGAGAAAAACAAAATGCTTCAGAGAATCTATGCCACCGCATTCACAAAAAAGGAAGATCTTGACGCATATCTCGAAGCGATTGAAGAGGCTAAAAAGCGCGACCATCGCAAACTCGGCAAAGAACTCGGACTTTTCGCTTTCCGCGACGAGGCGCCCGGTATGCCTTTCTATCTTCCGAACGGTATGATTCTGCGCAACACGCTGATTGACTACTGGCAGCAGGTTCACAGAAAGTGGGATTACCTTGAAATTTCCACTCCGCAGATTATGAAACGCAGCCTGTGGGAGACTTCCGGCCACTGGGAACACTACCACGACGATATGTACACAACGGTTATTGACGACGAGGATTTTGCCATTAAACCGATGAACTGCCCGGGCACAATTCTTGTTTATGACCTTGAACCTCACTCATACAAAGAACTTCCCCTCAGATACAGAGAACTCGGCAAGGTGCACCGCAATGAGCTTTCCGGCGCGCTTCACGGTATGTTCCGCGTGCGCTGCTTCACGCAGGATGACGCGCATATTCTGCTGGCTCCCGAAATGATAAGGGATGAGGTTATTCGCATAGCAAAGCTTTTTGACGAGGTTTATTCCGTTTTCCAACTCCCCTACACCATTGAACTCTCAACAATGCCCGAAGACCACATCGGCTCTGTTGAGGACTGGGAAATCGCTACGAAAAACCTTGCCGATGCAATTACAAGCATAGGCAAAACATATATCATCAACGAAGGCGACGGCGCTTTCTACGGCCCCAAACTCGACTTCCATATTGAAGACTCTCTCGGCAGAACCTGGCAGTGCGGCACAATTCAGCTCGACTACCAGCTGCCCGGCAGATTTAACCTTGAATATACGGGCGCGGACGGCGAAAAGCACACTCCCGTTATGATTCACCGTGTTGTTTTCGGTTCGGTCGAACGCTTTATCGGAGTTATTACCGAGCATTTTGCGGGCGCGTTCCCACTCTGGCTCGCTCCCGAGCAGATAAGAATTCTGCCCATAGCCGACAGACATCACGAGGCATCTTTTGAACTGCTCTCAAAACTTGAGGCCGAGGGCTTCAGAGGCACTGTTGACGACAGAAGCGAAAAAACCGGTTACAAAATCCGTGAAGCGCTTCTCAAAAAGAT
Source organism: Clostridia bacterium (assembly GCA_017428625.1). Lineage (GTDB taxonomy): Bacteria > Bacillota > Clostridia > Oscillospirales > Acutalibacteraceae > CAG-177. The sequence goes on from JAFRQM010000041.1 coordinate 44,049, forward strand.
TCCTTACATAATCGTTCTCGGCGACAAAGACATCGAAAACGGCACGGTTTCGGTTCGTAAAAGAGGCGAAGATGGCACAACGGCTATGAAACTTGAGGAGTTTGCCGCCCTTGCGAAATCACAGGTTGAGAACAAGGAAATCTTTTAACGGTTCAATTTTTCGCTAATAATTTTCAAAATATACAGTAAATATTGAATGATTTGCGGTGTTAAAAACCGGTGAGAAATTTTTTCGTCAGGCAAAACAAAAAAACGCAGGGAATAATTTGTTTAATGCCGGGTATTTTTGTGAAGCATGGTGGAAAAAGAGCCGCCGGGAATGACGCCGCAAATTAAGAGATAATTACATAAAAAGAAAGGAGGTCTGCGCATTGAAAAAACTTTTGCTGGCGCTTATGCTGACGCTGTTTTTCTTTACTCCGCTTGTGTTTTCATACCGCGCCAAAGTCATTGACGACCGCATAAAAGCGGAAGAAGCGGAAATAATTGCCGCGCAGACTCCTTATGATTATCAGCACGCCTGCACCGTTCTTACGGAAGCGACAGGCAGAAACATACCGAGACAGTTTCTTGAATCGCTTGAGAGAGAGACGGTTGACCGCATGGTTGAACAGGCCGAGCAGGGTATAAAACCGATAACGATAGACGGTGAAACACTCAACGTTATGTTCTCAAGGTTCACAGGCGAAATTGACGGCAAAAAGGTTATTGATTTGGGCTCAAACAGCAACACTTATTTTGAACTCGGCTTCGGCGGCGACATTAACTTCACATCGGGCGAATACATAATGCCCCACGCCGAGAGTTATGTCAACGGCGTGCTTGACTGCATTGACGCGGAGTTCAGAGACGCGATGAAAGCCGTCGATATTATGATGCTCAACAACGAATTCACCTACTCAAAAAGAGGAACTCCGACGCCGAACAAGCAATTCACTTTCAGAGCTGATCCATCAAGTGTAAAGTATTTGAACTTGCTGGGTGTTGACATTGTTTCTCTTGCGAACAATCACACTTATGACTACGGCTCCGATTCGTTCAATGATACACTTGAAACCCTTGACAATGCTGCGATTGCCCGTGTGGGCGCAGGCAGCAACATTGAAGAGGCAAACGCAAGTGTGAGTTATATTATCAATGGGTGTAAAGTAGCATACCTTGCCGCTTCAAGGGCGGAAAACCTGCGTCTGACTCCCCTTGCGACAACCTCATCGGAGGGCGTTTGCAGCTGTTACGGCGAAAGCGAGGAGTTTATTGAGACAATTGAAAAAACCGCCGCCAAAAATGACTATGTGATTGTTTATGTTCACTGGGGCACGGAGTATTCAACCGACTTGCAGACAAGTCAAAAGGAACTTGCAAAAAAATATATTGACGCGGGAGCGTCGGCGGTAATCGGCGCGCATCCGCATATTTTGCAAGGCATGGAATTTTATAACGGCAAACCTGTTGTTTACAGCCTTGGCAACTTCCTTTTCAATACAAAAACGCTTGACTCGGGCATGGTTGTTCTGAGAATTGAAGGCGACAGCATTTCGCTTAAGTTTATGCCCGGCAGGCAGACAGGCAGCGAACTTAAATATATGAAAATCGAAACAGAGCGAAAGGCTCTGTTTGACAGGCTTGTTTCGATTTCACCCACCCCGATTAAAATTGACAGCGACGGAAATGTAACGGAAGATAAATAAAAAATTGCATTATTAAACGGCTTGCAAAATTCGCAAGCCGTTTGTGATTTATATTCTCAGTTTATCAGTGTAAACTCTATATTTATACTGTCATCTGACAGTTTAACAAATTGACCTTCTTTTACTAATATTGTCTTCGCTTCTTCATTTGCAGTTACCAATATTGGCTTTGAACAATCTTCATCTATAAATTGTTCCCAATGACCATCAAACTTAACATTGCTGTAAACTGACACCTGAGCTGTACCTGAATTTGATTTATTAACTACACTGTATGTTCCTGCCGGAATATAAAATGCATAAAATGTATACTCCGACTCCGTATATTTGTTTATTGTCCATTTTTTTCCATATTCCCCTGCTTCATCAAAAGATATCATAAACTTAAATAGTTCTGCATTATTGAGGGAGTCATCGGCTGTATTACCATTATCCTGAACACTGACAGACTGAGCCGTTGAATCTGTTTTATTAGATTTTGTAGTTCTGTTTGAAGAATTACCAGAAATAACAATAACTAAATACAAAACCCACGCAATAGCAATTATCGAATACTTTATTGCGGCTTTTAAGTCTTTTTTCTTAAGTAAAATAAGCGTTAAAGGTAACGGGAATATGAAAATCCATCCCAAAACCCAAAGCCAAGTCTGTTTAGGTTTTGCTTTACCATTAGGATACCAAGTATTTCCGCAATCTTTACATAAAGCAACAGTCTGATGTAAAACTCTTTTTCCGTTTTTATTTCTGATTTCACCTTGATTTTCGCGCCCATAAACAACATTTGAACTGGAACATTTAGGACAAACCTGCTTATTCAATCTTTCTTGTTCCTTTTTCATTTCTGCACTGATTTGGGTTCCGCAAAACTCGCAAACTGTATTGTTGCCGATTTCCGCTCCGCAAGCCTGACACTTCATTTGCTCAACCTTCTTTCTAAAACTTTAAGTATTTTATACTCTATATATCGACAATTGTCAAGTTATTGAGTATTGCTTATCGTTTAATCAGGTGATGAAAATGATAAGTTATGAGCCGTTTTATACGACTATGAAAGAAAAGGGCGTTACAACATACAGGTTGATTAAGGATTACGGAATAAGCCGCAGTCTTATAGACCGCTTAAAGCACAACAAACCCATAAGCACGGTTACTCTCAATGACCTTTGTTCTATTCTAAATTGCAAAGTTGAAGACATTTTAATATTCACACCCGATGATTAAACGGCTTGCAAAATTCGCAAGCCGTTGTTTTTTTACATTATCAAAGTTCATTTTGATAGGAACATACAGTATGGTTCCGGAAAAAATGCGGGGGATACGGTGACACACCCCTTCCGTCTTGCCTGTCGGCGAGTTATCTCCCCAAAAGGCGGAGACGGTGAGCAGGCGGCGGGATGCGATCATCCCAACATGGCAAGACGGCTCCTCTTTCACAGAGGAGCCGTCTGATGTTTCTTTTATTATTCCTGCCGATAATCTTTGAGGAAGTCGCCGAGGTCGCGCATTGCTTTCGCGAGCACTTCGGGTTCGGGCAGCATAACAATGCGGAAATGGTCGGGTTTGTCCCAACTGAAGCCCCTGCCGGGGATTATCATAACATTTTTGCTGTGGAGGTAATCCATGGCGAACTGCTGGTCATCGTGAATATTGAACTTCTTTATATCGAGTTTCGGGAAAATGTAGAATGCCGCCTTGTTCTTGACAAAAGTGAGACCTTCAATCTTTTCAAGCTCGCGGCAGGTCGCCTCTCTCTGCTCATAGATTCTGCCGCCCGGCACCATCATTGCCCTTGTGCTTTCAGGGTCGGCGAGGGCTGCGGGAATAACAAGCTGTGTAAGGGCGTTTGCGCAAAGACGCATGGCGCAAAGGCCGTTGACACCCGCTATAAAATCTTTCGCCGCCTCTTTGGCTCCGCTGAATACCATCCAGCCGCAACGAAAGCCGCAGATGATGTGCGATTTTGAAAGGCCGTTCATTGTAACAACAAGCAGGTCGGGCGCAAGCGTTGCCGTTGAAACATGCTCAAGGTCATCCATAACAAGACGGTCATAAATCTCATCGGAGAAAATGATGAGATTGTGCTCTCTTGCAATCTGAACGAGTTTTTCAAGAAAATCTTTTGAATAGAGAGCGCCCGTAGGGTTGTTGGGGTTGATTATAACGATAGCCCTTGTTTTGGAAGTGATTTTCTTTTTGATATCTTCAAGGTCGGGATACCACTCGGACTGCTCATCGCAGATGTAATGCACGGGTTTTGCGCCTGCAAGCCAGACGGAATTTGTCCACAGCGAGTAGTCGGGAGCGGGAACAAGAATTTCATCGCCGTAGTTAAGAAGGGCTGTCAAAGACATAGTAACGAGTTCGCTGACGCCGTTGCCGATAAAAATATCATCGGGCGTGATGCCTTCAATACCCTTGCTTTTATGGTAATTGCAAATTGCCTCACGCGCATCGGGCATACCTTTGAGGTCGCAGTAAGCAACGGCTTTATCTGCGTTGCTGATGAGCGCATTTCTGACGCTGTCGGGCATACCGAAGCCGAATGTTGCGGGGTTGCCGGTGTTAAGGCGCAGAACATCAATGCCCTCTTTGCGCATACGCATTGCTTCAACAAAGACGGGACCTCTGATATCGGAATGAACATTTGCCAGTTTGTCGCTTCGCATAACAGGTTCCATAATTACACCTCGTTTAAATTTATTACTTTTATATTATAGTTTGTTTTTTGTCTGCGGTCAATATTTATTATTCCCGAAAAAGCAAAAAGCGGCGGAAAATTTCCGCCGCAGTGTATTGTTTGTTTTTATCTGCTTATATCATGCTGTCAAGCCAGCTGTCATAGGGCTTTATGCCGAAAATTTTTGCCACGGTGGGCGCGACATTGGCAAGACCGTAACTACCCTCTTTGATTGTGTATTCGTTTTTTGAATAAATAATGAAAGGAACGGGGTTGAGCGAGTGAGCCGTTCTGACCTGGAGTTCGCCTTTCTTGTTCTTTTCAAGCATTTCATCTGCATTACCGTGGTCGGCGGTGATAAGCACCGTCACTCCGAGTTCATCGGCAACCTTGAGCACTCTGGCAATGCCGAGGTCAACGGATGCGACCGCTGTGATGGTGGCGTCAAGGCTGCCCGTGTGGCCTACCATATCGCCGTTTGGATAGTTGCAGCGAATGAAGTCATATCTGCCGGATTTCATAGCATCAATAACAGCGTCTGTAACCTCAGCGGATTTCATCCACGGGCGCTCGTCAAACGAGACCTTGTCTGAGGGAATTTCAAGGTATGTTTCAAGCTCTTCGCTGAATTTGCCGCTCTTGTTGCCGTTCCAGAAATATGTAACATGGCCGTATTTCTGTGTTTCGGAAACAGCGAACTGAGTCATACCCTGCGAAACAAGGAGTTCCGAAAGAGTTTCTTTGATTTCGGGAGGGTTGACAAGATATTTTTCGGGCAACTTAAGGTCGCCGTCATATTGGAGCATACCCGCGTAAACCACATCGGGCTTCGCACCGCGGTCAAACTTGTCAAACTCGTCATAGTCAAACGCCATACTGATTTCAAGGGCTCTGTCGCCTCTGAAATTATAAAGAATGACGCTGTCGCCGTCAATAATTCTGCCCACGGGCTTGCCGTCTTTGGCAATGACAAAGGGAGGAAGATCCTGATCGATTACGCCGGAAATTTCTTCGCGGTAGGTTTCAATCGCCTTTTTGGCACAGCAGAACTGTCTGCCCTCGCCTTTAACATGGGTGTCCCATCCGAGTTTAACCATATTCCAGTCCGCCTGGTAGCGGTCCATTGTGATTTTCATTCTGCCGCCGCCCGAGGCGATATCCGCCGTGAAACCGTCGCCGTTGAGTTCGGCGATTTTTTCTTCGAGAGCGTCAACATAGGTGAGCGCCGATGTTGCGGGAACATCTCTGCCGTCAAGCAGAATATGAACATGCGCTTTTTTAATTCCTTCCGCCTTTGCCTTTTCAAGCATTTCAAAAAGGTGGCTGATATTCGAGTGAACATTGCCGTCGGAGAGAAGGCCTATGAAATGAAGCGCGCTGCCCTTTGAAACACAGTTTGCGGAGAGTTCCTTCCAGGCATCCGATTCATAGATTTTACCGGATTCGATGGATTCATTTACAAGTTTTGCGCCCTGCGAGTAAATCTGACCGCAGCCCAAAGCGTTGTGACCCACTTCACTGTTGCCCATATCATCATCGGAAGGCAGACCTACGGCGTCGCCGTGAGCTTTGAGACGGGTGTTCGGGCAGGTTCTGAGGAGGTTATCAAGCGTGGGTGTGTTTGCGAGAGTAACGGCATCACCGAGACCTGTTTTTGAAAAGCCGACGCCGTCCATAACAATAAGAACTACTTTTTCAGACATATTTTATGCCTCTGCTTTCTTAAAGATAAGCGGGCAAAACCTGAAAGAGATTTTACCCGCGGGATTTTTATTTGCCTGCCGCCTCAACTATTACAGCGAATTTCTCCGCCACAAGTGAAGCGCCGCCGATAAGACCGCCGTCAATGTCGGGCTTCGCGAGAAGCTCCGCAGCGTTCTTTTCGTTCATTGAGCCGCCATACTGAATAACGGTGGCGTCAGCAACCGCGCTGTCATAAAGGTTTGCAATGAGTTCACGGATAAGTCCGCAGACTTCCTGAGCCTGTTCGGGGGTTGCTGTTTCGCCGGTGCCGATTGCCCATACGGGTTCGTAAGCGATGATGATGTTCTTCATTTCATCGGCAGCAACACCTGAGAGAGCGACTTCAGTCTGCGCTCTGACGATTTCCGCAGTCATATCGGCTTTTCTCTCCGCGAGCATTTCGCCTACGCAGAGAATAACTTTAAGACCTTCATTAAGAGCCGCGCGGACTCTGTTGCGAACGGTGATGTCGGTTTCGCCGAAATACTGCCTGCGTTCGCTGTGACCGATAATAACATAGGGAACGCCGATTGCTTTGAGCATTTTTGCGGAAACTTCACCGGTGAAAGCGCCTTTTTCTGCCCAGTGGCAGTTTTCTGCGCCGATTTCGATGTTTGAGCCCTGCGCCGCTTCCATAGCAGCATAGAGGTCGATAAAGGGAGTGCAGAGCACTACTTTACAGTCTGCGCCCGCAACAAGGGGCTTCATCTGTGCGATAAGGGCCTTTGTTTCTTCGGGGGTGTTGTTCATTTTCCAGTTGCCTGCAATAACAGGTGTACGCAGAGCTTTATTCATAACGGTTACTCCTTAAAATCAATCTTTAATTATTTGTCGTTTACTGCTTCAATGCCGGGGAGCGCTTTGCCTTCAAGGAACTCAAGCGACGCGCCGCCGCCTGTTGAGATGTGTGACATTTTGCTGCCGAAACCGAGGGTGTTTACCGCCGCCGCGGAGTCGCCGCCGCCGATGATTGTAACGGCATCAGTCTCTGCCATTGCCTTAGCAACTTCGATTGTGCCCTTGTTGAGCTTCGGATTTTCAAACACGCCCATGGGACCGTTCCAGACAACTGTTTTTGCCTCTTTGACAGCCTTCGCGTAAAGAGCCGCTGTTTTGGGGCCGATGTCAAGACCTTCGAGGTTGTCGGGGATGTCGTCGGAGTCGATGAGAACGGTTTCAATATCTTCATCAATGGGGTCGGGGAAATGGTCTGCCGCTATTGTGTCAACGGGAAGAAGAATTTTTACGCCCTTTTCTTCAGCCTTTTTGAGCATATCTCTGCAGTAGTCAATTTTTGTTTCGTCAACAATGGAAAGACCGCTTGTGTAGCCGAGCGCTCTCAGGAAGGTGAAAGCCATGCCGCCGCCGATGACGAGAACATCCGCCTTGTTGAGAAGGTTCTCAATAACATTGAGTTTGTCGGCAACTTTCGCTCCGCCGAGAATTGTAACGAAAGGTCTTTCGGGGTTTTCGACAGCGTTGCCGAGATATTTGAGTTCTTTGCCCATAAGGTAGCCGACAGCCGCCTCTTCAACATACTGAGTAACGCCGACTGTTGAGCAGTGCGCTCTGTGAGCCGCTCCGAAAGCGTCGTTTACATAAATGTCGCACAGAGAAGCAAGGTCTTTTGAAAATTCTTCGCCGTTCTTTGTTTCTTCCGCGCGGAACCTTGTGTTTTCAAGAAGAACAACATCGCCGTCTTTCATAGCGGCTACAGCCGCCTTCGCGTTTTCACCCACAACGGTGTCATCGGCCGCGAAAACAACTTCTCTGCCGAGTTTTTCGGTAAGCCTTGCCGCTACGGGAGCGAGTGAGAATTTTTCTTCGGGGCCGTTTTTCGGTTTGCCGAGATGGGAGCAGAGTATGACCTTTGCGCCGTCATCAATAAGCTTTTTGATTGTGGGAAGGGCGGCGTTTATTCTGTTTTCATCGGTTATGACGCCGTCTTTGAGGGGAACGTTGAAGTCACAGCGCACAAGAACTCTTTTGCCTTTTGCGTTGATGTCGTCAACGGTCTTTTTGTTAAGTATGCTCATTTACGTTTCGTCCTTTCAAAATGTAAAATTGATTTCTAACCGATTCATTATTATATTATACTGCAGTCCAATTTTCAAGTAGTAAATTATCGGCGAAAATACCCAAGTATAACGGTAACACCGCAAAAATATGGTTAAATTAACAATCATTTTGTAAATCTCTCAAAACCGCTTTTGCTTTTACTGTTTGATAATCGACGAATAACTGCATAATCAAAACCGCAATATATATGTGTTGATTTGTTTTCACCGTCAAAGAGAACCGCTCAAGTGAGCGGCTCAAGGTGTTTGATTATTTAATATGCGGCAATTATATCAACAACGGTAACATCGTGTTTCTTTGAATTATTTAAATCTGTCTAAAATCCAAAAGAGCCAGAAGAATACTGTCCGTAAAAACTTTATAAACGGATGATAATCAACTTTAATAAGAATGAACTATAATGAAAAAGCCATTTTTTCATATATCAGATACTCCTAAAATCTATTTAATAAAGAATTGAACGAAACAATAATATGTCTTATAAGACCATCTATAATATTACAGAAAAAAAGATAAGCTGTTCTGTTATATATCGTAAATGGTTTCAACGAATAAAAATTATAATCCAGTTGTATTTCACCATCTTTCATCTCTAAGTGACCGTTCATCTTACCATAAATAATCACATCAATTACTTTAGTAAAAAAAACAACTTTTTCATTTCCGGCATAATACTCATAACCATTTTCTTTAATTTCTTCTATTACTTCCGTATTGTCAGAATAAGTGAGTTTCAGCAAAATCCCATCGGGGTATTCTGTGTTCCCTTCTTTAAATACAAATCGGTTTTTTATGGGTAAATAAATAATTTCCGCCCCTATAAGTTCCGCTTTCTGTTCAACCGGTTCACTGTTTTCCTCCGCAAATGTGGGTTCGGCTATTCCGCAGAGCATTATCAATGAGATCAGAATACAGACAACTCTTTTCATTTTCAAACCCCTTTCTTATTTATTTTTCGTAATATTGTTTTCTTCAAATTAACATACATCTTTTCGTTTTTCAACGCTTTTAAAAATCATTTTTCTGAATTGCAATAAAGAACGACAAACGTTTTGCGGCTTTTTTGAAATCTAAGCGACCACAACTTTCAAGATTATTGTTAGTTTATTTTTAATATAAGAATAAAGGCGCCAACGGCAGTGCGTCGCACAGAGACAAACCCGGATTACTTGACTAAAAACAATAACGGTAATATAATAATACGAACTTTATTTTGCGCAGCAAAGGCGGCGATTATTTGAACATTATTATTATCGGAATAGGCAAGGTAGGCTATGCCGTTGCGGAACAGCTTTCCGGTGAGGAGCACGATGTTACGGTTGTTGACATAAATGAGCGCCCTCTTGCCGAGGCAGACAGGGAACTTGACGTCATCTGCATAAAAGGCAACGGCACATCCTCAAAGGTGCTTATGGAGGCGGGTATTCTCGAATGCGACCTGCTGATAGCCCTGACCGGCAGCGACGAACTCAACATTATGTGCTGCCTTATTGCGCGCAACATAGGCGTTTCCGAAACAATTGCGAGAGTGCGCACCCCCGCGCTTTATGAGGACCTTAACCTGATAAAGGAAAGTCTCGGCCTCACAATGGCAATCAATCCGGAGCGCGAGGCGGCGACCGAAATACTGAGAATACTCACCTTCCCCGCAGCAAAAAACATTGACATTTTTTCACGCGGAAAAGTTGATTTAGTCAGTTTTGTGGCGGACAAAAAATGCTCGCTGATAAACAAGCCGGTAAAGGAATCCTTTGCCAAACTCAACAGCAAGGTTCTCGCCTGCGCCGTTGAGAGGGAGAAAAACGCCTTTATTCCCTATGGCGACTCGGTAATCAAAGAGGGCGACATAGTTGCAGTTCTTTCCGCTCCGGGCGACATAAACCCGTTTTTCAAAAGCATAGGCATACCCGTAACCAATATTAAAAATGTTATGGTAATCGGCGGCGGCAGGCTCGCATCATATCTGATAGGCAGGCTCTGCGCCCTGAACATGAATGTCACGGTGATAGAACAGAACAAAGAGACTGCCGAAAACCTCAGTTTTGCCTTCCCCAACGCCAATGTAATACACGGAGACGGCACAAACCGTTCTCTCCTTCTTGAAGAAGGTCTGCGTGATATGGATGCTCTGTGTTCTCTCACCGGTTTTGATGAAGAGAATATACTGCTCTCGCTCTACGCTAAAAGCCTTGTGCCGAAAATAAAGACCATAACCAAGGTTAACCGCACTAACTTTCTTGAAGTTCTGCGCACGCTCGATGTGGGCAGCGTCATATATCCCAAGCACACGACGGCGAATCTTATTCTTCAGCATGTGCGCGCAAGGCAGAACAAAATCGGCAGCAATGTTGAAACGCTTTACAAAATCATTGACAACAAGGTTGAAGCGCTCGCCTTCCGTGTAGGAGAAAACAGTTCGCTCATCAACAAAACTCTTGAGGAACTCCGGCTGCGTAAAAACGTGATTATCGGTTTTATCAACCGCGACGGCAAAACCTTTATTCCCCACGGTAAAGATGACCTGCGCCCCGGCGATTCCGTAGTTGTTGTTACCACAATCACCGGGCTTTCCGATTTAGATGATATAAAAGGATCGATAAACAAGCAATGAACCGACGACTGATTATCAATGTTCTGGGCAAAATAATGGCGGTTGAAGGCGTGCTGATGATATTCCCCGTTATCACGGCAATCTTTTACAAAGAAAAGCACAGTATTATATCTTTTGCTATTCCCATGGCGATGCTTCTCGCTCTCGGTCTGCTTTTTGCCTCGGTAAAAACCCGCTCCAAAACGGTATTTGCCCGTGACGGTTATGTTATGACCGCGGCGGCGTGGATAGTTTTAAGTTTTTTCGGCTGCCTCCCCTTTGTTTTCAGCGGTGAGATTCCCGAAATAATTGACGCTCTTTTTGAAACAGTGTCGGGCTTCACCACAACGGGAGCTTCGATTCTCAAAGATGTTGAGGAACTCAGCAAATCAATGCTTCTGTGGCGCAGTTTTACGCACTGGATAGGCGGTATGGGCGTTCTTGTTTTTGTTATGGCGGTTATCCCTCTTGCCTCGGGCAGCGGAAATCTTCAGCTTGTCCGGGCGGAAAGCCCCGGCCCGGATGTTGGAAAACTTGTTCCCAACACTGCGAAAAGCGCAAGAATTCTCTATGCCATTTACGCGGGTATGACCGTTATTGAATTCGTTATGCTTGCGGCAGGCGGTATGCCTGTTTTTGACTCAATCTGCATTACCTTCGGCACTGCCGGCACCGGCGGTTTCGGAATACTCAACAGCAGCATTGCGTCATACAGTGTTTACAGCCAGATAGTAATCACCGTGTTTATGGTGCTTTTCGGCGTAAACTTCAATATTTATTATCTTTTTATCTGCGGCAGGCTGAAAGACGCTCTCAGGAGTGAGGAGCTGCGGGTTTATCTCGGAATTTATTTTTCATTCTCGTTGCTTATAGCTTTCAATATTCGCAATATTTACAGAACCGCTTCACAGTGCCTGCTTCTGAGTTTTTTCCAGGTTGGTTCCGTAATGACCACAACCGGCTTTTCAACGGCAAATTTTGCCGCGTGGCCCGAACTGAGCCGCTACCTGCTTATGCTGCTTATGTGTATCGGCGCCTGCGCCGGCAGCACGGGCGGCGGATTCAAGATTTCAAGGCTCTGCCTGCTGTTTAAAACGGCGCATCATGAAATTCACAAGCTTCTGCACCCGAGAAGCGTCAGCGTTGTTCGTTTTGAGAAAAAGCGTATGAATGAAAACATAGTCAAAACCGCTCATGTTTACCTTATGCTTTATGTAATGATAGTCGGAATTTCCGTTCTCGCCATTTCGTTTGACGAATACGATTTCACATCCAATTTTTCGGCGGTTCTTGCAACTTTCAACAACATAGGTCCCGGTTTGAGCAGAGTAGGTCCGCTCGGCAACTACTCTATTTACAGCGCGCTTTCAAAACTTGTGTTGATTGTCGATATGCTGCTCGGCAGACTTGAAATATTCCCGATCCTTCTTCTTTTTGACCCCTCGCTGTTAAAGAAATACAGAATACGCAGGAAGGCGGGAGTTGACGAATAAAAATAAAAACTGCTTCCGCCGTTCCGGAAGCAGTCTATTTATTCAACTCCTGTTTATCGGTTCTTTCAAAGATATAATCTGTCGAAACTCCGAAGTAATCGGCAAGTTTAATCAGATGTTCAAGGGGAATGTTCTGGGCTCCCCTTTCATATCGCGAATATACCGTTTGCTGTATTCCCAATAATTTTGCAATATCCGATTGTTTCAGGTCGTTGTCCTCGCGCAAATCTCTCAGCCTTTTTAAATACATATCATTTCTCCAAAAGTCTTTTATGTTCTTGACTTTATCACAAAAAAATGATATGTTATTGAAATAGAACTTATCAGTTCTAAAACCGGATAAAAGGAGAAAAGCCATGAAAAGACTACTCGCTTTGTTTTTATGTGTTGTTGCGGCTGCATCCGCATTTTTTGTCAGCGCAAACGGTGCGGCAGACAAAAGTGCCGGGCTGTCTTTTGCTGAAAACGGAAAATTCCGCATTCTACACCTGACCGACACGCAGGATGACGCTCACCCCGCAAAAGACCTTGACACATTTCTGCGCCTTGCCATTGAGGGTTCCAAGCCCGACCTGATTGTTTTCACGGGCGACCTTGTTGAGGATTCGCGCATAGCTGACCTTATAAAAGACGACGACCCGTTCAATGAGGGCGTTGTTGTAGAATCGGGCGGAGAAATCGACATTGAGGCAACAACGAAAAACATTGAAAAAGCGGTTGATTATGTTTTCGGAGTTTTTGAGGAGTATGAAATCCCCTTTGTTGTCGCGCAGGGCAACAACGACCATAAATGCGGAATAACAAACGAGGACTGGCTGAGAATCTACTCAAAATATCCGCACTGCATTGTCAGGGATGACAGTGAAGACGCGGAGGGAAGACTGGATTATAATGTTATTATCAACGGCACAGACGGCTCCCCCGCCTTCAATGTATGGCTTATGGATACGGGCAGAGGCGGCATCAATGATGACCAGATTGAGTGGTATAAAGAACAGTCCGCTGCCATAACGGAGCAAAACGGCGGCAAGCCTGTGCCTGCGTTTGTGTTTCAGCACATTTACACAAACGATGTAGGCAACGCTTTTGTTGAGTGCTCGCCGTTTGATTACGGCTCCCGTGCCGCGGGTTCCGGATTTTACAAACTCAACCCCGAAACTGCAAAAGGATATTCGTCTTACGGATATTCTCCATGCGAGCCGACTGCGCAGTTCAAGGCGTGGAAAGAGTCGGGCGATGTTATCGGAGCGTTTTTCGGACATTCGCATATTGACGGTTTTTCCGCGGCGGTTGACGGTATTGAAATAGGCATAACCTACGGCGCGGAATTTGCAAAACCGGGCCCTTACGGTTACAGAATTTTTGAACTTGACGAAAATGACATTGAAAACTACACAAACGATGTTTACACATATAAAGGAAGCGTTACTGCAGGCAATGCCCGCTTTGAACTTCAGACGGACGGGAAAGACTTTTTTGCCGACCTGACAGGCAAAATAATAGCTTTCTTTCTGAATATACCCTCGTTTTTTGAAAACCTGTTTAAATAATGACATTATAAAAAATCAGACGGATGCAGACGCATCCGTCTTTTGCTGTTTTTTCTTGCTTTCTCTCAGATTTCTGAAAAACTCCGTCAGGACGCAGGAACACTCATTCTCCATATATCCGCCTGTAAGTTCCGGCTTGTGATTATATGGCAGGTCAAACAGGTTTATCACGCTGCCGCAGGAACCCGCTTTTGAATCGTAAGCGCCGAAGACAACTCTGCGAATCCGCGAGTTGATAATTGCCCCTGCGCACATCGGGCAGGGTTCCATTGTAACATAGAGGTCGCACTCCCGGAGCCGCCAGCCTCCGAGAGCGGCGCAGGCTCTGTCAATCGCCTGAAGTTCCGCGTGAACGGTGGCGTTTTTGTCGCTCTCGCGGCGGTTTCTGCCGGTTGAAACAATCTGACCGTTACGCACTATAACCGCTCCGACGGGAACCTCACCTTCCGCGGCGCTCTGTTTTGCGAGTTCGAGCGCGGCGCTCATAAAAATACGGTCGTTATCTATTTTATTTGCCCCCCTGTCCAGCTTACATATTCCGCGGTAATTACAATCATTGAGATAAGCGATAAAAGCATGGGAATTGTGAAAACATAAGCCGATGTTTTTTTACCTGCGGAAAGTTTTGTGTGCGCCTTCGCGGGTTTTGCCCGGGCGCGCTGTTTTCTGATATAAATAACCAGTGCGCAGATGCCTGTTGAGGCGATAAGCCCGAGAGAAAAATAGAAAACCACATTCTGCGTGAAAACATCGGAAACCTTCTCGGTCAGCAGTTCCGTGGCAACAGAAAAACCGTTGTTAAGGAAGTGAATCGCCATCCCCGTCCATAAGGAGTTTGTTTTGCAGACGGCGTAACCGATAACGGCGCCCGCGAGAAAGGCGAAAGGAACCTGTGTAAGGTTGCCGTGCATTGCCGCAAAAACCATGGCAGACATAAGAATAGCAAATGTTTCACCGTATTTGCGAAGCGGCTGCATAACAACGCCTCTCATCGCGAATTCCTCGCACAAGGGGGGCACAACCGCAATTTCTATGAAATAGATTACCCAGCCTGTTGACGAAGTGGGCGTGGGATATTCGACATCTTCAAGGGAAAAGCCGACAGACTCTATAAGGTCGGTCAACATCATTGACAGGTAGTTCGCGACAATGCAAAGCATAAAGCCCGCAAGAACAAGGCACACAAAGTCGCCTTTATCTTTCGGCATTTCAAGGCAGTCTGACACAGTGGAAACTCCCCTGCTGCGCAGAAAAGCCGCACCTGCCGCAAAGGGCAGAAGAACCCCGAACAATGAGAAAAGGATGCCCAATGTGCTCTGAAATTCCGGGTTGTTGAGGTAAAGGTCGCGAAGCTGCGGCATAAACCCGATTATCATACCCAGAATGTTCTGTATAACAATGTAGCCGAGCACGCACAAGCCCGCGACACAGCTCAGGCGTTTTATGCTTTTTTTCTCCTGCCTGTGCTCAAAGAAAGGGTCTATGTAGGGTGTGCCGGGCTGAACATAATTGCCGTAATAAGTGACGGGCGGATATTGATTGTAACCGCCCTGCTGATAGGGGTTGTTGTAATCCATAAAAATCGCCTCTTTTCAAAAGGTAATCAACTGCGTGTATTATAACGCAAAATTTATGATGTTACAATAAATAATTTGTAAACATTATTTTTTATTATTGCAATATTTCTATTATTAATATAAAATAAGGATACAGAAAATCAATTTTGAAAGGAAATGATAAATATGAGCAGTTTTCAGAACATTCCCGAAGTCAAAGCCGGCATTATTGCCGTAAGCCGCGACTGTTTTCCGATTACTCTTTCGGAGTCAAGACGCAGGGCTGTCTGCGCCGCCTGCAGAGAGCAGGGCACAGAGATTTTTGAGTGTGAAAAGGCGGTTGAGAACGAGCAGGACGCCCTTGAGGCACTCGGAATTGTCAAAGCGGCGGGCTGTAACGCGCTCGTAGTTTATCTGGGCAATTTCGGCCCCGAAACAAGTGAGACAATGCTCGCGAAATATTTTGACGGCCCCGTTATGTTCATAGCGGCAGCGGAGGATTCCGAGGTTGACCTGCTTGACGGCAGAGGCGACGCCTACTGCGGAATGCTCAACTGCAGTTACAACCTGAAACTGCGTGAAATCAAGGCATATATTCCGGAATACCCGGTCGGCACGCCCGCTCAGCTTGCTGAAAAAATAAAGGAATTCATACCTATAGCGAGAACAATAATCGCTCTTTCAAATCTTAAAATAATCTCTTTCGGACCGCGTCCGCAAGATTTTCTTGCCTGCAACGCCCCCATCAAGGCTCTCTACGGCATTGATGTTGAAATTGAGGAAAACTCCGAACTCGATCTGTTTGAAGCGTTCAACAACCACGAAGGCGATGAAAGAATACCCGCCGTTATTGCCGATATGGAAAAAGAACTCGGCGAGGGCAATATGAAGCCCGAAATTCTGCCGAAACTCGCGCAGTATGAACTTACTCTTCTTGACTGGGCTGAAACGCACAAAGGCGGCAGAAAATATGTCTGCTTTGCCAACAAGTGCTGGCCCGCATTCCAGACACAGTTCAAATTTGTTCCCTGCTATGTGAACAGCCGTCTGGCATCGAGAGGCATACCCGTCAGCTGCGAGGTTGACATATACGGCGCTTTGAGCGAATACATAGGCGCCTGCATTTCGCTTGACAGCGTGACGCTTCTTGACATAAACAACTCCGTTCCCGAAGATATGTTCAACAACAGCATTGCGGGTAAATATAACTACAAACACACAGATACATTTATGGGTTTCCACTGCGGCAACACACCCTCTTGCAAACTCTGCGCAGGCACAATGAAGTTTCAGAAAATTATGGCGAGAACACTGCCTAAAGAATTCACTAACGGCACACTTGAAGGCAACATCGCTCCCGGCGAAATAACTTTCTTCCGTCTGCAGAGCACAGCCGACACAAAACTGCGCGCCTATGTTGCCGAAGGCGAAGTTCTTCCCGTTGACTGCCGTTCATTCGGCTCAATCGGAGTATTTGCGATTAACGAGATGGGAAGATTCTACCGACACGTGCTTATTGAAAACAACTTCCCGCACCACGGCGCAGTTGCTTTCGGTCACTACGGCAGACAGTTGTTTGAGGTATTCAAATACCTCGGAGCTGTAAGCGTTGATTATAATCATCCGACAGGCGACAGATATAAAACCGAAAACCCGTTCTGAAAAAATAAAAAAGGAGAATAATTATGGCAAAATACAGATGCAAAGTCTGCGGAGACATTTTTGAAGTCAAAGAAGGCGAAACGCCCGTATGCCCGCTGTGCGGAGTTGACGGCGACAACCTCGAAAAACTCGCGAACCCCTATGCAGGCACTCAGACGGAGAAAAACCTTGAAGCCGCTTTTGCCGGCGAAAGCCAGGCAAGAAACAAATACACATATTTTGCTTCAAAAGCAAAAAAAGAAGGTTTTGAGCAGATTTCCGCAATCTTTCTGAAAACCGCAGACAATGAAAAGGAACACGCGAAAATGTGGTTTAAAGAGCTCGGCGGTCTCGGCTCAACAGCCGAAAACCTTGCTGCGGCAGCCGACGGCGAAAACTTTGAGTGGACCGATATGTATGAGGGTTTCGCAAAAACCGCCGAGGAAGAGGGTTTTACCGAACTTGCGGCAAAATTCCGCGCCGTTGCGCTTATTGAAAAGCACCATGAGGAACGCTACCGCGCTCTGCTCAAAAATGTTGAGGCTCAGGAAGTGTTCAGAAAAAGCGAGGTAAAGGTCTGGGAGTGCCGCAACTGCGGTCATATAGTTGTAGGCACAAGCGCTCCCGATGTGTGCCCCGTGTGCGACCATCCGCAGGCATATTTTGAAATTACCTGCGAGAATTATTGATTTGATATATCTTTAAAACCGCCTTTGGGCGGTTTTTTCATATGAAAAAGAGCCGCCCGGAGGCGGCTCTGTCAGAAAGGTATGTTGTAATGAAAAAGAATGATTGATTGTTTGTTTGTTTTAAGCTACGCGGTGAATGGCCGCCGGGGCGGAAACTACGGTAACCGCTATTTCTTCTTCGGGAAGGTCTGCGGGCGCCCGTGACTGGATTTCGCGGGCGGCATGGAGTTTTTCATACTGTTTGCGGCGGCGGTAATTGCGCCAGTGGATGCCGATTGCCCTGAAAAGTTTATTTTCAAAATCGAGTAATTCTTCTCTTTTGATAAAACCGGCAATGGCAAGAACGACTGCCGTGAATTCCAACAGTGAACGGATAATTAATGCGAGTGTCATTGTTTTGTGCCTCCTCTTCATTTTTCTGTTTCCACATTGAACATTTGTTCTTTACAGTTGCTATTATAGCACCCGAACAATTGTTTGTCAATACAAATGTTCGATTTTTTTAAATTTATTTGTTCCTTTAACTCAAGTTTATAATACCACAACATATATGTATTGTCAACAGGTCAGACCGCAATTTGTTGTGTTTATTTATGAATTCAATAAGCTGTTGTTTTCGAGTGCTGAAAAATATTTTTTAAAAATCAGAGGCATAAAACAAAACCGGTCCGGGAACAGAAACCTGTTTCCGGACCGAAATTGCGCTGTATTTTATATTTTTACGGCTTTATACTCCCCTGCTCTGAGCGGCTGAATTGTTGAGCCGTGCAGAGAACTTTCGGTGTTTTCATTAACAAAGTGCCAGCCTTTCGGCATAACGATAAACCCCGTAACCTCATCGGGACACTCTACTTTGAGCGTGACTTCGCCGCCGTTTTTACTCCATTGTGTTTTGACCGTTCCGCACGGCGCGTCATAATACGCGTTTGCAAAATTGAGTTTTTCAATAAAATCGGGCGCTATGTCAAAATCGTTGCAACCGTATAATCTCGGGTTTACTCTTATACCGGCAACACGCTGAATGAACCAACTGACAATGTCACCGAAGAAATGGTGATTGAGCGAGTTGGACGTGTCGTTCTCGTCTTCGGGACGGAAATCTTCCGGCAGTGCCGTGAGCCCGCGCTTTATGAAATTGCCGTATGACGGATACTCTTCTCTTGTAATCATTTTATAGGCAAGGTCGCCTTCGTCTAAATCCGAAAGCACATGGAAAAGCACTCTCATACCTATCATTCCGCAGGCGATAAAATCGTTTTTCTCGTGGCAGAGTTCGACAAGCCGCCTGCCCGCTTCGGGTATTTCGCATGGTTCAAACACGCCGTAATAAATGCAGATTGCCTGAGCCGTCTGGCAGCGTGAGTGCACAGCCATTGTTTTAAGGTCAACAAGATTGTCACGAATCGCCTTTTTGAATGACGCGCTGAGTTCCCGCGCGAAGTTTTTATGGATATTGAGCCCGAGCGCCTCAAAAAGTTTTGCGGATTTGTCGCAGATATACATTGCTATAACGCTGTCGGTAAGGTAAAGCGGAGCGTCGGGTGAACCTGCGCCTTTCATAGGCTGAAGCCAGTCGCCCAAGCCTATTGCAAGCAGACCGTCAGACCTTCTTTTACGGGAAATGTATGACAGATAACGCAGCATGCTGTCGGCGCATTCACTTGCGGGTTCAAGGTCTCCCCTCAAACGGAACATCTGCCAGCAGAGTTCTGTCAGAACATTATCCCAGGCGGGGCCGTTGCCCCACTCAAAGCCCCAGCCGCCGGTAGGAATTATGCCGGGCAGCGCGCCGTCGATTCTCTGCGCCCTGCAGATGTTGTGAAGCCATTCTTTATAACTGTTTTCGGGAGTAAGAGTGAGAACCACTCTTTCGGCGGAGACTGCCGCGTCGCCTGTCCAGCCGTTTTTCTCTCTGTGCGGGCAGTCTGTCGGAAAATAGTAGAAATTTGCAAGGTCGCTCACCCTGCTCATATCGCGCAGGGCGTTCATATCAGGGTCGCTGCACTCGAACGAGCCCCTTTCTTTAAGGTCGGAGTTTGCCCTTAACATAACAATAGTTTCTTCGTTCACCTGCTCTTTTCTGAGCCCGAAAACAGCAGCGTAACGGTAGCCGAAATAGGTGAACGGCGGCTCAAAAACCTCGTTCTTTTCACCCTTGCAAATATAAAGAACAGTCTGACCGTAGCCGTCGGGATAAAACGAGCCCGTGTTGATATATGACGGCTCGCCCTTTGAAGTTGCGAACTCGCACATCTGGATATATATGCGCTGACCTTTTATGCCGTCGATTTTAAGTCTGAATATGCCTGCCGTGTTTATGCCGAAATCAAAAACATATCCCTTTTCACCGCGCTCGCGAAAATCAAATTTGTATTGTGTGTCAAGCTGCATTCTGCCGTCATTGTGAAAAGCGCGGGAAAGGCAGCCTTCTTTGATTTCAACCGCTTTTATCTCTTGAGTAACAACTACGGGGTCAGCCTCGCACAGCCTGTATTCGCCCCTCGGTCTGTCGGCGGGTTTAACATTTTTCCAGCCGCTGTCATCGTAATCATTTTCAAGCCAGCCATCGCTTTCAAGGTTTGCGTCATAAACACAGCCGCTTCTCAGGTCGTCAAAAATAACGGCGGAGGGTTTGCATTTAAAGGATTCATCGGCTTCAATCACGGTTTTCTCTCCGTTTTTATCCGCGAGAACAAGTGAAAACGCGAAGCAGGGAGCGTTGCGGAAGCGGGCAATGTCAAACTCCCATATTCTGCCGCCCATGGAGTTCTGCATACCGTTGCCCAGAATAATGCCCACGGTGTTTTTTCCTTCGCAGATCAAATCCGAAACATCATATTTATCAAAATAAATAATGTCATCCGGATTTGAGATATACGGCGCGAGAAGCCCTTTGGTGATTTTTTCGCCGTTCAGAAACAAATCATAAAAACCGAGGCCGCTTATGATTATTTCGGCGGTTTCAAATTTACCCGCATCAAAGGTTTTGCGGATGAGAGGGGCGTTGACATGTTTTTCGTAGGTGGAATATTCATCGGTTGCTTTGAAAAATGTTTGCGGAAAATACATAACAAAACTCCTTTTCGGCATTATTTGATTATTGCATAATAATATAATACGATTATAGCACACGCAAACGGGAATATTCAACAGAAAACAGTGTTATATTTTGTTGACAACGGGCTTTTTCGGGAATATATTATTTATTGTAATAAAACCAAAAAAGGAGAAAACAAAATGAAAAAGATTTCTTCCGTTTTACTTGTTCTTCTTATGGTGATGTCGCTCATCCCCTTCGGTGTGTCGGCGGCGGAAGAAGCGCAAATCAAAAATGTTATTTTTATGATAGGCGACGGTATGGGACCGAGCCACCTTGAATGGGCAAAGGCGGAAACGGGTGAAAAACTCGCTATGGATAAAATGCCGGTTAAAGGCTGCAGAATAACCGATTCGCTCTCGGGGCTTACGGATTCCGCGGCGGGCGGCACGGCGCTTGCCTGCGGCCTTCTCGCCTTTAACAGCAATGTCGGCACCGTATCCGTTTCAATGGGCGGCCACGCGTTTATTGTTGCCGAATATCTGAATCTCTGTGAGGCATCGCAGAAAGCGGGCAAAAAAACAGGCATTATCACTTCCGACACTAACACGGGCGCCACTCCCGCAACATTCAGCGCGCACACCGCAAAACGCGGAGAAGCGGAAAAAATCTCCGCTCAACAACTTGAGTGCGGACTTGACCTGCTCTGGACCGCAGCGGACGGAATAATTACCGAAAGCGCGGCCACCGCGGCTGGTTGGACCTATGTTGACAATATGAGCGAAATAGCCGGGCTTGAAAAAGGTTCAAAATCGCTTGCTCAGTTTTCGGGTAAAATCCAGTATGACGACGGTGATGAAAACGGCGCGCCCTTAAGCGCGCTGACAGCGAGCGCCATTGACCTGCTTGACGGCAGTGACAACGGATTTTTCCTTATGATTGAAGGCGCTCACATTGACAAATACAGCCACGCGAATGAAAAAGACGGCATGGTTAAAAGCCTGATTGAATTTGACAAGGCGGTCGATGAAGCAGTAAAATTCGCGGAGAAAAACGGCAACACAATGGTTATTGTTACCGCCGACCACGAAACCGGCGGAATTGTTTATGACGAAAATGCACAAGAGTGGAAATTCACCGTGGGCGACCACACGGCAACCGATGTTCCGCTGAGAGTTTACGGCGATGACGGAATGCTGAAAGACGGCGAAACAATCAAAAACGTTGCCGTCGCAAGATATGTCGCAAAAGTGACGGGGCTTGAAAACATACCATCGTTCACAATCAACAAAAATGTTGTTGCGGACTTTTTCAAGGCGCTCGGCGATTTGATTTCGGAAAAAGCCGGAGAACTGTTCGGCAACTGATATTGAATAACAAATCAAAACCACCAGTTGAACTGGTGGTTTGATGAGGCCCTATAAGGGCCTTTTACCTGCTACATCTCAAGATGTATGAAAAGTCCGCCAATCGCACATGTTTTTCAGGCCGCCGCTAAAGCGGCCTTTTATTATGC
>JAFRQM010000042.1 GCA_017428625.1 Clostridia bacterium
TGTCATCTTTCATGATGATACCTCCTTTGATAGTTAGCGCGGTTGGCGAACCTGCTCTATTCTACCACAGGAGGCTTTTTCGCTGTAAGCGTTTTAATGCCACCGGCATAGCCGGTGGTTTCTTGTCTCTTAAGAGCCAAGAAAAAGCAGGTGAGATTTTAATCTCGCCTGCTTTCTTTATAAAACAGTCAAAAACCTGATTTATGTTACCACATAACATTTATGAAGATATATTTAAGTTTATCGGCAAAGCCCAGTTCTCTGAACATTGTTTTACGGGCGGTTATGAGTTTTTCGATTACGGGAGCAAAAACATCCGTCTGTTCATTTTCAGCTGAGAACAGCAGCCTTTCAAACTCATCGCAGAATGCTTTGCCGTCCTCAGTCACGCCTTTTTCTTCAAGTATATCAAACAACTCTCTGTATGAGATATTCGCCGCCCTGCCGCCTGATGCAAACTGCCTTATTTCAAACAGATGGGCGCATCTGTTGCCGACAGCTTTTCTCGGATTATTCATGGAAAAACCCTTATGCCGTTTTATGACCATTATTGCGCAGCGGACAATATAGATTGCGAGAACGGTAAGAAGCGCGGCGACAAACATAATTATAAGCCGTTTTTTTGTTTTGGCGGCGTCAAGTTTCTGAATTGTTTCGGAGATATTTCTTGTCGCCGATGAGAGCGGATTTGTTGCGCGGAAAAATGACTGAAGCAGGGTCGGTTCGTCATCCGCCGATGGGGCGGTAGTTGCTTCAACAACAACCCAGCCTATACCGTCTTTATATACCTCAACCCAAGCGTGACCCGAAGAGTCCTTAACTGAGACCCGCGAAACGAAAGTGTCCGCCGCGTATGGTGTGTCAATCCATTCGGATAAGTCCTCGTCAAACAGTGACTCCGATGTGTAAAATTCCTCTCTGTTTACGGCGTAGCCTTCGGCATATCTTGCAGGAATACCGAGGTAGCGGAAAATCAGCGTGGCGGCTGTTGCGAAATGCTGGCAGTAGCCTTTTTGATTTGCGAGCAGAAAATAGTTGACATAATCTTCGCCGTAGGGAATTTTGCCGGGCCGCAGAGTGTATTCATAATCGTTTTCGAGTGCGGATGTTACCTTTTCAATTGCGTCTTCATCGCCGGGTTTTATGCCGTAAGCGTCACAGAATTTTTTGATTGCCTCAATGTTTTTCGCAGGCACTTCGAGAGCGTAATCATACGCCTCCTTGCGCGCGGCTGCCTCAATTTCTTTCGCTTTTTCATCCATAAGGGCGGAGTATTCGTCCTGTTGGCTGTCGAGAGTGTAAACGGTGTATTCGTGCGGCTCGCCCGCGTCTGTCATATCAGCGGAGCGCACCTCTCCCGATGTGGGGTAACTGAGAGTTTCATCCTCCAGCAGTGAGTAATACGGAACACTCAGCGGGTCGCCGAAAAGAGTAGAGTCTGTAAGTTCAACAACAATTTTATGCCTGCTTTTGGATGCGGTTTTGCCGTTTTCAAAATCGTTTTTCAAAAGGTTTGCCGTGTAGTTGTAAAGCTCGCCTTTGTCTGTATCGGAAGGCGGAGCGTTACCGCTGACTGCTCCGGTCCAGTTAAGATTTTCGCCGTCATATTTATAGCCGATGTAGTTGCGCAGATAAATTCTGTTCACGCGGTAGTTTACAAGCGTGACTTTCAAATCCTCGTTGCCGTCAAATGCCACCTGTGAAAGGTTAGAGAGTTGACCCGGCGAGGCAGAAACCCTGTCATAAGAGAACAGCGAAAGAAAGCCGTATGAAAGAAAGTTTTTGACGGGGCGTTCAGTGCTTTCCTTTATTATATTTGTAGGCAGATTAACCTTGAAATTGTCAGCGGGCACAACCGCGAACGCAAAGCCCGTAACAACAAGGATAAATGCAAGCCACACGCAGGCTATGGCGGCGACATTATGCGAGTCGGTAACAAAGCCGTAACTGTGTCTGTGCTTTCTGACCGAGGATTTCGCAATCATTTGCCGAGTAAGGCCGTTATATGAGTTTGTGAAACGCACACCTGCCACAAGCACCCAACTTGTAACAACGCAGAGCATATAGAATTTTGAAATATGAAAACCGAAGAACATTCCCGCCTGAGTCGCCGGCAAAGTGAGAAAGAACATTGCCATAAGGTCCATTCGCTCGGAGATGAAAATGTTGAGAATAATCATAAGAACCAGAGCAATGACGCAGACTGTAAGCGACATGGCAAAATATTCATCATCATAATAAACATTGTATTCGCGCAGATACGGCAGCCCCACTTTGCCGTCAATGTAACTCAGGCTTTTGTTAATTATGGAGTTCACGCCCGAGTTTACCTCCCTGAAGTAGTTGCCCGAAACAAAAATGCTGGCAAAAAGAATCCCCAGATATGTGGCAATTTTAGCCTTGTTGCTGAAATACATAAACGAGAGCGCCGCCGCCGACACCGCACAGGTGACTGCTAAGGGCATAATGTTAAGCTCCAGCTCAAACGCCGTTATAAAACAGCCGAGTGAACCGAAGATTGCGGTAAAAAGAATAAGCGCGTTTATCAGATATTTGAGGAAAGGAAAACCGTCTTTTTCAGCCGACAGGGCGGGGGTGAAATAGATACCGGTTGTTTTTGTGAGTTCCTCGCGGTATGCCTGCTGTTTGCGCTCTCTTCTTTTTTGTATTGCCTTTTTAATACTCAAAGAAGGCATATAAGGTCAACACGCTCCCTGAAAGTTCCCAACTTGTTGTCGGGGTTGTAATCTTTAAATGAAGGCGAAGTGAAATAAATCGCCATATCGTTTCTGCCGTGCGGAAGTTCTTTATAATGTTCAAAGGCTTCGTAGCCTTCATAACTGCCGGTCATATACATCTGCTGCATAACATCCGTCAGCCCGTCCGCTTCTTCAACACTCTGGCTTTGAAAAGCACCGATTTCCGTGTTATACCAGCAAACGGTGAATCTTATTTCCATATCGAGCAGCTGAGACGCGGCGGAGTAAAACGCGGTTATGAGTTCATTGAGAAAACCCGTTTCGTCGGAATCTCTGCGCAGTTCAACAAGAAGGGTTAAATTGCGGTTGTATTCCTGCTCAAATTCCTTTACATATAAATCCTCATGCTTGGCGCTGATTTTCCAGTTGATTCTCTGCGGACGGTCGCCCGGCCTGTAAAGACGGAATTCCTTTACCTGAGAAACATTCTCGGATGAAACTCCCGAGTCGAACTCCTGATCGTCGCCCTCGGTGAGGGTTGTTTCGATTATATTCATTATTATTTCCGACTGTTTCGGCATAACCGACACGCCTGCGTTGCACTCCCAGCCGCGTTTGAACACAAAAAGCCCCATAAAATCCTGCGCGCGTATCTGCCCGCCGTGCAGGCTGACAAAGCCGGAATAGACGGAGCGTATGTTCCAGGTGTATTTGCTGACCCCTTTTCTGACGGGCAGCGACATCTCCTGCGTTTCACCGTTCGGGTAATATCTGTTGTCAGCGGTGAACTGCACCCTGACACCCGGCAGGGGCAGAAATGTAGGGTTGTTTACGGTGAATTCAACGGGTATGTCGTTGTTTTCGCCCACCGTGAAAAGCGGGACGGCGGCGGTAACATCAAGCCTGTTCCACACATATTTTGAAACAAAATAACTTATGAAAGGCAAAGCCGCCACAACAAGCAGAAGGTAAAAAAAGAAAAAATTATGAAAGAATATAAACAGCACAATGCTGACAACGGATATAGTGAAATATTCATCACGGTTTCTCGGCACTGTGTTTCACTCCTTTCACAATCGGTAAATTATAACGGACTTATTTCACGGCGGGCATGGCAACCTGCCCCATAACATCGCGGATAATCTCCTCTTCGGTCATACCCGCCGCCTTAGCTTTGGCGCTTAAAGTCACGCGGTGGCAGGTAACCATCGGCATAACGGCGAGCACATCCTCCGGCACAACATAAGTGCGCCTGTTAAGAAAGGCGTGCGCCCTCGCCATACGAAGCATCGCTTTGCCGCCACGCGGGCTTATGCCGCTTCTGAGCAATTCTGTTTCGCGTGATTTAAGCACGAGATTGGCTATATATTCAAAAATACTTTCGTCAACATGCAGGTCGTTTATTATTGTCTGCATTTCGATTATTTCATCGAGAGAAACAACGGCGCTTATGTTTTCCATCTGACTGTTGTTTTCACCCTTGAGAATAAGCACTTCGCTTCTCAGGTCGGGGTAACCCATTGTAAGGCGCACCATAAACCTGTCAAGCTGGGATTCGGGCAGTTTCTGTGTGCCTGCCGAGCCCAGAGGATTTTGGGTGGCGATTACGAAAAACGGCTGTGGCAGGTTGTGCGTTACGCCGTCAACCGTGACTTTATCTTCTTCCATAACCTCAAGCAGCGCGCTCTGTGTTTTGGGCGAGGTGCGGTTGATTTCATCTGCCAAAAACAGGTTGCACATAACCGCGCCCTCTTTGTATTCAAACACGCCCGTCTGTTTGTTGAACATAGAAAAGCCCGTAACATCGGAGGGCAGAACATCGGGGGTGAACTGCATACGGTTGTAACGCAGAGAAAGGGTTTTTGAAAATGCGAGCGCAAGGGTTGTTTTGCCGACACCGGGAATATCCTCAAGCAGAACATGACCGCCCGAAAGCACTGTCATAAGAACGGAGTCTATGACATCATCCTTGCCGATAATCACTTTTTTTATTTCATCTTTTACAAGTTCAAGTTTGTTCTGATAGCCGTAATCCATACAAAACTACCTTTCGTTATATAGTATCGGTTTGTGATGATAATATTATAGAAGAAAAATGTGAACATTTCAACAATAATTGACAGATTATCAGTCGGTGGTATAATTGAAGCAGGAAGGTAACGCTATGAAAAACAATGACGGTTACAACAGAATAATTCCCCCACTTTACGCTCAGAACGGGTTTTACGAAACAGGCAGACTGCTTGCCAGAAAACTGAATGCGGTTTTTTCAGATGAAAAACCGCAGTCGCTTTTTCTGAATCTGGATGAAAACGGACTTTCGCTTGTTCAGGGCGAAACAGCCGTTTCGGTCGATTTTTCAAAACTTATTCGCAGAATCGGTCACGGCAATCCTTTCGGCGAAATGGTGGTAAAAGCCGCAAGAATAAAGGGTAAAGAAAACCCGTCGGCAATTGACGCGACGGCAGGGCTGGGCGAGGATTCCTTTCTGCTCTCTGCGGCGGGCTTCACCGTTACGCTGTGCGAGTATAACCCGGTTATATGCGCTTTGCTGGAAGATGGAATTGAAAGAGCGAAAAGCATTCCGTCACTGAGAGAAGCGGCAGACAGAATGACCGTTTATGAAGGTAACAGCGTTGAATATATGTTATCACTCAATGAAGCGCCTGACGTTGTTCTGCTTGACCCGATGTTCCCCGAAAGGCAAAAAAGCGCATTGATAAAAAAGAAATTTCAACTTATTCATCAGCTTGAAAAACCCTGTGAGGATGAAGAGGCGCTTCTCGGTGCGGCAATAACCCTGCGGCCGCATAAAATAGTTATCAAACGCCCTGCCAAAGGCGCGTTTCTGACGGGCAGAAAGCCCGATTATTCGTTAAACGGCAAAGCTGTAAGATATGACTGTTTTGTGTTCGCATAAATATATGTTTTTGTCCATACAAATAAAATATTGACTGTTTTTTACAGAAAGTGTATAATAATTACAGCATCAATATATGATGCAAAATAATATAAGGGGGAAATGATAATGAAAAAAACCATCTCAGTTGTTCTCGCGTTCGCAATGATTTTTACGCTTGCGTTCTCAGTAAACGCAGTAAATTTCAGCGAGACAAAGGCAAACGCATTCATCAAAAAACTTGCCTCTGAAAAGGCAATAACCGTCACCATGGAAGACATCGAACAGAACCCGCTTGAGGTTGACGACATTGTTGCAACGGTTAAACTCAAAGGCGAAAACAGTGTCGATATCAAGGCGAGCGCTTCGGTAAAACTTATGTCGCTTTCGGCAAACGCATATTACGACGGCAAAACCCTTGACGCCTATCTATGGATTTTCAAAATCAACGCCTCAAGCATTGCCAAAGACATTCTCGGCACAGACATAGCCCTGAGCGAACAGCAGAAAGCCGACATAGCGGAAATATTCAATGACATTGTCAAAATAGCCGACAGCCCGCTTCTTGCCGCTCTCAGCGTTGACAGCAAAACAGACACAACCGAACAATTCTCCGTCTCCGCCATGTCTCTTCTTGTTTCAATGTCGGGCGCAAGCGAGGAAGCAATCACCGCCGCTATGGCAGCCGCAGGCTATGAAACAAAAGACAAAACCGACAAAGAAATAAAAGACGCTCTTGTCGCCGCGAACAAAGCCGGCGTGCTTCTGACCGTTCTTAAAGCGGCAGGCGCGAAGGTAACACAGGAAGACCTTGACTTCTGTATGGAATATATCTATGACACCTTTGAGTTCACATACAAAGGCAATGATATTAAAGACATTGCGGTTTATGATGAAAACGGCGCGGAAGTTCTTAAACTCTCATCAATGCTTCCCTTTGAAATCGAAGCGATTTCGGCAGGTGAAGGCAAGGTGAAAAACGCTCCCGCTTTCGGCATTGATATCACCGGTCTGGTAAGCGGTCTTATCAAAAGCATTCTCAGCCGTTTCGCATAATTGAAAAACACTTAACGCCGGGCTCCCTTTTTGAGAGAGCCCGGTTTTTATATTGTTCTGATAAAGATGAAATTCCGCAAAAACTACGGAACACCGCAAAACAAGACAAGTGAATCCGCATTGAATTAGCACTCTATATTGTAGAGTGCTAAAAGTTTACAGTTTGTTCATATTTCTGCATAGTATTCTTAACAACCCTGCTGTATGGTATAGACACAGAAACAATAAGACCCGTAAAGGAGGGTGAATTATGAATACCGAAAAATACACGCAGAAAAGTCTTGAGGCGCTGTCATCGGCGCAAAGTATTGCAATGCAGAACTCCAATCAGCAAGTGGAACAGGAACACATTTTGTATGCCCTTCTCAGCCAAAACGGAGGCCTCATCCCTTCGCTTGTTACAAGCATCGGGGCTGACCTCAACTCCCTTTTAAGCAAACTGCAGACGCAAATCGGCTCGCTTCCTCAGGTTCAGGGCGGGGATATGTATTACTCGCAGTCCGCTTTTGCAGCTCTTTCGGAAGCAGAAAAAGCAGCGCAGAATATGAAGGATGAATACATCTCCGTAGAGCACCTTATGCTCGGAATTATCAGAAAGGCATCGCCTGCGGTGAAAAGCATTCTCTCATCATACGGCATTACCGAAAAGGCGTTTCTTGAAGTGCTTAAAAATGTGCGAAATTCAAGGAATGTAACCACAGACAACCCCGAAGACACTTATGACGCGCTGAAAAAATACGGCAGAGATTTAACCGAGGCGGCGCGAGAGCAGAAACTTGACCCGGTAATCGGCAGAGACGAGGAAATCAGAAATGTCATCCGTATTCTGTCAAGAAAAACGAAGAACAACCCCTGCCTTATCGGCGAGCCTGGCGTAGGCAAAACAGCAATCGCCGAAGGGCTTGCCGCGAGAATCGTTAAGGGTGATGTTCCCGAAAGGCTAAAGGACAGAACCGTTTTTTCGCTGGATATGGGCTCGCTTGTTGCAGGCGCAAAATACAGGGGTGAGTTTGAAGAAAGGCTCAAGGCGGTGCTTACCGAAATACAGAAGAGCGAAGGCAGAATCATTCTCTTCATCGACGAACTCCACCTGATTGTGGGCGCGGGCAAAACCGACGGTGCCATGGATGCAGGCAACATTTTAAAGCCCTTGCTTGCAAGAGGCGAACTGCACTGCATAGGAGCGACAACACTCAACGAATACAGGCAGTATATTGAAAAAGACGCGGCGCTTGAAAGAAGATTTCAACCCGTGCTTGTTGCAGAACCTACTGTTGAAGACACAGTTTCGATTTTAAGAGGTCTTAAAGAGAGATACGAAGTTTATCACGGCGTAAAGATTCAGGACGGTGCGCTGATTGCCGCCGCCACTCTCTCCGACAGATATATTTCGGACAGATTTCTGCCCGACAAGGCGATTGACCTTGTTGACGAGGCGTGCGCTTCCATTAAAACGGAAATTGACTCAATGCCCGCCGAACTTGACGAAATTTCGCACAGAATAATGCAGCTTGAAATTGAGGAAGCGGCACTTAAAAAGGAGACGGACAAACTCTCCGAAGCACATCTTGAACAGATAAGAGAAGAACTCGCAAAACAGAAAGAAATCTTCAACGAGAAAAAAGCCAAATTAGACAACGAAAAAGAATCAATCGGCAAAGTCCGCAGACTGCGCAGTGAAATAGAAGCGGTAAACGCAAAAATCGAAAAGGCGCAGAGCGACTATGACCTCAACCTGCTTGCCGAACTTAAATACGGCAAACTTCCGCAACTGCAGAAAGACCTTGAGGAAGAAGAGAAAAAGACTGCTCAGAAGCAGGGCGAAAGCATTTTGCGCGACAGGGTAACGGAAGAGGAAATCGCAAAAATCGTCTCTCGCTGGAGCGGCGTTCCTGTTTCAAAGCTGATGGAGGGTGAGCGTGAAAAATTACTGCACCTTGACGGAATACTTCACCGCAGAGTGATAGGTCAGGATGAGGCGGTGCAGAAAGTGTGCGACGCAATTCTGCGTTCAAGAGCAGGCATCAAAGACCCCGGCAAACCCATCGGCTCGTTTCTGTTTTTAGGCCCCACGGGCGTAGGCAAAACAGAACTTGCCAAGGCTCTTGCCGAAGCACTGTTTGACGATGAACACAATATGGTGCGTATTGATATGAGCGAATATATGGAGAAATACTCTGTGTCAAGGCTCATCGGCGCGCCTCCCGGATATGTCGGTTATGACGAAGGCGGACAGCTGACCGAGGCGGTTCGCCGCAGACCATACAGCGTGGTGCTGTTTGATGAAATTGAAAAAGCGCACCCCGATGTTTTCAATGTTCTGCTTCAGGTGCTTGACGACGGCAGAATAACCGACAGCCAGGGCAGAACCGTCGATTTCAAAAACACGATTATTATTCTGACATCGAATTTAGGTTCCGACATTATTCTTGAAGGTATTGAAAACGGAGACATTTCGGAAGATGCCCGCGAACAGGTTTCAAGGCTTCTCAAAGCATCATTCAGGCCCGAATTCTTAAACAGAATTGACGAAACGGTATTCTACAAACCGCTCACAAGAGAGGATATCGGTTCTATTATCAACCTGCTTACCGAACAGCTCGCGAAACGGCTTGAGGAACAGCAGTTAAAACTTGAAATCACGGATGAAGCGAAAAACTACATTGCCGACGAGGGCTACGACCCCGTTTACGGCGCAAGACCTCTCAAGAGATTCCTGCAGTCCGGCGTTGAAACACTCGCGGCAAAAATCATCATTTCGCAGAACCCCGCTCCCGGCTCAACGCTTGTTATTGATTATGACGGCAACGGGCTGATGTGTGAGGTAAAATGATCCGAAAGACAGAACAACATTAAAAGCCTTCCCCATAAAAGGAAGGCTTTTCCGCATTTCAACACCTGATTGTTATTTTATTTTTATCTCCACTTCGCCGTTCGGGTGTGCAGCGTCAACGAATTTACGCTCGCCGAAAAGGCGTGCTCTCATAACGATTTTATCCTCATAAACACTGAAAACAAGGCCCTGGACGTCGGGATTGAAAGTGCCGTGGTTACCCGCTCCGATTGTAGGAGCGGCTATTGCTTTGTATGAGCCGTAATCCTCATAAGTGTATTCGTTGACTCCCCAGTGAAGATGCCCCGTTATGAAAATGACATTGTTGTGCTTTTCAAAAACCTTTTTAACGGCGTCGCTCTGCATACCGATTGAACCGCGCCACTTGCCTCTGCCGAGCCAGGTCATGGGCAGGCCGTTGTGCTTTTTGAGAGTCTGGTGGTTAAAAACAAAGGCGGGCTTGTTCTCGCTCTCAGCCTTGCTGATTTCATGATCCAGCCACGCAAGCTGAGCGGGACTTATATAAGACGCCTCAATTTTCGACCTGTCGGCGCCCATCATAATAAATCTGCAGCAGGGGTAATCAAAAGAATGCCAATATCTGCCCTCATCCGGCACAACGGCATTCTTTGTTGACGCGGCAAATTCACGGAATCTTTTAAGCTGCGCTTTGAAAGGGCGGAAGCGGATGTCGTGGTTGCCGGGCACGAGAAAAAAGCGGTCAACTTTGCCGGAAATCTCAGTAAGCATTCTTGCTACGGTGCGAAACTCACATTTCATACCGTTTTCGACAATATCGCCCACAATAACAAGGGCGTCAATTCCTTCACAGCGGGCAATATCCTTGCAGGCGGAATAAAACGAGTTTTCTCTCGCGAACATATAGTTTGACACTTGCGGGTCGCCGAAAACGGCAAAAGTCATAAACGAATCACCTTTTCCGAGAGGTTTGCCCTGAAGAGGCGGCGGCTCACTTTCATCGAGCATAGCCAGCATTTTTTTGTAGAAATATTCCGAAATACCCATAATCCGCTCCGTAATTGTTTTTTGTAATTATATCATAAGGCTTTGTATATTAGCAATAACATATTTGACATCACGACAAAAAAGTATTAAACTGTATAAAAATCAAAACAGGAGGAATAAAAAATGGAAACAGGCACAAGCTTTCTTGAAATACTCAGTGAGTTTCTGAATATGGGTGAAGCCGGCGTTGCAATAGCACAGTTAATCACCGCTCTCAACCCCGCAAGCTGGTGGGCTTCGGGCATTCTCAACCTTATCAGAATGCTTCTTTCAATCATAAACACAGTTCCGCAATAATTATTTATAGTATATTCCGTTCATAAGCAAACATCCCCGCGGTCAGTTAAGGCATTTGGATCTTTTATTTGACCGTCGGGGAGTATTTTTATTGCATTCCGGTAAAATCCGACCATGAAACAACCTTTATTCCGCAGTCGAAAGCCGCCTGAAGCAAATCACCGCTTTTCAGCAATTCATATTCATAAACCCGTTTTATCCATTCGGCATTTTCACCGGTTATATCTTTTGCCGGATGCAAAAAAATCTCAGTTACACCGCGTTGACAGTTTTTAACGGCATTCAAATAATAGTTCCTGAGGTTGTCATAGTTTTTTATTCT
This sequence comes from Clostridia bacterium, assembly GCA_017428625.1. Taxonomy (GTDB): domain Bacteria; phylum Bacillota; class Clostridia; order Oscillospirales; family Acutalibacteraceae; genus CAG-177. Next base: position 11,133 of record JAFRQM010000042.1, read on the forward strand.
GTTAATATTCCAAGGGTTCGATATCAGGTCATCTATCAGCTTTACACCTTTCTTTTCGCCCGCCTCAACAATCTTTTTATGCAGTATCTTTACCGGTGCGGGTATTTTTTTCATATCAAACTGTCTCAAAATGAAATCCGGCTTTCGCGGAAACCGAAATGCAAGCCCGTATTTTGCGCACACATCAAATGCATCAACAAAAAATCTCCTGCCGTTTATTCCGTAAAGCGTGCCGCAATGACTATCGGCGTGATCCGTTTTCAACCCGTTGTTTACGGTAAACAGATACTGAGCTTCAAGTTCTTTTGCGATTTCGGAGCGTTTTGCGACAAAAAGTTTTTTGCTGTTATTATATAACCCTTCCCCGTCCGTCAGACTCTTTGCTGCGCTGACAGAGTGCCACCTTTTGTTTTCGCTGTCTGAATTCAAAGTCCAGTGAACACCGACATTCATTTCTTTTTTTGATGCCTGAAATGCTGTGATTTGAGAATAATCCGTAACTGCCATAAACGAAGCAGAGGTTATAAGCCCTTTTTCATACAATTCAAATATTGCTTCATTTTGACTTTTGCCGCAACCGAAGTCGTCGGCATTCAATATAAGAAATCTATCCATTTTCAACCGCCGTATTCGTTTTATTGTCAAAATGCAGAAACAGCGAAAACAAAAATGCAAGCGTCATTGCAACAAACGGGAAAATGCAGAGCAGGACTTTTGACGCCAGCGACGGGTTGGCACCGGGATTGTTGCCGTCAACAAACCCAAAAACATCATACATAACCTTGAAGCCGAGAGAAACATACAATCCGTTAAGTCTGTTCATCACCCCTACAAGACTTGTTAGCATTCCCTCTCTTTTAACGCCGTGCTTTGCGTAATCGTCATCAATAATTTTAGCGGCTATACAGTCCATTGTGACAAGGCAGGCGGCAACACCCATACCCATTATTGAAGTTATCGGCACGGCGCTTTTAAACCCGGATGCAAAAAACAGCGGAACAAAACCTGCCGCCATTATTAAAAATCCAATCCTCCATATCTTGATTATATTCACTTTCTGTATTATGCGCGACCAGATGACTATTCCGATAAGCGCAACTCCGAAAACGACGCCCAGCATTACGGTCGTCATTGAACTTTTTAACCCCAGAGTATATTGCACATAAAACGGTATTGCCTGCGAAATAAGTGAAAACGACGCCGAATAAAACGCACCGGCAAAACCGAAAATCCAGAATTTCGGATTTTTGGCAAGTGCAACTATGGCTTTCAGTAAATCCGGCTTTTCACCTTTCGCGAGTTCGTATTCTTCCTCCTCGATTTTTTCATAACAGCCGAATGTCATATAGAGTATAACAGCAAGCGCAATTATGCCGTAAATAACCGCAGTAAGACCGTAACCTATGGCGGATGTCACCATAGGCGTTAATACTATTGAAATAACCATTGCAACAAGCTGACAAACCTGTCTTATGGCGTTAGTGCTTGCCCTTTCGCCGTCGGTTTTGAAAAGCGTCGGGAAAAGTGCACCGTAGTTGGCGTTAATGAGCGAATCAAGCGTTCCGGTAAGAATATACATCAAAAGAATGTATATATATGCTGCGGCTGAATTAGAGCGAATCCCTTCCGGCATATTGTAAAAAAGAATAAAACTCAGTATCAGCAAAGGTGTTCCGATGACAAGCCAAGGTCTGCGTTTACCCCATTTTGTTTTTGTTCTGTCGGACAAAAAACCGTAAACAGGATTGTCTATTGCGTCGATAAACGTGTAAATAAATATTATCTTTGCCATCTGGTTTGTATCGATAAGCCCGAGATCTTTTACATAGAAAGCCGCTGCAAAGGATTTGAACATATTTATGGGAATTGACGTTCCGAACATACCTATGCCGTAACGAAACGGAGAGGTTCGCTTTTTTGCGAGAGTGTTTTCCGGCATTTTATTTTTCCTCCTTGTTAAAATAAACGGGGTTGGTGACAGCTCTGATAACATTTAACCCGAAAAAATTTCTGACTGCTTTTATATAACAAAACGCAACATCTCCGGGCAAAACAATTTCAGTTTCAAATTCTTTTTTGCTGCAACGGGGAATGGGCGTTTCTCCCCTGTCGGTAACGGCTGTCAGCCGCTCGCCGCGCATTTGAGAGGCTTTGATTTTAACAACAGTGTTTTTTTGCAGGCGTTTTTCACGCCCCGAATATAATCTCTTTGCCCCGGCAATTATCCGCGGCCCCTTCGCCGAGCAGGTCACAAACGACCTGCCGCTTGCGAGAGCTTCAAGAATGTCATGCGCGCTTCGAGATTCAGAATAAACCGCTGTTACCGGTTTACCGATTTTAACAAAAAGACCCGGCTTGTGAAAATCACTGCCGCCGACAGCAGGCAGACGCCTTCCCCCGCGGAGTTTTTCGGTCCACAGTTTTATCGCCCTGATATTGGCGCCCCTCATCGGTCCGTTCCAGATTTCAATCATATCATAATCGTCATCCTCCCACAAATATGGGCAAAACGGGCATTCGGGATGGTTGACAGAAATGACGGCGCCCTGTTCTCGCGCGTTTGAAACAATCTTTCTCTTTTCTTCGGCGGTGTTCGCAACAAATGTTTTTTCAAACGGAGCACACACGCCGAAAAAATTCATATGCCCTTTGTAATGAGTCCATTCAACTGCAGGCAAAAATGTCATATCCTCCAAAACGGGCGGCGAAAAATTGTCGGTGCAGTTGTTGTGATTGGCGACAGCGACAAAATCAAGCCCCCTGCGTTTTGCTCTTCTGCCGATTTCAAACGGGTCGAACCGCCCGTCGGAAGCGTCGGAATGAATGTGCAGATCTCCGTAAAGCCATTCGGGGGTGTTCGGAGTGAAATCAATGTTGTAAGTCACATTCACTCCGCCCGGTCTGACACGGTATGCGCCCACTGCGATTTTCCATTTTCCTGACATTGTTTTTTGAGAGAAATACCCTCTCTCGGAACCGTATTCACCAATGCTTATTTTATCTTTTGAACTTCCCGACCATCCGATAAATCTGCCTGTCGGGTCAAATACGCCGAGGTCGATAATGTTGCCGGGTCTTATATTGCCGACAATCCCTTTTGTTTTGTGCGGGTAATCATAACTTATTGTGATTTTTCTGACATTTTCAGGCACTTCGAACGGCACGGTTAAATAGGTGCCCTCTTTTTCTTTTTCAATGTGCTTTTCGATTTTCAAACGCTCACCTCCCTTTCAATATATTATACAATACAACGAATACGGTATCTTGTTATTTTTTATGGCAAACAGGCGATTTTTTATAACATAAAAAGTCAAATGTGTTGAATTATCAAGCGTTTTATGCTATTATAGAAAAAAGAGGTGACATCAATGTCTGTTGAAGCGCGGCAACTTCCTTCCGGCTGCGACTGCAAGGTTTACAGCCGCAACAACCAAATTCTCGCGAAATATGATGTTTCGTTTCACCGCTGGCTGAATGAAAGCACATCTCTTCACTGCCACGATTTTTATGAATTCTTCATCATCACCGAACACGGCGCCCTTCACGAATTGAACGGCAAAACGAGCAGGCTTTCAAAGGGAACGCTCTGCATGATAAGACCCGACGACTGCCATAAGTTCATAAAAGATGACGGTATGTTTTGCGACCACATTAATTTCTGCATCACTCCCAGTCACCTTGAACTGATTTGCCGCGCATTGAAAATTTCATTGAGTGAGCTCATCGCCGAAAACGAAATCCAAGTCAATTTAAACGATGAGGAATACGGCTTTTTTTCCGAGAGAGCGAAGCTGATTACAAATATTATGCTAAACCGTCCCGAGAACTGCTCGCCGCTGATTTGCGATCTCGTTGCCCGAGCCGTTTTCTGCATTTTTATACGACGCACAGTGTCGGGCTATGACTGCCCCGCGTGGTTTTCACGACTGCTCGAAAAAATCAATTCTCCCGAAAACACTCTGCCCGGCGCAAAAGAAGTTTATGACCTCGCCGGCTTTTCGCCCGCCTCAACAATCGCTTATTTCAAAAAATACACCGGCAAAACCGTTTCGGAATATCTTACCGGTATTAAATGCACACGGGCGTGCTATCTGCTGAAAAGCACCGAATTGTCAATAATCGAAATTGCAGGCGCTTCCGGCTACAACAGCCTCAGCCATTTCAACAAGACTTTTAAAAGTCTCAAGGGTGTCACGCCCTCCGCATATCGCAAGCAAAGCAGCTCCAAGCCGCACAGTCAAACATAAGACCGCCCGCAGAAGGGCGGTCTTTCTTTTTTATAGCGCCTGATCTTCCGCCGGTTTTTCTTCATAGTTCTCTGCGGCGTTGATTTTTTCGGCTATTTTTACCCTGCGTTCATTAAGTTCGCGATACATTCTGTCGCGGGTTTCTTTATCTATATTATACCAGAACATCGGAATCATACTGCCGAGCACAGTAAAGGATGTTATGATTGTGGCAAATGCGAACAGCCATTTCTGCGCCCTGAATGTCTGCGGTTTTGCCTGGGCGTATGCGGTCTGGTCATAACCTATCCAGCGCTTGAACTGCGGCTGGATTATGCCGTTTAAACGGGCGGGAATCTTGCAGATAATCGTGCTTGCCACCGAAAGTGTCGCCTCGTTGCGCTGGCCGTATTTCCACTCGATATAGTCGTTGCACTCGTTGCTTATCTCGTTGCCCGAAATGCTTTTGACACCCCAGAAGGTGGCATAGATGCACTCCCACACAGCGGTAACCGGCAGCATCGCGACACGGCTCTGGAAGAAATATTTGCCGCCTTTTGTCTTTAAGAATCTGCCATACAGCCAGATGGGAATATAGAATGTTTTTGCGAACACCTGACTGACCATATAGAGCGATTTTGTGGAATACTTTGACGCAAGTTCATTGTATTTTGCGAAGCCGAACGGCTGGAAGAACACCGACGGAATGCCCGCTATTGTTTCAAATGTTGTCATATAAAGCACATAGCGGTAATAGTCGTTGGTTGAAACGCCCGTTCCGAACGAACCGAACGCATCGGCTATCATTTTGGCAAGAAGCGGTTTGTTTGTGAAAACGATGCGAAGGCTCTCTTTGATTTTGGGCGTTTCGATTTTCTGATGAACGCGCTCTTTGGCTATTGAGCAATACCAGGTTATGATAATCGCGGAAACTATCATTGTTGAGGGTCCGAGAATAACAAACGCCTTTTTGAGCGCCTGCTCGGAGGATTTTGCCGTTTTGACAAGACCGTTGGTGATGAAATCCATGGCAAACTCAATAACGAGGTCGGGCAGTCTTGAAAAAATGATGCTGGCATAAGATGAAATCGAAATAAGGCGCCGTCTGTCTGTGGGGTAAGGCGTGACGGTTGACATATAGCCGCCGACAGAGACATTGCGGAAGTTCTCGACAACTTCGTTTATGAGTTCAAGCGCCGCCCAGATAAGAAACTTGGGCATATAATTGAGGTTGTCGCAGTTCTCCTGACCGATAAGGTAGGGGAGCATCCAGTAAAGCACCGACATAACGGCGAGCGGAATGCCCGACATTGCCATATATGGTATGAACTTGCCCCAGCGTGTTCTGGTTTTTTCGACAACACCGCCGATGATTATGTCATCGACAATATCCCATACGCCCGCGAAAGCGTTATAAACCGACTGAAGGTTAAGGCTGATTTTAAGTATTGTTTCGGCGAATATATCTTTGTGACCGTTTATGTTGAAATCACGGAACGAGGTGAAAAGGATGTAACCGATTGTTTCTTTTCTCGAAACAACCCTGCGGTCAACATCGGTGTATTGGCGTAACTGTTTGTTGACCTCTTCATCGGTGCCGTTCAGCGCTATCTGCACAGCCTGTTCTTTCGGGATGCTTGCAGCCACGGTTATTCACCTCCCCTTTTATGCGCCTCTTCTTCGGCGACTTTTTTGTCAAACTCCTCCTGCATTCCGGCAAGGGCGACAAGCATTTTGCGACGGATTTCCTCCCGGGTCATCCCCTGCTCCACATAAGAGTAGTATTCCTCTTTGGGCAGTCCGCCGATAAGACAGGGCGTATATCTGACTTTGACACCCTTTGCATAAAGCAGAACATTGACGGCGAGTGCCGCAAACTCGACAATCAGAAAAACAACAGCGCCGATAAAGGGAACCGCCGATGAGTAATTCTGTATGAATACGCCGATGTCTTTTCCACCCGCGAGAAGGCATATAAATGAAGCAATAGCAAGCAGAAAAGTGAAGGCATAAAGAGCGGTCTGCCTGCCTTTGCCGTGTTTGCCGTAAGAGGCTATCAGAAAGATTGCATTTATTAAAAACATTGCCGCCGCAGCGCACATAAGCGCAAGAGCGAGGGCGGATTTGTTCCCGGGAAGGGCGCCGAGCATTTTGTTGAAGCCGCCCGCCCTGAAAAAGTTGACAACACTCACAAGATTTATTAGTTTGCTCCCGTTTGCTCCGCTGAATTTTGCAAACGGAACAAGCAGGGTTACAACGGGCAGGATTGTCAAAACAAATCTCGCTATGGAGAGAGGTGAACCGAAATACGCCGCCTTTGCCCTGTCAACTTTCGGCTGGGTGTGAGCGTGCTCAATCTCCGCTTTTTCGCTGTCATCGAGCAACTTCTCGTTGGATTTATAATAAACAAGGTTTACATCGCAATAAGGGCAGGTCTGCCGCCAGTCAAGCATACGCAGATGTTTGCCGCATTTGGGACAGTCAGCCATAAAAGACCTCCTTAACCGTTAATTTGTTTAAGTAAGCGGATATTATGAAAAAAGCCTTTCAAAGAAAGTTTTTATTCTTTCAAAGAACATTCTGAACATACTTGCCAGAGCGGCAAAGCCGGTTTTACCTTCAATTTCCGTTTTAAGAGTAAGAGGCTCGGACTGCATTCCGTAGGCGTTCTCGGCGGTTACTGTTATTGTGTATTCGCCTGCGGGCAGGTTTTCAAGAGAAAATTCGACCTCTTCCTGCGGAATTGCGCGATAGTAGGGCGGAAGAACCCAATCTTTCATAAGAGTCAGCCCCAAACTGTTTTTCACTTTGATTCTGTAAAGCACAACGGGGTTTCCGTCTGTTGAGGCGGCAACAGGAGCAAAAACAACCGCGGTGTCAAAAGTGGGGTCTGTTATTTGTTCCTTTCTGAGCGCTGCTCCGTCTTCAAATTCGGGAGCTGATGATTTTTCTTTCTGCTTTGCCGGAGTGAAATCCCGGTTCGCCTTATCGGAAGGGTTGTTTATGTAATATTCGCAGAGTTGTTTGCCCTCGTCAACATCATATCCGCGAAGGTGCATATTGCCTGAAGCGTCAACCTCAACAATCCAGAAAGTGCCCGTGTCCTGACAGTCAGGCGGATCATAGGCGCGAAATTCGTCAATAGTGAACTCCGAGTAATAAATCGCGCCCGTGCCGATTGCCGTGAAATTGCCCTGCCAGATTGAGCGCGGGTCATTGAGCGGATAGTGCGAATGGCCCGAAAAATCGACAACCTGCGGGTATTGGTTGAGAATATTCGTGAAGTAGGTAACGCCCCAGCCGTCAAAGGTGGAACTGCCGTAAACCGTGTTGCGCACATGCTCGTGATGAGTTACAAAAACGGGTTTATCCGGGTTTTCGGCGGTTGCCTTGTCAAACTGTTCTTTAAGCCAGCCGAGTTGTTTTGAATCATAATGAGTCGCGTCGTTATCCGAAGCGGAAAGCCCTATGAAATGGTAACCGTTTATAACAATATGAAAATCGGCATCATTGCCGGTGAGTGATGAATAATATTCGTGAACATCCCTGCGGCTCATCTCATAGCCGTCGTGGTTTTTAGCCACAACGCCGATAAACCGGGTGCCGTCTTTAAGCGAGCCGTCAAGAACTCTCCAGAATTTGTCAAAGGCGGGTTTTGTGCCCCTGTCAGTCAGGTCGCCGGCAATAAGAACGGCGTCAAGTTTGCTGTAAGCGTCGTCTTCTTCTGCCGCGGCGTAAGCCGTTTGCAGCATGACGGGGATACGGTCGGCAGTGCGGTCGTTATCCTCTTTGACATGGGTGTCGCTCGCCGCCACAAAGCGGATGACAGGCACAAAATTCTGTTCGCCGTCCGTTGCAGCAAAAGCCGGAACAGCGCAGAAGAACAATGTGATTAAGGCGAGCAGAAGAGCGGTAAATTTTTTCATCGCAAAACACTCCTTAGAACAACAAATATAATAAAATGATTTTATCATTATAATATTCAGCGGTCAACATAAAGAAAAAATATGTGCGGAATAAACAAATTCCGCACATATTTTCAGTTCAAAACATCTAATATTTTTTTGCTAAAACAGCACTACGGTCGCAAAGCCGAAATAGATGAGAAGCGAAACAGCATCGACTATTGTGGTAATCATAGGGCCTGCCATAAGCGCGGGGTCAAGGTGAAGAACTTTTGCGAGCATCGGCAGGGAGCATCCGATGATTTTTGCGACAACAACCGTGAAAAGCATTGAAATACACACGACGAAGAAGATGTGGAACATTCTGTCAGTTGCCACGCTGTGGGTGACGAAATTGAGAAGATACATTCTCACAAAGTTTGCCGCCGCAAGGGTTATGCCGCACATAAGCGCAACTCTTATCTCTTTCCAGAGCACCATAAAATAATCTTTGAGTTTTACCGTGCCGAGCGCGAGACCGCGGATAATAAGCGTTGAGACCTGGTTGCCCGAGTTGCCGCTGGTATCCATAAGCATCGGAATACAGGCGGTAAGCCCCGCGACAGCCGCTAATTTATCTTCAAAATTGTCAATGATAAAGCCCGTGAATGTTGCCGAAATCATAAGAATAAGCAACCATGGGATTCTGTTTCTGAAAAGCCTGACAACACCCGTTTTCATATAATCCTCTTCGGAAGGAATCAGCAAAGCCATCTTTTCAAAGTCTTCGGTGTTCTCCTGCTGGATAACATCAACAATGTCATCGACGGTGATTATGCCGACAAGACGTTTTTCCTTATCCACAACGGGAACGGAGAGAAGGTCGTATTTGCGCACTATTTGCGCTACAGTTTCCTGATCATCGGTTGTTGTGACATAGATTAACTGCTCATCGTCATACATAATGTCGCCGATTTTTGTTTCGGGCTTTGAAACGATGAGGCGTCTTATGGGAACGCTGCCGAGAAGGATTCTGTTTTTGTCAATGCAGTAGCAGGTTTCAATACTTTCTTTGTCAAGTGCAGTGCGCCGCAGGTCGTTGATTGCCTCCTCAACCGTGCAGTTGACATTGAACGCCGCCATTTCGGCAGTCATAATGCTGCCGGCGGAATCTTCGGGATAATTGAGGAATCTGTTTATTGTTTTGCGTGTGTCGGCGCTTGTGTGCGCGAGAACCCTCGTAACAACATTCGCGGGCACATCTTCAAGAAAATCGACCGCGTCGTCAATAAACATTTCATCCACAAGTTTGCCGAGTTCGGCGTTTGTGATTGAATCGACTATTGTGCTCTGAATGTCGGTGTTAAGGTATGAAAATGTTTCAGCAGAAATCTCCGTAGGCAGAAGTCTGAAAATTCTTACCTGGTTTTCGGTTGTGGCGTCGGAGATAATCTGGGCGATATCAACCTCATTCATCTCCGTTAAAATGTTTTTGACTGCGGAGTATTTGCCGTCATTGAGAAGTTTTTGCGTAATGTTTAAAAGAACACCGTCTTCCATAATAAAAAGCCGCCCTTTCCGCACAGGCGCAAGGACGGTCTGAAATGCAAATCAAAACAAAGCAATTACCCGCGATGCCCCCGAGAGCAGCGGATGATTACACCGGTCTTTACGCCGTATGCTGTTTTTTTATCGTGACTCCGTCGTATATGACTGCCGTCGCCGCTCAAGGTATTCACCTCACAATGATAATTTTGTAATAAATATTTTACACCGCGGGCAGATAAATGTCAACGCACTATATATTGTGTTTATTTTATAATATAATGCTTGAATATTTTATATATCAATGCTAAAATGAATATAATTGTGCGGATTATGCATAAAATAAACAGGCGGAGGCAGATATGAGCGATTTACTTAATGACATTTTCTCAAAAAAAACAAGCGGACTGTTTGAAAAGGCAAAATTCATCACCACAGAATACGACTCCTATTTCAAGCCCAATTCACATATCTGGGCGAGTCGTCTTACGAGTTATCTTATGAGAAATCAGAAAAACGACCTTGAGGAATGCGACGGTCTGCCCGTTTTCATCAGGGATTTTCAGGTGAGTGAAGCAGGTGTTTCGACGCTTTATTTCACCGCCCTGGGCTGCGCGGATGTTTATATAAACGGCAAAAGAATAGGCAATGACGAGTTCAAACCCGGTTGGACCGATTACAACAAAAGAGCGCTCTACTGCACCTATGATGTTACGGGAAATGTGGTAAAGGGCAAAAACCGTATTCTCGCCGTTGTTTCGCCCGGCTGGTGCTACGGCAGAATCTCCGGCGGCATTTACGGCACGGGCACGCCCGCTTTCGCTGCTGTTCTTATAAGCGGAGCGGAAATGCTTGTCACCGATAAAAGTTGGCTCGCAAAAGTGTGCGGAAGAATCCGCACTGCGGATATATGGGACGGAGAATTCTGCGACGGTAACGAGCCTACCTACGCTGAGATGTCGCTGCCTTCTTTTTCAACCGAAGGCTTTGTTAAACCCGAAACTGTTCCATATAAAGGCAAAATCACGCCCTATATCGGCACAACAGTTAAAGTGCGTGACGGTCTTACACGCGTTCCTCAACACATAAACATAACCGACGGCGTTGTTTATAACGGCACAAACTACGGCGAGGCGCATATCTGCTCGGCGGGCGCTGCACTCCCCCTGACCCTTAAACAGGGACAGACGGCTGTTGTTGACTTCGGTCAGGAGATAGTCGGATGGGTAAAACTCACCGTCAAAGGTGAAAAAGACACGGTTGTGCGTATGCGCTACGCGGAATTCTTAAACGATTCAGGCAGCAGAAAGCGCGGCAACGACGGCCCTATGGGTTCGGTTTACACCGTAAACTACCGCTCCGCGCTTGCGAAGGCTTATTACAGGCTCAACGGCGACGGCGCCGAAAGTTACCGTCCGAAGTTCTCTTTCTTCGGTTTCAGATTTGTTGAAATCACTGCCGAAAACGATGTTGAACTGCTTGGAATTGAAGGCGAGGTTGTAGGCAACGATAACCGCGAAACCGGATATATTGAAACATCAAATCCCCTTGTAAATCAACTGTTTTCAAATATTCTCTGGGGTCAGAGAGGCAATTATCTGAGCGTGCCGACAGACTGCCCGCAGAGAGACGAGCGTCTCGGCTGGACGGGCGACGCTCAGGCGTTCTCCACTACAGCCGCTTATAATGCGGATGTTTACCCGTTCTTCCTCAAATGGATGCAGGATATGCGCGACAGCCAGACAAAACACGGCGGCTACTGCGATGTTAACCCTGCGGTGAGTTACTGCAAGGCTGACAACGCGGCTGCATGGGGCGACGCGGGCATTATTATTCCCTACAATATGTATAAGATGTTCGGCGACAAACGGATTCTTGAAGAGCATTATGACTCGATGGATGAATACATAAACGGCTTAATAAAGCAGAACGGCTATTCAGGCCCCAACCCGAGATACGGCGACTGGCTTGCCTATGATTTATGCAAAAACGATATGATATCGAGCGCATACCTTGTTCACGACATAGATCTTATGATTGAAATGAGCGACGCCCTCGGCAAGGCGGACAAGGTTGAGGAATACAGAAAGCACCGCGACAAGGCGAAAAAATATTTTGACAAGCACTATATGAAGAACGGTATGCCCAAAGGGGACACGCAGGCGGATAAAGTTCTTGCGCTCGCCTTTGACCTGGCGGACGGTGCGAGCAGCAGAGAAATAGCAAAGCAGCTCGAACAGCAGATAGCGGAGAACGGCAACCGTCTTTCAACGGGCTTTGTCGGCACCTGCGCGCTGTGCCCGACCCTTTCAAAATACGGGCTTGACAAAACCGCTTACAACCTTCTTCTGCAGCGCAACGAGCCCTCCTGGCTTTACAGCGTTGATCAGGGGGCGACTACCATTTGGGAGAGATGGAATTCATACACAAAAGAGAAGGGCTTCGGCAATGTCGGTATGAACTCCTTTAACCACTACGCTTACGGCGCCATAGGCGAATGGATGTATGGTTTTATGGCGGGTATTCAGCCGGCGGAACCGGGTTTCAGAAAAATCACGCTCACACCGAGATTTGATTTGAGAACTCCCGACGAACTGCCCGAAGGCCAGCAAAATATAACCTATGTCAACGCGTCATTCAACAGCGCTTCGGGTCTTATAAAGAGCGAGTGGAACACGGTAAACGGAATCAAATACTATTGCAGTATTCCCGTTGAAGCAACGCTTTACCTGCCCGCTGAATATGAGACGGTAACGGTTGACGGCGCCTCTCGCAACGCGGCGGACTGCCCTGTTGAAGGCGGAAAAATCGTTATAGCTCTCGGCGCGGGCGAACACACCGTAACACTTGACTGACAAAAGAAAGAAGTGCAAAAAAATGATTAAAATAGGAATAGCTGGCACAAGAGGCCTGTCATCCCTTATGGGGCTTAACGGCATTGAGGATGTTAAAATAACCGCAATGTGCGACCTTGATGAGGAACATCTGAAAAATGCCGCCTCAAAAATCGGCGGTGATGTAAAGACTTTCAGAATCTTTGACGATATGCTTGAGAAAGGCGATATTGACGCCGTTGTTATAGCGACGCCTATGCAGTGCCATGTGCCTCAGGCGATAGCCGCGCTTGAAGCGGGCAAGCATGTTATGAGCGAAGTCACGGCAGGCGTTACAATGGACGAACTGTTCTGGCTTTGCGAGAGCGTTGAGAAATACAACAAAATATATATGTATGCCGAAAACTACATTTTTGACCCGAGAGTGCAGCAAGTGCGCAAAATGGTTGAGGCGGGGCTTTTCGGCGAGCCTTACTACGCCGAGGGGATGTATCTTCACAACATAGGCAACCTGTTTGTATATCCCAACGGCAAAACCTCATGGCGTTCCTACTGGCAGTGCGGAATAAGGGGCAATTTCTACCCCACACACAGCATAGGCCCTGTTATGCAGTGGTTCCCCGGCGACAGAATAACCGAGGTTTCCACTTTTTCGCCCGGAGTTTACAACACCCTCGGCTTAAAGCAGGACAGCGGCACTACTTCTATGTGCCGCACCGCGAAAGGCAAACTGCTCAACATAAGGGTTGACTGTATGTCGCCGCGCCCGCATAATATGGATTTCTATCATCTGCAGGGCACGAAGGGCTGTTTCAACTCAAAAGCGCACGGTGATGATTTCAACCGTGTTTCATTCATTGACGATGAAAATGACAGTCCGCTCCACAATATGAAATGGAGAAAACTTGAAGAATTTGATATGTATCTGCCCGACAGATACAAAAACGCCACCGAGGAGCAAAAAAACGCGGGGCATAACGGCGGGGACTTCTTCATTGTCGAGGATTTCATAAATGCCGTAAGGGAGAACAGGCAGCCCGATCTCGACGTCTATAAAGGCTGCGAGTGGACCGCAGTCGGTCTTCTCTCCGCTCTCTCCGTAACAAACGGCGGCAGAACAATGCAGGTTCCCGATTTTCGTAAAAATATGCCTGTCGAAGAAAAGAAAATCACTCTTTAAAGGAGTTCCTTTTATTATGATTAAGGTCGGAATTGCCGGCACAAGAGGGCTCTCAACTCTTATGGGACTCGGCAGTATTGATGATGTTAAAATAACCGCGATGTGCGACCTTGACGAAGGTCATCTGAAAACAGCCGCAGAGAGAATCGGCGGGGCTGTAAAAACCTTCCGCGTGTTCGACGATATGCTTGAGAAAGGCGACATTGACGCCGTAATAATCGCAACGCCGATGCAGTGCCACGTGCCTCAGGCAATAGCCGCGCTTGAAGCGGGCAAGCATGTTATGAGTGAAGTCACCGCAGGCGTTACAATGGATGAATTGTTCTGGCTTTGCGAAAGTGTTGAGAAATACAACAAAATTTATATGTTTGCCGAAAATGTTGTTTTTGACCCGAGAATACAGCAGGTTAAAAAAATGGTTGAGGCAGGGCTTTTCGGTGAGCCATATTACGCCGAAGGGATGTATCTTCACAACATAGCGGATTTGTTTGTTTACCCCAACGGCAAAACTTCCTGGCGCTCCTACTGGCAGTGCGGAACAAGAGGCGCATTTTACCCTACGCACAGTCTCGGCCCTGTTATGCAGTGGTTTGAAGGTGACAGAGTAACCGAAGTTTCCGCTTTCTCACCCGGCGTTTACAACACACTGGGTTTGAAGCAGGACAGCGGCACAACCGTAATGTGCCGCACGGCGAATGGTAAACTTATCACTATAAGGGTTGACTGTATGTCGCCGCGCCCGCACAACACGGATTATTTTCACCTGCAGGGCACGAAGGGTTGCTTCAGTTCAAAGACTCACCCGGACGATTATAACCGGGTTTCGTTCATTGACGATGAAAATGACAGCCCCCTCCACAATATGAAATGGAGGCCGCTTGAGGAATATGACATTTATCTGCCCGACAGATACAAAAACGCCACCGAGGCGCAGACAAGCGCAGGCCATAACGGCAGTGATTTCTTTATTGTTGAGGATTTCATAAACGCCGTGCGTGAAAACAGGCAGCCCGACCTTGATGTTTACACCGGCTGCGAGTGGACGGCGGTCGGCCTTCTCTCTGCGCTCTCGGTAACAAACGGCGGCAGAACAATGCAGGTGCCTCATTTCAGAAAAAATATGCCGCTTGATGAAAAGAAAACCACTCTGTAACCAAACCGAAAGGATTATGATATTATGAAAGACAGTTTAAGACGATTTATATCGGTTTTACTCTGTGCGCTGCTTTTGCTCGGGTCCTGCCCGGCAGTTTTCGCGGATGAAGCCCCCGCCCCGCATTATGCGCAAGAGATTTCCGACATTGAAAACACGGATGTTCTGACCGGTTATGAAGAACAGTCACAGGCGCTTGCGGAATCCGCGGACGAAAAAGAAGAGGCGCTAAACTATGTTCTGCTCGGCGACTCAATAGCGAAAGGTTCCGGCATAGTCAACTATGAAGAGGCATGCTACGGCAGAATAATTGCAAACACAAACGGCTACAATTATGTGAACTACGGTGTTGACGGCATGAAGAGCAGCGAACTGCTCGCATTGCTTAAAAGGCAGAATGTTATGAACAGCATTGAAAACGCCGATATTATCAACATCACAATCGGCGGCAACAATTTTCTGCACGGCAATATTCCTCTGCTTATTCTCGGCGTTCTTTTCCGCATTGACCCCATACTTGACAATGTGCTTGACGCTTATTATGAGGACCTTTGCAGTATTTTCGGAATAATCCGCGAGGCAAACCCCGATGCGGTTATTCTTATGCAGACGCTTTACAACCCGTCAACGGGAATATTCAGACCGCTTCTGCAGTATGGCGCTGACAAACTCAACGAGCGCATTTTTCAATATGACGAGGAGCACCCGGACACCATAACAATAGTAGATATTGCCGCGAAACTCAACGGCAAAGGCTACTGCTTCGCTTTTATTCATCCGACCGCAAGGGGAAATGAAGAAATAGCGAAGATTCTGCTTAAAGTTCTTTATGATATGGGGCTTGGCAAAACCACAGAACCCGTAATCAAAGTAAAGGGAAGAAACACTATTGAGCTTATTCCCGCATACCTGTTCAATCCGCTCAAGATTATTCCTTTCATATAAAAAGTCTGAATTAAAAACAGGGTATAAGCCCTTTAAAAGGAAAATATGACAGAAAAGGCAGAGAGAAAAAGAAGAAAAAAACTGAGCACAAGCAAAACCGTCGTGCTTGTTTTCGCGGCGGTAATTGTTCTGGGCACGGTTTTGCTTCTTTTGCCCGTTTCATCGAGAAACGGGGTTTGCTGCGGGCTTAAAACCGCGCTTTTCACATCCACTTCGGCAACCTGTGTAACCGGGCTTGTTCTAGGAGATACCTGGAGCCTCTGGAGCGGTTTCGGGCAGTTTGTGATTATTGCTCTTATTGAAATCGGCGGGCTCGGTTTTATGTCGCTCGCCTCTGTTATAATTATTCTGACACGCAGAAAAGCCGGTTTTCAGCACCGTATGCTTGTTGCGGAATCTATTAGTTCCGAAGGCAGCGGCGATGTTATGAGAATACAGCGCAATCTGCTCATAGGCTCTTTAAGTGTTGAAACACTCGGAGCTCTTGTTCTGTTTTTAAAGTTTTTACCGCTTTACGGCGCGTCAAGGGCGCTGAAACTCGGTGTTTTTCACTCTGTATCCGCTTTTTGCAACGCCGGGTTTGACATTATGGGATTTAAAGTTCCCGGCAGCAGTATGGCACTTATGGCTGATGACCCGGTTGTTTTGCTGACGCTTTCGCTTTTAATTATTTCGGGCGGAATAGGGTTTATCGTCTGGGATGAAATAATACGCTTAAAGCCGAAAAAATGGAGCGTTTACACAAAACTCGTTCTTATAACAACGGCTGTTCTGATTTTAATCGGGTGGATTGTTTTCTGCCTGCTTGAATGGAACAATCCGCAAACTCTCGGCAGTTTTTCAACGCGTTCAAAACTGCTTAACTCTTTTTTTCAATCCGTAACTCTCAGAACTGCGGGCTTTGCCTCCTTTGACCAGAACGGTCTTACTCAGGCGGGCAAGGCGGTTTCGGATTTTCTTATGTTCATAGGCGGATCTTCGGGTTCAACGGCAGGCGGAATCAAAACCGTGACTTTTGTTGTTCTTTTTCTTTTTATTCGCAGCCGTATGCGCGGCAGAGCAGGCACGGATGTTTTTAAACATACAATCTCTGACGAGCAGGTTATGAACGCGCTTACCCTTTTTATTACAATGGTAACACTCGCCTTTGCAGGCGCCGCGTTTATGTGTGCCGACTCGGGCGTAAACTTCTCAGACGCGCTGTTTGAGGTGGTTTCCGCGCTCGGCACCGTCGGGCTTTCAACG
Source organism: Clostridia bacterium (assembly GCA_017428625.1). GTDB lineage: Bacteria > Bacillota > Clostridia > Oscillospirales > Acutalibacteraceae > CAG-177. The sequence goes on from JAFRQM010000042.1 coordinate 28,145, forward strand.
GGAATCACAGCGGCACTCGGCACTGCCTCGCAGACAATGCTGATAATATTTATGTTTTTCGGCAGAATCGGAATTATTACAATAAGCATCGGGTTCCTCAAAGGAAATTACACTGAACGCAAATACAGATACTCCGGCACAAATCTTCTTATAGGTTAAGGTGATAATATGAAATCTTTTGCGGTTATAGGGCTCGGCAGATTCGGTTCACGCCTTGCTGTCAACCTCTACAACAACGGCGCGGATGTAATTGCAATTGACGTTGACGGCAGCTGCGTTGACAAAATCGGAGACAGCGTCACACAGGCAGTTGTCGCGGACGCCTGCGACATAGCGCTTCTGAAAAGGCTCGGTGTTGACTCCTGCGATTATGCCGTTGTGGCAATAGGCAGCAATCTCGGCGTTTCAACGCTTGTAACAATGAATTTAAGTGAACTCGGCATTGAGAACATAATATGCAAAGCGAGCAACTCAACGCATAAAACCATACTTGAAAAGCTCGGCGCAAAGCAGGTTTACATACCGGAACACGAGTTTGCGGACCGCCTTGCTTTAAGCCTTATTTCATCTGACAGAACCATAATGGATTTTATTGAACTCTCCGACAAATATGCCATTGACGAAACACAGGTTCCCAAACCCTGGGCAGGCAAAAAGGTGGGCGACATCAACATACGCGCAAGACACGGCGTCAATATTATCGGAATACGCCGCGGTGATGACATTGATGTTGAGATAACACCCGACACACTGCTTGATGAAAACGCCGTGCTTATACTGCTCGGGACATACGACGCACTGAAAAAGATAAGCAAAATATAAATAAAGCCACAAAAACGGAGCAGTCCCGAAGGACCGCTCCGTTATATTATTGTGATTATTCTTTCGGCATAAGACTCTTTATGAGGACCACGCAGTCTGCCTTATCCATAATTTTCGGAACGGGATAAAGCGGATTGCCCTCAGCGAGAGCACGCTCGGCAATGAGAGGAATATCCTCTTCTTTGATTTTGTCAATGGATGACGGAATATTCATTTTCGCATTGAGTTCACGCACGGCGGCAATAAAGTTCTTTGCCTTTTCGGCATTGTCCGCTCCGCTTACGCCTACGGCGTCGGCAAGGTCGGCGAGTCTGTCATAAGCCGCTTTGCCGTAATAATCGAGAACATATGGCAGAATAACCGACATAGCGAGACCGTGGGGCACGCCATACATACCGCCGAGATTATGACCGATTGCGTGAACATAGCCCACATAAGCCCTGGTGAACGCAATACCCGCATAGTGTGAGGCGAGCAGCATATTTTCACGCGCCTCAATGTTTTTACCGTCTTCATAGGCGTTGTAAAGATTTTCAAAAATAAGTTTAACAGCCTGAACCGCTCTTTGGGCGGTTTCTTTTGTGTTTGACCTGCCGATATATGCCTCAACGGCGTGAGTGAGGGCATCCATTCCTGTTGTGGATGTGATATGAGGAGGAAGGCCTACGGTGAGTTCCGGGTCAAGAATTGCATAGCCGGGGCGCAGGCAGAGGTCATTGATTGCGTATTTTTCGTGTGTGTCGGGGTCGGAGACAACTGCCGCGATTGTGGTCTCAGAGCCGGTGCCTGCTGTTGTGGGAACAGCGAAAAAAGGCATAAGTTTTTTGCGAACTTTAAGAACGCCTTTCATTTTCTGAACGGTCTGATTGGGTTTAACAACTCTTGCGCCCGCCGCCTTTGCGCAGTCCATCGGCGAACCGCCGCCGAAAGCGATTATCGCTTCACAGCCGTTGTCAATGTAAAGCTGTTTGGCCTCTTCAATATTCGGAATTGTGGGGTTGGGCTGCACACCGTCATAAACAACATAGTCAATGCCCTTGCTCTTAAGCCCCTCAAAAAGGGAGTCAAGCAGGTTAAGACTCATAAGACCTTTGTCGGTTACAATCATAACCTTTCTGATGCCATTCTGTTTAATAAGATAAGGCAGTTTTTTTATGCAACCGGCGCCCCTGATAATTGAAGGTTCTTTCCACGGGAGCATATCCGAGGTGATTTTCATCACCTTCTGATAGGTTCTGCAATAAGCAACTTTTGCGTTTGAAGGCATAACATTATTTCCTTTCTGTATGTTATTATCAGCGTGTTTTATTGAGCTTCTTCGGGATTTGTTCTGTCAATTTTGTATTCAACCGTGTAGGTGTAGAGGAAGCACACGGGCACTTCGCCGACGGAGGCGAGTTTGCCTTTGCCCGTAACAACAGTGTTCACATTGACGCCTTTTATATATTTAATTGAAAGAACTTCGTCTGTCTGAATATCCGTTACAATCTCAATAACGCAGTTGACATACTCAAATTTTGTGGCGGATTTGTCAATTTCCATATAATCCGTCGCCTTGTCAAACTCGGCATAGACAGCGTCAACATCTTCTTTGTCGAAGTTAGCGTCAACAACAGCTTCGGGAACGGGAGATTTAAGCGTTATGACAACCGTTCTTGTTGTGTCGCCGTCAACGCAGGTTGAACTCTCAACATCATACGCGGTAAGCGTGCTGACATATTCTGCCCCGGGAAGAGCGTCATTAAGTTCGTTTGTGTATTCGGTTGAGGTTGTGTCTTTTGTGACAAGCATATATTTTTTGAGCGATTCAATCGCGGCGTTAACATAAGTGTTGTCGCTCATCGGAATACTGTTACCTTCGGCATCCTGCTGTTTGCCGATGCTTTTGCCTTCGCTTCTTGTAACGACGGCGGTTGTTGAGCCGTCAACAAGAGCGTTGACATTTACATTATAGTATTCGAGCAGTTTTTCGTTTTTTGCGGCAATGCCCGCTTCGTCAAGCACGGTGGTGCTGTCGATGGTGTTGCCTTCACCGTCAAGGTAATGTGTAACGCCGTCGCCTGAAACTTTATAAAGTTGTTCCGTCGGCAGGTCGGATGTGCGTTTGAAAACCGTAGTTTCCTCTTCTGTTTCGGGTATGATGCTGCAACCCGCAAATGCGAAAAGCATTACGAAAACAAGCACAAACGAAACAAGCGCAAGAAAGTTTTTATTCATAATAGTATTCTCCTTTCGGAATATCGGGTTTGAGTTTTGCTGAGGGAAACGCTGATTAAATAGGGTGCGCAGAAAGGTGAGCAGATTTTTCGCTTGATGAAGGCGAAAAATCACAAGAATAATTGGTTTATTTCAAGATTATAAAACATAATCAAACGGAAAATATGCCGCCGTTATATGTGCGGCGTTTTAATCAGTCTTTCCCTGAACATTGAGCCCTTTTTCATCAAAAAGGAAAAGCGTTTCAAGGCAGATATCAACTCCCGCCTCAACTGTTTTAAGGTCAAGATTGTCGGCTGTGTCGAGCCTTGTGTGGTAATAACGCGCGGGAGCGGGATCCATCGCGGCAAAGCAGGTGGCTTTCATTCCGCCCTGAGTGATAGCCGCGGCATCCGATGAACCAAAGAAAACACTCTTGTAGGGCAGGTCGTAGCCCGCGACTGCGGCGCCTTCTTTGACTAATTTTGAAACTTCGGGGCTGTTCTTTACGGTGCCCGTCATATCTTTGCTGTAAACACCCATATAGTCAAAATCACGCACAGTGTCAAGCCCGAAGAAAACTGTTTCAACATCCTTCTGTGAGGCAAATTCTTTTGCGTGAGCCTTTGCGAACGCTTTGGCGCCTCTCAGACCCGCCTCCTCAGAGCCGGTGAGAACAACCATAACTTCGGTGTTTTCAAGTTGAATGTTGTGGTCCTGCAAAAATCTCGGAACAGCCATTGAGCAAAGGCAACCGGTCAGATTGTCGTTTGCCCCCTCAACGGGTCTTTTCGGATTGTAAAAAAACAGGCAGAAAATGTAAACGGGTGTGAAACAGAGGGCGACGATTGAAAGAATAAAAATAATTCTGTTTGAGGAAATATCCGTGCCCGTTGCCGAAAGAACAAGCGTGATTACCGAAACAACCGAAACAAACACGCAGCCGCCGAGACCGAGACCGATAACTGATGTAAGCAGTTTTGGACCGCCGAGGTAAGTGAACCACCATTCGGGGGCGGAATCCGCATGGCCCGAAAAGATTATTCTTCTTTTGACTTCCCCTGCCGGCTTGCGAACGGCGACGACATTGTGGCTCGTCTTTTTGGGAAAGAACACATCAAGAGCCTGTTTATAAAAGAGAAATTCAAAAACCACAAAGAAGAGGCCTATCGCAAGAAGTCCGGTGCCTATGGCTGTGAAAATGAGTGACTGATTGGGAATCCAGTTCCAGTGTGAGAGGAAAAGCAGAACAGTGCCGGCGACTCCGCAGAAAACAAGCAGTTCCACCCAGCCCATAAAGGCGGCAGGCGCAAGTCTGAATTCCTCAATTTTAACATCATCACATGAGGTTTTCAGGTCTTCGGCCATCATCTGCTGCGCCTTGAGTTCCTGTTCCGAGCCTGAAGGTCTGGGTCCTGTCTCCTTGCATATTTTTTTGATGTTTTTAACAACATAATTTGCATACATTCTGCGTTCGGATTCGTATCTTTCAACGCTTTGCCTTGCTGTCAAAACAACATCCCCTTTCCGTAAAAAATTTTTAAAAAATATATAATAATTGCAGATATTGACTTTTTAAACCGATTTGACTACAATATGTATTAATCTTTTTAAGAAGTGAGAACAAAAATGAACACAAAAAATAAAATTCTGTTTATAGCTGTCGCCGCGGTTGTGGCGGTTTTCAGCGGAGCCGTGCTCGGCGTTGTTTCAACAAGAAGAGCGATGCCTGTCGCAACGCCGCAGGAAAGCGAAACTTCGAGCGAGATTCAGAGTGAAACGCAAAGCGTTCACGAGTCATATATTGATGAAGAGGGTGAAACAATAACCTTCCCCGTTCCTGACGGAACTCTGCCCGAACAGACAACCGAAACGGTTAGTGAAGAAACAACAACCAAAAAGAGCTTTTTCAGCAGAAAAGAAACTTCGACGCTGTCACGGGTGACTGAGACTGTAAAAACAACGGTTGCAACGAAAGCCCCGTCAACATCCGAAAGGGTTACCGAACCTATTACGCAGACTGCAGGAATCACTACAGCCGCTCAGGGCAAAATTGCGAATTATGAATACGCCTATGCGGGCTTTAACCCGAGTTACGCGGAAATCAACAGCGCTAACTGGAATCTTCTGCTGGTAAACCGCGACTATATTCTGCCCGATAATTATGTTCCGCAACTCGCGCCGTCTGTTACGAACGACCCGTCAAGCTGCAAACTTGACTACCGTGTTGCTCCGCACTATAACGAGATGTATCTCGCGGCGAAAGAGGACGGAATTATTCTCACTCCCGTTTCGGGCTACCGCTCGCTTAGCAGGCAGAGAAACAACCTGAACAATAAAATAGCGTATTATCAGAATCTCGGTTATGACAAGGTGACCGCCACACAGAAGGCGGCTGAAAGAATACTGCCGCCCGGCACCAGCGAACACAACGCCGGTATGGCAATGGATATTATTACGGCTGATTCAACCGCGGGCTTCCAATACACAAAGGAATACAAATGGCTTGAGGAACACGCAGCGGATTACGGGTTTATTCTGAGATATCCCGAAAACAAACAGAATATAACGAAGATTATATATGAGCCCTGGCACTGGAGATATGTAGGCGTTGCCGCCGCGAAAGCGATGAAGGCAAGCGGTCAGTGCCTTGAGGAATATCTCGGAAAAGTTTAATCATAAGGGAGGCGGATAACCGCCTCTTTTTTTATTTGTTTTCTGCCCCCTCGGTAATATTCTCACGGCGGAGGACAACAAGAACAGTTCTTATGAGAATTTTTATATCAAAAAGTATGCTTTGCTTTTCAACATACTCTTTGTCATACAAAGCCTTTGTTTCATCATCAAGGGCGTCTCTGCCGTTTATCTGCGCCCAGCCCGTAACACCGGGGCGGACTTTATAAACACCGTATGCCTCGCGCAGTGCGTGAATCTCTTTTTCTTCTGGAATGAGCGGACGGGGGCCGACAATGCTCATTGAGCCGTTGAGAACATTGACAAGCTGAAGCAGTTCATCAATGCTTGTTTTTCTTAAAATTCTGCCGCTTCCGGTAATCTGTTCGTCTGATTCTTTCAACTCGCCCGTTGCGGCGGATCGGGTGTTCTTCTTCATAGTGCGGAATTTGTAAATTGTAAACAACTGAGCGTCTTTGCCGATTCTTTTCTGCCTGAAAACGACAGGCAGACCGTCATCAATAAAAATGATGACAGCCGTAAGCGCCAGAAGTGGCGAAAGAATTATAAGACCTGACAGGCTTATAATCACATCAAAAAATCGCTTCATTCGTTATTACCGCTCCAGAATATATAATCGCTGATAAGCACCGCCCGAACGGGAGCCGCCTCCGCGCCTTCAATCTTTACGGGAGGGGCAAACAGAAAATATCTGCCCGGACGGACTTGTGACAAATCGAGGTTTTCGAGTATGCAGATCCCCTCGCGCAGAAATGCTCTGTGGGGCTCTTTTTCGTTGCCCTCACAGCCTACCGACAGGGAATCGGTGCCGATAAGTTTTATGCCGAGTTGGGCTATGTATTCGGCAGCGCTGTCCATAAAGAACGCTTTGCCGCCGCCTTTGATGAGAAGGCGCTGACAGCCCTCGGGCAAAAGCGTCACGGCGTCCTCGCCCGTGATAATTCCGGGGCGCACCTCAACAACACGGCACTCCCCTATGAACGCGTCGGGCGGGCAGGTTTCAATGCTTTCGCCGTCATCAATAAAATGCAGGGGCGCGTCAACATGAGTGCCGGTATGAAGGCACATTGAAATTGAACTGAGATTGTAGCAGCAGTCATCGTTCATACTCTCAAGGCGGGTAAGTTCGGGTAATGGATCGCCCGGATAAACCTCCGACTGCATAACATCGCGCGAAATGTCAATAATTTTCATCCGTCACCGCTCCGGCAGAAAAAATCAGTCTTTGTTTGCTTCCATCTGAAGATAAGCGTTTATGAAACCGTCAATGTCACCGTCCATAACAGCGTTTATGTTGCCGATTTCAAAACCTGTTCTGTGGTCTTTGGCAAGGGTGTAGGGCATAAACACGTATGAGCGTATCTGGCTGCCCCAGGCGATTTCTCTCTGTTCGCCTTTTATATCTTCGATTTTGTCGAGGTGTTCTCTCTCTTTTATTTCAATAAGTTTGGATTTGAGCATTTTCATTGCGACATCCCTGTTCTGAAACTGGCTGCGCTCAACCTGGCTTGCGCAGACAATGCCGGTGGGGATGTGGGTAATGCGCACGGCAGAAGAGGTTTTGTTGACTTTCTGACCGCCGGCGCCGCTTGCGCGGTAATAATCTATTTTGATGTCGTCGGGGTTAATCTGAACTTCAACCGTGTCATCAATTTCGGGCATAACCTCAAGGGACGCGAAGGAGGTGTGCCTTCTGCCCGAGGCGTCAAACGGAGAAATGCGCACAAGGCGGTGAACACCCATTTCGCTCTTCATATAACCGTAGGCGTTTTCGCCCTCAATAAGCAGAACAGCGGATTTGAGACCCGCTTCATCGCCGTCGAGAAAGTCGATGAGACTTACTTTGAAACCGTGCTTTTCGCCCCAGTGCTCATACATACGCACAAGCATCTGGTTCCAGTCCTGAGCCTCTGTTCCGCCGGCACCTGCGTGGAAGGTGAGAATTGCGTTTTTGGAGTCATACTCACCGGTGAGAAGAGTTGAAAGAGTCATACTGTCAAGTTTTGTGACAAAACTGTCAACGCTCTCTTTGCACTCATCAAACAGGTCAAGGTCACCCTCTTCGTCGGCGAGTTCAATCATTGTAAGTGCGTCTTCATACTCGCCTTTGAGGCTTTCATAAGATGTGATTTTATTTTTAAGCTGCGCCGTTCTCTGAACCACTTTCTGAGAATTAGCGATGTCATCCCAAAACGCGGGTTCAGCCTGCTGTTTTTCAAGTTCGGCTATTTCTTCCGCCGCCTTGTCAAGACCGAGCGAGATTTTGAGCTGACCGAGTTTTTCTTCGTGGTCAAGAAGCGAAAGGCGCAGTTCCTCATATTGAACCATAAATAATTTCTCCTTAGATTTGATTGCATATTAAATCAATTTTATATTATATATAAAAATACACATAAAGTAAAGTATTTAATAAATTTTTTACAATATTGCATTTTGTTCATATTTAGTATAAAATTGTATGGTATAGTTCTGTCAGAGGTGTAAATTATGAATTATGAGAATCAGATATGCGCCGGATGCGGTCAGCCTTTGCTCACGGGTGAAGATGTTGTTGTGTGCCCCGTGTGCGCGACACCCCAGCACCGCGCCTGCTATGACAAAATAAACAACTGCGTCAACGGTTATCTGCACGCGTCGGGATATATCTGGCAGCCCGATTCACCGGACGCTCCCGCGGTTGATGAAGCGCCCTCATCAGATGAGGAAAACGCCGCTTTCGGCGGTGAATACCGCGAGCAGCCCGCCGAAGGGCTTTACTGCCCGATGTGCGGTGCAAAAAACGAGTCGGGCGCATTTGTATGCAGTAACTGCCGCAGCCCGATGCCGGTCGGTGCCGGAGCGTCAATCCCCTTCCCTTTCAACATGCCGTTCCCGCATCAGAGCCCGTATCTCAGGGGCACGGGGCTTACCGACGATGATGAAATCGGCGGTTTCAAAGCGGCGGATATAGCCGTTTATCTCAAGAATTTTCAACGCAAATTCATCCCTAAATTCAAGCGTTTTTCTGACGGCGGAATCAAAGCGTCATGGAACTGGGGAGCATTCTTCCTTTCTCCGTTTTATTTCTTCTACAGAAGAATGATTAAAGCGGGTCTTGCGTTTTTCGGAATATTCGTGGCAATTTCGCTTATTATAACTCCGATACTCGAAAAAGACAGCGCGCTTTACATAAGCGTTTATAACGAGGTTTACAGCGAGATGTCGGAAAACAAGGGCGTGATGAGCGCAGAACAGCAGCAGAGGCTATACAACGCAATGGTTATGACGGCAAAGACTCTCTCAAAGGACCCGAAGTTCATCGCCTGCGCGTCGGCTTTTGTGCTCGCTCACATCATCTCAGCCTTGTTTGCGGACTATTTCTGCTATTCAAAAACCCTCAAAGACATTACGATTGTGCGTGAAAACACACGAGAGGAGATTCCTTTGCGGGTTATGCTCTACAATGTGGGCGGCACATCGGTTCTAAGTTTTATCTGCAGTTACTGTCTTTTTTCGCTGGTATGCCGGCTGCTGATGTCATTTGCCGAAAAACTGATAACTTAAAGGGGTGAAAAAATGAAAATAACAAAAGCGATTATCCCTGCCGCGGGGCTCGGCACAAGGGTTCTGCCCGCTTCAAAATCCGTGCCCAAAGAAATGCTCAACATTGTTGACAAGCCTGCAATTCAATATCTGGTTGAAGAAGCGGCGGCAGCGGGAATCACAGATATTCTTGTTATCACAAACAGGGGCAAGGGTGTTATTGAAGACCATTTTGACCACTCTTTTGAACTTGAAAAAAACCTTGAGGGCAACCCATCAAAGGCAAAACTGCTTGAAAGCATAACAAAAGTTACCGAACTCGCCAACATCAGTTATATCCGTCAGAAAGAAACAAAAGGTCTCGCGCACGCGCTTTATTGCGCGAAGGCATTTGCGGCGGGCGAACCTGTTGCAGTTCTCTACGGCGACGATGTTGTTATAAACAATAAAAACCCCGCGACGGGTCAGCTTTGCAGAGTTTATGAAAAATACGGCAAAACCGTTGTGGGCGTGCAGAACGTTGACCGCGACAAAATAGGGCTTTACTGCTCGCTCGGCGTTACCCCGTTTGAGGATGAAAGCAGAATAATGGCGTGCGACAAAATCATTGAAAAGCCAAAACCCGAAGAGGTTATGTCGCTTTTTGCCATACTCGGCAGAGTTGTTATTTCGCCCGAGGTTTTTGACCTTATCGGCAAAGGACTTGAAGAAACGCCCGAAGGCAAAGAACTTTATCTCACCGACATTTTCAGTTTTCTCGGCTCTCAGGGCAGACTGCTCGCCTACGATTTTGAAGGCAGCCGCTACGATATGGGCAACAAACTCGGCATTATGAAAGCCAACTGTGAGGTTGCAATGAACCATCCCGAAATCGGTGAGGATTTCAGAGCGTATCTGAAGGAACTTGTAAAGACATTCGGAAACGGTATTGATTCTTCCGAAACGAAAGGAATGATGTCTGTGCAGAATTATTGCGAAAACTGCTGTATTCCGTTTGATGAAAACCGCTGCCCGGTATGCCGCAGAAAGAGCAGACGCAGCGTTGAACCGGATGACCTGTGTTTTCTTACCGAAAAAGAACAGGTCTGGGGCGGTATGCTGGCAGATGTGCTCACACAGAATAACATTCCCTTCATTCAGAAAAGCGTTCTCGGCGCGGGGATAACGATGAAAATCGGTCCCGCCCGCGAAAGAGTCCTGTTCTATGTTTTTTACAGGCATCTTTCCGAAGCCCGCGACATTGTGAATGAATTGTTTTCTTCGTCCGCTGAAGAAAACACAGAAGAATAAAAGCTCTGCGCGCGGTGTATCCGTGCCGGGCATTACAGTTTAACATTAAAAAAAGGACTTGCGAAGCTGCAAGTCCTTTTTTGCTGTTATCTGTCATTCGGCATTCGCGAGCCATTCGTGCTCGGGTTCATAAATGCGGGTTTTATCCCACGGGTCGCCGGCAATGTGCCTTATCATCCACACATAATACATTGTGTAACCGGGAGCGCACACCTGCTGGTGGGCGTTATTCGGCTCAATGCAGAGGAAGGAGCCATCGGTTATCTTCTGAACATCGTCGCCCATAAAAGCCGCTCCGAAGCCCTGCGGGTAGTTGAATTGATAATAATAGAGTTCGGGCTGGGGATGGTAGTGAGGCGGATAACTCGACCATCTGCCCGGATTGTGGAACACTTCGCCCAAAACCATATTTGAATACGGCGCGTTTGAAAGGTCAAACATTGTTGAAACGGTGCGTTTACCGGTGCCTTCCCACTGGGTTGCCCCGAACTCCTGATAAAGGCAGATTTCGGGAGTGTAGTAAACGGGGTCGAATGTTCTGTCGTTGTCGGTCTGCTGAATAATAAACTCACTGTCGAGTTTTGCCGTTACGGTTACCTTTGTGCATTTGCAGACATGAAGGGCATAGGGTGTTTTTTGAAACGGGTTTTCACGCACGGCGGTAACGGCGCTGTCTGTTCCCCAGTCAAACGCAAGCTGACCCTTGAGAAGCAGAAAAGCCGTTTCGTTTTTTTCATCATAAAGTGAATATGTTTCGCCCTGCGCAAGTTTTTTGACTTTGATGTTCATCATCATTGACGCGTGTTTTCCGCCCATTTCGCACAGGATTTTTTCGTTATTCTCGTTAAACACGGGATTTTCAAGCATTTTTATTTCCTCCTGAATTATCCTTCAACAAGTTTTGCGCTTTCAATAACAATAGGCGTTACGGGTTCTGAGTTTTCACTGCCCGTTCTCTCAATTTCAAGAAAGGCGTCAACCGTCTCCATTCCCTCTGTCACCTTGCCGAAAGCGGCATAACTGCCGTCAAGCCACGGGCAGTCATTATAGCAAATAAAGAACTGGGAGGAGGCGGAATCGGGATAATCCGTGCGCGCCATTGACACAACGCCTCTTGTGTGTTTGAGTGTGTTTTGCGAAAAGCCGTTTGAGGCAAATTCACCGTAAATGCTCGGAACATCGGCAGTCTGCGACATTCCGCCCTGAGCCATAAAATTATCTATGACTCTGTGAAAGGTAAGCCCGTCATAGAATCCCTCTTTGACAAGGCTGACAAAATTATCAACGGAGCGCGGAGCGTATTCGGGGTAAAGTTCCATTGTGAAGGTTTCGCCGTTTTCCATAGTAAAGACGACCTGCGGATGGGTGCCGTCGTATCGGCTTATATAGGCGCCCGATGTCTGCAAATCCGCATCTGCCTCAATTTCACTGTTTGTTCCCGCGGGGGATGTGGCCGACTGCACCGTTTTGCTGCCGCAGCCCGTGAAGCAGAGAACGGCGAACAAGAGGGAAAATGTTAAACATAGAATTTTAAATACTGTCTTTTTCATTTTTTCAAAGTCCTTGATATTTTTATTTTTTTAGGATAATATAATAATAGCATAAACTGCAGAAATTTCAACAGGGAGAATTGCCGTATGGATGAAAAAGAATTAAAGCGATCCGGCTCCCGCTCAGGTATCGGTGCCGCCGTCGCCGTTCTGTTTCTCGGAATTATTCTGATTTTAGGCGCAGTAATTATCTTTTCGGCAATCAACTGCAACACTGTTACGGAAAACATCTCCGCCGGGAACATAAGCGAAGCGCTGGACGAATATGACTCAATGAACCCGTTGGGTAAACTTGTTTTCGGCAAAAAAATCAATAATTCTTTTCTGAAAAAATACGGCGAGTATCTTGACAAAGGATATATCAAAACCGCCTGTGAAATGACAGACACGCTTGAGGAAGAGTTTGAGGATTTCAACTTTGAGGAGTATTCCTCAAAACTTTCAGCCTGCGCTTCAAAAGCGCTGTGGAACGATGACTGCAAGGCTGCGGCTGACGCCGCGCAGTATATTCTCGAAAAAGACCCGAAGGCGGATATTTCGGTGCTTCGCTCGGGGCTTGAGGCGCAGATGGAAACATACGCATCGCAAAGTGATTTTGAGGCAGTCAATTATATTGTGAAGCATCTGCCGGGCGCAAACCTCGAACGGATTGTAAACGGTATGGCTCTTGCGGCATACAACACGGTATTCGGCGCGAGCGAGCCGGATTTTTCAAAATCTTCAAGACTTAAACTTGAAAAATTCCGTGAAATATCGGTTCTTTATTCGCTTGAAAAGGTCAGAGGCGGCGATATTCTTACGCGCTATCTCAACCACTACATTTCCGCCTGCGAGCAGTTTGAAGGCTATTTTGAGGTTTATAAACTTTATAAAACCGTCAGTTCGGACCTTGAACTCGCGCAGAGAAATTTCCGCCTTGCCGTAAATGCCGAAACACCGGAGGACAGCCACAGCGCCGCTGAGGTTGCCTACAGTTACGCAAACAGGGCATATATAAACTCGCAGACTTATGATTCATCGCAGTTGGGTGTTACCGATTACAAGGACCTCTGCTATAAAATTGCCCGCAATATGTTTGCGCTGAGTGCCTGGAAGGAATCCGAAGATATAATAGCCTGCCGCGAAAAACAGGTAGGTCTTGAGCAGAGCAGGGCAACCTATGACGCGGAAATAACCCGCAATGTTGACGGATTTTTACAGTATGAAGACGCTAAACTGAATCTGAGTTTACAGGCGCTTTACAGTTGAATAAAGATGATATGTTTTAAGCGCGCCGCAATTGCGGCGCGCTTTGGTTATCGGATGGTTATTGTTCAAAAAAACTTTGTATAAGAAAGACTGTTCTTTCCGCAAGATCATTGAAATAGTCAATTATGTTATAACTGTTAGAATCGTTATACCCCACCGGCACTCCGTAAGCGTAAGTCCAAAGAGCTCTGAAATAATCATAATTATCTTTAAAATACCGGGGCAGATTCACGCTGAACGGTTGTTTGTTTTCAACACATTCTTTGCTGACTGTGGTTATCATTTTATTGTTTAGAAAAACGCTGACAAATGCACTCCAAATATAACTCTCTCGCGAATAATCATACGAGAAGACTATGCCAATTCGATCTTCGCCTAAATCAGAAACATAATGATAATCATAACCTGACCACTTAAGGGCAGCATTCGTTTGTGAATCATCCGAAAAAACAACGGTTAAATACTCGGGAAACTCACAGTCGCAGTCAACCTTACTGTAATAAACGCATACTTCAAGCTTAAATCCTTCCGGTAAAAGAACCTCTTTAATTCCGAGCTGTTCCGTTAATTCGGCGCTTGAAAAAGAAATTCTTTCGGCTGTGCTGCCGGTGTTTTCCGCGACTGTTTCGGCGTCAACAGCATTTGCCCCTAAACATACTGTTGAAAGCAGCAATACAATCGTCAAAAACAAAGAAAGCGATTTTCTCATTTTGGCTCCTCCTGTTTGTCAAATTTTATCAGATATACCAAATAAAGCCAAACAAAAACAATATTATAATCCACTGCGGCAATGAATAGCGAACGGTTACAAGATATTCGCAACGCCTGTTATCGAATGTTTCAACAACAACTTTTGTTTTGCCACTTGATACACCTGTTAAATATCCGTCTTCGTCAACCGTTGCAACAGATTCATCTGTTGAATAACAATAACGGCAGCTTCTGTCGGCGGCAAGTTTAATTTTGACTTTCTGCTTGTAAGTGATGTTTATTTTATCTTCCCACTTCAACTTGGCTTCAACCGTGCAACTCGGCAGCTTGCCATTTTCACAGGCAATGGCGCAAATGGTTTTTATATTTGAGCGCAGTGTGTCTATCGGTGATGTGTAAACAGGCGAAACACCTGCAACAGGAATTGTACCGTCTGTAGTATAAAATATTATCGCATTGTTTTCTGCGGTGATAACGGCTCCGCTTGAGGATAAAGTTATTTTCGGTAAATCGGATAAAGAGTTCTCAAACATCTTTTTCACATTGACAACGCCTGTGCCGTAACTGCCTGCAATCCATTCATCCGGAACAGTAACATTGTTTTTCAATATGCTTTCGCATTGCATAAGGGTTAAATCCGGCTTTGCAGATTTCAATATTGCTAGCGCAGAGGTAACAAGTGGAGCAGCAAATGATGTGCCTTCCCGAGGGGTTAACATATTAAAAAGATTATAAGCACACCAAATTTCTTCACCGGGAGCGGAAATATCCACACATTCTCCATAGTTGGTTACACAACCTGCTTTTTTCAATGATTCCAAGGTGTTTTCGCTGGTTGTTTTGTTCGTTGCGGCAACTGTAACAACATAATCATTACAGCTTGGATAAAAACCGGTGTTGCTAATGTTTTTTCCTTCATTTCCCGCGGCAACAACAACAGCAACGCCTGCCTCATGTGTGTTGTATAGGGTTTTATTCCAGAATTCTTTGTTTTTTCCTTCAAAACCAATGCTGAAGTTGATAATATCAGCACCTTTGTCAACTGCATTGTCTATTGCAATATTTAAAGCAGAATAACAGATTTGATTATTGATATTAGGTGTTTTATAAGGAATAATTTTCACAGAATCCGGCGTGTTTTTTTCTATTGTATATGCAACTGCTGTCCCATGCCCTTCTACATCTATAGTTCCGTTGAAATCTCCGTAAATATTATGCCTTTCGGGATAAGCGCTTTTCATCCATAAATTTGCTCATTACTGTAATTCCCGAATCGAAAAGAATTACATGCACCTCATGAAATCTGACGCTGTTTTCCGACAAATTTTTTATAACTTCAAGAGTTTTTACGATTTTTCGCTCCCAAAATTTGTCGTCTTCTCCTCTTGAATCGGATTCTTCAACATCTGCAGTTTCATAAGAAAAATCGAAATAATAATCAGGCTCAACAAATTCAACATAACTTGCAGTTGAATACTGTTCAAATGCATATTCAGCTGCTTCCTGCGAAGTATACTGAAGAATATATACCGAGTCGGGTCCGTCAATTCTGTCAACAGCGGAATAATCCGTAACAAGGGTTTCACCCTGATTTGTTTTTACAATCAAACGGTGGCAGCTGAAATCATCTTCAGCATTTTTGGATAAAGAAGATGATATATCAGGATTGTTTGAATCATATGTTTCAATCATTTCACCGATTGCCGTTAAAAATTCTTCCGAAGTCATTTCTTCGGCAGATTCCGCGGAAGAATGCACAGCCGAAGAAGCGAAGCTTATTAATAATACAATTATTATAAGCGATGCGATAAACTTTTTCAAGTGCTTTGCAACTTTTTTCCGATAAGTAAGCATTATCTTCTCCTCCTGAATTTTTTATAACCCACGACAGAGCTAACGACTCGTCGCGCTTGAATGACGGGGCATTACCCCTTATTGAATGATTTTGAGCAAATCTGCCGCTTGATATATGCATTCTTCCGCTCACCTCCTTTTGCGCAAAGATTTCAAACGACTCATTACAGTTGCAATTATATACCTAAAACATCTTATTGTCAAGAGTTAATTTCCAGCGATATATTTATAATATATCAAAAAAGCGTGTGTTTGAACAATAGCCTTAATTTTACTTTTAAATATATTCAAAATAAATTATTTTGAATTTCACTCTTGATTTTTAACATTTGCTGTGTTAAAATATCGTAAATCATAAAATAAGGGGTTTTTTAATATGTTTGATATAGGAAAAAACATCAGATTTTACAGAACTCTGAACGGTTTGTCAATGGAAGACCTTGGGGAAAAAATAGGTGTTCAGAAACAGACAATTCAAAAATACGAAACAGGTAAAATTGTTAATATCCCCAGTCAAAAAATAGAAAAAATAGCGGCTGTTCTCAGTGTTGAGCCAACCGCTTTGACAAGTGAAGATGCTTATTCTGTTTTTTGTGAATTAAAGAAAAGCATTGAAGCCAAAAATCAACAGGCTTACAGATTAGGGGATAGAAGACCTCGGCACGGCAAACACAGCAGGCGTGCTTATGTTATCAGTTCCGGTCGTGTTGCTTTAAGAGGCAGAAGTGCTTCCTCTGTTTCTCATCCCTCTGCTTTAAAGAAAAAGGCTTAAAGATATAATCAAAGAAATAACGGGACCTGCGAAATGCAGGTCCCGCTTCGGTTTGTCATCTTTTATCGGGTAAGGAGTCTGTTTGCGGGCGGATGATATCCTTGCCCTGCATAATTAAGCGTCGCTTTTTACACGATTATCAAAAAACATGAGACTTGCCTTCGTTTCCGCCTCCTCCTTTGGGGGAGGTGGCGCCGCAGGCGACGGAGGGAGTTTGCGCAAAGCCAAAGTCATATGTGAATCCGGAATGTTAACGGACTCCCTCAGAGAAGGAGCCCCCGCACAAGGTTAAACTCAGGTTTGATTTCCGGCATGGATGTATCCGTGCCCTGCATATTAAAAAGAGGTCCGCCCTTGCAGACCTCTTTTGTTTTTTAACCTATAACTCTTACTCTTATAACGCCGTCGATGGCTTCGAGTTTTGAAGTGTCCGGTGCGGAGCCAACATCCGCCGCAACATAGGCAATGCCTTTTTTCTCCGCGCTCACAACAGAGGTTACACCTGAAAGAGCGGCTGTGATTTCAGCAGCAAGGCTCTCTTTCGCGTTTGCGATGACGCATACTCTTGTTTTAAAAGATGCGGGAAGGGTAACATTGGGGAGGTTGACGGAGTTTGTTACAACGCCTTTTTCAAGGTAGTCGGCAAGCTCGTTTGCCGCCATAACGGCGCAGTTGTCTTCACTTTCGGGGGTTGACGCGCCGAGGTGGGGAATGGCTGTTACGCCGGGTGTTGTAATCTGCGCATCGGTCGGGAAGTCGGTAACATAAGCCGCCGCTTTGCCGCTGCCGAGCGCTTCGATAATCGCCGCCTCATTGACAAGTTCGCCGCGGGCGAAGTTGAGAATGCGCACGCCGTCTTTCATCTTCGCAAGTGATTCAGCGCTGACTGTGTCGCGGGTTGCGTCATTAAGCGGAACATGAAGGGTTATGTAATCCGAAACGGCGAAAAGTTCATCAAGGTCGGAAACAACTTTTACAGAGGGGTCGAGCGCGAGAGCGGCTTTGACACCCAGGAAGGGGTCATAACCGACAATGTTCATACCGAGTGCCTTTGCGCTGTTGGCAACAAGAGCGCCAATTGCGCCGAGGCCTACAACGCCGAGTGTTTTGCCCATAATTTCAGGGCCCGCGAAAGCGCTTTTGCCCTTTTCAACAAGGGCTCCGACTTCACTGCCCTTACCGGAAAGAGTTTTGCACCAGTCAACGGATTCGGCGATTTTGCGTGATGACATAAGAAGCGCGCACAGCACAAGTTCTTTGACCGCGTTCGCATTTGCTCCGGGAGTGTTGAAAACGGCTATGCCCGCTTTGGCACACTCGTCAACGGGGATGTTGTTGACACCCGCGCCCGCTCTTGCAACGGCAAGGGTGTTGGATGCGAACGCATAATCGTGCATCTTGGCGGAACGCACCATAACAGCATCGGGAGCATCGCAGGAATCCGAGCAGGTGTATTTTGCGCCGTCAAACTGCGCGAGACCGTATTTGGAAATCTTATTTAATGTAAGAATATTATACATAATTACACCTTCCGCAATCAGTTGTTCTTTTCGAAAGCAGCCATAAACTCAACAAGTTTTTCAACGCCTTCAATGGGCATTGCGTTGTAGATGGAGGCTCTCATACCGCCTACCGAACGGTGACCCTTGAGGTTTACAAAACCTGCTGCCGCTGCGTCTGCTACGAATTTTGCATTGAGTTCGTCGCTCTCGGTAACGAAGGTGACATTCATAATTGAACGGTCTTCTTTAACAACGGGGTTATTGAACATCTTGCTGGAATCAAGATAATCATAAAGGATGGCTGCCTTTTTCTCATTGTGGAGTTTCATTGCCTCAAGACCGCCGATGCTCTCAATCCATTCAAGAACGAGTTTGCACATATAGATTGACCAGCAGGGAGGAGTGTTATACATTGAGTCGTTATCTGCCATAACTTTGTAGTCAAGCATTGTAGGTATGTTTTCGGGAGCGTTGCCGAGAAGATCCTCACGCACAATAACAACGGTAAGACCTGCGGGTGCGATATTCTTCTGAGCGCCGCCGTATATAAGACCGAATTTTGTAACATCCATAGGCTCCGAAAGGAAGCAGGATGAAACATCCGCAAACAGAGGAACATCGCCCGTGTCGGGGATATAGTTCCACTTTGTGCCGTAGATTGTGTTGTTAAAGCAGATGTAAGCGTAGTCAGCGTCGGCACGGAAATCGGCTTTTGTAAGTTTGGGGATATAAGTAAAGGTTTTATCTTTCGAAGACGCAACAGCGAGAACATCGCCGTCGGTTACCTTGCAAGCTTCTTTATAAGCCTTTGTCGAGAACTGACCGGTAAGAACATAGTCTGCTTTTTTGCTGCCGTTCATAAAGTTGAGAGGGATAGCCGCGAACTGTGTTGACGCGCCGCCCTGAAGGAAAAGAACTTTGTAGTTGTCGGGGATGCCGAGAACCTCGCGGAAAAGTTTCTGCGCCTCAACTATGATTGCGTCATAAACCTTTGAGCGGTGCGACATCTCCATAACGGACTGACCGCTGCCTTTGTAGTCGAGAATCTCTGCCGCCGCTCTGTTGAGAACGCTCTCAGGGAGCATTGAGGGGCCGGCTGAAAAATTGAATACTCTTGCCATAAATTAACCTCCGGGTTTAAATTTTAACGGTTAAATTATATAATATTATCCCCCAATTCACAATGTAAAGAATTACAGAATATTCTGCAATTTCGGCTTATAAAATATGCAGATTATCAATAAAGCACTGTGTGTCTACCGCCGAAATGCAGGAATGCTCCCCTTACGGTTTAAAACCGCAAAAGCACTCCCCCGCGGGAACCTTTCGGCTCCCGCGGGGGATAAGTGTTTATGACGGATATCAATAATGCGCTTTGCCGCATTCGCAATACTGATTGATTCTGAAAAGTCTGTTAAAGAGGTTGATGATAAACCAGATTATTTTAATATACCATTTTGTCGAGTGGCACATATGCTTGCAGGCTTCGCCCACAACCTTGCCGCACTCGTCGCATTTACCGTCGCCGTTGTTGTCGGCGTGACCTGTTGCGCTGATGATTTCTTTCTCAAGGGCTTTTCCGCAATGCGAGCAGACATAAGCGGTGTAACCGTCCTGCGAGCAGGTGGCGGCAACTGTTTTAAGACTGTAGTTGTGACCTTCTGTCAGACCGCAGTCAACTCTCTTATATGTTGATTGTGCCTCAACCGCGTTGCTTGCGGTAATAACATAATAGCTGAAGTGGTCAACGACCATAATTATTGCGTCTCTGTCATTATCTTTTGTGAAGGTTACATCCTCTGTTGTTCCGTCTTCATTTATTCTGTAAATTCTGAGATTGCTGTCGTGAAGCATCTGCGATGTAGCCGGAATAACTATTGATATTGTGCCGTCAGGCTGAACTGAAACATCGTTCGCGTCGAACATCTTGAGGTCTATTGTCTGGTTTGTCGCGTGGGTGTGCTGATCGGGGTCGTTAAGATCCTCTTCAGTGTATTCCGCTTTGTATGTGATGTATTTTTCCTGAACATAGTTGCAGTTTTCGCATCTGACAACCGCGTAACTGAGCTCATCGACATTTGTGATTGTTGCGGTGAGAGAATGCGAGCAGGGTGCGGATGTATATGTAAATGTTTCGCCGCACTCGCATGCCTTGACATAGGTTATACCCTCGGTGCAGGTGCCGAACTGAGTTACGGGCTCGGCGCTCCATTTGTGAGTGTGCTCTTCATACTGCGCAGTAAATACAAGATCTCTGTCGGGCATTGCGAAGGGTATTTCTTTATCCCATCCGAGGAATTTCTTGCCTTCGACGCTTTCAACCTGATAAACGGATATCGGTTCGCCTGCATAGTAACTTTCTTCAATGATGTTATCATCCGAAAGTTTCCAGGTAACGGTTCTGAGCGTGCTTGTGAACTCCGCCTCAAACTCGGTGTATGACTGCGACACGGTATAGCCTTCCGGAATATTCCATTTTGCGTAACTTGTCTGCGGAACGACTATTTCGTCACCGATATTTGCTTCGGTTAAGTTGTAAACTCTGCCGCCGAGCAGGAAAACAACAATGGTTCTGTCATCGGGAACCGTAACTCTCGGTGACTTGAATGAGTTTACAAGCATTCCGCCAACCATATAACCGGCTGCCTCTGTGTTGGTGTTGTAATACTGTGCGCCGGTTGCTTTATTATTTGCGGTAATGTCAAATGAGATTCTAACATAATACTCTATCACATTGCCATTCGCATCGTTTTTTGTCTTGGGGTTCAGGTGCCTGACAGTTATTGAAGTTGTGCCGTCGCTGTTGACAACTACGGATATATCCGAGTTGCGGACGCCGTATTCTTCAATTACACTCTGCCTGAACGCCTGCTCCTGAAGAACGGTCATTGTGAACTCTTTTGAGATTGTGTCGAAGATTGTGATGTCGGCAAAGGGTTTTACGGGCCTTATCTCCGTTTCAATAAACACCTTGAACATTTCGTTGAGTTCATCTGCATCGGAAACATAAATGTAATATTTATCCGATACAGTTTCACCGCCGTATGTCATAGACATTGCTTCGGGATTATTTGACGAAACAAAATTCATAAATTTCGTCATTTTCTCTTTATCTTTCGAATCCAGATTGAAACCCACCGAATAAATTGTTACACCGTAATCCTTTTTCAATGTATTTGCGGCAACTATTGCTCTTTCTGCAATTGGTGTGTTGAATCCGTTGATGCCGGGTTGACCGTCAGTAATGAACAAAACAACAGTTTCTCTTCCTTCAATACTGTTTTGAGCAATAAGTTGTTCAGCTGTTTCGAAAGCAAAATCTGCTCTTGTAGCTCCGTTCGCCTTAAGCCCGTTAATAATGGCACAAATAGCATCTTTATTTGCAGAGGCAGACATCATTGCATCGGAAAAATCACAATTATACGGTTTATCTGTATATGTTGAATACTCAGGGTTCCATTGGTTCGATTTATAACTTGTAGTTTCAAAAACCTTTTCTCCATCTTTTTTATCAATTGTATGGAAATAGCCATTAGACCCGAATGAAATAACTGCTATTCTATTATCAGGGTTTTCCGTTACCGAATTGACAAAAGATGTTGCGGTTCTTTTCAGTTCACCTATTTTATTGTCGTCAGCCATTGAGCCTGACGTATCGAGAACAAGAACTACATCGACGGGTTTGCTTTTGTTAACCTGAACCGTTTCGGCATCGGAGGTCGCGCTGAGCGTTATTGTGGTTGTGCCGTCGCTGTTGCGCTCTGCCTTTTTGCTTGAATCCATATTGCCGATTTTATAGACTGTTTTGCGGTAATTATGGCTTGCGTCATAACTGCACTCATAGTAATTGTAACCGGGAACATCCGCTGTCGGCTCCTTGCACTTATCTTCTTTAAGGTGATAGTCGTGACCGTGAGCGGGTATGGGTTCGGGATAATTATGGCTCGCGTCCCAGGTGCACTCATAATAATCATAACCGTCTTCCGTGCAGGTGGAAGGCACTGTTTCTTTGAGATTGTAATTATGGCCGTGTGACGGTATTACCTTATCGTAATTATGGCTGCTGTCCCAGCTGCAGACCCACTTTTTGTAGCCGTCTTCGGTGCAGGTCGGAGGATTGTCTATTGTAAGATGATAATCATGACCGTGTGCGGGAATAATCCAACTGTCTTTTTCAAGTTCATGTTCGGCGTTTTCATCGCTGAAATATTTGCCGCAATCAACATCCGTGCAATAGTAGTATTCGCTGTTGCCGTCTTCGGTGCAGGTGTTGGGTGTCGCCTCAACTTTTTTCAGAGTGTGTTCAATTTCGAAGTTCTTGTCTGCACGCTGAATTGCGCCGCAAATGTCGCACTTGCGCTCGTATGTGGTTGTTCTGCGAATTACGCTTTTTTCGATTATTCTCCACTCGGTCCAGACATGAACATCTTTTTCGGTTTTGTGGCAGCGTGAGCAGGTTCTGGTGTGCGTTGCGCCGTTTTTATTGTCAATCCACTTTGACCAGTTATGACCGAGGCTTTCAGTCGCGGTGTCTTTATATGAATATCCGCACTGTGTGCAGGTATGAGTTGTAAATCCGGGAGTAACGCAGGTTGCTTTTGTTTTGCCGTCTTTAAAAGTGCAACTCTCTGTATAAACATAGTGGCAACGCGAACAGGTCTTGCTGTGAGTGGAATCGTTGTTTTTCGCTATATCTGACCACTCATGACCCATAGCCTCTACGGGAGCCGTGTCATATTTTGCGCCGCAGATCGCACAGAATATTGCCTCTTCGCCGTCATCAATGCAGGTGGGTTCAAGAATAACCTTGCGGTATCCTTCTGTGTGATTGTGGAGTGGAAAGGTTTCGCTTTCAAGCACAGCGTCACATTTTGAGCAGTATCTGCTCTTCTGACCGTCGTGGTTGGAGGTGGCATCGTAATCGATTCTCCAGACACCGTCATCGTGACCTTCGGCGTCAATTACTTCCGAGTCGATTGCTTTGCCGCAGCGGGTGCAGGAAAGAGTTTTTTCGCCGTCTTTGATGCAGGTTGCGGGCTTTGTGACCTTCCATACGCCTTCATCGTGACCGAGCGGCTCAATTGCTCTGCTGTCAATGGTTTCGCCGCATGTATCACATACACGGATTTCTTCGCCTTCTGTTATGCAGCCGGCGTAAATATTTGTTATCCATTCGCCTTCGGAGTGTTCGGCTTTTTCTATCTGCTGAGTTGCTGTTTTCTCGCCGCAATTTGCGCAGTAAGCGGTTTTTTCACCGGGTGTTGTGCAGGTGGGCGTTGTTGTGACAACCCATACCGACTCGTCAGCCGTTGTGTGACCGGATTTTTCAATTTCTTCCGTTGTATAGCAGGCATTGCAGACTGAGCAGAAATTGCCGTTAAGACCGTTTTCGGTGCATGTAGGCTGTCTGACTATTTCGGTATGACCGAGTGTATGTGTATGATAAGAAAATGTTGCTGTTTCGAGCGCGTCGCCGCACTTTGTGCAGTAGCGTGTTTTCTGACCGTCGCGTTCGGGCGTGGCTTCAATGTCAACCTTCCAGACACCGTTGTCGTGACCGGAAGGTTCAACGCCTCTGACCGCGATAACATCGCCGCATTTGCTGCACAGGCGGACTTCCTGACCTTCAACAATGCAGGTTTCTGGAACAGCCGTTACCCAGGGTGAATTGACTTTATCGTGACCTTCTTCGGCAATATAACTGTCTGTGCCGTTCCATGGGTCGTTGGTGGAAGCCATGCCGCAGGCGCATTTCCATAGTGTGTAACCCGGCTCCGTGCAGGTTGCGGGAACCTGATGGGGAATGAAAACATGGTGATGCGGGCATTCGACAGTGATGTAACCTGTGAGCGATGAAGAATCATTGACTTGCATTCCATCAAGTTCAATAAACTTTTGCCACGCATCTTTTACCCAAGTAATACAACTGTTTGTTCCAAATGATCCGTTTAATTTGATTGTAACGGGATCTTGGTAAGTTCTTTGTGTTTTTATGGTAAGTGTGTTACCACTTATAGTGGCTTCCATTCCATTTGGCAGACTTGAGTTATCCACTGAATAATGGCTTAAAACACCATTTGCATCACTGAATGTTGTTTGATAATACCCGTTGCTGTATTCAAGTTTAGTGGGGTCATCAGAGTTGTTTGTTATACAAAAACTCGGTAAAGTGCCATCAGATTTAACATTTGCAACAATGCTGTTATAATATTGAATAATTTCATTGTACAGCGGGTGACCGGTGGATACTAAACTCAGCACCGGGTCGTATCCTATCGGATAAACATAATTAAAACTTGAGTCTCTTTCGCCGACTACTACTTCCCAAATTAAAATTTGTGTTGCTCTCGCATACGCAATTCTTGTATCATTGTTGGACCATTGAGAAATAATATCTGTTGAATTAAAGCCGTAAAGCAGTATTTTGCTGATTAATATTTTAGCTTGATTGGCGTTTATCTTTCCATTGTTGTTTGCAACTTGTTGCCATATTGCATCACCGGACAATGAAGAGTAAACCCTGTCCGGGTGAACTTCTGGATTCCAAGGTGAATCAACACCTGGTTCAATACAATAAACAACATTGCTATAACCGCCCATAGTGTATATATTTGTATAGTTTGTGTCGTCCGAAGAATAGCCATTGGCTAATCTTATCGGAGGATGTCCCCATGTATACTGAGACGCTCCGCTTCCACCACGGGGAAACGAAACCATGTTATATACGCCGGTGGCGGCGCTTGCATTTAACAACGCCATCGGCAGCATGCCGCTGACCATAATCAGGGCGAGAACAAGTGAAATAATTCTTTTAAGTGATTTTTTCATTTGTCAGCCCTCCTTAACCTTCATAGGGTATGTTTACCCACGGGAACAGCCAGTCAAGTGTGATTGAATAGAACACTTTGCGGAAAAGATTCACAAACCAGTATCCTATGGGATAAGTTACCTTTGAAACAATGGATGAATTGGGAACAAGCTGTGACTCGCTCGCGCCGCAGATAACGCAGGTGCGCGTTATTGTTTCATCTTCAACGAACGATTCCCAGAATGTGCGGTTGTCTTCGGTTTGCCAGTCGCCGTAAAGATGATAGCCGTATTCCGTTTTGCCGCAGTCGGAACAGGCTCTCTCGTGCGTGACTCCGTCTTTGCAGTCGTGCCATGCGCCGAATGTGTGACCGGTTGCGAATGTTTCATCCTCCGCATAGCTGTAGCCGCATATTGTGCAGGTGTAACTTGAAGAACCGCCGTTTTCGCAGGTTGCCGCCGTTGTCTGAACATCATAAGCGCAGTTTGCTTTCTGAACATCGCCGCAACGGTCGCAGGTGCGGGAGTGTGTGCCGTCTTTATTCATTGCCCATGGGGAATAGTTGTGGCCGAGAGGTTCGAGCGTGCTTGTTGCGTAAACGGCGTCGCACTTTGCGCAAACCGTTTCGGTCTCGCCCGATGTAAGGCAACCGGCGGGCTTGACTATTCTTGTATAGCCCTCGGAATGCTCGTGCTTATAGAAAATCTTTGTTTCGAGTTTGACATTGCAGATTGAGCAGTATCTTGTCATCTGACCATACATCTGACCGTTCTCATCAACAACATTGACGTTGGGTTCGAAATCGATTTTCCATACGCCGTCATCGTGACCGGTTGATTCTATGGTTTCCGTCCGGTAAACAACACCGCAGCGCTCGCAGGTGCACACCTTCTCACCGTCGGTAAGGCAGGTTGCTTCCCTGTTTACGGTCCAGATGTCGCCTGTATGACCGAGCGGCTCTATTGTTTTTTTATCAATGACTTCACCGCATCTTGTGCAATAGCAGCGTTCCTCGCCCGATGAAGTGCAGTCGGCGATTTTGCTCTTGCACCATACGCTTTCGGCGTGACCGAGCGCGTCAACACTGCGAGTGCCCGTTATTGTTCCGCAGGTTGCGCAGTAGCCCGTTTCTTCACCTGCGGCAGTGCAGGTTGCAGGAGTGGTTATTGCCCATACTGAGCCGGCTTCGTCGGTATGGCCTGTGGGAGCAATCTCAGTTGTTGTGTAGCACGCCTGGCAGTCTGCGCAGAATGTGCCTTTCTGACCATAGGCGGTGCAGGTTGCTTCTTTAAGGGTAGCCGTGTATCCCGGTCTGTGAGAGTGGGCAAGGAAACTCTTTGTTTCAAGAACATAGCCGCACTTCTTGCAGTAGCGGCTCATCTGACCGTTATGTTCGGTGGTGGCTTCAAAATCGACCTTCCAGACGCCGGAGTCATGACCGGTTTTTGAAATTGTTTCAACCTTGGTCGGAGCGCCGCATCTCGAGCAGGTTGTAACCTTCTGACCGTCCTGTGTGCAGGTGGGCATCTGCGTAATTACGGCGAAACTGTTCGGAGAGTGACCGAGTGCGTCGGTGTATTCATACTTGCTTTCGCCGCAAATTGTGCAGGTATATTGATAATACCCTTTTGTTGTGCAGGTGGCAGGATAATAAAACTTTACTATCTGCACATACTCGTTGTTGTGCGCTGTGTGGTTCCAGTCCGCCGAGGTTTCAACAGGCGCAAAGCCTGTTACGAGAGCGCCCATACACATTATCAGTGCAAGAGCGCAGGACAAGATTTTTTTGGACATTTGCATCCTCCTTCAAAATAACACCTTGAGAAAACAATCCCCTCCGGTGAATAATTACTGTTATGTCAAGCGCTTTTGTAAAAACGCTTTTGTAAAAACGCAAATAGTTCTTTTAAAACAATCTTCTATAGAATAAGATTATATTATTTTGATTTTTATTCACTTTTTTTAGATCTTTTTTACAATTCATTAGAAATGTGAAGCACATAAAATATTAGAGCATTACTGTTTTAATGAACCGTTTTTTTATGTCAAAAGTTACACATAATGTTAATTGTAACGACATAAAGAAGTCTATCATAACCGCGACAAAAAATCAATATATTGTATGGTAATAAATATTAAGATTCTATTATGTTCTATATAATGTAGTATTAAAATTGTATTAATTACCGATTAATTAGTTGACTTCACGGATTTTTCACATTTTATTTGTTAAGTTTTTGTTATTTTTACCCGATTTTACATTTTCAAAAGAAGTGTTCTGAAAGCGGTAGTCTGCCGACGCTGAAGCGGTTATTTTATAAAACAGACAGTTTTTTAAAATTGGGTGTTGATTTTTTGATTTTTTTGTGATAATATACTCGGGCAATAAGAAATGCGCCGGTAGCTCAGCTGGATAGAGTGTTTGGCTACGAACCAAAAGGTCGGGGGTTCGAATCCCTTCCGGCGTGCCATGAAAACAGTTCACCCATCGGGTGGGCTGTTTTTATTTGGGATTCGAACCCTGAGAGGGTGAGCGGCGTTAAGCAAACAGTCCTGTGAACTGTTTGCAGCCGCGAAGTCTGAGGCGGGTGCTGTTGCACGGCAACGGCCGCCGAGGACGCAAGGATTTGCACAGCAAAGACTTATTCCTTCCGGCGTGCCATAAAAAATCCCCGTCATTTGACGGGGATTTTTCAGTTATATTCGCCTGCGGCGAGTTATACTGCGCTGTAGTTATATTTGTTCTTCGGACGAGTGATCTGACTGTATAAAACAGCATCGAAACAAAAAACGGCCCGAATAAGCCGTTTTTTCTGCATTTTGATGTTATCTTTTCTTATAGAGCACGAGTTCCGGGTTTTTACCTTCGGCTTCGTATGTGCAGATAAGAATAAAATCCATATTCGCAAGCACGCCGAAGCAGCGGTCTCCTCCGAAAACAGGCTCAAGCTGAGTGCCGAGATAAGTTGTGCCGTCGTCAAGAAATTTTGCCTTTGTTCCGTTGGGGAGAGGGTATTCGAGGTTGACATAAGCGCCGACAAGGGCATTGAGGTTTTCGACTTTCGGCATACCTTCAATATTGAGCTCGTTTATTTCTTCAATTAACTGTTTTTTGAATTTGTCGAACTGACCGTTATCGCTCAGTTCTTCATATTTTTTCCAGTAATTCAGAGTCGGCAGTTTTTCTTTCATATAGGCGCGCGCCTGCTCTTCGGAAAAGCCTTGCTTTGCCATATGAACCACGCATACATCAATGAGGTCATCCATATTGCTGTAGGTGTATGTTCCGTCGGCGTAGCACCATTTGCAGTAATCTTCATTGAGGGAGCCGTCTTTGTTTCTGCCGATTATTTCATCATCAAGCGGCATACCGCAGCACTGGCAGATGAGTTTGTTCGGCGCGCCGAGCAAAGTGTTGATTGAGACATTAAACAGATTTGAGAGCAATTTGAGCGTTTCGGTGTTGGGCACCGTTTCGCCGTTCTCCCAACGAGAGACCGCCTGACGGGTAACATAAACCTTTTCAGCAAGGTCATCCTGCGAAAGCCCGTTTTTTGTTCTGAGTTTATATATTACATCTTTTGTATTCATAAAAACACCTCCGTGCTGAACATTCTAACACGGAGGTATTTTTTATTCAAGCAACTGCCTGTTGCTTTGATATTATTCCCTGAACTGCTGGTTATATAGCTGTTCGTATATGCCTTTTTGAGCCATAAGCTCGTCGTGTGTGCCCTGCTCGATTATTACACCTTTGTCAATTACCGCGATTTCATCGGCGTTCTTGATTGTTGAAAGGCGGTGCGCCACAACTATTGTTGTTCTGCCGACGCACAGGTCGTCAAGCGCCTGCTGAATAAGAATCTCCGTTGTGTTGTCGAGCGCGCTGGTTGCTTCATCAAGAATCAGTATAGGCGGGTTTTTGAGAAAAACTCTTGCTAAACACAGCCTCTGCTTCTGACCTCCCGACAGGCGTATTCCTCTCTCGCCTATCACGGTGTCATAGCCGTCGCTCATACTCATAATAAAGTCGTGGATGTTTGCCTTTTTTGCCGCTTCAACAACCTCTTCATCGGTTGCGTCGAGCCTGCCGTAAAGGATATTCTCACGCACGGTTGAATTGAAAAGGTAAATATCCTGCTGAACGATGCCGATATTGCGCCTTAACGATTCAAGAGTTATGTTTTCAATATTCTCGCCGTCAATGAGGATTTCGCCTTCACGCAGATTATAGAAATGCGGTATCAGGTGGCAGATGGTTGTTTTGCCGCCTCCGCTCGGCCCTACAAGGGCGAATGTTCTGCCCGCTCCGATTCTGATGCTGATGCCGTTGAGAACATCTTTCTCATCGCCGTATCCGTATTCTACATTTCTGAATTCGATATCACCTTTAAGGCGGGCAACCTCGTGCGCGTTTGCAGGATCGTGTTCCGGTTCGGTATCCATAACCTCGCAGAAGCGCTCAAAGCCTGCAATACCGTTCTGGAACTGCTCCATAAAACGGATGAGCGTGTTTATGGGAGAGAGAAAAATGTTGATTGAAACAATAAACGCGGAATAATCGGCAAAACCGATGCTGCCGTTATAGAGAAACAGACCGCCTGCAATAAGCACAACAACATTGAAAACATCGGTGACAAAGGTTGATGATGAATTGAATGTTGCCATCGCTTTGTATGCAAGCCTGTTAGCTCTTTTGAAAAGCCCGAGACCGTCTGCGAATTTTTCCTTTTCCTTTTCGGCGTTCGTGAAGGATTTTGTAACTCTCACACCTGAAATGCTGCCCTCGAGAGCCGCGTTTATAACCGCCTCGGATTTGTTTCTCTCTTTGAACGCGGTTCTCATACGCTTGCGCGTGAAAACCGAAACGCCCACGAGAAACGGCACGCAGGAGAAGACGATAAGTGTCAGCGGCAGATTTATCATTGAAAGATATATAAACGAAAGCACTATTGAAACGGAACTGACAATAATGTTTTCGGGACCGTGGTGGGCAAGTTCAACCACATCAAAAAGATCTCTTGTCATTCTTGACATTATTTTGCCCGTTTCGTGGCTGTCATAAAAACTGAACGGCAGTTTTTCGAGATGATCGAACATATCGGCGCGCATACGCATCTGCATTTCGACGCCCATCATATGCCCTTTATACTGAATAAAATAATTCAGACCCATCCTGACAAGGTAAAGTGCAAGCAGTGTGAGACCGCCCGCCACAATCAGGCAGTATTGCCTGCCCGGAATAAGTGTGCCGAGCATTGTGCGCGTGATGACGGGATAAAGAAGACCGATAAACGCCACCAGGAGCGATGCGCACATATCGGCGGCGAAAAGTTTTTTGTGAGGTCTATAATATTCAAGAAATCTTTTTATCATTGTTTTTTACCTTTTCAAAAATGCTCATACAGAATTTTACAACATTGAAAAACAATAATCAAGCGCAGTTTTTAACTTGACGGAACAAAGCGTAAATATTATAATTCAAATAACAAATATTTATGAAGGCGTTTTTATGTTCAACAACAATTTTCATACCCACACCCGTTACTGCGACGGTAAAAACACGCCCGAAGAAATGGTGCTCTCCGCCATTGAACTCGGTTTTGACTCGCTCGGTTTTTCGGGGCACGCATTCACGGATATTGACCTGAGTTATTGTATGACCCCCGAAAAAACAGAGGAATATATCGCAGAAATCAACGCGCTCAAAAAGAAATACGCGGGCAGAATAAACATTTATTGCGGAGCGGAACTCGACATTTTTTCGCCGGACATCGGTTTTGATTATGATTACACCATAGGCTCGGTGCATTATATTTTCACCGACGGCGAATACCCTCCCGTTGACAGCAGTGCTGAAATTCAGCTTGAAACGGCTGAAAAGCATTTCGACGGTGACTATATGAGCTATGCCGAAAAATATTTTGAAACCGTTTCGCATGTTGCCGTAAAACTGAAGCCCGATATTATAGGCCATTTTGACCTTATCTCCAAATTCAACGAAGATGACTGTATGTTTGACTCGCATAACCCGAGATATATCAGAGCGTGGCAGGAGGCGGCGCTTGAACTTATCGGAGCGGGGATTCCGTTTGAAATCAACACGGGCGCGATAGCGAGAGGGGCGAGAAAGACGCCCTACCCTTCGCTTGAAATCGCTGAATTCATAAACGGCAACGGCGGTTTTTTCATTGTAACCTCCGACTGCCATAGCAGAGACTGCCTTGACTGCGAGTTTGATTATGTAAAAGAAAAATATTCCCGTTTCAATCTTGTTGATTTTGAACCCGGGAAAAATAATAACTGAAAGGATGACGCTTATGAAATTTTTTAAATGCTCACACTGCGGCAACATCATTGTTTTTATGGAGAACAAGGGCGTGCCCGTAATGTGCTGCGGTCAGAAGATGGAAGAACTTGTGCCCGGCTCTGTTGACGCGGCGGCTGAAAAACATGTACCGGTTATTGAGATTGAAGGCGACACCGTTACTGTCAAAGTCGGTGAGGTTGCACACCCGATGCTCCCCGAACACCACATTGCGTGGATTGTGCTTGAAACAAAGAACGGTTTTCAGAAAAAAGAGCTTGACCCGACGGGCGAGCCCTGCGTAAAATTCACGCTTAACGGCGACGAGGCTGTTGCCGCTTATGAGTATTGCAATCTTCACGGGCTGTGGAAAAAAGAATTATAATTTAAATCCCGATTATTAAAAGGGCTTGCAGAAAACTCTGCAAGCCCTTTTATTTGTTTTTGATTACTTCAGATTAATATTTGAAATCTTTAAAGGTAACGGTTGTGTCCGCTCTGCCTGTTGCCGTGCTGACCTTTGCGATTGTGTATTTAACATTGGAAAGGTTTGCGGCGAAGTTGAAGGAAACAACAAGGTTTTCAAGGTTGCCTGTCTCTGCGTCAACGACTGCCTTGACCTTGACGTTGCTGGTGTCAACTCTGACGGATTCAACGGATGCGCCGTCGGTGTTGTTAAGTGCATAATAGATGTTGGGAGCGCTCTTATAGTCGAACTCGCTCTTGTCGCCTGTGCCGACATAGACGCCTGTTCTGTTGATTGCCGCGTTTTCGCTGCCGCCGGATGTGCTTGAGCCGTTGTTTACGGTAAGTTCGATTGTGTATTTACCGTCTTTCTCTGTGCAGACAGCACTTGAAACATCACCGGCTGTAAGGGCTGCTTTGCTCATATAGTCGGCTTTGCCTTTGCTGTTTGTGTAGGTTTTTGTGCCTACGCCGAGGAAGTTGTTGACCGTTTCCTGAACGATGCCGATTTTAAGAACAGCGCCGCCGTCAAGGCTCTGGATGTTGGTAACTCTGGTTTTGCTGTAGCCGGCTTTTGCGCTGATGGCGTTGTTTACGGCGTCATTGTAAACCTTGAGAATTTCTTCTTTGCCTTCGGGAGCCTTTTTGGCTTCTGTAGTCTTTTCAACGGTTGTTTCTTCTGTTGTTTCTTCGGTGGGAGCTTCTGTGGATTCTTCTGCGGGAGTTGATTCGTCTGCCGAGGGTTCTTCAACCGGCGCTTCGGTTTCGTCTGTCGAGGGCTCTTCAACAGGTGCTTCAGTCACTGCGGTTGTTTCGGGTTCAACGGAGTTGTTGCCGCAGGATGCAAGGAAAACTACACAGCCTGCAGTAAGAGCGAGTGTGAGGATGATTGCGAGAACTTTTTTCATTTTGTGCCTCTCCTTTAAATAAAATGATTACTTTGTATAAACATCGAGGAAGTATTGCATTACCTCGTTTGTTACTGTTGTGGCAGGGCCGCTGCCGAAGCCGCCGTTCTCCGCTATGCAGACCACCGCGAGCGGTAAATCCGCCCTTGCGGAAAAGCCCGCGAGCCAGGAGTGCGAGTCGGCGTCATCAAGCTGTGCCGTGCCTGTTTTTGCGCAGAATTCAAGGTTCGGGAATTTGTATTCGCCGTAGCGGTTTATGACATCGGAGCGCATAAGCTCCTTCATTTTCGCGGCAATGCCGCCGTCTATTGTAAACCAGGTGTTCGCTATGGGGCTGTATTGGCCGAAAAAGGTTGAAAAACTCTTGATTCTGTTGGGCGCGAGCCCTTTGCCGCCGTTGGCTATTGCGCCGACAATGCCAAGCATATGCGAAGGGTTGAGAAGGGTTGTCGATTGACCTATGCCCGCCCAGCCGAGTTCCGCTTTATCGCTGTCGCTCGGGCGGAAAACACTCTTTTTGAGCGGAACATCACCCGAATAAAGCTGTTTGTTGAAGCCGAGGCTTTCAGCGGTCGCGAGAAGTTTCTGAGCGCCGAGCTGAAGGGTGATATCGGCGAATGAGAAGTTGCAGGAGTTATTTAACGCGCCTTCAAAATCAACATGGTTGTGAACCTCAAAACAGATAACCGAGCCGTTGCCGATTTCATACTCGCCGTCACAGTCAAAAGTCTGACTTTCAATATCAGGTATGTTTTGCAAAGCCGAAACCGCCGTGATGATTTTCATAACCGAGCCGGGAGTATATATGCCCGAAATTGTTTTGTCGAGGAACACGCCCTCATAGTATTCGCTTTTAAGAAGGTTTGAAGGAACATCGTTGACATCATAAGACGGCTTTGAAACGCTGCAAAGCAGTTCGCCTGTTTTGTAATTGTAAACAACTATTGCGCCGTTGTAGTCGCCGAACGCGTTGTAGGCGACACGGCACGCTTCGCTGTCAATATTGAGCGTAACATTTGAGGTTTTGCCCTCACGGTTGAGTATTCCGTAAATGCCTTCTATTATATTATAACCCGAAAGTTTCGTTCTGTAAAGAGATTGTGTGCCTGTTGAAATAAATCCGGAGGTATCGCCGACAATGTGCAGGGTTGACATACGCACGCCGCGTGAAGAATTATAAACTCTTTTGCCGTCTTCGCTGCTTACGAGAACAACGCCGTTGCGGTCATATATCGTACCCGACGTGCTTGTTGTTCCGTTTGAATAAATATGTGAATTTACGCGCTCTGACGCCCATTTTCCGCCGTTCTGACAAAGGCTGAAAACAAGATAAACGACGCCTGCGCAGAACGCGACAATAAGCACTACGAGGGCTGTTGTTCGTTTTAATGTGTCTCGCACCGGCAAAACCTCCTTTCCGGAAAAATATATTCAGGTTATTTTTTTCTCTGTGCGGGTTTTTGAGCGGTTTTAACGGTTTGCACCGGCTTCGAGACCGCTTTTTTTGCCACCGGGATGTCTCCGTTCTGCATACGCACAGCGCGTTTTCTGCCCGCGTTGCTGACGGGAATTGACGCTATCGGTTCGGGAGGATTGAATTGAAGACCCGCCGTTCTGATATAGGCAAGCAGACCCCACGAACAAATCATACTCGAACCGCCCCGGCTGACAAAGGGCAGTGTAACGCCGGTCAGCGGAAGAATATCGGTGATTCCGAACACATTGAGAGAAAGCTGGAACAGCAGCATTCCCGCCGCCGCGCACGCCGCTATGGCGTAAAAACTCGAGCCGGACTGCCTTACACTTCTGACGGCAAACAAAGCAAAACCGACGAAGCAGGCAAGCACGCACAGCCCGGTAATAAGCCCCATTTCTTCGCACACAAGCCCGAAAACAAGGTCGGTTGAAGCCGCATAGACATTGCGCAGCATACCCTCGCCTATTCCGAGACCGAGCAGACCGCCGCTCGCCATATAAACAAGAGTTCTTACCTGCTGATAGCCCGTTGTGTCGGCATACTGCCACACATGGCGGTAAGCCTGAAAACGGTTAGCTATATAGGGTTTGAAATAAATAATCAGCACCGCTCCCAGCAAAGCGACGGTAACTATCAGGGCAAGCGTGCGGACATCTCCCGAACGCATAAATGCGATAAGAATAAAGGTGAAAAAGAAGATGAGCGCCGTGCCGAAATCCTGCATAAGAAACAGCAGACCGATGCAGGCAACGGAAAAAATGATATATTTTGTAAGACTGGTATTTGAAATGAGATACTCAAGCGTCACCGCTCCGACAAAGATGAAGGCAACTTTGACAAATTCGGACGGCTGAACCGAGAAAAGCCCGAAATCTATCCAGTTGAGAGTTCCGTTTGTTGTTCCCGCAAGAAACAGGTTGGCTATGAGAATCACTATGGAAATAATCGCGACGGGCAGACGCACCTTCTGGCATAAGTCGATATTTTTAAGCAGAACCTGAAGAATGAGATAGCCGGCAATTCCCATAAGCACAGCCGCGAGTTGTTTGACGGCGTAACTCTCGTTGAAACTGGCGCACACGGTAATGCCTATGCCGCAAAGGAAGAACGCCATCGCCTCAAGTTCAAAATAATCCGTGCCGGTAGCGAGAGTGCCTATCATCATATAAAGCCACTCAACAACGATGTAGCCCATAAAGACGCACACAAGCGTGAAACTCATCTGTTCGTCCCGGTAGAGAACGCACGCCGACGAAAGCATCTGGAACAGGGTTATAAAAACCATAACGGTTACCTGCTTGAACGCGGGCTGACTGCGTTTTTTTGTTTTGCCTTCCGCCACCGTGACGCCTCCTTCCGATTTTTCAATAGCAAAATTGCTGTCCGATTTGAATTTATATTTTAGCATATCTTTGTAAAAATCTCAACAAAAAAGAGGCAATTTTCGCTGTCATAAGCTAAATTTCTTATGTTAAATAAATGTTTACAAATTTATTCTTGCAAATATGCGCGCGAGAGATTATAATATATTAAATATTTTATAATGGATAATTATGTGCAGAAAGGGTGTGCGGCAGACGGAAGCGTATTTTGACAACAGTGCGACAACAAAACCGTGTGCCGAAGCAGCATCCGCGGCAAAAAAAGCCATAGAAGAAGTGTGGGGCAACCCGTCATCACTGCACAAATCCGGTATGGCGGCTGACAATCTTCTTGAAACCTGCCGTGAAAGAATTGCTTCAAGGCTTCACTGCTCCCCCGATGAAATTTATTTCACCTCCGGCGGAACAGAAAGCAACAACACCGCTTTGACCGGAGCCGCCCGCAAACTTAAAAAGCAGGGCAGCCGCATAGTTTCAACCGTTATTGAACACCCGAGCGTTTACGAAACGCTTTCGGAACTTGAAAAAGAGGGTTTTGAGGTAATACGGCTCAGAGTTGACGGCGAAGGAAAAATAAACGAAAACGAACTGTTTGAAGCGGTTAATGATAAAACAATTCTTGTCAGTATTATGGCTGTCAACAATGAGACGGGCGCAATACAGCCCGTGCAGGCGGCAAAAAGAGCCGTTGCAAGAGCGCACTCGCCCGCGCTCATACACTGCGACGCCGTTCAAGCTTTCGGCAAGATGCCTCTTAAGCCGTCAACTCTCGGCGTTGACCTTATGAGCATAAGCGCACACAAAATTCACGGAATCAAAGGCGCAGGCGCACTTTATATAAGAAAAGGCGTTAAAATCGCCCCTCTTGTTTACGGCGGAGAACAGGAGAGCAGGCTGCGGCCCGGCACTCAGGCTATGCCTGCCATTGCGGCGTTCGGCGCGGCGGCAAAAGCGCTGCCTGACATTGAAAAAGAATTTGAGAACGCAAAAAAACTGCGTGATTATATGCTT
The DNA here is from genome assembly GCA_017428625.1 of Clostridia bacterium. Taxonomy (GTDB): domain Bacteria; phylum Bacillota; class Clostridia; order Oscillospirales; family Acutalibacteraceae; genus CAG-177. Next base: position 64,664 of record JAFRQM010000042.1, read on the forward strand.
TCGCTCTTTATTCAGACCGGCGCCGTTGAAATTAACTCCCCCGCCGACGCTCTGCCTTTCATAACGAACATATCCGTTCCGGGCAGAAGAAGCGAGCCTATGCTGAGTTTTCTTTCGGAAAAAGGCGTTTATGTTTCATCGGGCTCTGCCTGTTCAAAAGGGAAAAGGAGCAGAGTGCTTACCGAAATGGGATTGAGCGCGCAAAGGCTTGAAAGCCCGCTTCGCATAAGTTTTTCACGGTTCACTACAAAAGAGGAAATTGACGCCCTTGCAGACGCGTTGAAGCAGGGCATTGAATATATAAGACCTTCAAAATAAAGGAAACGCAATGAACGAAATAATACTTGTAAAAAACGGCGAGCTTGCTCTCAAAGGGCTTAACAGACGCAACTTTGAGGATATGCTCATTAAAAATATGAAGCACCGCCTTGAGGGGCTCGGCACATTTGATTTTTCATCTCAGCAATCCACTGTTGTGGTTACCCCGCACGAAGATGTTGCCGATATGGACGAAGCCTTTTCAAGAATATGCAAAGTTTTCGGAATAGCGGGACTTTCACGCGCGGCGAGTGTTGAAAAAGATATGGGCGTTATTCTGCGCTCTACAGCCGAATACCTTGATGAAAGAATAATGTCCTCCCGCACTTTCAAGGTAAACTCGAAAAGAAGCGACAAGACATTTCCCCTCGCGTCCCCCGAAATCTGCGCTCAGGTGGGCGGTTATATTTTAAGCAGATACAAACACCTTTCGGTTGATGTTCACAACCCCGACCTTATTATCACGGTTGAAATACGCGACCACGCCGCTTATATTCACGGCAATCAGGTCAAGGGCGCGGGCGGAATGCCCGTAGGCAGTTCGGGCAGAGCTGCTTTGCTTATCTCGGGCGGCATAGACAGCCCCGTTGCCGGTTATATGATGGCAAAAAGAGGTCTGCAGCTTACCGCGGTCCACTTCGCCTCACCGCCATACACCAGCGCAAAGGCGGAGCAGAAGGTTCACAGACTTTTGCAGAAAGTGGCGGCTTATTCGGGCAGAATAGTTCTTTTCACCGTGCCGTTCACCGAAATTCAGGAACAGATAAAAGACAACTGCCCGGAAGACCTGTTTACGCTTATTATGCGCAGAATGATGATGCGCATTTCACAGATAATCGCCGCAGACCAGAACTGCGGAGCGCTTATCACAGGCGAGAGCGTCGGTCAGGTGGCAAGCCAGACAATGCCCGCCATAGCCTGCACTCAGGCGGTCTGCAACATCCCGGTTTTCCGTCCGCTTATCGGTATGGATAAAGATGAGGTTGTTGCTGTTTCGCGAAAAATCGACACCTTTGACATTTCAATTTTGCCTTATGAAGACTGCTGCACGGTTTTCACTCCGAAACACCCGAGAACAAAGCCGACGGTTGAAATGGTTGAAATGGCGGAAAAGGTTCTCGACATTGACACTCTTGTTGAGAAAGCTGTTAAGGGCGTAAAAATGAAAATCATTCACGCTTACCGGAGCGACAGTGAAGACGACTATGAATAACACGGCAAAAAAAGCGGTTGACCTGCTTGTTGAAAACGGCAAAACGGTTGCCTGCGCCGAATCCTGCACGGGAGGGCTTATCGCAAAACTCATAACCGATATTCCCGGCTCGTCGGAGGTTTTTCACCTCGGCGCGGTGACATATTCAAATGACATAAAAAACAAGTTTCTCGGTGTTGATGAAAAAACGCTTGAAACATACGGAGCGGTCAGTGAACAGACTGCAATTGAAATGGCGCAGAACATCCGTCGGCTTGCAGGAGCGGACTTCGGAATTTCGTCAACCGGAATATCCGGCCCAGGCGGAGACGGAATCTGCAACGAAGCGGGGCTGAGTTTCACAGCGGTAAGCACTGCCGGTAAAACAGTCTGCATAAAACTCGAAACACACAGCGATGACCGTGAATTTAACAGAAATCATACAGCCGAAAGCGCGCTTTCGCTGTTGATTGATATAATTGAAAAATAAACCGATTTCACATATAAGGAGGAACAAAAATGGACGAGAACAAAAAACCCGGTCAGGATAATCCGGACGATTTTAATTTTGACAATTTCTTCGATTCATTTGAAAATTTTGAGCCCTTCGAGGCTTTTGAAGCGGAAAAGAAAGCCGATACTCCCGAACCCGAAGCGACTGTTGAAACGCCGCAGGGCGAAGATCTCAATTTTATTGACTCCGCAAAGCACGACATTGACGACATAATCTCATCTTACTCCGAGCCCGAAAAAGATTCGGCTCCTCAGGTCGAAATTCCCGCAGGCGTTCAGCAGAGTTTCAACATCAACATAAGCCCGAAAAATGTCAGGAGAAACCAGGGCGCAGACGACTATTCGCCTTCTGTTACCTTTATTCCCGATGACGCAGTCAATATAAACGATATTCCGGGTTATGAAATCGAGACCCATACAACAAAAAAAGAGGAAAAGCCCAAAAAGAAGAAAGTGAAACCCTCCGAAATAGTGCGCAGAGTTGTGCTTTCTATTTCGATAATTGTCATTTTTTTAAGCGGTGCATATCTGCTTAAAAGTTATGTGATTGACCCGTATATGTCAGAAAAGAAAAATGACAAGGCGGCAAACGAGCTTATTGTTGTTGAGAATTTTCCTGAAGGCACAAAGGAAAGCGAAATGTGGGAAGAACTCGAAAAGAAATATCCAAATGTTGAATTCGCTCCCGATATGCTTATAAAATACGCTAATCTGTATGCCGCAAACCCCGATCTGCGCGGCTGGATTACGATAGCGCCTTTCGGAATCGATATGCCTCTCGCGCAGGGCGCAGACAACAGTTACTACCTCAAGCGTGATATCTACAAAAAATGGACCGAATACGGCGTGCCTTATTTTGACTACCGCAATTCAACCTATCTGCTTGACAGAAACACCATTGTTTACGGTCACAATATGAAATACTCCGACAAGATTTTCGGAATGCTTGAAGATTACAAGACCGTTGACGGCTACAAGCGCGCTCCCACAATCCAGTGCAACACGATTTATGAGGATTACACATGGAAGATTTACGCGGTGTTTATCACAAACAGCGAGGCGAAGGATGACAACGGCTACGTTTTCAACTACACCTTCACAAGACTTCCCGATGAAAAGTTCAAGGAATACATTTCGTATGTTGACAAAAGAGCGCTTTACACCACAGGCGTTGACATACTGCCCACAGACAACATACTTACCCTTTCAACCTGCTGTTATGACTTTGACAGCGCAAAAATAGTTGTTCTTGCAAGACGCGTGCGCGACGGAGAAAGTTCCGAGGTTGACACATCAAAGGCAAAGACAAACCCCAATCCTCAATATCCGCAGGCATGGTATGACGCATACGGCAAAACCAATCCATACGCCAATGCCGGAAGATGGTACGCTAAATAATAAGAAAGGAGAGCGGCCGCAGTCACACTGTGCTGCCGCGACATCTAAATATGATTAACAGCAATGCCTGCATAATGTCTTTGAGCAAGACAATGAGCGCTGAAACAACCCGCGCGCTTACAGTTCTTCAGGAAGCGGTAAGCAACAATTTCAACTGCACATCAAACGCATATTCATCGGTAAAACAGCTTCTCTCACAACTCGGCGAAAGGCTTAAGGAAAACAGCCTTGTTATTATCGCGGCGGAACCTTCTCTTTTCTATTCGGCAAAAGAGATTTTCTGCCAGGCTCTTTCGCTCAAATGCGAAAACAGCGAAGATGTCATAGCCTCGCTCCCCACTTCGTATTTTCCGAAAAACGAGCGTGAATACAGGGTTGTTGCGGGTTTTCCGAAAAACTCCGACATTCTTTTCACTCCGAACGGACTTTTCAGCGGCTTCTGCGTTGCGAACGGCACACAGAGAATAGCGTTTGTTCCGCTTGAAGAAAAAATCACCGCCACACTTCTTGCCGGCTCTCTCGGCGAAACTCTTGCGCGTTTCGGCGATGAAAACAACATTGTTGTCTCCGACATTCTTTCGGACGACGCCGAAGACGAAGAACCGGTTGCAGCAAATGCGGATGATGAGGTTACTCAAGAGGTTGACGATGAGCCCAAAACCATCAACGCCGACTCTGTTCCCGTTGTCGCTCCCGTTATTCCCGCAGCACCTGCCGAACCCGCGGCGCCTGTCGCAACGGCAACCGCCGAGCCTGCAAAAAAGACTCCCAGAGAAATACTCAAAGAAGATGTTCAGGCTCTTGTCAAAGCCCTTGTTGACACAGACTCTACACTCGCAATAGCGCAGAACGCTTCATTAAAGCATCTGCTGCTTCTTATCAAGAGCACTCCCGGCTCAGAAGACCGTGTTGTATTTGACGAAACTCCCGTTGAAAAATGGCAGGGCGGCAAATTCAACGAATACTTCGCGAACCTCGCCAAGAGCACTTTTGAAAGATGCGGGACCGACTACGCCGGCGCGGCTTCCACCCTTTATTCCGACGCGACAGGCAGATTTATGTTCTATGTTGTTGCGGATTCACAGGGCGCCAAAATCACTAAGGTTACCGGCAACGACCCCAACGAAATTATTTTCAAAACCATGACAGGTCTTATAAACACACTTAAAGACCGTATTCTCGCCAATAAGGAAATCAAACCCGCCGAGGAAGAAACACCCTCAAATGAGGTTGTCAAATCTTCAACTCCTCTTGTTATTTCCGCTGTTGTGCTTATTATTGCCATTATTGCGAGCGCGGCTGTTGCTTTCTATATGAAAGACAAAAACGACATTCCGGATATTCCCGAGACTACCGCTTATGTTGAGGAAATAACCGAGCCTGAAACAACCGCCGCGGAAGAAACAACAGAAGAAGAAACCTCCGGGGAAACCGAAGAAATCAACGGAGAAGATGAAGAATCCACAGAAGAAAATGCGGAATAATCAATAATACAATACGGCATCCGTTCGGGTGAGCGGATGCCTTTTGCTTTGATTGACATTTTAATCAGGGTTATGATATATTAACTTCTGTTAAGTATTAAGTATAAATAAGAGGTATGCTATGAAAAACAGCAGAACCTTCCCCTCTGTTTTTGTTACAAAAAAAGCCGAGAATTCGCTCAAAAACGGGCATCCCTGGGTTTACGGCGAAGAGATAACCTCTCAGTCTCAAAACATCGAAAACGGAGCGCTCACCGATGTTTTTTCGCAAAAGGGCTCATATCTCGGCACAGGTTTTTACAGCGAAAAAAGTAAAATCCGCGTTCGTGTTCTCTCCGACAATGCCAACGAAAGTTTTTCATCCGCTTTTTTTGACAGACGCCTGAAATACGCCGTGGATTACCGAAGAACCGTTATGGGTGACGATTTTGACTGCTGCCGTCTTGTTTTCGGCGAAGCGGACGGTCTGCCAGGGCTGACGGTTGACAGGTTCGGCGAAATTCTCGTAACTCAGGTGCTGTCTTACGGCATGGAAAAGATAAAAGACGGTGTTTACCGCAGTCTTGTAAATATTCTCACCGGTGAAGGCGAAAAAATATCGGGGCTGTTTGAGCGTAACGATGTTGCCATACGCGAACTTGAGGGTCTCGGGCAGCGCAAAGGCTGGTATGAGATTGAAGGGCTTAATCACCCTGACTCAACCGTTACAGAGATTACCGAAAACGGCATAAAATACCGCGTTGATTTTGAGAACGGGCAAAAAACCGGATTCTTTCTTGACCAGAAATACAACCGCCTTGCCGTGTCAAAAATCGCAAAGGGCAAAACCGTGCTTGACTGCTTTACCCATACGGGTTCATTCGCGCTTAACGCCGCGAAGGGCGGGGCGAAAAGTGTCACTGCCGTAGATGTTTCGCAAGACGCGATTACTCTCGCGAAAAAGAACGCGGAACTTAACGGGCTTAACGGCAACATAGAATTTGTTACAGCCGACGTGTTTGACCTTTTGCCCGAACTCGAAAAAACGGCGAAACGCAAATACGATTTTATTTTTCTCGACCCTCCCGCATTCACCAAAAGCAGAAAAACCGTAGCAAACGCACAGAAGGGATACAAAGAAATCAACTACAGGGCTATGAAACTGCTCGGCAGAGGCGGTTATTTAGCCACCTGCTCCTGTTCGCATTTTATGAGCAACGAACTCTTTGTTAAAATGCTTAAAAGCGCCGCGAAAGACGCCGGTTTCGGTCTGAAGCAGATTGAGGTGCGTCAGCAGTGCTGCGACCATCCGATACTGTGGAATGTTCCTGAAACGGATTATCTCAAATTCTATATTTTTCAGATTGTGTAGGTGAAAAAAATGAATTATACAAACTGGATGACCGCCGTAAAAGACGAGGTAAAAATCAACAAGCTGGTTATTCCCGCCGCTCACAACGCCGGCACAAAGGGGCTTGTTAAATTCGGCTGCTGTCAGGACGGCACGCTCTATGAGCAGTATCAATACGGAATAAGGGAGTTCGGGCTTTTTTACCGCGAAAAAAAAGGCAGACTTCTGCTTGCGCACGGTCTGAGCACTGGCAACACGCTTGAAAGCGCTCTCATTGACATCGGAAGGGTTCTGCAAGAGAGCGAAAACGAGTTTTTCATAATTGACCTGCGCCGCTACGGCGACCAGAAAATAGGCCCTTTTACGCTTAAATACGGCGGTAACAATGATGAAGCAAACGCTCTTGTTGAAAAATACCTGAAACCCGAAAAATACGCATATACGGATTTTGACAAAATAGCGGATATCACAATGGGCGACCTGAGAAAAAGCGGTAAAAAATACCTTCTGCGCTCGCCCGAAAAGCTTTTCACCGACTCAAGAGATTTCAGAATCTATGATATGTGGGACAAAAAGATTTTCGGCTATAAGACGGAGAAATTCGCCCGTGTTTGCACCGATTTTCTCGACACGGAAACCTGCGATGACTTTCTCTGGTTTCAGACCCAGCAGACCCCGAATTTAGGCACCGAAAACGGCCTTAAAAAATGGCCGAGAGAACTTGACGAAGAAATGCGCCCGTATTTTAAAGATGTTATAAAACGCATAGCGGATAATCCGCTGTATCTTGAGAAGATTAACATTATAGGCGCTGATTTCGTAACCCGCGACCATATGAAAGTTAACGCAATACTGAGCCTGAACCTTAATAAAAACTGCATTAAAGAAGATTGTATTGAAGATTTCCGGGCTCTTATTCAAAATGATTGAGGTGACTGTATGAAACACTATTCATCGGCTATTATCGGGCATATCACAATGGACGCGAACACCGACCATCTCGGAAACACCGCGAATATTGTAGGCGGCGCCGTTGTTTATTCTTCCGCAAGCGCGCACGCTCTGGGTCACAGGGTTGCCGCCGTTACCAAGTTGGCAAAGGCGGATGAGAGCAGACTGGCGCAGTTTGTGATTCCAAAAGAGGATATTTATTGCAGATTCTGCGAAAAATCAACAACAATGGCAAACAAGTATTTCACGCCTGACAAAGAAAAGCGTGACTGCCGTGCAGAGAGCGTAGGCGACCCGTTCACGCTTGAAGACATACCATGCCTTGACGCGGAGATTTATCACCTGGCGGGTCTTATCTACGGTGATTTTGACGCGGAAATAATCAGAATGCTCGCAAAAAAAGCGCCTCTCGCGGTTGATGTTCAGGCGCTTCTGAGGCATGCGGCTCCCGACGGTTCAATGTTTTTTGAAGACTGGAGCGAAAAAAAAGAACTGCTCCCATACATAACTTATCTTAAAACAGACGCGGCGGAGGCGGAAATACTGACCGGCAGCGCCGACAGGTCTGAGGCGGCGAAAATGCTTTACGGCTGGGGCGCAAAAGAGGTTTGCATAACCCACAACACCGAGGTTCTCGCTTACGACGGCAAAGAGTTTTACACCTGCCCGATAAGGGCAAGAAATCTGAGCGGCAGAACAGGCAGAGGCGACACAACATTTGCGGCATATATAAACGAAAGGCTGAATAAAAATATTAAAGAATCTCTTCTTATCGCCACGGCAACCGTTTCGCTCAAAATGGAGACACCGGGCCCGCTCAGATGCGAAAGAAAGGATATTGAAGCGTATATCGACGAGTTTTACGCCGATATGAAATAAACCCATTTTTTAAACAATTTCAGATATAAAGCAGAATCCCGGCGGCTTAAATACCGCCGGGATATTTTTGCAAATAAGAAAGCGGTGGTCGAGCCACCGCTGAATCCTTATTTTTCACTGTGCATTTTTTGCCTATATGCGTCCACATGAGATTCCGGTTCCGTATCAGCAAAAATCATGTGCACAGTGTTTTCAAATACGGTTTAATCCGGGCAGCATCGGGGTATTACGCCGACTTATTTCACATCAGCCGTTTGAGGTAACCGGTTTCCGCCTTTCGGCAGAGCCTCCAACCTGCTTTTGCAAATAACGGCTGCCCGTATATGTTAATTTAAGTGTTAATTATTCGCCTACAAAAATGGCCCAGAAATGAGGAACCATTGTTTCAAAGAAGTAAGTAACGCCGGAATCACCCGCGAACTGGAATACTTCGGAAGCACCGGAGTCGGTGAATACAGACATAAGAACTTCTGTTACATAAGCAAAGACGCGAATTACCGATGAGAATGAGTTGGTGTCAACATTGAGACCGATACCCATTACATATTTGTCGAACCAGCGCTCGGCATTGTCTCTGGGTGTAATCTGCTCGCCGTCTTTCTGATGGTTAGCGGCTATATGATCGTTATAAGCGGAAATATTGGGAGCGATGAATGTGCAATACGGGCACTGAAGAGCGTTTGTGTTCTGAGTGTGACGCTGCTCATAGTGAGCCTTGAGATCGTCAGCGGATTCAAAAGTCTGACCGCACTCAGTGCAGGTATATTCTTTTGCGGGAACTACATTGGCAGGGTTCTTTTCACAAACCGATTCATGGTTTGAAATAGCCGTAGGGGAGAAATACTGACCGCAGTAACCGCACTGCTGATAATCGCAGGTTGCGATATGATTGTTGTATGATGTGTCATCTGTGAATACAAGTTTACACTTAACGCAGGTGCCGCCGGCTGCATAAGCAACAACGGCTGCCACTGATGAGAGAAGTGCGATTGCTAAGAGGATTGCTAAAATTCTTTTCTTCATGGTTAACCATACCTTTCTTACCGTAATTTCAAACGGTGATTTTTGTTGTTATATGGAACCGGAATCTCATAGGGACGCATATAACAATCTTTAAAAATACTTTGTCGGTCTCGGCGAAAAGCCGCACTGTGCTTGTTCCGGGCACAGTTGCCGCTGTAAGCGGCTTCGCTTTGTCCCACTCATTTGCCTCACGGCTGCCTGATTAAGGCGCCATAAAGTTAATTATTATTATAATTATTATTATAAATAATGCAAGCGAATTTGTATAAACGGTTGTTAAACGGGATATTCCGTTTTTTTACCTCTCTGTTCGTCCTGCATTTTTGCATTTCATCCCGATTTTTTGAAATAAATTTGATAAAATCTATTGATTATTGCGTCAGATGTGTTAAAATATGGGTGAACAGAGTCGTAACGCGCATTGTAAAGCCTTATTGCTTTACAAAAACTCAAAAATCGCGTTTTTCTTGTAAAGTTATTTACTTTACAGCCTTGTTTTTCAAGGGGCTTCGGGTATTTTTTTATCGTTCTTTGTAAAGTATATTACTTTATTCAGTATTAATTTGTCAATATATTATTTATATACATTAA
>JAFRQM010000043.1 GCA_017428625.1 Clostridia bacterium
GTCATCATCTTCGATGGTATTTTCAACGGAAACCCCGACTTCGTTCCGAGACTCTTCAATATTTTCTTCGGCGACTTCTTTTTCCGATTTCGCGGCGGCTTCTTCTATGGTTTCAACTGTTTCTTCAACAGTCTCTTCGGCGGCTGTTTCGGCTTTTTCTTCCGTTGCGGTTGCGACATCGGCAATTTCTTCTGCTGCTTTTTCCGCGGTTTCAATAACGGGAGCAACCGTTTCCTCAATTTTTACGGCAGCCTCTTCTGCTTCTTCTTTTATTTTTTTAACTGCGGGTTTCTTTGCGGTTTTTGCAGGTTTCTTTTCGGGTTTTGCGGCGGTTTTTGCCGCTGCGCCGTCAACGGCTTTTTCAGCCTTTTTAACAGTCTTTTTAACCGGAGCGGCAACGGCTTCGGCAGCAGCCTCAACAGCCTTTTCGACAGCGGGCGCTGCTTCGCTTTCGGCATATTTCCATATAAAACCGCCCGAGGTTTTCTGAATCCCGTTAAGTGTGTCGCGTATGCCTTTCGCGCTGACTCCCGTTTCCTGTGCCGCCTGAGCCTGCGACTCAAAAACCTTGATAACCTCGCCCGATTTGCTTAACTGCAATATCGGTTTTGATTCGCTCATCTTAATAATCCCCCTTGCTTTGATTCGGGTAAATTTCAGATATTCATTAATTAATCATAAAATCACAAATATTAAATTCATTTTACTATATTTTTTTAAAATTATCAATATAAATTTTCTTTTTTATATATGTAAGTGTTTAGATTGATTTTTTTACGGTAATGTAATATAATTAATTGATATATTTTTAGAAGGGGAGAAAAATATGTTTTGTAAAAAATGCGGCGCAAATGTCGCTGAAGATTCCGCTTTTTGCCCGAAGTGCGGCACACCCGTTGAAAAGGCGGAGCCTGAAGCTGTCAGCGAACAGGCGAACAACGCGGCTGTCATCGCCGAAGAAGCGGCTGCTCCTGAAGAAAGCATCAAAGAAAAGTTCATCAAAGCTCCTACAAAGAGCGGCAAAAGCTATGCCGTCATTTTCACGGCGCTTACCCTTTTGCCGGCAATCTTTGTTCTGATGATTGACTATGTTGCCAATCTCGCAATCGACTGGCCCGCAACAAAATATGTTGTCGGCGCACTCGTTGTTGTCTGGATTTGCTCCGTTTTGCCCGTTCTTCGCATTACTCCCGCTCCAGTTACGGCAATTATCTGTTTTGCCTCGGTTACGATGTATGCGATGTTCGTAATCAAAGAGATAAACGGCAGCATGGAATGGTTCACGGTTTTTGCCTTGCCTCTTATTATGATTCTCGCGGTGTTCATCGGGCTTGATTCCGCCCTTGCCGCAAACAAGGTTGCGACGGCGCTTATGCCGGGCATTGTCGCGGGCGAGGCTGCGGTTTATTCCTTCATTTTCGGCATCCTCTGGTCTCACTATTATGATGACGCGGTCTATATGCCCAGAATTTCGGTTGTGTTTGCCTGCGGTTTTCTTATGCTCGCGGTTATTCTTGCCGCTATGGGCTATGTCAAAATGATTAATCAGAAAAAATAAAACGAGTGAGGAACTCCGAATGTTCAACATACTTATTTGCGATGACGAGGCGGACATCCGCACAAGTTTAAAAATCTACCTTACAAGCGAAGGCTACAATGTCTGTGAGGCGTCCGACGGCTCGCAGGCTCTTGCCGCCGTTAAAAACGGAGAAAAAATCGACCTTATCCTTATGGATATAATGATGCCCGTTATGAACGGTATTGAGGCTATGGTTAAAATTCGCGAGATTTCAACCGTCCCGATTATTCTGCTGAGTGCCAAAAGCGAGGATTCCGACATTATAGTCGGTCTCAATGTCGGCGCCGATGACTATATCACAAAGCCTTTCAACTCCGTTGAGGTTATGGCAAGGGTAAAGGCTCTTATACGCCGTTCGCTTGTTCCCGCTCCCGTTTCGCACGCCGATGTTCTTGTCAACGGCGGCATCGAAATAGACAACCGCACAAAGTCCGTAACGGTTGAAGGCAACACGGTCAGCCTGACGCCCAAGGAGTTTGATATTCTGCATTTCTTTATGGAGCACCCCGGCGAAGTCTTTTCTCCGCAGGATATCTATATCAATGTGTGGGAGAACGACCCTTACGGCGCCGAAAACACTGTTACAGTTCATATCCGGCACCTTCGCGAAAAAATCGAAATCAATCCGGCAGAACCGCGATATATCAAAGTTTCGTGGGGTCACGGCTATAAAATGGAAAAACTTGACTGACGGCAGGAGAGGAAAACCCGGTGAAAAAACATATCAGGTCTGCCAATGACCGTATGATAGCGCTTGTAGTTCTGATTTCGCTCACGGTAATTGCCGTGGGCGGTGTTCTCGGCGTTTATGCTATGGTCAAATACAATATTTACAATGACAAAGGCGTATATGCCTGGAGCGTCGGCCGCGATGAGATAACAAAGACCGCGGTAAACGAAATTCAGCAGGAATACTACGCCTATCTTATTGCGAGCAACTACAATGCCGATGACGCCCTTCCCGTGCTTGATAACAAAGGTTATGAGGGTGACCCGGATATCCGTATAAGTTCTTCGGTTATAAAAAAATATTCGGAGGAAAACTGCAACTTTGCTTTTAAAGTCAAAGATGCCTCAGACACCGTTCTGTGGTATAATTATGACCCCGCAAGCGCCGGTTCCAAGGCGAAAGACAGCGGTCAGAACATAGACGGCACAACGGTTTATCAATACACTCCGGTTTACGGCTTCACTTACTTTATTCTCGGCAGCACAATAACAGATGCCGGCAACATTCCGGTTTATTCCGAAGGAGAAATAAAAGAAGTTTTCATTACAATTGAAATTTATCTGCTTTCACCTACGGAGAAAGGGGAGTGGCCCGCGAGCGACGACTTCTCCACGGTTTACTGGTGGATAATGACAGCCGTCAGCCTGAGATACGCCGTGTTCGCGGTTATCGGCTTAGCCTCCCTGCTTATCTTTATGTTGCTTGTAATGATTACAAACGGTGCGGGGCTTACTGCGGACCCGAATTCAGACGAGATTGTTCCGGGCTTTATTGACCGGAGCCCGCTGGATGTGAATATCCTGATTGCCGTGGGTATATGTATTGCCTGTATTGTGGCAATGAGGCTCACGGGTATTGCGAATTCCGGCATCGTAATTGACAATGTTGTTATCATTTTCGGCTCCTGCGTCATTATGATAGTTATTGTCAATCTCCTCGAAACCCTTTCGGTTCGTATAAAACTCGGCGAGCCCGGCAAAAACACGCTGATATATCTGGTTTATTCAAAAATAAAGCAGAAGATAAGCCCGAAAGACAAAGAACAAAACAAAAAAACCGGCATTTCATACACGGGCAAACTTGTTATTCTTGTTGTTCTGTTCAGCCTGATGCTTCTTGCTATTCTCACCTATTTTGCTTACAGATATTTCGTCCTCGGCGCTTCACAGATAAAATTCGAGTATTACATAATTATCTGGCTTGCCGCCATGATAGTTGTTGTTCCGCTGGTAATTATGTTTGTTACCAATTTCGGCTATATACGCGACGCGGGGCAGAAAATCGCGAGCGGCGATCTCGACAGCACCGATGTTTCATCGCGCCTTTCAATCAAGGCAATGCGCGACCACGGCGAAAACCTTGACCACATCAGACGCGATATGGCAAAGGCTATGGAGCAGGAAATGAAGGATGAACGTTTCAGAAACGAACTTATCTCCAACATTTCGCACGATATAAGAACTCCTCTGACTTCAATCAACAGTTTTGTCGAGCTGCTCGGCAGCCCGGATATCACCGAAGAACAGCGCAAACAGTATCTTGAAATTCTTCAGCGTCAGGTCAGCAATCTCAACGGCCTTACAAAAGACCTTATGGATATTTCAAAATTCTCAACCGGCAATGTTGAGGTTCATCTTGAACTTATGGATATAGGCGTTGCGGTTGAGCAGATGGTCGGCGAATACTACTACGCCCTGCGCAAAAACTCAATTGAAATCGAGATTCAGAAGGAAGAAAAAGAATATCCGGTTATGGCTGACGGCAATATGCTCGGGCGTGTTATCACCAATCTTATGACAAATGTCCGAAAATACGCTATGCCTTCAACAAGGGTATATGTCCGCGTAAAAGACGAAAACGGCAGAATAAGCATTATGTTCCGCAATGTTTCAAAAGATTTGCCGAATCTTTCCGGCGAAGAACTGTCCGAAAGGCTTGTGCGCGGCGATCGCTCAAGGCACACCGAGGGCAGCGGCCTCGGGCTTTCAATAGCAAAAAGCCTTACGGAACTTCAGCACGGAACGTTCAATGTCGATGTTGACGGCGACCTTTTCACCGTCACGCTGGAATTTGAGCGCGCAAATAAACAAACAGTTCAGATTTAACGGAGGGTAATTATGAAAATAGGATTTATCGGGCTCGGAATAATGGGCGAGTCCATGTGCGAAAACATTGTTAAAAAACACAACGACAGCGTTTATGTCAACGATATAAACCGCGCTCAGGTTGAAAAACTCGCTTCGCTCGGCGCGGTTGCCTGTCAGAACAACGCCGAGGTTATGCAGAACGCGGATATCGTTATTTCAATGGTTCCCAAATCGGAACATGTCAGAGCGATTTACACCGAACTTCTGCCGTTTATTGATGAAAGCAAAACAATAATCGATATGAGCACCATCGACCCCGCCGTTTCTGTCGAGGTTGCCGATATGGTCAAAGCGAAGGGCGCCCGGTTTGCCGACGCTCCCGTAGTCAAATCAAAGCCCGCTGCAATCAACGCGACGCTCGGCATACTTGTCGGCTGCGACGAAGAACTCTTCCCCGAAATTGAGCCTATCCTTAAATATATGGGTTGCAATGTCATTCGTATGGGTGAAAACGGGAAAGGTCTTGTTATGAAAATCTGCCATAATACCCTTGTCGCGGAGATTCAGAACGGCGTCAACGAAACGCTCGGCCTTGCCGTAAAGTGCGGCATTGATATTGACGATTTTGTCAAAGCCGTTTCATACGGCGGAGCCCAGAACTTCTACCTCGATTCTCAGGCTCAGAACCTTAAAAACAGGAACTGGGCAACCGCTTTCTCTCTTGAGAATATGCACAAAGATTTAGGCATAAGTCAGCGTATGAGCGCCGAAAACGGCTTCGATATGCCGGGTATGCAGAATGCCAAAGCCGTTTATGACAAAGGAATTGAACTCGGTCTCGGCAAAGACGATTTCCGCTCAACCTACAAAATCGTAAACAACGAGGTTTAATTGAACATTACCGCAAACAAAACCCCCGCTGATTTCAGCGGGGGTTAATGCTTCATAATCAGTCAAGCGACTTCATCGTCGGGAACAGAAGAACATCGCGTATGGCGGCGCTGTCGGTTAAGAGCATGCACATTCTGTCAATGCCGAAGCCGATACCGCCCGTGGGGGGCATACCGTATTCGAGAGCGGTGAGAAAATCCTCATCTGTGGTGTTCGCCTCTTCATCGCCCTGCGAGAGCAGAAGTTCCTGCTGTCTGAAACGCTCGCGCTGGTCAATGGGGTCGTTAAGTTCCGAATAGGCGTTCGCCATCTCCCAGCCGTTCATAAAGAACTCAAAGCGTTCAACATAATCCGGGTTTGAGGGCTTTTTCTTTGTGAGCGGTGAAATCTCAACGGGGTGGTCAATCAGGAAGGTGGGCTGAATAAGTTTATCCTCAACATATTCCTCAAAGAAGAGGTTGAGAATGTCGCCTTTCTTGTGCCTCTCCTCATATTCAAGGTGGTGCTGTTTCGCGAGCGCTCTCGCGTCATCGAGCGTTTCAACGGTGTTCCAGTCAACACCGGCGTATTTTTTGACAGCGTCAATCATTGAGATTCTCTCAAAGGGCTTGCCTAAATCCATCTCAACGCCGTTATAGGTAATAACCGTAGTGCCGAGAACAGTTTTGGCAAGGTGGCGGTAAAGGTTCTCAGTCAAATCCATCATACCGTTGTAATCTGTGTATGCCTGGTAGAGTTCCATAAGCGTAAATTCGGGGTTGTGGCGTGTGTCAACACCTTCGTTTCTGAAAACTCTGCCGATTTCATAAACCCTCTCCATACCGCCGACAATAAGGCGTTTGAGATAAAGTTCAAGCGAAATGCGGAGTTTGACATCCTCGTTGAGTGCGTTGAAATGCGTTTCAAACGGTCTCGCGGCAGCGCCGCCCGCGTTGGGAACGAGCATCGGCGTTTCAACCTCAATAAAGCCCTGCGAGTCAAGATATTTGCGTATTTCGCTTATTATCTTTGAACGCTTGCGGAATGTGTCTTTGACCTCGGGGTTCATAATAAGGTCAACATAGCGCTGACGGTAGCGTGTGTCGGTATCCGTAAGGCCGTGGAATTTTTCGGGCAGAGGAAGAAGCGCCTTCGACAGCAGAGTAACCTCACTTGCGTGAACGGAGATTTCTCCCGTTTTTGTTCTGAAAGCATAACCCTTGATGCCGAAAATGTCGCCGATATCCGATTTTTTGAAAGCGGCGTATGATTTCTCGCCTATCGCGTCTCTCGCGACATATACCTGAATTGTGCCTTTAAGGTCGCGTATGTTGCAAAACGATGCCTTGCCCATAACGCGTTTGAACATCATTCTACCCGCTATTGAAACATTTATGGGGCTTGCGTCCATTATCGCCCTGCGCTCGTTGTAATCATCGTTGACAGCCTGCCTCGCGGCGGCTTCATCCATACCTTCGGTGTTTACTTCCTGCCTGCCCGCGAGAAGCTGAGCCTCGTGAGCGGTATAGAGTTCCTTAACCTCGTCGGAGTGGTGAGTCTGACCGTAGGTGGTGATTACAAACGGGTCATTACCGGCGCTCTGAAGGGCCTCCAGTTTTTCAATTCTTATCTGGCGCTGTTCGTTTTCGCTCTGCTTCTGAGCTGCTTCATTTAAAGGAGTATTGTTATTCTCTGCCATATATGTTCCCTTTCATAAAAAAGCGACAGGGCCGTTAAGCCGTGCCGCCCGTTTGTTTATGCCCGTTTTATTTGGATATTTTAATTACTCTGAAATAAATGACCTCTTCGCTGGGAAGCGTAACCTCCGCAACTTCGCCTACCGCCTTGCCGAGAAGGGCGGCGCCGACGGGGGACTGGTCCGAAATAATGCCCTTGTCAATATTGCTTTTGCCGAGAATTTTGTAGGTAACCTCTTCCTTGGCGTCTTCATCAAACACAAGAACCGTTGAACCTACGCGAACAACACTTGTGTCGTTTGCTTCGTTTTCATCGATTATTGTGGCGTCGCGAAGGTCCGCCTCAAGTTTTGCAATATTAGCCTCAAGTTTTGCCTGGTCGTTCATTGCCTCGTCATACTCGGCGTTCTCCGAAAGGTCGCCGAATGAGCGGGCAACTTTGATTCTTTCCGCTATTTCGTCTCTGCCTTGGGTTTTAAGGCGTTCAAGTTCTTCGCTTAAAGCGTTATAGCCTTCTTTGGTGTATTTTGCCATTACAGTAAATCTCCTTTTAGCGGATATTTCCGCATTATTATGCGTATTATAATAAAAATACTTTTATATGTCAAGTGCAATTACAGGTTGAAATAAACCCCGTATTATGCTAAAATATTTAATCGGAGAAAAAAATAAAAGGAGGTTTTCTGAGATGAAAAAAACCTGTTGCGTATTGCTGATTTTAAGTCTTGTTGTCACGCTTTTTGCCGGGTGCTCATTTTCACCCGTTGATTATATCAGAACAAAAGGCGCCGAGGTTAATCCGGCTGCCGTTATTGACAAAACCGAATACACCTGGCCCCAGGCATACAGTGAAGTTCTCAGTGTCTGCGGCAGCAAATACGGCACATTTACAGAAACAAAAGGCAAAGACGATGAAGTCGTTTCACGCTCCGGCGTGTTTTTCGCGGGTCTGTTTGACTGGAATTCGGACGGCACTCCCGAACTGTTCATCGGCTCGTCGGGCAAAGATTCAAAGTCCGCTTCGGCGGAGAATTTTGAGGTTTACTCATACATAAACGGCAAGGCGGTTCCCGTTCTTTCCGAAAAGCCGGGCGCGAACGCCGAAGATGAAGAAAACACCGTAAGCCTGATAAAATCGGATGAAGGCAACATAATCGGCGTTTCACACTCTTTCAGCGGCGGCAAAAAGAACGACCGCAGTTTCTATACATTTGACGGCGAAAAGGTTGCCTGCGCAAAACTCTATTTCGGCGCTGTGGCGGAAGACGCGAAGGTTGATGAAACGGCTGAAAAAACAACCGCAGCGCAAGAAACGACAACCTTACCCGAAGAAGAAACAACCGCGGAAGAGCCCGTAACAGACGAAAACGGCGAACCCGTAACGGCTGATGAAACAGGAGAAGAAGAAAACGAAACAACCGAGGCTGAAGAAACAACAGCCTCACCCGAAACCTACAACGGCAGTTACACATATTTCAGCATTGACGGCAAAGACTGCACGGCAAGCGAGTTCAACGCAAAACTTAACAGTTACAATTCGCTCAATACCGTTGATATCGACCTCTCGCAGGGCGCGGATATTTCGGTTCTCAGCGCCTTCCTTTCAGGCTCGGCGCCTCAATACACCGATCCGTATTCGGGAATTATTTACGCATCCGACGCGAAAGCGGAAAACTGAATAAAATAATTACGGCTCCATTTTGCGGAGCCGTATTTTTTTGACTTTTATACTCCCGAATAAGCCGAAAAACCGCCGTCTATCGGCAGAATAACGCCTGTTACAAAGGCGGAATACTTTTCATCACAGAAGAAAATCAAAGCGCCCGTAAGGTCTTCGGGAACGCCGAACCTTCCCATCGGGGTCTGCGAAATGATTTTATCCGAGCGGGGAGTGAGCGAGCCGTCTTCGTTGAAAAGCAGAGTCTTATTCTGATTTGTCGCAAAAAAACCGGGTGCTATTGCGTTTACCCTGATGCCTGATTTCGCGAAATGAACGGCAAGCCACTGCGTGAAGTTCGAAACGCCTGCCTTCGCCGCCGAGTAAGCGGGGATTTTGGTGAGCGGAGTAAAAGCGTTCATTGATGAAATATTGAGAATGCTCACATTTTCGCGCCCGACCATATCTTTTGCGAAGCACTGTGTAGTCAGAAGGGTGCCTAAAATGTTGAGGTTAAACACAAACTGCACGCCCGAAGCGTCAAGGTCAAAAAATGTTTTTACATCCTGCGCCTTGTTTTCAAGGTCGCCGTCTTCATAGTATTCCTTTGATGTTGTGCCTTTGGGGTTGTTACCGCCGGCTCCGTTAATCAGAATATCGCATTTGCCGTAAACGGCGTTGATTTTCTGCCTTGCCGCCTCAAGACTTTCGGGCTCAAGAACATTGCAGCCAACAGCGAGCGCTTCGCCGCCCGCAGCTTTGATTTCATCGGCAACCGCCTGAGCCGCCTCTTCCTTGAGGTCGAGAATCGCGACTTTAACACCGAGCGCCGCAAGGTCTTTCGCGAAACCTCCGCAAAGAACTCCGCCGCCTCCGGTAATAACCGCTGTTCTGCCTTTTAAATTTTCGTGACTCATTTTTATTCCTCCGTGTGGTCAATTTCAATACGGGTGCCTGTTTGAGACGAACGGTAAGCCGCAAAAACAATTTTTGCCGCCTTTCCTCCGCTGAAAGCGTCCGTTGTGAATTTTCTGCCTGTTGTTATTGCGTCATAAAAATCACTTATAAGCGATGGATGCCCCGAACCCCAGTAATCTCTTCCTCCCGCCTCTTTCGCATTGAGCGGAATTTCGCTTATGCCTTCGTCAGAGATTCTGAAAAGTTTTTCCCCTTCGGTGCGCAGAATACCTTTTTCAAACTCGGCTTCAATAATTACGGGCGAGTTGCTCCCATGCGCGAGGGTGCCGTAGAACACAGCCGTAACACCGCTTTCAAGTTCAAAGCGGATTGTCGCAGTGTCTTCGCATTCGGTTATGCCGCGCAGCGCGTCATTATGCACATGGGCGGTAAGCGCCCGGCAGTCTCCGCCGATGTAACCTATAAGGTCGAGCGTGTGTATAGCCTGATTTATCAGCAGGCTTCCGCATTCTTTGTCACGGGTGCCGTGCCAGTCGTCGCTGTAGTAGTCCGCGCCTCTTTTCCAGGTCACGAACGCGCGAATTGCCGTTATTCTGCCGAGTTCGCCGCTGTCGCGTATCTTTATAAGTCTTTTTATGCAGGAATTGTATCTGTTCTGAAAACACACCGCATACTGCGCCGCCGAGTTTTTCTGCGCCGCCCGCAGGGCGCTTACTTCTTCATCGCTCACGGAGCAGGGCTTTTCGGAAAGAACGTTTATCCCTCTTGAAAGCGCCTCAACCGCGTATTTTGTGTGAAGATAGTGCGGGGTGCAGATGTGAACCGTGTCGGGATGCTCTTTTTCAAGCATCTCATAATAATCGGTGTAAGCGTTTATGCCGTATTTTGACGCGTATTTTTCCGCGCGTTCCGGTTTAATATCAACCGCGGCAACAAGTTCGGCGAGCGGGCTGTTATAAGCCGCGTCAAAATGCAGTGCCGAAACATTGCCGCATCCGACTATTGCTACTTTCATAATCACCTTTCTCAACTGCCGAAAGTGGATGACATATCATCCTGAACGGTTTCATTGACTGTCTTTTTAAATGTCGAGTTATTGATTTTTTCCTGAAGTTTTTCAAAATAAAGGTCTTCGTCAACGGGTATTTCAACGGGTCTGCCGAGCCAGGATGAAAGATGCGCCGCGTTTGAGATTGAAAGCCCGTTTATGCCTTCTTCGCCGTTTGCGACAAGTTCGGTGCCGCGCAGAAGTCTGCCCGTGAATTTATTTACAACTTCGGGGTGCTGAATGTTTCTGCCGTCAGTTTCAACGGTAATCCATTCGCCTTCAAGCCTGCCGAAGCCCTGTTCGGCGGTTTTGCAGTGTTCCGACACTCTTCCGTTGAGTTTATAGAATTTAAGCTCGTTGTTCTCGCAAACAAGTTTGCCGCCGTCAAGGGTGATTTCAAAACGGTTTGTGCCGGGGCAGTCGCCCGTAGTGGTAACAAAAACTCCGGTAGCGCCGTTTGCGTATTCGGCATAAATCGTAACATCGTCTTCAACTTCAATGTTATGCCATTTGCCTTCGTGGCAGGTTGCCTGAACCTTTACGGGCATACCGCATATCCACTGCCAGAGGTCAAGGTTGTGCGGGCACTGGTTAAGCAGAACGCCGCCGCCTTCGCCTTCCCAGGTCGCGCGCCATCCGCCGGAATTGTAATATGCCTGTGTGCGGTACCAGTCCGTAATAATCCAGTTCACACGCCTGATTTCACCGTATTCACCGCTCTTGACCATTTCGCGCATTTTGCGGTAAACGCAGTTTGTTCTCTGGTTATACATAATTCCGAACACGAGGCCCGATGCGGCAGCCGCCTCGTTCATTTCACGAACCTGTTTTGTGTAAACGCCCGCGGGCTTTTCGGTCAGAACATTTACGCCTTTTGAAAAAGCGTATTTCGCAATGGGCGGGTGCAGGTAATGGGGCGTGGCGATAATAACCGCGTCGCAGTCGCCGCTGTCAATAAGTTCTTTCGCCGTGTTGTAGGCGTTCACATAGGGGAGCAGACCTTTTGCGACTTTAAGTCGTTCGGGGTTGATATCCGCAACGGCTGTGATTCTCATTTCCTTATGTTTGCCGTCAAGGTTCATATTGATATGGGATGTGCCCATGTTGCCTATACCGATAATGCCGTAGCGCACGGGCTGAACCTTCTCAATAATGCCGTGAATGGCGTCGCAGGCGGCTTTGAATGATGTGAAATTGTCGGGGTAAACAAACTTACTCATATTGTTTGCTGTCTCATCGTCTGTTTCAAGTTTGTCAAGCCCTTCAAAAACTTTGAGGTGCGGCTCAACGGTGAGGATATATTTCTTTCCTTCGTATGCGTCAAGAGCGCGCAGAATATCCTCAACCCTGCCGTCGCCGCGGCCTGCGGGAACAACGGTGCCGTCGGAGACCTTGACATCCTTTATGTGCATATATGTAATGTATTTTTCAAGCAGCTTAAAGCCTTCCCATGTGTCGGCGCCGCACTGCAGATAATTGGCGGGGTCGAATATGCAGCCTAATTTTTCGCCGAGCGCCTCAGCGAGCGTAAGGCAGCGTTCGGGAATGTCGCCGTAAATGCCCTTTTCGTTTTCGTGGCAGCAAAGAACGCCCTGCTCATACGAGTATTCCGCCATTGCCCTGACTCTGCGTATAACCTCGTCTTTATAACCGTCGGGGTCTTCGCCTTCGGGAATATAAAAACTGAACATTCTGATATATTCTGTTCCGAGAATCTTCGCAACCTCAACAGTATTTTTGAACGCCTCAAAATGAGGTTCAAAATCCTCATTGATAAAAATCTTGCCGTAGTATGAGCCTATGGAAGAGACTTTTATGCCCGCTTTGTCAAGTTGTTCTTTAAACTGTTTTGCCTCGTCAACAGTCAGTTCCGAAATGTTTTTGCCGTCAATGTTGCGCGGCTCAATAAGTTCGATTTTGTTTGCCTTGAGGGCGTCAAGCTGCTCCGCAACTTTCGGTGACGCCTCATCTGCAAAAGCCGACAGAATAAACTTTGCCATTTGTTTTACCTCCGAAATACAAAATACAGTATAATTTTAACACATATAAATATAATTGCAACATTATATTGTAATTTTTCATCTTCTTTTTTTCGGATTAGCCAAACACTCAATTCGTTGACTTTACAGCCGTGAAATAGTATAATAAAACATTATAAATCAAAACCGGAAGGTTGCCTGATTATGCTTAAAACAGTGTTTCTTGTTCTGCTTGCCGTGTCGGGTGTTGCGCACCTTTACGGCAGTTGGGTAAAAAAAGAAAAACTCCGCGCCGTAACAAAGCCGATGCTTCTGCTTTTTATTATTCTTTATTATATCACAAGCGGTGTGCGGATTAATCCGCTTTTAATCGCGGCTCTTGCTGCGAGCTGGCTCGGCGATGTTCTGCTTATTCCCAAGGGCAACGCATGGTTTACCGCGGGCGGAACAGCGTTTATGCTCGCCCACTTTCTGTTTATCGCAGTTTATGTTCCGCAGGTCGATTTTTCAAAAGTCAATTGGTTTGTCGCGGTTCCCGCCGCCGTCGCTTATTACTCAGTCTCGGCTGTTATAATTCATCTGTTAAGACCTACCACACCTAAAAAAATGCAGATTCCGATGTATGTCTATCTGCTGGCGAACAGCACAATGAATGTTTTTGCCCTCATGCAGTTAATATCAAACCCCTGCGCGGGCTCGGTGGTGGCATATACAGGCGCGGTTCTGTTCTTTGTTTCGGACTGCACGCTCTTCCTCGTGCGCTACTACAAAAAACCGGAGATTGTTTTCAAACAGCATTTCACGGTTATGCTCACCTATATTGTCGGCGAGTTTCTGATAACTCAGGGCATAATAATGCTCTCAAAATAACAAAACAGAAGGCGGTTTTATGTCGGAAATCATCGTTGCGGGCGCAGGTCACGGCGGTCTTGTCACCGCAATAAAACTTGCCGCCGCGGGTCATAAAGTTACGGTTTATGACAAACAGAAAAAAGGCGAATACTACCTCGACCAGCGCGATTCTTTTGAAGCGGGTTCAATGGAGTATGCGGGTATTGAAATCCCGGAGCATTACAGGGCAAAAAGCAACTCCCTGACCTTTGTGCCCGTCGGCGAAGGCACGCCCGCTCTCACTCTGCCCGCAAAAGAGGGCAGCGAAACGCTGACGGTCGAAAGAAAAGAACTTCACGAATACCTTTTAAGCCTTGCCGAAAACGCGGGCGCGCAAATTGTTTATGAAACGGCAATCGACTCTCCCGTTGTTCTCGGCAGCCGTATCGCGGGCATCCGGACAGATAAAGGCACTTTTTATGCAGACCTTGTAATAGACGCCTGCGGAATGAATTCACCCGTGCGCTCGAATCTGCCCGCTTTTGCCATGATAGAAAAAGCGCCCGCTCATTTTGATGTGCTTCACACCTACCGCGCATATTTTGAGAATATCAAAGACGCGCCGAGACCCGAAACAGATTACAATTTATATCTTTTCAATGACGGCACCGAAGGGCTGATGTGGCTTGTTACCGATGAGAATTATACAGACGCCCTTATTGCAAGGTTCGGCGAAACCGCCTACAATGAACTTGCCCCGCACCTTCACACATTAAGCCTCAGAAATCCGCAAATGGGCACAAAGCTTTTAAGGGGCGGTTATTTTGTGGATATTCCCGTGCGTCAGCCGCTCGCAGTGCTTGTGGCAGACGGTTACGCGGCGGTGGGCGACAGCGCGTTTATGACCTATTCGCTCAAAGGCTCGGGCATCGCTTACAGCATACGCGCGGGCACAATGCTCGCAAACGCCGTTCTGGCGGATGAAACAGGCTTTTTCACAGCCGAAACGCTGTGGGAATACGAAAAACAGTTTTTCAGAGAAATCGGCTTCGGCGCATGCAGAATAGCCATAGCCAAAAACTTCCTGCCTTATGTCACGGCAGAAGAGGTGGACCGTATGTTCTCAACGGGTCTGATTTCAAGCGAAGAACTTGAAGCGTTTTCCGAGGGCAGGCTTGAAACCGTCATAAAAGGCAGGTTTTTCTCAACACTTAAATCCAAACTGCAGATTTTAGGCGAAATGCCCGAACTGCGCTCAAAACTGCTTACGATTGTTTCAAACATCGGCAGGTTCGCGGCTGTTGAACCGTCGTTCCCGAATAAATTTGAGCGTGCCGATGTTGAAAAATGGGCAGAAAAATACAACGGCTTCTTCAATTCAATAAGGCGTAGCGATACGGAAGAATCCGGAATTTTGACAACTGATTAACAAAGGGGACTGCAATATGAAAAAATTCATTAAAAAACCGACCGCCGTTATACTGGCGGCAATTATGACTTTCACCTGCCTGCCGGTTTTTGTTTTTGCTCAGAGCAAAACTCTGCCCCTGCTTCACACTCAGGGCGAAAAGATTTTTGACGCTCAGGGCAGTGAGGTCGTTCTGCGCGGCACAAATTTCGGCGGTTGGGGCATTATGGAAGACTGGTTCTGCCCCTACACAAACCCCGCAGGTGAAGAGGGCGTTTACAAAACTCTTGTGCAGCGCTTCGGGCAGGAGAAAACCCACGAACTTTTCAAAACATACAGAAGCAACTGGATAACCGAAACAGATTACAAAAATGTCGCCGATCTCGGCATGAATGTTGTGCGCCTGCCGATATGGTATCGCAACTTCCAGAGCGATGACAACGGCACCTGGTATAGGGATGAAAACGGCGGGATTGATTTCAGCGAGCTTGACGGCGTAGTCGATATGTGCCGCAAATACGGGCTTTATCTCATAATCGACCTTCACGGTCTGCCCGGCTATCAGAACGACTATGACCACTGCGGTCAGTCAAAATCAATGTCACTTTTCGATGACACCGAAAAAGGCGCGAGATACAGAGAGGTCACCCTCGATTTCTGGGTTGAACTCGCGAAACATTACGCCGGCGAAAGCGTAATTGCGATGTATGACCTTATGAACGAGCCGCTCGGCACAAACATCACGCGTGACGGCAGTTTTCAGCAGACTTTCTGGGATTTCAGCAACGAGCTTTATGAAGCGGTCAGGGCGGTTGACCCCGACCACATAATCTGTATGGAGGCAATCTGGGACCCTTCAGCCATTGCTTCGCCCGATGTTTACGGATGGGAGAATATTGTTTATCAGGAGCATATTTACGACATAACAAACTTCACGGTTTTGCGTAAAGCCAATGAGATTAAAAACGCGAATTACAACGCGCCGTTTTATATCGGTGAGTTTTATCCCCGCGGGCTTACAACCTTCGGCTATATGCTCTCTCTTTTCAACAGCCGCAATCTGAGCTGGACCACATGGACCTACAAGGGCGCCGGACCCGATGCCGATGCTTCGCCGTGGTTCCTCTACGGCTCGTCGGATATTGAGAAAATCGATTATGAAAAAGACAGTTACGAAACGCTTATGCAGAAGTTCGGTGAGGTTCTGAAAACAGACGGCGGCAAATTCACCCGCACCACATTTGCCGGCTATGTCGCGAATTTCACAGACGGTTATTCCGATAACCTCTCCGTTCTTACCTTCGGAATAATAGATACCGCAGGCACATCCGAACAGCGTTCCGGTATGCAGAAAGAAAAACTCACGGCAATCAAAACAACAATTCTCGACTGGATAAGAAAACTCAGAACGGGCGATTTGCTTTAATCACAAAAATTTTAACGGAGGCTGAAACAGACAGCCTCCGTTGCTTTGGCTCTTAAGAGACAAACAACCACCGGCTATGCCGGTGGCATTAAAACGCTTACAGCGAAAAAGCCTCCTGTGGTAGAATAGAGCAGGTTCGCCAACCGCGCTAACTATCAAAGGAGGTATCATCATGAAAGATGACA
>JAFRQM010000044.1 GCA_017428625.1 Clostridia bacterium
ACAGACAGACAGACAGACAGACAGCATAGCATAACAGCACAATTTTATAAGAATTATGAGTTTTGTTTCACCGCTCGGTGAAGCAAAGCTCTTTATTTTTTACTATTTTTAAGGAGTTTATATAGGTTATGAAAATTAAAGAATTATCATCAAAGGCAATTGATACAATCAGCTCCAAAGATATTCCGGTTGAAGAGGTGATTGAGAAATCTATTCAGATTCCCGGAGTTAAAGTGGACAGAAAAGAGTTTTTGGCAAAGCAGTTTTCACATACGCAAACCGATAAACTCAAAGAAATAATTGATTTAGGCCCTGTTGAATGCGGAATATCACGCCAAGAACTTGAAACTATGGCTAATAAACTGATTATCACCAGAACATCTCAGTCTTCTGTTGCGTCTTTCGTTGCGGGAATACCGGGCGGTTTTGCAATGGCTGCAGCTGTTCCTGCTGATGTAATGCAATTTTTCGGAATGGCCCTTCGGCTCGCGCAGGAATTGTCATATTTATATGGCGCAAAAGATTTGTTTAACGAGGGTGTAATTGACAGCGAAGGTGTTAAAAACCATCTGTTATTATATTGCGGAACAATGTTTGGCGTATCCGGCGCTATGAACGGCGTTAGAGTTTTGTCAACTCAAATTGCGAAAACAACTTTAAAAAAGCTGCCTCAAAAAGCATTAACAAAAACATTTTGGTACCCGATAGTAAAACAAATAGCAAAAGCTCTTGGCTATAGTATTACAAAACAAACAACGGCAAAAGCAATTTCCAATGTAATACCTGTTGCGGGCGGAGTAATATCCGGAACACTTAATTTTGTAACAATGAAGCCAATGGCAAAGAGGTTGTCGGAGGCTTTTGATAAATCAATATTTGAATATTCCGAAGATGAGTATGAAGACGATTTAAGAATACTGTCTCAAATAGAGGATGGTGAATATGATGTGGAATATGAATCAAATGATGTTTTGGATAAATTATCATCAGGAATAAAGAAAGTTATTAGATCCAAAAAAGAAAATGAAACAGAAATAAATAATTCTGATAACAGCAAAGAAAAAACGGTTGATCCTATTGAAGAAATTAAAAAATACAAGGAATTATTGGATTTGGAAATTATTTCAAAAGAAGAATTTGACAAAAAGAAAGTTTCGTTACTGAATCTATGAGAAATATATACAGCCCCGTATGACTTAAGGTTTTGTCATACGGGGCTGAAAATTCTGCATATTACAACTCAATCGGAAAATTGTTAAGCTCATTTCCCGCGACCAGCACATCAACAAGCTCGTTTATCTGTTTGAGCGCCTTGTTTTTCTTGAGTATTCTCGAGGGAATGGAAACAACCGAGGTTACGAGTTTGTAAAAATCACTCTCGCGGTCAAACCTGTTCTGCTGAGCGTTGAAAATGTTTAAAAACACCGTTCTGCCAATATCCATAACCTTTTCGTCACGGTAGGGCAGGGTCCATTTTTTCTCAATAACTCTGCCGAAGGTCAGCGTGTTGAGAATGCGGTAAGCTTTTTTAACGGTTAGTCTGTCGGCGAATTTTGCCGCGGGCTTGAGAAGAAAACGGAATTTAACAAGCTTTTCGGCAGGAGCGCCGAGCGCGTTTATACGGTCAATAAACTCCTGCTTGTCGCCGTAGGCAACCCCCTCAATCGTTTTGTTTATAAGGTTGAGAGCGTGCTCTTTAAAAAACGCCTGCGCGTCGGGCACTCCTTCAAATGAGTCGAGATAATCAAAATCAAGAGTTATTGTGTTTCTGTCATCATTGACTGTAACAAGCGCAATCGGCGCGGGATAACCGCAGATTGAGCCGACATTTATTGAAGTGATTGTGTTGCCCGCGGGGGAGGTGAATTTTTTAACATCCGTCATATGTGAATGACCCACAAAACTGTATTTAAGCCCCATGTCCGCAAGCCTTGAGGCAACCTTTTCCTCATCCTTTACGCTCATTCCGCCGCCCGAAATCATCGGGTGAATGTGCTTTACAAGCAGGTGGTGTTCCATGCTTATAACCGTCATGCCTTTGCTCTGCGCGTCTTTCATCTGCTTTTCAATCCATTGAAAATGCTCTTCCGAAAAACCCGAACCGCCCATGCCGGACTGGTCGTCATTAAAGCAAAGAAGCCTGAGCCTGTCATTGAAATCAACAGCGTATGAAGATGTGCCGAGGTGTGTGAAAAATTCATCCGACGCCTGTTTCGGGCCGAATTCATAATAGAAATCCCGCAGCTTATCTGCCGGCATAGTCTCAACATCGTGGTAAACATTGTCGCCTTCATATCTGCGCGGGTTTTTGTCACTGCAGAAATCATGCGTTGCGGTAATAACAAAAACAGGCTTATGCTTTTGCAGTTCTTTGAGCTTTTCGCGGAATTCCTCGTGGCTTACAACCTCGCCGTCGTTTGAAAGGTCACCCGCGATCAGAACCGCGTCCGTGTCGCTTTCGGCGATTTTTTTAAAAGCGGCGTCAACAATCTCCGCCGTTTCAGCCAGGCATTTCTGATCCGATTCGCTTCTGAGCGTGTAGGCTCTGCCTTCAAAGCCGAGTTTTCTTGAATAAAAATGAGGGTCGGCAATAACCGTAAGTTTAACTTTTTTCTCAGGCATAATATCGCTCCGTTTTATCTGTATTTTTGCAGTTCAAATTCATTGATGGTGTCTCTCGCAAGCTCAGGCTGATCCGTTATCAACGCGTCAACTCCGAGCTTGAGGCACTTTTGCATATCGGTTTTTTTGTTGACCGTCCACGCGCATATTTTAAACCCGAAACTGTGCGCGAGGTTCACAATCTCTTTGTTGAGCGTTTTGTGAAACGGATGAAGTGAATAGGCGCCTATTTCTTTCGCAATTCTGAAAGGCGGATACATTGTGTTGACAGCGGATTTAGTGCCGGGATATAAAAGCCCCGTTCTGCAGTCCGCGGCGATTTTTTTCGCGTGAAGCAGCAGCTTCACATCAAAACTCGAAATAAGCAGCCTGTCAAACAATCCGTGGTTTTTAACCGATTCAATCAACTGTTCCACAATTCCGTTTTCTCCATTTTTCGGGCTTTTGATTTCTATATTCATTATACCGCTTGCCGTTTCTTTTTTTACAAGCTCAAGCAAATCATCAAGCGTGGAAATGCGAAGGTTTTTAAAACTGTCGGAGAAATATGAACCGAAATCATATGAGCGCAGTAAATCAAGCGAATAATCCGCTATTTTGCCTATTCCGTCTGAAACATTGTTGATTTTGTAATCGTGGCAAACAACAATTATGTTGTCTTTTGTGCAGTGAATATCTGTCTCAAAACTTGAAAAACCAAGGTCAAACGCTTTCTGAAACGCAGGCAGAGTGTTTTGCGGAGCATAAGTATTTGCTCCGCGATGAGCCATTATCATACATTTTTTGCCAATAAATTCATCAAGCATCTGAAAAACAACTCCGTAAGTTTTAAATATTATAACACATTTTTTCAGTAATGTTAAGTTTATTTCTTGAATATGAATTAATTAAATGATATAATTTATTAAAAGGAGGAGTATTGTATGGTTTTAGCATTAATTATACTTTTGGCTTTTATTTGCATTCTTGCGGCTGCAGGTCTTGTTGCCTTTAAAATCGGCATTATTCCAAAAAGGGTGAAAAAGCCGGAAACGGATCCTATAAAAATCGAGCGCGCAAAGTGGAGAAAGGCGAATAACGATTATTTGTATTCCCTTAACCCTGAAGATCTGAGCCTCAAAACACCGGACGGTCTTACATTGAAAGCGTGGTATGTTCCCGCTGAGAACCCGACAAACAGGTTTGTAATCTGCGTGCACGGCTACAACTGCAACGGCCCAGATGAATGCAGTCACATTCTCAGATATTTCAGAAATGTAAAAGGGTACAACTACTTTCTTCCCGACCTTCGCGGTCACGGCAGAAGCGAAGGCAACAGAATAGGTTTCGGCTACCTTGACAGCAAAGATATTCTGCAATGGATTGGCTATCTTATTGACAGATTCGGTGAGAATATTGAGATTATCCTTTACGGCATTTCAATGGGGGCGGCAACCGTAATGCTTGTTAATGAGAGCAATCCGCCCGAGCAGGTCAAACTCGTTATTGAAGACTGCGGCTTTACAAACGCTTATGAGGAAATGGTAAATACCGTTAAAAACACTTTGAAGTTTAATTGCCCGTTTCTTGTTTCGCTCGGTAATATCTGGTGCAGGTTTCTTGCCGGTTATGACCTGAAAAAAGACCCCGACCCCGTGGGGAAAATGAAAAACGCAAAGAATCCCGTTCTATTTATTCACGGTGACGCCGACACATTTGTTCCCACTTATATGTGCCATAAACTGTATGACGCCTGCCCGACACCTAAGGATAAACTCATTATCCCCGGCGCTGTTCACGCTTTCAGCTACTATGACGGCAAAGCGGAATATGAAGCGAAAATTGACGAATTCACATCGAAATATCTTTAATACTTCTGTCGGCACCCGGCTTTTCGGGTGCCGATTGTTTATTCATAGTTCTTTACAAAATCCGCAATTACATCACTGTTCGCGCCGTAACTCTGCAACGCAACAACACGGTTCTGTGAGGGCGCAATAATCAGTTTCTGTCCGTGCATTCCGCCTTTGAAGAATATTTTTCTTTCGCTGTCGCAATCAAGCGAATATCCCTTTTCTTTTGCTCTTTCAACCCATTCTTCTGAGACTATTCTTTGACCTCTGTATAATCCGCCGTTGAGATATATCATACCGACTTTAATGATGTCTTCACTGTGAATATAAAGACCGGTAGCTCCAATCGGATATCCCATAGGGCAGTGACTCCACGCCGCTTCACGGAATTTCATTTTATGGAACATTTCTTTCCATAAAAAGTCATCTAATTTCATTCCTGTTTTTTTACTGACGATTCTTGAAAGAAGATAATAGGCGCCATCGGTGTATAATTCACCTTCGCCGGGGGTGTAATCAAGATTGACAGAAAAACAGTATTTCAGAAAATCCTCACCGAATTCATTGCTGTCGGTAACATCAATGTCAAGAAAAGAGGCAGGAAAACCAAGACGGTGAAGAAGAGCCATTTCAACAGTGGATTTTTCCCATCTTGAGTCGATATTCTCCGGTAAATCATCTCTGAAAATATCACATATTTTTTCATTTAATGAAACAAGACCTCTGTCCCGGAGAATGCCTATTGCGGTCATTGTAAATGCTTTGGCGATTGAATATGTGTTCTGACAAGGGTTCGACGGTGTAAATTCAACAGTCTCAATTTCTCCGCCGTTATGGTATTCTGATATTCTGATAACCTGAAAAGGCTGTTTTTTAATAAAATCACTGATATCACCCAAAAATTTATTCATATTTTTTCCTCCGGAACATAGAAAGCCCCCTTGACGGGGGGCTTTGATATTATAAAGATTCAAGGGTTTCCATAACATAATTGCCGAATTCTTCACAGGTGCAACCGTTTTCTCTGCCGGTGACAGAAATCTTTTTCTCGGTAATCATACAAATATCAAGTGCTTTTTCAAGTTTGTCGGCTTCAGCCTGTCTTCCGATATGTGAAAGAAGCATAACTGCGGCGCGAAGCATTGAGCAGGGGTCAGCATACGCGCCTCTGCCTTCTTTTATCATTCTGGGTGCGGAGCCGTGAATAGCCTCAAACATAGCGTATTTTTTGCCGATGTTTGCGCTGCCGGCGGTTCCTACGCCGCCCTGAAATTCAGCGGCCTCATCGGTGATTATGTCGCCGTAGAGATTGGGCAAAACAAATACTTTGAAATCGTGGCGGCGCTTTTCATCAATAAGCTTCGCGGTGGTGATGTCTATATACCACTCGTCTGTTGTGATTTCGGGGTATTCCTCACCGATTTCTTTGCAGAGCTTAAGGAACTTGCCGTCGGTTGTTTTAATAACATTCGCCTTTTGAATAATTGAAACTCTGTCTTTGCCGTTGCGTCTCGCGTATTCATAGGCAAGGCGCGCGATTCTCTGCGTGCCCTCGGTTGTGGTTACAACAAAGTCAAGCGCGAGGTCGTCGGTAACATTTATGCCTTTTGAGCCTACGGCGTACGCGCCCTCGGTGTTTTCACGGAAGAAGGTCCAGTCAATGTTCCGGTCGGGAATCTTTACGGGGCGCACATTCGCAAAAAGGTCAAGCGCCTTGCGCATTGCAACATTCGCGCTTTCAATGTTCGGCCACGGGTCTCCCGCCTGAGGCGTGGTAGTCGGGCCCTTGAGAATAACCGGGCACTGCTTGAGCTCCTCAAGCACATCGTCGGGTATTGCCTTGTTGCAGGCAACACGGTTTTCTATGGTGAGGCCGTCAATATATCTGAATTCGATTTTACCGCTTTTGACTTCATCTTCAAGGATGAATTTAAGCACCCTTGCGGCCTCTTTTGTAATGATGGGGCCTATGCCGTCGCCGCCGCAGATGCCGATTGTAAGTTTGTCAAGGCTGTCATAATCAACAAAGTCACCCTGCTGCTTTATAGCTTCGCTTCTCGCGTCCTGTTCGCGTATGAGTGTCTCGAATTTTTCAACGGCCGATTTAATCTGTTCCTGTGTCATTGGTTGTTTCCTCCGTTTGCTTTTGTGTAGTTGAGAAGACCGCCGGCAAGAATCATTGCTCTCTGCCTGTCGGAATACTCATAATTGAGGGAATATTCCTCGTTTTTGGTTTTATTAACGAGCTTGACCGGCGCACAGTCGGCAATTGCTTTGCGTATATCCGGCAGTTCGAGAATGTCACCCTGATCAATTCTGTCGTAATCATCCGGGCTTGCGAATGTCATCGGCATAATTCCGGCGTTAACAAGGTTGGCGCAGTGAATGCGGGCGAAGGATTTGGCGATAACCGCCTTTATACCGAGATAAAGCGGAACAAGAGCCGCGTGTTCTCTGGATGAACCCTGCCCGTAGTTGGAACCGCCGATAATAAAGCCCTTGCCTTCTTTTTTGCAGTTTTCGGCAAAATGCTCATCGCACTGTCTGAAACAGAAGTTTGAAAGGTACGGAATGTTTGAACGGTAGGGCAGTATTTTCGCGCCTGCGGGCATAATGTGGTCGGTTGTAATGTTGTCGCCTACCTTGAGAATAGCTTTTGCCTCAATGCTTTCAGGCAAAGGAACACTTACGGGGAAGGGCTTGATATTTGGCCCGTATTTTATTTCAACATCAGCCGCTTCTTCTTTGCTTGCGGGCTTTTCAATAAGATTGTCATTTATTATAAATGAATCGGGCATTTTTATTTCAGGCATAACGCCGAGGGTTCTCGGGTCGGTCAGGCAGCCTGCGATAGCGGATGCCGCAGCCGTTTCGGGGCTGACAAGATATATGCCCGCGTCCGCCGTGCCGGAGCGGCCTTCAAAGTTACGGTTGAATGTGCGAAGCGAAACACCTTTTGACTGCGGAGACTGTCCCATACCTATGCAGGGGCCGCAGGCGCATTCAAGCAGTCTCGCGCCCGCACCGAGAATGTCCGAAAGTGCGCCGCTAAAAGAGAGCATATTGAGCACCTGCATTGAACCCGGGCTTATTGTAAGGCTGACATTCGGAGCGACCTTCTTGCCTTTGAGAATTGCCGCCACTTTCAGCATATCATAAAGCGAGGAGTTTGTGCAGGAGCCGATGCAAACCTGGCTAATATCAATATTGCCGATTTCCTCAACGGTTTTAACATTGTCCGGCATATGCGGCATTGCCGCCAGAGGAGTGAGGTCGCTCAGATTTATCTCAATTATTTCATCATAAACGGCGTCTGCGTCTGATGAAAGCTCAACCCAGTCGCTTTCTCTGCCCTGCGCCGCCATAAACTTTCTGGTAATTTCATCCGACGGGAAAATCGAAGTTGTAGCGCCGAGTTCGGCACCCATATTTGTGATGGTAGCCCTTTCGGGAACGGAGAGAGTTTTTACTCCCTCACCGCCGTATTCCACAATTTTGCCAACGCCGCCTTTTACCGACATTATTCTGAGAACTTCAAGGATTATGTCTTTTGCGCTGACAAAAGGTTTTAACGCGCCGCTGAGCTTAACAAGAGTCATTTTCGGCATGGTTGTGAAATATTCGCCGCCGCCCATCGCAACTGCAACATCAAGGCCGCCGGCGCCTATGGCTATCATTCCGAGGCCGCCGCCTGTCGGTGTGTGGCTGTCGGAGCCGATAAGAGTTTTGCCCGGAATGCCGAAGCGTTCAAGGTGAATCTGGTGGCAGATTCCGTTACCGGGCTTTGAAAACAGCAGTCCTCTTTTCTTAGCGCAGCTCTGAATAAAACGGTGGTCGTCCGCGTTTTCAAAACCTGTCTGAAGAGTGTTGTGGTCAATATAAGCAACCGAGAGTTCCGTTTTTACCGAATCAATTCCCATTGCCTCAAACTCAAGGTAGGCCATTGTGCCGGTCGCGTCCTGTGTAAGAGTCTGGTCAATTCGCAGACCGATTTCGGTGCCGGGAACCATTTCGCCGCTTACAAGATGGTTTTTGATTATTTTTTGTGCTATTGTAAGACCCATTTGATTACCTCCGGAAGATAAATAACACATCTATTTTATTATCGCTGTAAATTATTGTCAAGCAAAACAGAACATATTGTGAAAAATATTATATCTAATACAAAATATTGTGCCGAAGCTATTGAAATATAATGATTATAATGATATAATAATACTGTTTATTGAAAAATATTTTATTAAAGTTATTTAAGTGTTTTATTTAGAAATTTCAGTCAAAAATGATTTAAGGGGAACAAAAAATGGCAAATAACACCAAACCGGCAGGCAATGCGAAACAGCCTGCAAAAAAGAAAACGCCTTCAGTGCCGGATATCGGCAAAAAAGCAGGCACGAACAAAACCGCAAAAACCGGCGGTGCCGCAAAACAGGGCGCGAAACAGGTTGAAAAAAAGGATGATATTGAAAAAGATTATTCGTCAAAAAGGCAAAAAATGGCAATTGTTTTCGCCGCTGTATCCGCAGTTTTGTTTGCGGTTGCTTTAATTTCCGGCGAGAGCGCGTGGCTTGTTATGCACAATTTCAGCTTTCGTGTTTTCGGGCTTTGTATGTATGTGATACCCGTAATTTTCCTTTACCTTGCTTTTGTGTACGCGAAAAACAAAAGCATCGGTTCGGCAGCCGCCAATCTTACGGGCGGAGGGCTTTTTGCTGTTGTTGCCTGTATGCTGATTCATATTATTTCCAAACTCGGTGCAATTACCGACTCGGGTGAAAAATATCTATCTTCTGTGCCTGTTATCGAACAAATCAAAGAAGTATGGGGCAGTGCATCCACAGGCAAAACAGGCGGTGTTACAGGCGCTCTTTTAGGCGGTGGTTTGGCGCATTTCTCGGTCAAACAGGTTCCGTGATTATTCTTGTTATTTTACTTGTTGTTATTGTAATGCTTGTCAGCAATATGACTCTCGGCGGTGTTTTTAAAACCGTCTCAAAGCCCGTAAAAAAAGCAGGCGAAATTGCGAGCGAAAAGTTTGAGCAAAGGGCGGAGGCAAGAGAAAAGAAGAGTTTCAATCCTCCTGAGCAAAAAGCAAAATCCTCGGTTGATAAAACCAAAGAAAATAAAAAAGCAGAAAAAATCACAAATTCATTTTCAGACTCGTATGTTACCGATGAATCAACCTTCAAAGTCAGAAATAAGAATGATAAATCAAATGAATTCGGTGCAGATATTCCCGTTGTTGCTATTCCGGCTGCGGTTACTCCTTTAACTAAAACAGATGTTGCTTCCAAAAAGAAAAAAGCGAGTGACAATACTGATAAAAAGTCTGAAACAAATAAAACCGAAACGGTAAATAATTCAACAGAAATCCATAAATCGGACTATAAATATCCTCCCATTGACTGTCTTGAAATAAGACAAAATACAGGTAAGCAAGACAGTTCCGAAGAAATGAATTATGTTGCGGCAAAACTGATTGATACTCTTGACAGTTTCGGCGTCGGCGCGCGTATTGTCGGTATTTGCAGAGGTCCCTCCGTAACAAGATATGAAATTGAACCGGATGTCGGTATAAAAATCAGCAAAATCACAAGACTTGCCGATGACATTGCATTAAGACTAGCTTCTACCGGTGTTCGTATTGCCGCAATTCCCAATACAACAGCAATAGGAATAGAAGTTCCGAACCGTACAAGACAGACCGTCGGAATGCGTGAGTGCATTGATTCTGAAGAATTCCGCCGTTCCAACAGTAAACTCAATGTTGCTCTCGGAACGGATATTGCCGGCAACATTGTTTTTGCTGACCTTGCGAAAATGCCTCATATTCTGATTGCGGGCACAACCGGGTCAGGTAAATCCGTATGCCTGCATACGATGATAATAAATATTCTGTTCAATTCTTCTCCTGATGATGTTAAAATTGTTTTGATTGATCCAAAAATGGTTGAATTTCCTAAATATAATGGTGTTCCTCATCTTGAAGTTCCGGTTGTTTCGGATTCCCGTAAGGCAGCCGGTGCGCTTGGATGGGCTGTTAAAGAAATGGAAACAAGATACCGCAAGTTTGCAGAAAACAATGTCCGTGACTTAAAAGGATATAATATTCTTGCCGAAAAGACCGACGGTATGCCGAAAATGCATCAGGTTGTCATATTCATTGACGAGTTATCGGATTTAATGATGGTTGCTCCCAATGAAGTTGAAGATTCAATCTGCCGTCTGGCACAGATGGCGCGTGCCGCAGGCATGCACCTTGTAATTGCAACTCAGAGACCGTCAACAAATGTCATTACCGGTGTTATCAAAGCAAACATTCCTTCAAGAATCGCTTTATCAGTCGCATCTGACATTGATTCAAGAGTTATTCTCAACACATCCGGTGCAGAAAAACTCCTCGGTAACGGCGATATGTTGTTTATGCCGATTGGCGAATCTAAAGCAAAAAGGCTTCAGGGCTGTTTTATTTCTGAATCTGAAGTTGACGCTGTTGTTGATTTTATTAAACAGAATTCGCAGGCGGAATATAATGAAGATGTCATTCAGCAAATTGACAGTATTGCCGCCGCAACGGAAGCAGGCAAAAAGAAAGGCTCATCCGGTTATGTTGAAAGTCACAATGAAAACAGCGGCCCCGGTGATGATGTTATCAAAGCTCTTGAAACGCTGATTAAAGCAGGCAAAGCTTCAACCACCTTCCTTCAGAATAAACTAGGCTGGGGTTATCCGAAAGCAGCCCGAATTATGAACGAACTTGAGGAATACGGTTATATCGCTCCTAAAGAAGGTAATAAAGAACGCCGTGTTCTCATTACACTCCAGCAACTATATGAGATGAGTTCATCTAATGAAGGCGTTCAAGCATTAGTGAACACTCAAGCCGATTTTATTGAAGATGATGAAGATGAAACTGCTGTTTCTTCTGATGAAAATGAAGAATCAGACGATCAAACAGATGAAGAAGAATTCAAGGATTATGATGGAATTCTCGGCTATGATGAAGAAGAAACATCTGCCGATGAGGATCAGGATGAAATAGATTTCAATTTCATTCCGTTTGATGATGAGGATTAATCTATGCCGTTTCTTCCCATAACAAAAAAAGAGTGCGACGATCTCGGATGGGAACAACCCGATTTTGTTTATGTCAGCGGAGATGCCTATGTAGATCATCCGTCTTTCGGCGCCGCAATAATCACAAGGGTTCTTGAGAACGCAGGTTATAAAGTTGCTTTTCTTGCTCAGCCTGACTGGCACTCCAAAAATGATTTTATGAAGTTCGGCAGACCTAAACTCGGTTTTTTTGTTACCGGCGGCAACATTGATTCTATGGTTGCGCATTATACCGTTGCCAAGAAAAAACGAGGTGAAGATTTGTATTCACCGGGCGGAAAAACAGGAAAACGCCCTGACAGAGCGGTTATTGTATATTGCAACCGTATCAGAGAAGCCTATGGCAATATTCCGGTTATTATCGGCGGTCTTGAAGCTTCGTTACGCAGGTTTGCACATTATGATTACTGGGATGATAAAGTTCGCCGTTCAATTCTTTTTGATTCTTCAGCCGACATTATTTCTTACGGTATGGGTGAACGTTCTGCTGTTGAAATAGCTAACGCTTTGTCAAATGGAGTATTAACAGAATCGCTTCCCGATATCCGGGGCATCTGCTATGCGGTGGATGTTGTCAACACTCCTTTTGGTGCCAAGGAATGCCCTTCATTTGAAAATGTATGCTCCGGCGCCAAAGATTATTCGGTCGCCTGCCGTATTCAACAGGATGAACAGGATTTTTTCAGAGGCAGAACGGTTATTCAGCGTCACGGCAATAAAATGCTTGTTCAGAATCCGCCCGCTATGCCACTTGAACAGGATTTACTGGATGAAGTTTACGCTCTGCCTTATATGCGTGATTATCACCCTCTATATGAAAAAGACGGCGGCGTTCCCGCTTTAAAAGAGGTTAAATTTTCAATTACACATAACAGAGGCTGCTTCGGCGCCTGCAATTTCTGCTCCATTGCTTTTCATCAGGGCAGATATATCACAACCAGAAGCAAAGATTCTGTTATTCGGGAAGCAAAACTTTTAACTGAACAGTCCGGCTTCAAAGGTTATATCCATGATATAGGCGGTCCAACCGCCAATTTCAGGCACCCGTCCTGCAAAGGTCAAGAGGAGAGGGGACTTTGCAAAGGCAAAAAATGTCTGGCTCCTGTTCCGTGCAAAAACCTTGATGCCGATGAAAGTGAATATCTTGAAATACTTCGCGAAGTAAGAAAAATTCCCAAAATTAAAAAAGTGTTTGTTCGTTCCGGTATCCGTTTTGATTACATTATGCAGGATAAATCGGATGACTTTTTTAAAGATCTTGTCAGATATCATATCAGCGGACAGTTAAAAGTAGCGCCCGAACATTGTTCGGCTGCTGTTCTCGATAAAATGGGAAAACCGCATATAGATCAGTTTGTCAAGTTCAAAAAGGAGTATTTTGAACTGAACAAATCATTCGGAAAAGAACAGTATCTTGTTCCTTATCTTATGTCATCTCACCCGGGCTGCACGTTGAAAAATGCTGTTGAACTCGCAGTATTTCTTAAAAAAGAAAATCTGCGTCCCGAGCAGGTTCAGGATTTTTATCCTACTCCGGGAACCGTATCAACATCAATGTATTTTACCGGACTTGACCCTTATACTCTTGAAAAAGTTTATGTTGCAAAAGATCCGCATGAAAAATCGCTTCAAAGAGCCCTTTTGCAATATTTCAACCCTAAAAATCATAATTTGGTTGAAGAGGCGTTGATTAAAGCGGGAAGACTTGATTTAATCGGCTTTTCAGATAAATGTCTTATAAAACCTCGAGCAAATAAATCTATATTTAACAAGAATCAAACAGATTACAGATATTCAGGAAAGGGCGCGGGAAATGCAAAGCCAAACAAAAGAAAAAAGAAAAAGTAAAAAATTATTGATTTTTGCTTTTTGCTTTTTTCTTGTTTTTCTTGCTGGCATAATTTTTAAATTTTTCGGTCCGAATATTTCCGAAATTGATGAAAAGGTTTCGTCTGCATATTCCGACATTCGTTATTCTTTGGGTTTGATGGATGACAGCGGTCAGAATGATATTGCTGTTCATTTTTTATATGTCGGTCAGGGTGACTGTGAGATAGTTATTTGCGAAGGCCATACAATGCTTATTGACGCAGGAGAAAGCGGAAATGAACAAAAAGTAATTGATTACCTTCATAATTGCGGAATCACTACTCTTGATTATGTTGTGCCGACGCACCCTCACTCAGACCATATAGGCGCATTGCCGTATGTTATTGATTCGTTTAAAGTGAAAAATATTTTAATGGCAAGTCTTCCGGATGAACTTGTTCCCACATATTATTGCTACAGTAAACTGTTAAACTCCGTTTCGGACTCTGACATCAATGTCATAACTGCAAGAAGCGGTATAAAATTCAGTCTCGGCGGTGCAATGGTTACTGTTATTGCACCATATGAATACGGAAGCGATTTAAATAATAATTCTATAGTAATTCGGGTCGACTATAAAGGCGGTTCGTTTTTGTTTCAAGGAGACGCTGAAATTGAAGAAGAGGAATCAATTTTGTCATCCGGAATTGATATTGACTGTGATGTTATAAAAATCGGTCACCATGGCGGATCTTCATCTTCAAATGAAAAATATCTGAAAGCCGTATCGCCTGAAATAGCTGTTATCAGTTGCGGTAAAAATAACGAATACGGTCATCCTCATGATAAAACAACAAAAAGAATCAGAGTTTATACCGACAATATTTACAGAACAGATTTGCTGTCTGATATTGTTATTTCATATAACGGGAAGGAATATAAAGTTTACTTCGACCAAAAATAATTTTTTATTTATAATAAGATTATTCAATTTTTCTATTGAATAATCTTTTTTATTATAATATAATATATTGAATTATTAAATTGGAGTGAAGTGCTTGTCACAACCGTCTGTTAATTCAACAAGGATAGTTTCGGAAAATGAACTTGCAAAACAAAATGAATTTGCAGGTCTGGTTTCGGAATTTCTTTCTGCTGACAGCCATAATAAATCAAAAGCATTTGTTCACACATACGGCTGTCAGGGCAATGTCGCCGACGGTGAACGGATTAAAGGTATGCTTATTGAAATGGGTTATATATTAACCGATGATATTAACGAAGCAGATCTTGTTCTGTTTAACACATGCGCAATAAGAGAGCATGCCGAAGACAGACTTTACGGTAATGTCGGCGCACTGAAGAATCTAAAAAAAGCAAATTCCAATCTCAGAATAGTTTTGTGCGGTTGTATGATGCAGCAAAAACACGCCGCTGAAAAAATAAAAAAAAGTTATCCATTTGTTGATATAGTTTTCGGAACTCACGCATTATACAGACTGCCTGAAATGATTTATAAAAATTACAGCACAGGTAAAAGAGTTTTTGATGTTTCAGATGAAACAGGTGTAATAGCCGAAGATTTACCGATTCACCGTGACAGTTCATTTAAAGCGTGGCTGCCGATAATGTATGGCTGCAATAATTTTTGTTCTTATTGTGTTGTTCCTTATGTCAGGGGAAGAGAAAGAAGCCGTAAACCTCAGGATATTATTGAAGAAGCAAAGTGCCTGATTAAACAGGGCTATAAAGATATCACATTGTTAGGTCAAAATGTTAATTCATTCGGCAAAGGAACAGATTATAATTTTTCCCGACTGTTGAGAGAATTAAATGATATCAACGGTGATTTTCGTATTCGTTTTATGACATCTCACCCTAAAGACTGCACATTTGAACTTTTAGACACTATTGCACAATGTGATAAACTCGCTAAACATCTTCATCTTCCTTTTCAGAGCGGAAACAACAGGGTTTTAAAAGAAATGAACCGCGGATACACACGGGAAAAGTATCTTGAACTCCTCAATTATGCATACAGTGTTATGCCTGATTTATCAGTTACCGCCGATGTAATAGTCGGTTTTCCCGGCGAAACTTATGAAGAATTTCTCGACACTGTTTCACTTGTTGAAAAAGCTGAGTTCACTTCAATGTATACATTTATTTTTTCATCAAGGCAGGGAACAAAAGCGGCATCAATGCCTGACCCTGTTTCAAGAGAAGAAAAAGGCAAATGGTTTGATGAACTTCTGAAAGCCCAGGAAAAATCTGCTGATAAACGAACAAGTTTAATGGTTGGCAAAACATATCGCGTTCTTTGTGAAGAGGTCAACAAAAAAGGCTTAATAGAAGGCAGAACGGAAGGGAATGTTATAATTGAATTTCCGGGCTCAGAAGAATTGGTTGGTTCATTTGCAAATGTTAAAGTCACGGAATCATTGATTTGGATATTAAAAGGAGAACTTCAATAATAAGGAGATAAATATGGATTTAATCGAAAAAACCAGAGAACTCGGTGCGATGCTGCAGCAGGATGAAAGATATCTGAAATTGATGCAGGCGCAAAAGGCCAATGAAGTTGACACTGCTTTAAATGAACTTATTTCAAAGATTCAGTTAATTCAGATGTCTTTTCAGCATGAAGCGGCAAAAGACGATAAAGACGAAGCAAAACTTCAGGAATATGACAAAGAATTCGGTCTGCTTTATGCTCAGATTATGGAAAATGAGAATATGAAAACATATGAAGCCGCCAGACAGGAAATTGATTCTCTTATGAATTATTTGACCGGTATTCTCGGAATGTGCCTTCAGGGCGCCGATCCTGCTACCTGTGAACCTCCTCAGGGCGGTTGCAGCGGCGATTGTTCAAGTTGCGGAGGATGCAACTGATTTAATCAAGTTTTTTGAAAGGTCCGGAATTTTCTAATGGCTGAACTGACACCGATGATGAAACAATATGTCGAAATCAAAAAACAATATCCCGACACAATTCTTATGTTTCGTCTCGGGGATTTTTATGAAATGTTTTTTGAAGATGCCGTTACAGCGTCAAGAGAACTTGAACTTGTTTTAACCGGTCGCGATTGCGGGCAGGAAGAGAGAGCCCCTATGTGCGGCGTTCCGTTTCACAGTGTTGACCCATATATTGCAAAACTTGTTTCAAGAGGTTATAAAGTTGCTGTTTGCGAACAACTTGAAGATCCGGCGCTTGCGAAAGGTATTGTAAAACGTGATGTTACAAGAATCCTCACCCCCGGAACCGTTATTGAAAACGCTATGCTTGATGAAAGCAAAAACAATTACCTTGCCTGCCTTTTTTCTTCAAAACAAAATTGCGCCATTTGTTTTGCCGATGTTTCTACAGGGCAGGTGCATTTAACTGATTTTCCGCGCAGAGACGCTGAAAAAAAACTAATCAATGAACTGGGGAGGTTTGCTCCGTCTGAAATAATTCTTGATAATTCTTCAGTCAAACTGAAAAGTGTTGTTTCTTTTATTTCATCAAGATTAAACGCGGTTTCCGAAAACCTTTCCGATGATTGTTTTGATTATAACACTTGTGAAAAAGTAATTCTTAACCATTTCAAAATTCTTTCTCTTGATGAACTCGGTCTGACTTCATCGCCTGAAACGGTATGTGCCCTTGGTGCAACTCTCTGTTATTTAAAAAATGTTCAGAAAAACGACCTTCTGAATATAAGAGAAATCGATTATTACGGAACAGCAAACTTTATGCGCCTTGATGTTTCGACTTTAAGAAATCTTGAGATAACCGAAACCATGCGTAACCGCGAAAAAAAGGGAACATTGCTTTGGGTGCTTGACAAAACAAAAACATCAATGGGCAAAAGAATGCTCAGAAACTGGCTTGAACAGCCTCTTATCAGTGTTTCCAAAATTTCAAAAAGGCATTGTGCTGTTGATGAATTATTGAATAATCCCGTGATCAGAAGCGATATTCGTGATGAATTGTCCTGTTGTCAGGATATTGAAAGACTTATTACAAGAATTGTTTACGGCTCAGCGAACGCAAGAGAGTTAAGAGCACTTTGGTCAACGGCAATTCATCTTCCCAAAATCAAAGAATTATCTTCCGGCTTTTCAAGCGGTCTTCTGGTTGAAGTTTATAATAACATCGATACTCTTGAAGATATTTCTGCTTTAATCGATTCCGCAATTGTTGAAGAACCTCCTTTCATTGTCAGAGAAGGCGGAATGATTAAACCCGGATTTAATGAAGAACTTGATTCATTAAGAAATATCGTTTCAAACGGTAAAAACTTTCTTGCCGATATCCAGCAACGCGAACAAGAAAAGACCGGCATCAAAAAATTGAAAATCGGCTACAATAAAGTATTCGGTTATTACATAGAAATCTCAAATTCCTTTAAAGAACTTGTTCCCGAAACATATATCAGAAAACAGACTCTTGCCAATTGTGAAAGGTATATTACGCAGGAATTAAAAGACCTTGAGTCAAAAGTTCTGGGCGCGCAGGAAAGAATATCGAAACTTGAATATGAAATATTTGATGAGATTCGTAAAAAAACCGCAGAGTATTTAAGCGCTGTTCAGATTACGGCAAATGCTGTTTCCACTCTTGATGTTCTTTGTTCTTTTGCGCAAATATCTTTTGAAAACAATTATGTGCGACCTGAACTGAATGAGAAGAGAATAATTGATATTGTTGACGGCAGGCATCCGGTTATTGAAAAAATGATTA
The DNA here is from genome assembly GCA_017428625.1 of Clostridia bacterium. Classification (GTDB taxonomy): domain Bacteria; phylum Bacillota; class Clostridia; order Oscillospirales; family Acutalibacteraceae; genus CAG-177. Next base: position 18,109 of record JAFRQM010000044.1, read on the forward strand.
AGGATCAGCCGTTTGTTCCGAATAACACTTATCTTGATTGCGACGAATACAGATGCGCCATAATAACCGGTCCGAATATGGCGGGCAAATCTACATATATGAGACAGGTTGCGTTAATATGTCTTATGGCGCAGGCAGGTTCGTTTGTTCCGGCTTCAAGAGCGGATTTATGCATTGTTGACGGTATTTTTACCCGAATCGGCGCTTCCGATGATCTTTCAGCAGGTCAATCAACATTTATGGTTGAAATGAATGAGGTTGCATCAATACTCAAAAACGCAAGTTCTGACAGTCTGATTATTTTTGATGAAATCGGCAGGGGAACTTCAACGTTTGACGGAATGAGTATTGCAAGAGCGGTTCTTGAATATTCTGCAGATAAATCAAAAATCGGAGCCAAAACTCTTTTTGCCACACATTACCATGAACTTACTGAACTTGAAAATTTTGTTGACGGCGTTAAGAATTATAATATAGCCGTAAAAAAACGCGGCGACGATATAACATTTTTACGCAGAATAGTCAAAGGACCCGCTGACGGCAGTTACGGTATTGAAGTTGCAAAGCTTGCAGGTGTTCCCGTAAAAGTTGTTGAGCGCGCGAAATTGATACTTGAAGATTTGGAAAAAAATGATGCCGTTTCTTCTCCGTTTGTTCGTGATATTAAACAATCGGACAATGATATGCAGATTTCCTTTTCCGCTTCTGAAAGCGATGCTATTATCAGCAAATTGAAAAATATCGATGTTAACACATTAACACCGATTGAAGCGATGTCATTGCTTTACCAGTTATCAGCCGATGCAGGTGCAATTTGAGGTTTAAAAAATTTTGAAAGGAGTTACTTGGGATGCCTAAAATTAATGTTCTTCCCAAATCTGTTGCAGAATTGATTGCCGCCGGTGAAGTAGTTGAGCGTCCGGCGTCTGTAGTAAAAGAACTCCTTGAAAATTCAATTGACTCAGGTGCTACATCAATTACTGCAGAAATAAAAAACGGCGGTATAACTTATATCAGAATCAGCGACAACGGTTGCGGAATAGAACGTGACGATATCAGAAAAGCTTTTATGAGTCACGCAACAAGCAAAATTACTTCTGAAAATGATTTGGATTCTATTCTTACTCTGGGTTTTCGCGGTGAAGCGCTTGCGAGTATTGCTGCTGTAGCAAAGGTTGAGGTTTTAACAAAAACCGAAAATGATGAAATAGGCACCCGTTACTGTATTGAAGCCGGCGAAGAAGTGTTAATTGACGATGCAGGGTGCCCTTGCGGAACAACTGTTGTTGTTCGTGACTTGTTTTTCTGCACTCCGGCACGGATGAAGTTTCTTAAAAAAGATGTTTCTGAAGGAAATACCGTTTCGGGAGTAATAGAAAAAATTGCGTTATCACATCCCGACATTTCTTTCAGGTTTATCCGTGATGGCAAACAAACGGTTCTGACAAGCGGTTCCGGCGATCTTAAAACCGTTGTCAGAGAAGTATTCGGCAAAGAATTTGCAAGCACAATGCTTCCTGCTTGCGGAGAAGTTGAAGGCATAAAAGTAAACGGTTTAATTTCAGTTCCACATTTTTCAAGACCGAACAGGAATATGCAGTTTTTCTTTATTAACGGCAGATATGTCAAAACAGTAACGGGAAGCGCGGCTTTAAGCGAAGCATATAAAAACTCGGTTATGGTCGGTAAGTTTCCATCTTGTGTTTTGAATCTTACAGTTAATCCTTTATTTGTTGACGTTAATGTTCATCCGGCTAAAACCGAGGTTCGTTTTTCCAACGAAAAAGCAGTTTTTAGCGCTGTTTTTTTTGCTTGCAAAAACGCTCTGTCTGAAGATTCATCCCGGGTTGAGTTCAATAAAAAGCCGATTGATTTTTATTCGGTAATTGAAAAAGATTCAGAACAGGTTACTTTTAATGCCGATAAAAAAACAACTGATTTCTGGCAGCATAAACAGGTAAATAATATCAGTTCTGTTCGTCCCGGTGCTGAAGAGAAGACTCATGTCCGGTTATATACACCCGAAAACACATTAAAACCGGTATTCAGAACAACTGAACCGGTTGGGTATTCTCCTGAAAATGAAGACGGGTTCAGTCTGATTCCGGATAAAATTACACCTGACAACACAAAAGATAAATCGGTTGATTTTAACGGTTCATCAAATAAAGAACCATTTGCCGAGGAAAAATTCAGACTTATCGGAGAGGCATTCAGAACATATATAATAGTTGAATATGAGCAAAAGATAATTGTTATAGATAAACATGCTGCGCACGAACGTATTATTTATGAAAAATTGAAAACCTTTGATTCCAAACGAACAGCACAGGTTTTGCTTTCACCGGTTTCTGTTTTATTGAGCGATAATGAATATTCATCCATTTTGGTAAATGCAGAATTACTTAAAGAAGCATGTTTCGATGTTTCCGATTTCGGTCGTGGAACTGTTGTAGTCAATGAGTGCCCGATGGAGATTACTCCCGATGATATCCCTGAAATAATATGTGAAATCGCCGGTAATCTTTCTGATAATAAAATGAGTGCCGATTTTGATAAATTAGACAATATCTATCATTCCGTTGCTTGCAGAAGCGCAATAAAAGCCGGTAATATAACATCCAGATATGAAATGGAAGTTTTTGCAAAACAAGTTTTATCAGACCCGACCATTAAATATTGCCCTCACGGAAGACCTGTTCTGATTGAAATTACACGCAGAGAGTTGGAAAAGAGTTTTGGCAGAAGTTAAAAAAGTTCTTGCTGTTGTAGGTCCTACCGCATCCGGAAAAACTGCGTTGTCTGTTGAATTATGCAAGAGATTTAACGGAGAAGTTGTTTCTTGTGACTCAATGCAGATATATAAAGATATGCATATCGCCACCGCAGCGCCTGATGAAGAAGAAATGCAGGGTATTAGGCATCATCTTATCGGATTTGTTGACCCGTGTGAAAGTTTTAATGTTGTTCGATACTGTGAACTTGCTCATTCTTGTATAGATGACATTATTTCAAGGCATAAAACTCCTGTTATATGCGGCGGCACAGGGCTTTATTTCGATTGGCTTATAAACAACATTCAATGGACTCCCGAAAATACTGATTCTGTTTATCGTCGAGAACTTGAAAAAGCAGCCTCATTATACGGTCCGCAGGTTCTTCTTGATAAATTATTCGAAATCGATCCCGAAACTGCTTCGACCCTTCATATTAACAATGTCGGCAGAATTATCAGAGCGCTTGAGATTTATAAAAACACCGGCATGACTATGAGCGAAAACAAGCGCCTTTCAAAATCGCAAAAAAGCGATTATAAGCCTTTTATTATAGGTCTTGACAGCAGAAACAGAGATTACCTATACAGCAAAATCGATAATCGCGTTGATAATATGATTGAAAACGGTCTGATTAATGAAGCAAAAAATTATTACGAAAAATACAACGGCAAAACATCAATACAGGCTATCGGATATAAAGAATTAAAACCATATTTTGACGGAGAAACATCTCTTGAAAAATGTATTGAAAAGCTTAAACTTTCTACCCGTCATTATGCAAAACGTCAGTTAACCTGGTTTCGGAAGAACTCCGATATCAATTTCATTATGATTGATGATTATGACAGTTTTGATTCTTTGGTTGACAGTGCAATTCAAATAATAGAGGAGGCGAATATGTTTTGAATATGAATAACAAGCTTATTAAAGGTTTGTTAATCGCCGTTTCCTCCCTTGTTGTTTTCTTTTTTGTTTTCAGATTAGTTAATATCATCTCAAATGAGTATGAAACAGTTTCAGCAGAAGAAACAACAGTTTATGATACGATGGATACAAAAGGTTACCTTATTCGTGATGAAATAATGCTTTATAATTCGGGCGGAGGTACAGTAGTTTCAACAGCATCAAATGCAGATAAAGTTAACGCCAACTCGCCTGTTGCTGTTACTTTTTCAAATTCAAACGCTGCAAACGCTTATACTCAGTTAAGTTATTTTAAAGATGTTCTTGAAAGTTACCGCCTTATTTCCGAACAAACAGAGTTCACAAATGTTGATATGGCTGTTCTCGGTAATCAGATTGATACCGATTACAAAAAAATAATAGGCTCTGTTTATAAGGGTGATTATTCTGAAATCGGAGATATGAAATTGAACCTTCTTGTTGATGTTTCAAGAAGGCAGGTTTCACTCGGCAATAAAATTGATTGTGAAAACAAAATCAGTTCAATTGAGTCAAAAATTTCTTCATTGGAATCTCAGGCTGTTCAGCAGAATATCATTTCGGCAGGCTCAGCCGGATACTACATCAGTAACGCTGACGGTTATGAATCTGTTATTCAGGTTTCAATGCTTGATGATTTGAAAACCTCGGAACTTGAAAAAGTAATCAACTCAAAACCCCAGGCTGTTGCCGAGAGTTGTGTCGGAAAGGTAATGAACGGTTTTTACTGGTATCTTGCAGCTGTTATCGATCTGAACGACTCAAATTCAATTAAAGAAGGCGACCAGATTAATATTATAATCGGCAACAGCGGAACAGAAAAAATCAGAACCGAAGTTTATAAAATCAATAAAGAAAATAATAAAAAAGCGGTTGTTGTTCTTAAAAGCAACAGTATTTCACCTGATATTCTGACATCGCGTATTGTTAATGTTAAATTGATTTTAAATGAATTTTTCGGACTGAAAGTGCCGAAAAAAGCGGTTCGTGTTATTGACGGCAACCAGGGGTGTTATGTCAGAGTTGGCAATGTAACCAAACTTCGCTACATGAATGTTATTTACAGTTGCAATGATTATGTTATTGCTTTTGATGACGGTAAAACAACTTTTCCCGGAACTCAGTTGAAAAAGCATGACAATATAATCCTTAACGGAAGGGGGCTTGGCAACAGTGCCTGATGATGAAAGATATAATGATATTGAACAGAATATCAACGAAGTCAGAGAAAAGATTTCGCAAGCCGCTGTCAGAGCGGGAAGAAATCCTGACGACATCCATTTAATGGCTGTTACTAAAACGGTTGAAAGCAGATATATTAACCACGCAATTTCCTGCGGTATTGATTTGATAGGAGAAAACAAAGTTCAGGAGTTTCTTTCAAAAGAACCGGAACTTAATCTTCAGAATTGTAAAGCACATCTCATTGGTCACCTTCAATCAAATAAAACAAAAAAAATAGTCGGTAAAGTTGATGTTATTCAATCGGTTGACAGTGTTTCGCTTGCAAACGAAATTGCAAAACGCTCTTTGGAAAAAGATATTGTCAGCAAAATTCTTCTTGAAATCAATGTCGGTAATGAAGAAAGCAAGTTCGGCTTTGATTATGATGAGATTTATGAAAGAGTTTGTGAAATCTCTGAAATTGAAGGAATATCAGTTCAAGGGTTTATGTGCGTAGCTCCGATTTGTGACGATAAAAAAGTGTTAAGACATATTTTTTCAAATATGTATCGTTCTTATCTTGACATTGCTTCAAAAAAAATAAATAATGTAAATATGAATGTTCTTTCCATGGGTATGTCCGGTGATTATTGCGAGGCTGTTCTGGAAGGCGCTAACCTTGTCAGAGTCGGCTCCGCAATATTCGGCTCCAGGAATTACAGATAATATCAGGAGGATTATTATGGGCGCATTTGACAAATTTAAAAGTGAAATCAGCAAATTTATTAATGTTTCAGACGCTGAGTATGAAGATTATGATCCGGATGAAGAATCATTTGAAAAAGAAGAAAAAAGAACTTTTACAAAAGAACGGAATTCTGAAACCGATTATTCAAATGTTGTTTCGGACAGGTCAAGAAGCAGCAGAAAACAAAATGTTGTTTCTATTAACGGAAACAACGGTCCTGCTGTAAGATCTCTCGGTGACTCACAGGTTGTTGTTAAAAAAGTATCCGGTGTATCGGAAGTAGGTCCTGTTGCCGATATTCTCAAACAGGGCAAGATAGTTGTTCTTAATCTTGAAGAATGTCCGGGTGAGGCACTTCAGAGAGTTATTGATATTCTTTATGGTGTCACATATGCTATTGACGGTTCGTTTAATTCAATTGCCGAAAAAGCCTTTGTAATTACCCCTTATAATGTTTCCGTCTCAAATGAAGAATATTCGGAAATTGTTGATTCACAGGATTACTGATTTATTGAACACAGAAAGAGAGGCATAAATTATGCTTAAACCGGAACAGATTTCAAACGC
>JAFRQM010000045.1 GCA_017428625.1 Clostridia bacterium
CCGAAAGATATGAATATCCGTCGGGATAAAGCTCGGCGAGTTCGCTCTTCATAAGGGGTGCCGTTCTCGGATTGCCGTCAATATCCAATCCTCTGTGCTGCCCCGGTGTTCTGGTTACTCCGTCAAGGTTCGTGATTGAGGGTGTTTCCGCCTTGACCTTAAGCCCGGCAACGCTGCCGAGACAGGCGACGGTTCCCATAATCAGCGCGATTGCGAGCACCAGGCTTACCGCCTTTTTGCATTTTGACATTTCTTTTCCTCCTTAATGGTTGCGCTGAAAAACGCCGTGCCGAAGGGGCACAAATCCATAATATGCAGAATAATTATTGCATAAAAAAATTTTAAAATCAACAGTATTTATAAAAATAAATAATAATTATAAAAAAGACTGTTGATTTTAAACAAATTGCTTATCTGTTTTTTGTGCAATAAGCAGTGCCTCAGTCGCCCCTGTGGTCAAAAACCCTCTGCGTTTTCTTTTCGGAGCGCGGAAGCGTGTTGAGCGAAACAATAACCACATTGGGCGTCACATTGAGTTTTGATTTGAACAGGTTTCTGATTTCCTCCGCCGTTTTTTCAAAGTCAACCCTGCCGTCCGCCTCGGCGGTTATCATAATAATATCCCTGTTCTTGTTCCCGTCGTGGGCGATGTCGATTTTGTATTCGCTCGAAACACCGTCAACCTGACCGAGAATCTCCTCAACCTGGCTCGGGAACATATTTACGCCGTGAACCTTGAACATATCGTCGCTTCTGCCCTTGATTGTGTCAAGGCGCGGGTAAGTTCTGCCGCAGGAGCACTCTCCGGGAATAATCCTCGAAAGATCGTGCGTGCGGAAGCGGATGAGCGGCGCGCCTTCTTTTACAAGGGTTGTGATGACTATTTCGCCCTCTTCGCCGTCGGGCAGAATCTCGCCCGTCTTCGGGTCTATAATCTCGGTGTAAAGGCAGTCGTCAAATATATGCATACCCGTCTCTCCGGGGCAGTTTATGCCTATACCCGGCCCGTAAATCTCGGTTAATCCGTATATGTCATACAGTTCAATGCCGAGTTCTCTCGCTATGTAGTTGCGCTTCGCGTCGCTCCAGCGTTCCGAGCCGATAATGCCTTTTTTCAGTTTTATTTTGTCCCTGAGGCCGCGCTTGTTGATTTCCTCCGCCAGCAGAAGAGCGTAAGAGGATGTGGCGCAGATTACCGTTGACTGCAGGTCAATCATCATCTGCAGCTGTTTCTCCGTGTTGCCGGGACCCATCGGAATTGCCATCGCTCCAAGTTTTTCACACCCCGCCTGAAAACCGATGCCCGCGGTCCACAGACCGTAGCCGGGGGTTATCTGAATCCTGTCGGCAGGGGTTATTCCCGCGATTTCATAGCATCTCGCGAACATCATCGCCCAGTCGTCAACATCCTTCGCGGTGTAGGGAATAATCACAGGCTTGCCCGTCGTGCCCGAAGATGAATGAATACGCACAACTTTTTCGTCCGGAACAGCCTGTATTCCCAGAGGATAGGCGTTACGCAGGTCAGCTTTGTCCGTAAACGGAATTTTCTCAAAATCCTCCGGGGTCGAAACACCCGTGATTCCCGCCTTTTTGTAAACCTCGCTGTAATAGTTTCCGCTTTCAAGTATGCGTTTAATCTGCCTGTCAACGAGAGCGAGCTGTTTCTCATTTATCTTCATACCTGTTCTCCTTTATTTCAAAGCCTTTTCCCCGGTTTCGAATCCCGCGAGAAAAGATTTTTTGTTTGTTTCGGCGAATTTCGGCGGCACCTGTTTTTCGATTTCGGCGAGCAGCGCCTCTTTGCTTATGCCGAGCCTGCCCGAACCCGCGGCAACGCCGAGAATAATTATATTGAAAAATTTTGTTGAGCCGAACGGGGCGCACACCTCATCGGAACTGACAAAAACGCAGTCGTGTTTTCTTTTCAGGTATTCAACCTGTTCGCTGCCGTCGTAGCCCGTTTCGTTAAGCGATTCCGTCACGGGTCTTACCGCCGCCGTGTTCACAACCGCAACGCCGTTTTTCTTTAAATATTTCAGGTTTCTCACGGCTTCCCCCGGCTCAAACGCAAGCAGAACATCGGCATTCCCGCAGGGAATAAGCGGCGAAAACGCTTCGTCGCCTATGCGTATATGGCTCGTCACCGAACCGCCCCGCTGAGCCATGCCTATTGTTTCGGCGGAGTGAACGCGGCTGCCTTCCCGCATAGCCGCGGCAGCGGTGATTTTTGAAGCGAGCACGGTGCCCTGACCGCCTGTTCCGCAAATGAGAATATCCTTATTCACGCTCTTCACCTCCGATTGCGCCGACCGGGCAAACCTGCGCGCAAAGCCCGCATCCCGTGCAGAGATTTCTGTCAATTGTCACTTTTCCGCCGCCGGCGACAAGAGCCGGGCAGCCCGTTTCGCTTATGCACTTTTTGCAGTTTACGCACTTTTGAGCGTCAACGGCGCACCTGCCCGAAGGTTTTGCAATCGCAATGCACGGCGACTTGAAAATTATCGCTTTCACTCCTTTTTCATCCGCGCACTCCTTAACGGCGTTTACGCTCTCTTCAAGGTTCAGCGGGTTCACCGTCAGAATCTTTTTTACGCCCATGCCTTCAAGCACTTTCGCTATGTCAACCTTCTCAACAAAGTTGCCCGCCATATTTCTGCCCGTGCCCGGGTGGGGCTGATGCCCCGTCATGGCAGTCGTCGAGTTGTCAAGCACGCACAGAACAATGTCCGCTTCGTTATAAACCGCGTTGACAACGCCCGTCATGCCCGAAGCGAAAAATGTCGAATCACCTGCAAAAGCGAAACATACGCCGTCATTAGTATGATTAAGCCCCTGCGCCATGGTGATTCCCGCGCCCATGCAAAGGCAGGTGTCAACCATGTCAAGCGGCATCGCGTTGCCGAGAGTGTAGCACCCTATATCGCCGCAGAAAAACGCCTTTCTGCCTTTCATCGCCTGCTTGACCGCATAGAATGAAGCCCTGTGCGGGCAGCCCGCGCACAGCACGGGAGGCCTTGCCGGCAAAGCGGGCGAATCCGAAATGTCACTCTGTTCCGCTTTTTTATTTTCTCCGAGAAATTCATTAAGTATTTTCGCGGATAGTTCAACGCTGTTTTCGCCGTTGTGCGGCACAGTGCCGTCAAGTTTGCCGAGAACCTCAATGTCAAGGCCGTGCCTGCCCGCGGTTTTCAGAATCTGCTCCTCAATATAGGGGCTGAGTTCCTCAACGCAGAGCGCCTTCTCAACACCCTCCAGCGAGTCAAGAACAAAGTCCTCCGGGAACGGGAACGCCGTCGAGATTTTAATGATTTTAACATCATTGCGGTTTTTCAGGCATTCCTTCACATAGGCGTAACTCACGCCCGATGTAACAACCGCTTTTTTCGTTTCTCCGCCCTCAACGGTGTTGAATCTGTATGATGAAAAATCTTTGCCGGTTTCAATATTTCTCTTTTCGATTTTGCCGTGATTTATGTATGACAGACGGGGAAAAATCACCCACCTGCCCGAATCTTTTATAAATCCCTCATACTCTTTCGGAGAGAATTTTTCGGGAACATTTATTGACGCGTAAGCGTGGCACACCCTCGTTGTCGGTCTGAACAGCACCGGCGTCGAGTATTTTTCGGAATACTCAAAAGCGTCCTGAATCATTTCGTATGCCTCTTCCGGCGAGGAGGGGTCAAACACGGGAATCCTGCAAAAATCGGCAAAACGCCTCGTGTCCTGCTCCGTCTGTGATGATATGGGGCCCGGGTCATCCGCGCTTACAATAACAAGCCCGCCCTTTACGCCCACATAGGCTGCGCTCATAAGCGGGTCGGAGGCGACATTCAAACCCATCTGCTTCATTGTTACAAGGGCTCTCGCTCCGCTGTATGCAGCGGCAGCGGCAACCTCAAGCGCCGCTTTTTCGTTTACCGACCACTCAAGATGCACGCCCTCGTGCGGATATTTTGAAACTGTCTCTATTATTTCGGAAGACGGCGTGCCGGGGTAGCCCGCAACAAGGTTTACTCCCGCCGCGAGCGCGCCCAGCGCTATCGCGCCGTTGCCCATCACATATTCTTTCATTTCATTTCACCTTTATTCATTTATAAGTGAACGCCGTTTGACAGAACCGTGGCAACAAGGTTGCCCGCTCCGTCGGTTATCGTAATTTCAAAAAAGCAGGCGCGTTTTCCGTTTTTCAGGCACCGACTCTCACCCGTAAGCTTTCTGTCTTTCGGCATACTTACAAAATTAATTGTGCTGGATGTCGTGACAGTCAGCTGTTCTTTGGTGTTTGTCGCAACGGCAAAAGTGAAATCCGCCAGAGTGAAAATCGCTCCGCCCATAACGCCGCCGTGCGCCGCGACATCGTTTTCCGTAGCAACAAAAGAACACCTGGCGTAGTCTTTTCCCACTTCGTCAATGGTTATCCCCGTTTTGTATGTCGCAAAGCGGTCGGCCGCGAAAAACTCCCTCGCCTCTTCAAGTGTCATATTCATACCTCCGTTTTTCTCGTTGTTTTCTGTTGATTATACTCTATGATTTGAAAAAAATAAAGCATTTTTAATTATTTATACTATATAAGGTATTCCTCTCCTATCCTTCTCCCTCCATCCGCCCTCCAAAAACCAACATCCAAAATCCAATGTCTGAAATCCGGAACCCTCCGAAATCCAAAAAATGTTAAAATCTCTTAACAAATTATATACAATTTGTATACAGGTTCGTAAAACAGTTGCTTTACAATAAAACTGCACCTGAGAAAACAAGACTTTTTCATAGATTATCTTCCTTTTCTTTGGATTTCTCTTTTGGGAAACGGCCGCTTTTGCGGCTGTTTTTCCTTATACGTGGTAATTCATCCGTTATTTTTCGCAGGCAGAGAAATTAGGCGGCGTTATTTTTCCGCAAAAAGGGTTTATTTTTGCAAAAGCGGATGTTATATTTTAATCACGGAAAAGAAACAGCAAGCCTTGAAAGGGGGCAATTATTATGTCAGGAAAAAAACTTTACAAAAGCGTAAACGACAGAAAATTAGCGGGTGTCTGCGGCGGAATAGCCGAATATCTTGACCTTGATTCGACCATAGTCAGACTTGCCCTCGTCGTATTTACTCTTGCCGGCGGCAGCGGACTGCTCTTCTACATTATCGCCGCCATAGTCATGCAGGACGACCCCGGCTACGGCAACGTATAAACCGAAAACTCATCAAGAAAGGGTCAATAATACACCAAGTTTCATAAACCTCTCTTTCTCCTTTCTCTCCGGCAATTCCTCTTCACAAAAATCATTTACCTCCCGTATAAGATTAAACCGGATATCACTCCTTTTCGGAAGCGCCGCGCGGGTTCTCCTTTCTTGACCGCGCGGCGCCTTCTTTTTCCCGCCGTATATCTGAAACCCAACATCCGGAACGTAGGGAACGCGGTTCCGCGTTCCGCCAAAACCACATCAATTTCTGAATCTTATCACAATTTAACCTCTTTCTCGTCTGACATCCGGCACCCTTGCCTCCCCCGCGTTTTTGTGCTATCATTGTTTCATCATCACAACGGAGGTGCGAAATGATCGGTCTCGGTATATGGGAGGCAACTGTTGACGCCCTGTTTTTCAAAGAAACGGGCAGGGTCGAAATATATGACAACAACGGCACATACGGTTTTCGGGGCAGCGCGCGCGGCATTGATTTAAGCAAAATCGAAATTCTCTGCGTAAAAGAAGAAGGCAATGTCATTGACGCGGTAATAACAGTTCCCGTTCTGCCCAACGCGGAGATTCCCGTTCACGCCGAAATTGACGGCGACACTCTTACGGGCAGTGCCGTTCTGCCCTTAATCGGCAAAATAAAAATCAAAAACGGCAGAAGAATCAAAGAATAACAAAAAAGGGAAGCGTGATTTTTTCACACTTCCTTTTCTTTTTCCCCGCGGGGCGCAGCCGCGGCGCCCCGCCTTAAAGCACAGGCGGTGTTTCTCCCCCGATTATACCGCTCTGCCGTAGATTGTGTAGTTGTCAACGCAGCAGGTTTTAAGGTCCGCGCCGAGTCTGCGCGCGATTTCCGTTTTTTTGCTTTTGGCAAGCCTGCCCTTCTCAAATGAGATAACCACACAGTTTTCGTCGGTAACAAGGTTCCTGAATCTTGTTACACCGATTACTGAATTTCCGCAATAATATTTTTCGGTGACGGTGCCGTTTTCGTTCTTTCTGTTCCGGCAGATAAGCTTGTCTGCAGTGTTTTTCATTGTATTACCCCTCCGTGTTGTTCCGGGCTTGTGCCCTTGTCTTGATTAGATTATATTCACCCGCGGATTAAGATTCAATTACACATTTCATTAAGATTGAATTAAACCCGCCTTAATACAATCTTAATAAATCAGGGGTCAGGTGTTAGGATTTAGGATTTAGGAAGTAGGAAGTAGGAATCAGATTAAAAAATGTAGGGCACGCATATATGCGTGCCGCTTTTAATTCCAAATGACAAATTCCAAATTCCGAATTATCGGCGGGCTCTGCCTGCATCCGTTTTAAATACTGTTGCAATTCCCACCGCCCCGTCTGAAATCCAGCATCTGAAATCTGAAATCCAGACCGTAGGGCACGCATATATGCGTGCCGTCATCCAACATCCAAAATCCAATGTCTGACATCCAAAATCCGGAACTCGAAAAACGGCTTGCAGAAACCTCTGCAAGCCTTCCTTTATTCTTCCGTTTTACCCTGCGTATTCTTCCGCTATTTCGCTGAGCCCTTTCACAACCGCGCTCGCAACGCCCGAGCCGAGCGAAATAAGCTCCTGGTAGTGGTCAAACGCTATGCACATGCAGTAATCGTTGTCCGGCACAATGTAGCCCACCGCGTCGTTGGCAAGGCCGAAGCATATAAGGTCCTCGTCGCCGAAAATCCCGACGAGCGGCGCGTATTCAAAATCTTTGCCCGAGTAGGAGCCGTCAGCCGTAAGCGAGGAGCCGCCCGCGACAATGTCCTGAACCACCTCGCCGGGCATCATAACAGCTTTAAGCTGTCTGCCGAATTCAATGTAGCCGATTTCGGTGCAGATTTCATATTTCCGGAATCCCGTTCTGAGAACTTTGTAATTCGCAAGGTTGAGTTTGCCCGCGAGAATAATCAGCGGATTTGTAACGGGAACAAAAACTTCTTTAATTACTATGTTGAACAGCGGGTCAACGTCAACTTCCTCAACGGGCTCCCAGTTTTCGCACCAAAGGGTGTATTCGCCGCCGTTCTCCTCAACATAAGCCATTTCTTTGTTTATGATTTCTTCATTATAGAGTATGTCTTTGAGGTCGCCCGTCTTGATTTCGTCAAGCGTCATTGTCATCGCAAGGGCGATTTTCGCCATCTCCTGGCCGTATCTCGCCGACTGCTCCGCTCTCCAGTATTGCGGCTGGCTGTCGTTTGTGGCGCCTCTCGCAATGTAGATTCCCGCTATCGCGCCGTTGAAAAACATACAGTTTACGCCCGCGGCGGCAAGCGTCTCGCCCATATAGTAGGGGTATTCGCCGCTTAACTGCCTGCCCGTGTTCACCGCTTCGCCGTCAAGCACAAAATCGGTCGCAAGGCCCGCAACGTCGGGGTGAGCCGCCATGTTTATTATATATGTCGGGTCAACCGTCTCGTCATCGGGCGTGAACGCAAGACGCACCATGTCGGTCATAAGCGCAGAGGCGGAGGAACGGTTTTTGTTGTCAAAATACTGTTCGCCTATATCTTTGCGCGCGTAAGTCATTGTGCCCGTAACCATTGAGTCGCAAGCCTCCAGCATGGCGTCGGAGACCCTGTCATAAAGCATGGTCATGTATTTTTCATCCGTGCCCGGTTCGGGCGTGCCGATGTGAAAGAGCGCCTTGGGCATATTTTTAATCATCTTGCCGAAAAGATTTGTCCACAGCCCTTCGGTGTCAATGCAGGAGTGCGCGTGGGTGCTTTCAACGTTTATCGCGGCAAAATCATATTTGCCGTCCGCCTTCTCAACAAGCGCCTGACGGATTTTCTTTATGTCGCCGTTCGTCATGCCGATGCAGTCGATTGTCGCAAAAACGCTGACGCCTCTGCCGCTGCCGTCCTCTATCGCTATAACTCTCGCCTTCATGTCGTCTATAACATATTCAACATTGTTTGTGAAAAGGTTTTCAATAACAATGTAGCCGCCGAGGTAGTAGGTGTAACTTTTCCAGTCATCGGGCACAAGGCTCGTGTTGGCGTAGCCGAGCTTCCACGCGGCGCCTTCGGCGGGCTCGTCAAGAAACTCCTCCGTTCCGCCGTAGAAGGTGTCGTTTTCAAAATCCTTTTTGTCAATAAAACTCTTCGCGTCGGGAAAAATCCCGTTAATCGCGCCGAGCAGACCGGTCACTATTCCGCCGAGAACGGCCGAGCCCGCCCTCTGTGCCGTGCTCTGCTGCGCCTGAGCGGTAACAGCCGTCATGCCGAACACCATCGACACAACAAGAACAACCGAAACAACGGTTAAAAACGCTTTTTTCATAACAAATAATCCTTTCAAATTGTATTTTTGCTAATACCGAAAAGTTTTACGAACCACTGTATTATTTTCAGAAAAATTCTGACAATACTGTTCAAATTAATTGCTGTTGCTTTTTCTTCAAAACGTAAAACCGGCATTTCGGCGGCAAGAGACATTGCCCAGACTTTATCAAAGTCAAATTCTGCAAATGTTCCTTTTTTATTCATTTCCGATTTGTTGAACGGCTTAAAATCGTCTGCATAATAACCGGAAAGCTCTGTTTCACATGATGTGTCAAGATAATAACAGCCGCTGACAAGCTTCGGCTCATTCAGGTCTTCTGTGCACCAGTCAATAACGGATATATCTCCCGCAACCGGATTTCCTCCTTTGTCGGATGTTGCGCTGACATTCCCTGTATTGCAGGTGTTATGCAATGAAAGATAATATTTGCCCGGTTTTTCTCCTAAGCCGGTGTTGCCTTGAAGAAGACCTAAAATACCGCCGGTTGCCGTATATTTGTTGTTATCTTTTACTGTAATATTCCCTGAATTGCGGCAATCGGATATCTGACTGTCATATGCTTTACCCAAAATACCGCCGGTGATTGTCCCGTAATTATTATTCTGTTCTTTACAATGAAAATCTATTGTAATGTTGCCGCAATTAACACATTCAGCAAGAGAACTGCCCGATAAATACCCGGCGACTCCGCCGGAAATCAAAAACTCTCCTTTTTCTTTGGATTTTAAGACAATATTAACATTGTTAACACACTCTGAAATAATTGATTCAAACGAGTAACCGCAAACGCCTGCCGCTGTAACATTGTCGGTTTTTAAATCAATGAGTCCGTTAATTATTATCCCCTTTATTTCTGCACCTTCAGCACACCCGAAAAGCCCCGCATACTTGTTTTCTCTGATGTCGGTTATATTCAACCCGGTAATTGTGCGAAGTTTGCCGTCAATTATTCCCGTAAACGGTGTTTCTTTTGTTCCTATCGGCACCCAGTTTTCAAAACCGCCGAGATCAATATCACTCATCAGAATATATTTTCCGCTTAAGTTGTTGCGGATATTGTCAAGTTCCTGCGCGGTGCGGATCGGAGTGTAGCCTGCCGGCACATCTTCATTCTCCGCAAAAACAGGTTCTGCAATTCCGCAAAACATTGTTAATGTGAGCAGTAAACAAATAACTTTTTTCATTTTTCCCCTTTCATACCAATATTATAACTATCCATTTTAAATAATACCAAATAAAAAATACTTTGTAAACATTATGTTTATCATATCTGCAAATAGATATTCATATTTGTTGACATTTATATTTTTTTATTTTATTATATTCAGCGTTAAGTCAAGGTTAAAACACCGAAGGAGATTGAAATAAATGCAAAACACCGAAAAAACAATGGAGAAAATCGTCAACCTCTGCAAACAGAGAGGTTTTATTTTTGCGGGCAGCGACATTTACGGCGGCCTCGCAAACACATGGGATTACGGTCCCCTCGGCGCGAGAATGAAAAACAATGTCAAAGACACCTGGCGCAAGCGTTTCATACAGGAGCGCCGCAACAGCTTTGAAGTTGATGCCGACATCCTTATGCACCCCAGAGTATGGGAGGCAAGCGGCCATGTCGCGAGTTTCTCCGACCCCTTGCTTGACTGCAAAGAGTGCAAAATGCGCCACAGAGCCGACAATCTTATTGACGACTTTGACCCCGACGCCCACGCCGACGGTATGACAAAGGAGGAGATGTTCCAATACATCAAGGATCACTCCATCCCCTGCCCGAACTGCGGCAAACACAACTTCACCGACATCCGCGAGTTCAACCTTATGTTCCAGACCTTCCGTGGTGTTACCAACGACTCCAAAAGCGTTATTTATCTGCGCCCCGAAAACGCACAGGGCGAATATGTCAACTATCAGAACGTTCAGCGCACCATGCGCGCGAAACTGCCTTTCTCAATCGGTCAGATAGGCAAGGCGTTCCGCAACGAAATCACGCCCGGCAACTTCACCTTCCGCACAATCGAATTTGAGCAGATGGAGTTCCAGACCTTCTGCAAAGAGGGCGCCGACGGCGAGCTTTACGACTATTTCAAGGCTTACGGCAAAAAATATTTTGAAGATCTGGGCATCGCCCCCGAACATCTCCGCTACCACGACCACGAAAAACTCGCTCACTACGCCAAAGCGGCGTGCGATATAGAATTTCTGTTCCCCTTCGGCTGGGGCGAAATCAACGGCACTCACAACAGAACGGATTTCGACCTTACCCGCCACCAGGAATACAGCGGTCAGAAACTCGAATATCTCGACCCCGACACAAACGAAAAATTCATCCCCTACATCATTGAATCCACCTACGGCCTCGACAGAACCGTTCTCGCGCTTCTCTGCGAGGCTTATGACGAGGAAGTGCTTGACGCCGAAAAGAACGACACCCGCGTTGTGCTTCATTTAAGCCCCGTCGTCGCCCCCTTCAAGGCTGCTGTTCTGCCCCTTTCAAAGAAACTCAGCGACGACGCTCTTAAAGTGTATGAGAGCCTTCAGAAAAAATATATGGTCGATTTCGATGAAACCGGCTCTATAGGCAAGCGCTACCGCAGAGAAGACGAAATCGGCACACCCCTTTGCATAACCTACGATTTCGATTCGCAGCAGGACGGCTGCGTAACCGTGCGCGACCGCGACACAATGGAACAGGTGCGCATTAAAATCGACGAACTCGACGAATACATCGGCAGCAGAATAGTGTTTTAATCTCACAAAGGGCGGCAAAGCCGCCCTTTTCAGTCAATCAGAGGTCAGATTCCTGATTCCCTCCGCATAGGAGTCAGGAAGTAGGAGTTAGGAGTTAGAAATTATCGGCGAACAGAAGTAGAAATCAGATTAAAAAATGTAGGGCACGGATACATCCGTGCCGTCATCCAACATCCAAAATCCAACATCTGACATCCAATATCCGGAACGTAGGGAACGCGGTTCCGCGTTCCGCCGCTGTCATAGCCCCCCAAGGGGGAGGTGGCACGGCGTAAGCCGTGACGGAAGGGGGCAAACCGTAATAAACCCCAAACTCTCCGGAACGCATATATGCGTTCCCTACACCCGTTTCCCCTCTCCCTCGTCTGACATCCAAAATCCAACATCCAGAATCTAAGCCCCGGAGGTTTTCTTATGTCCGCTCCGCTCGCAGACCGGCTCAGACCGCAGAAAATTGAAGATATAGTCGGGCAGAAGCATCTGCTCGGCGAAGGCAAGCCGCTCGGCAACATAATAAAGTCGGGTGAACTTCCCAATATGGTGTTTTACGGCCCCTCGGGCGTGGGCAAAACCACGCTCGCGGGCATAATCGCAAAAGCCACCGACCGCTGCCTCGTAAAACTCAACGGCACAACCGCGGGCACGGCGGATATCAAAGAGGCTATCGCAAAACTTGACACCTTTTTGGCGCCCAACGGCATTCTCCTTTATCTTGACGAAATTCAGTATTTCAACAAAAAACAGCAGCAGACCCTGCTTGAATATATTGAGAACGGGGCGATAACCCTTATCGCCTCCACCACCGAAAACCCTTATTTCTATGTTTATAACGCCATCCTCTCGCGCTCCACGGTTTTTGAATTCAAAAGCGTGCCCGCCGAAGAGATTGAACGCGCCGTTGTGCGCGCCTTCGGCTTTCTGAGCGAAGAACGCAAAGAAACTTACGAAATCGAAGACGGCGTTGTCGCTTATATTTCCCGCTCCTGCGGCGGCGATGTGCGCAAAGCGATGAACGCCGTTGAACTGTGCTGCCTCGCCGCGTCCGGCGGCAATGAAAAGCGCGTAACCCTCGAAACCGCCTCGGCTCTCACGCAAAAAAGCGCCATGAAATACGACCGCGACGGCGATGAGCATTACGACATTGTTTCGGCTTATCAGAAATCAATGCGCGGCTCCGACCCCGACGCCGCCCTTCACTACCTTGCCCGCCTTCTCGAAGCGGGAGACCTGCCCTCCGCCTGCCGCCGCCTTCTGGTGTGCGCGTGCGAGGATGTGGGTCTTGCCTATCCGCAGATTATCCCCACAGTCAAGGCGGCTGTGGATATCGCCATGGCTGTCGGCCTGCCCGAGGCGCGAATCCCCCTTGCCGATGCCGTTATTCTCGTTTGCAACTCGCCCAAATCGAATTCGGGCGCTTGCGCGATTGACGCGGCAATGGCTGATGTGCAAAAAGGTCTCACCGGCCCCGTGCCCCGTCAGCTGCAAAACAAGCATTACGACGGCGAAGACAACCCCAACAAAGGGCAGAATTATAAATACGCGCACTCCTTCCCGAACCACTGGGTTAAACAGCAGTATCTCCCCGACGCCATAAAAGACCGCGTTTATTATGAATTCGGCGACAATAAAAACGAACAGGCGGCAAAAGAATACTGGTCCCGAACTAAAAAATAAAAGCACCCTCTGTCATAGCCCCCCAAGGGGGAGGTGGCTTGCGGGTTCATCCCGCAAGACGGAAGGGTTCCCCTCCAAAATCCACCATCCAAAATCCGGAACAGCAGGGGCAACTGTCAACCGCCCGCCAAACACTCACCATCCGTAACCGAAAGGAATAAAACCATGATTAAACACACCGTATGTTTCAAACTCAAAGACAATTCGCCCGAAAACTGCGAAAAGGCAAAACAGGTTCTCCTCTCAATGCGGGGCAACGTTCCCCAACTGCGCTCCATCGAGGCGGGCGTTGATTTTCTGCGCTCCGGGCGCTCCTACGATGTGATTCTTCAGGTGGTTGTCGATGACGAGGCGGCTCTTGAAGCCTATCAGAAAGACCCCTACCACTGCTCCGTTGTCAAGCCGCATATGCACGCCGTGCGCGAAACAAGCGTCGCCGTCGATTTCGTTATTGACGAATGAGCGGCAAAAACAGCATAAAAAAAGAGCAGGCGCCCTGCCCCTATGCAAAAAAATGCGGCGGCTGCCAGCTTATGAATATGACCTATCCCGAACAACTTTCGTGGAAAACCGCCCGTTGCATAAAACTGCTCGGGCGTTTCTGCCATGTGGAAGATATTATCGGAATGCAGAACCCCGCCCACTACCGCAACAAAGTGCAGGCGGCGTATCAGTTCACGCGTTCGGGCAAAGTGGTTTCGGGCGTTTATCAGTCCGGCACGCACAATGTTGTCAATGTCAACTCCTGCCTGACCGAAGACATAAAAGCGGATGAAATCACGGTTTATATCCGTTCGCTTCTGCCCCGCTTCAGGATTCTGCCCTACAACGAAGACACAAAAGCGGGCTTCCTGCGCCATGTGCTTGTGCGCAGAGGGTTCTCGTCGGGCGAGATTATGGTGGTGCTCGTCGGCGCCAACCCCTGTTTTCCGATGAAGAACCGCCTTTGCGACGCTCTCGTTGAGCGATTCCCCGAAATTACAACCGTGGTTTTCAACATAAACCCGCACAAAACAAGTATGGTGCTCGGCGAACGCAGCGAAACGCTTTACGGCAAAGGGTTTATTGAAGACACACTGTGCGGCTGCGCCTTCCGGATTTCCCCCGCCTCGTTTTATCAGATTAACCCCGTGCAGACCGGGATTTTATACAACACGGCGATTTCTTTTGCAGGCCTCAATAAAAACAGCACCGTAATTGACGCCTACTGCGGCACAGGCACCATAGGCATAGCCGCGGCAAAATACGCGGGCAGCGTCACGGGCGTTGAACTTAACCCCGACGCCGTCAGAGACGCGGTTTTCAACGCCAAACGCAACAAAACCGACAACATAGCCTTCGTTAAAGCCGACGCGGGCGAATATATGCTTGAGGCGGCAAAGCAGGGCGAAAAGGCGGATATCGTCTTTATGGACCCGCCCCGAGCGGGCTCCGATAAAAAGTTCCTCTCTTCGCTTGTCAGCCTTGCCCCCGAAAAAATCGTTTATATATCCTGCAACCCCGAAACCCTTGCCCGCGACCTCGCATACCTCACAAAAAACGGTTATAAAGTCAAAAAAATCCAACCCATCGATATGTTCCCGTTTACCAGCCATTGCGAAGTTATCGCGTTAATAATGCGAAACTTCTCATCGAAATAAATTTCCGAATCTTATCGCATTCTGACCTCTTTCTCGTCCAGAATCCGACATCCAACCCGTAGGGCACGCATATATGCGTGCCGCCAAACAGCCTCCGCCTTTGAAAGCGCGGGTATCCGTTAATCGAAGCGCCGCAAATCCGTTAAAAAGCACAGGGGTGAAAAATGAGTATGAAAAGTTCAAATTTCATAGAAGTAACCGCTTCTGTAGAAAACTTTGAGAAGATGCGTTCTTTTACGGAAGAAAAACTGAAAAAAAATAATATCAACAGAGAAATAAGCGACGAAACACTCCTCGTGTTCGAAGCCCTGTTTCACAATATGCTCAACCGTGGCTTTGAGGATACGCCGCTGACAATCAGAGTCAGAAAAAGCTTCGGTGAAATAAATATCAATATTGAGTTTAAAGGGGAGCCGTTTGTCGCGTTCGGCAGCGAACCCGGCAGTTCCGCCCCCGAAGACAGCATTTTAACGGCGTTCGAAGATAAATTTGATTGCAACTACTGGAACGGCTGTAATCATATCCGTATCGTTGTGAAAAGAAGCTTTAAGAGCTCACTTTTCCTGGGGTTTATCGCTGTTTTTTCGGCAATCCTGGTTTATATCCCGATAAACGCCTTCGTAAGTCTCAACGCTCAGCTGACCCTGGCGGACAAAATCGTTTTCCCGTTGGTAAAAATGTTTTCCAACGCAATGCTTATGGTCGGCGCGCCGGTAACGTTTTTCTCTTTGCTGAAAAATTTTACCGATATCTACATCATATCCGAAAGCAACCGTGTCGGCAGACGGCTGCAGGTAAAAACATTAATAACTTCCGTTATAGCGGTCATTCTCGCGATCGGCTCGAGTTTTATCATAGCGTTCGTAATGAGCGATCAACTCAGCGAACTTTCCGATGGCACCTGGATCGGCGGAAAAACCCCGTCTTTTTCCGAGATGATCGAATCATCGGTGCCGTCCGGTATTTTCGCGCCCTTTGAAACGATTATGCCTGTTCCGCTTATTATTGTGGCGTTGATAGTCGCTTATGCTTTTTGCACGTCGGCAAACACTTCGATAAACTGAAAAAAGCAATAGATATCGGCTACACCCTGTTTTCCAGAATGCTTCAGGTCGTTATGTATGCTTTTCCGTTCTTCTGCTTTCTGGCGTTACTTTACCCTCTTTTGGGAGAAGGGTATGAAACGCTTCTTACGATTCTGGCGGTCATAGGTTTATCTGCCGCAAGTCTGTCTGTCCTCGCGGTCTTTTATCTTGTCCGTCTTCTTATCGGCGGCGTGAAAATCAAATCTTTTTTTAAGCATTTTCTGCCTTTTGTCAAGGAAAACTACAGCATCGGGTCCGCTATCGACGCGGTCCCGTTCAATGTGCGTTATTGCTCAAGAAAATACGGAATGTCACGCAAAAGCATTACCGACAAGTTTAAGATTCTTGCTCAGTTGAATCTTGACGGGAACTGTTTTCTTATCATGCTTATGTCAATGCTGTTTGTGTTTATGATGGGGGACAGAGCGTCGTGGTATCATATTCTGGTTATTGCCATACTGGTTGTGTTTCTTTCTTTCGGCGCGCCGAATCAACCCGGCTCCGTTCTGATAGGCACTCTGATTGTCGCGTTGTTTTTACAGGGCGACTCTCTGATACCTACGGCGGTCTATCTGGAAGTGTTTTTCGGAGGAATCCAGAACATAATCAACGTAACGGGCGATCTGGTAACCGTTGCCATTGAGGAGAACCGCCGGTTGTCTGCAACCGCTTCCGGGGCTGAAAGCCGGCAAAAAAACAACGAATAAAACAAAGCTCCCGCTCTGCCGGCGCCGGCAGTAAAAAAGTTCAATTACAACTTGCGAACAGGAGAGGATAACCTATGGCATTATTATTCAGAAGATTTTTGTCGTTTTTTTTGTCTTTTTTTATGTTTTTGGGTCTGAGCAAAGGGGGAGTCGGGGTGAAAAGCGAAATACCTGTTTCCGAAATAAATCTGTCTGCCGAAAATATAACTAACGGCCGCACGGTAACGGTTCCGCTGCTTTCGGGCATAATGAAATTCAACCGCGTTTCATTTTCTTATGAAGCGTCGGCGGCGGTCCGCGCTGTCATATCATACAGAACGGAAATGAAAACCGTTGAGGAAGAACTCCTGCTCAGTTCGGAATCAAGCAGCGCGTCAATGCTGCTTGACGGTTTTCTTGAGAGCAAAACCGCGTCGCGGATTATCTCGGTGCGCTTTGAACCCGTAGTTGCCGGAGAAAACTGTGTTCTCAGCGTATCGGACTTCAACTGCGGCTTGCAGCAACCGCCGGAGGATGAAGTTCTGTTTATTGAAAACGATCATTACAAAGCGGGTGTCAGCCTGAAATGGGGCGGCGGGCTCTCATGGTTTGAAGATAAGGATAACGGCAATTACGAGAATCTTCTGAACAGTCATGACACCGGCCGTCTTGTGCAGCAGTCATATTACGGACCGTCGGAGATTGAAGGCTATAAAAACGGGATGTACGGCGACAGCGTGTGGGGCTACAATCCCGTGCAGGGCGGTGATATGTACGGTAACAACAGCAAACTTGTGGCAGTTGAAAAAACCGATGATGAAATCCGCGTTGTCTGCCGTCCTCTCGATTGGGCGCAGAACAATATGCTCACACAAACATATTACACAAGCGCGTATAAACTTACGGACAAAGGGCTGACCGTAAAAAATACGGTTGTGGATTTTCTTCAGACACCCTGGACGGACAGAGAGCAGGAACTTCCGGCGTTTTATACCGTCAGCGCGCTCGGCAATTTTTGGTTCTATGACGGCGATAAGCCCTGGACAGGCGATGAATTGCGCGTGGAGCGCAACCTGCCGTTCTGGGCAGGGAAACCCGCGTTTAAACTGAAGAACGGAAATAATGAAACATGGTGCGCGTGGACTGACGACAGCGGCTACGGTGTGGGGCTGTTTACACCGAAAGCAACTTCTTTGCTCGCGGGTCGATACCTGTATGACGGTTCCGCCGATGCGGGAGCCGACTCAACAAATTATGTGGCTCCGCTCGGCGTTTTCGGGCTGAAATTTGACGAGCCTTACAGCTATTTCTGCTACTTGACGGCAGGAAATGTCGATGAGATAAGAAAAACCTTCCAAAGCGGCGACAATCAGGAAGGCGGCGATTTCAGGCGCGTTTTCCCCGATATGGGCGTTTGCGACCCGCATGTGCATATTTTTGACGGCAAAGCCTATCTGTTTTCCAGCCACGATTACGGTCCGGGTCAACCGATCTACCGCATGGACGACTGGCGTGTATTTTCCTCAGACGATCTTGTCAACTGGAAGCTTGAATTCACGCTTCACCCGGAGGATACCTTTCTCGGAACGGATCGTGAATGCTACGCCACCGACGCGGCGGAACGAAACGGCAAATATTATCTTTATTTCTCCGATCAACAGCGGTGCACCGGCGTTGCGGTAAGTGAGAACGGTCCGGGCGGACCGTATGTTGACGCTCTCGGGAAACCGCTTCTTCCTCAGGGTCTTGTTGATACCGCCTGCTATGACCCGACAGTATTCATCGACGATGATGAGAACAAAACGCCTTATATTATGTTCGGATATACGGTCGTCGGCAAAAAGTATTATATCGCGCGGCTTAACGAGGATATGATTTCTCTTGCGGAAGAACCGAAGGCGGTTGAAATCATTGACGGCTGGGAGAATGACGCGTGTTGGATTACAAAGTGGGGTGACACCTACTACCTCAATTCTCACGGCGGCGATTACGCGACAAGCAAGAGCATATACGGGCCTTATACATACCGCGGTAAAATCTGTGAGGACTGCTTTACCGACCACGGCACATTCTTCACATTCCGTAACCAGACTTATTTTACCTACGGCGTCCCCGAAAACTACGGCAGCGGCGAGCCGCTTGATCCGTATTACCGAACAACAAAGTTTGTTTACGCTCATATGAAAGACAACGGCGATATAGTGACAGATGAATTTATAAAAAAAGTCGGTGTCGGTCAGTATGACGCTGCGTGGGAGGCAATCAACGGCGAGTGGTTTTTTGACGCTTCCGACGGTATCGTCAAAAAAGAAAACGCCGGCGGCTTTGAACTGCGCGGCATAAAGGACGGTTCTTATCTGTCGTTCCCGAATATCAATAATATGCCGGCAAACGCTGTATTGAAACTCCGCGTCGCAAACGGAAACGAACAATCCTGCACGGTGGAAATACACAAAGACAGTCCCGACGGTGAGTTGCTTGGCAACTGCGTCGTCAGAAACACGGGGGGCTTCGATAAATTTGAGCCTTTCACCGCTGCCCTGAGCAACACGGCGGGAACAAACGGAATCTGTTTCGTTTTTCACACCGAAGCCGACGAGGCTCTGCGGTTTGAAGATTTCAGTTTTACCAATGCCGGATGAACTCTGTTTGTCCGCTTTACGGGTTTTTACCGTCAGCGGCGGGAAGCGCGATTTTAAAAAAGACCGGTTTTACGGAGGCGTTATATGCTGCTTTACCATACAGGTTTCTCAGAGATAAGGTCGCCTGACATTCACTTCGGCAGAGCAAATGCGGATTTCGGTCAGGGCTTTTACCTTTCAGGCGACGAAGAGTTTTCCAAACGATGGGCGCGGGAGCGTAAAGGAAAACAAACCTATTTAAACCGTTACGAACTTGCTCCCGAAGGTCTGAAAATCAAATTGCTTTCAAAAGACGCTGAGTGGTTTGATTATATTTTGGGAAACCGCTCCGGCAAAAAGGATGTTTTCCCGGAATATGATGTAATTATCGGACCGATAGCCAACGACACTGTTTATGATTTGTGGGGAACCCTCACAAGCGGATTTATCGATTCGGAGACGGCGCTGCGGGTGTTGATGGCAGGTCCCGCCTATGAGCAGGTCGTAATTAAATCCGAAAAAGCCGTATCCGCGCTGCGTTTCATCTCAGCAGAGGCGCTTTCGCACGAAACAATTGAGGAATACAGAAATACCGTTAAAGATGAGGAAGACGCGTTTCTGAAAGAATTTGAAAAAATAATAGAAAACATTCCGGAAACAGCAGAGCAGTAATAATTCGGTTTTACGGAAGTGCCGCGGCACCCCCTCACCCTCATTCAACATCCAAAATCCAATATCAAAAAACGGCGGGTCATCCCCGCCGTTTTTTATTTATACATCTTTATTTAATCTTCACTTCAACCGGCGCGGGCGCTCCGAGCCTGCGGCTGAGCGCGTCGGGCTGCGACGCTCCTATATAAAGCGTTACCGCTCCGTCAGGCTCCCTGCGCGTGCCGTCTTCATCAACCGCTTTAATCCAGTAGCGGTCAACGGTTAATTCCGCCTGAGCCGTTTCGCCCGCCCTCACAAACACGGGCTCAACCGCGCAAAGCTGGCAGTTCGGCACAGCCGTTTTTGAGTCGGCGAATTTCGCGTAAACCTGCGCCTTTTCGGTCACATCAAATCCGCCGCCGTTTTTCACCGTGACTTTCAGGCGGATTTCATCGTCCGTTATGCCCGTCACAACGGCGCTTTCAAACGAAATATCCGTATAATTCAGCCCGAAACCGAATGGGAACAGCGGCTCTTCCTCAATAAACCTGTATGTTCTGCCTTTCATCGAGTAGTCTTTCATGTCGGGAATATTGTTCTTTTCGCTGTAAACTGTAATCGGGAGTTTTCCGCAAGGCGACTGTTCGCCTGCTATGAGTTTCGCAAGCGCGAGACCGCCCTGCGCGCCGGGGTACCAGCCGTATATAACCGCTTTCGCGCGTGAAAGTATGTCTTCGCCTATATCCATGGACGAGCCGCACATAACAACCGCAACCACGTTTTCGCAGTGGTCAAGCACAGATTTCGCGAGTTTTCTCTGCACGGCGGGCAGACCTACCGATTTTCTGTCCGCTCCGCTGCCGTCGGCGCCTTCACCCTCGCCCTCGCAGCTGCTGTCAAGCCCGAGGCAGAGGAAGGTGATGTCGCTCACCGAAGCAACCGCCGTTCCGTCCGAGAGAATATTGCGGTGGCCGTCCCAGCTGCAGAATTCCTCAATAAAATAGTTGCAGCCCTGCGCCACGCGTATTTCGCTGTTTTCAAACACACGGCGTATTCCGTCGGCAAAGGTAATGTATTCGCTCGCCTTGCCCTCATAGTTGCCCTCAAGCGCCGTTACCGAAACGGAGTTCGGCCCCACAACACCTATGTTGAGCGCCCTGTTTTTGTCAAGCGGCAAAAAACCGTTTTCGTTTTTCAGAAGAACCGCGCCCTGCTCAGCCGCCCTGAGATTGAGTTCCCTGTGCTGTCTGCAGTCCACTTTTGTAAAAGGTATATCGGAATACGGGCGTTTCTCCTCAAACTCGCCGAGAAGCGCGCGTATTGTGAAAAGGCGCACAGCCGCTTCTGTTATATCTTCTTCTGTGATAAGGTCTTCTTCGTAAGCGTCGTTCAGATGAATATAGCAGTCGCCGCAGTTAAGGTCACAGCCCGCTTTAAGCGCGGCGGCGGCGGCCTCCTGTGCCGTTTTTGTATAGTGATGATGCTCGTGAATATCGTTGAGCGCGCCGCAGTCGGAGACAAAATAACCTTCAAAGCCCCACTCGCCCCGCAGCATCTCTCTGATTACCGGCATGCAGTTTGCCGGAATCCCGTTAACTCTGTTGTAGGCGCCCATAACTCCCGAAACGCCCGCCTTCACGGTTTTGAAAAACGCGGGAAGATATGTCTCCTCCTCATCCTTTTTTGAGATTTTCGCGTCAAAGCCGTGCCTGTCAAGTTCAGGCCCCGAATGGGCATAGAAATGCTTTGATGTGGCGGAAGCCTTCATAAATTCGCCGTCGCCCTGAATGCCTTTTATAAAACTCTCGCCCATAACGGATGTCAGGAACGGGTCCTCTCCGTAGGTCTCGTGTCCTCTGCCCCAGCGCGGGTCGCGGAATATGTTTATGTTAGGCGACCAGTAGGTTAGCCCCTTGAAAATGTCACGGTCTCCGTATTCCACACTCTTGTTGTATTTCGCCCTGCCCTCGGTTGATATTACATCCGCGCACTCGTTTACAAGCGCGGGGTTAAATGTGGCGGCAAGCATAATCGCCTGAGGAAAAACGGTTGCCGTTCCCGCCCTCGCTACGCCGTGAAGCGCCTCGTTCCACCAGTTGTATTCCTCAATGCCGAGCCGTTCTATGGCTGGGGCGTTGAAAAGCAGCTGGCTCATTTTCTCCTCAACCGTCATCTCCGAGACGATTTTTTCCGCTTTTTTTCTCGCTGCGGCGTAATCCATATTGCACCTCTCCGTTTTTATTGTGCGGGAGCGTTCTCCCGTATTTTTTTAATGTTCCTGTTCATCAGGTGCCGCACGGCAAAACTGTAAAGCACCGCTCGCAATCCTTTTATTTCCTGCGTTCTCTCACCGAGCAGTTCGTCGGGCGAGGCAAAAACGCCGAGGTCCCGCTTAAACGCCCTGTTAATTATTGACGCGCTCTCACCCTGCCAATCCGCGGCGGCACTCTGAAAGCCCTTCGCCGCAAACCCGTAACCGTAAAACTCGTCTTTTGCTTCGGCGTTGAGTTCTTTCAGTCCGGTCAGATATTTTCTGTCAAGCGCGAAAGCGTCCGTCTCAACCCACCCGCCTTCATAAAAAATCTCAACCGTCATACACAAAAGGTTCTGCGGTGCCTTCTCATACAAAAAACCGCTTAAAATTCCGTCAAGCAGAATCTTATCCGCGCTGTATGCGTGAATACGGCAAGGCACCGAGCAGGCGCGAAGAAGCGCCGCGAACACAACCGCCTTGTTGTTAAGTTGCCCGTAACCGTTGCGCAGAATCTGCGATGCGGGCATATAGTCGTTAAGGTTGAAGCCGAAAGCAACATTGTCGCGCACATAAGCGAAAATCCGCCGTATTTTCGCGTTTTCATCCGCGTCCTTCCAGCCCTTCATCATAACAAGCGCCTTTATGTTTTCGTTGTTATAGTCGAGCAGAGGCGTGCTCAGCAAATACTTTTCGTTCCCGTCCGCTTCTATGCCTCCGCTCCAGCCGCCCGTTCGTATTTTCGCCGCCGTCTGCGACGCTTTGTTTTTTCTTATCCAAACAATTCCGGCTGCCGCGAGAACCGCCGCCGCGCACAGCATAAGCGCCGCGAGCACAACCCTGCGGTTTGTGTTCCTTAAATAGTTAAGGGCGGCAAGCACGCACATTGAGCCCGCGATAAAATAGATTACCGCTATGGTTTTGTCGTTTTTCATATTCACGGCGCGCCGCCCCCCTTTCGTTTTATTGAGTTACCGTTCTGTTTGTGCCGAACATCCTGCGGAAAAATCCGATTATCAGCTTTATCAGCCCCCGGTTTACCTTAACCGTTTCCGCGTCGCCCGTTTCTTTGCCGTCGGCGTTTTTGAGAACCCCGTCCTTCATGTCCACAATTTTAACCGTAACGGTTGTTTCCTGCGTGCACTCCACGCTGATTTTGCTGCCGTATGCGACTTTTTCACCGTCAAGATACCACGCCGTCGTGTAGCCGTCGGGAATGTTTTCCGCCTTGCATTTCAAAGTGAGAACATCGGAGTAGTCAACCGTTTTTGTTCCCGGGTTGTTGACTATGCTTATCTTCGCGGCGCTTAACGCGGGTATCGTTCCCGTCTTAATCCGGGTGCCGCATTGAGCGCAGCGGTATTCCTTTTCGCCCTCTTCCTTAACCGTGGGCGCCTTTGTTGTCACCCAGTAGCCGCCCTTGTGCTTTTCGCAGATTTCGCTTAAATCCTTTTTGCACTGCGTGCAGACTCTTTTTTCGCCGTCTTCCTTAACCGTGTGGTTGCATTTTGTGTAAACCTGAACAAAAGTGTTGTGAACGCCCTTTTCGTTCGTCAGCCTGCCTAATTCCCTGTGCGTGTCAATAAAGTCGTCTCCCTTGTCGATTCTCACATAACTTTCGCCCGCCTTCGACTTGAAATTCAAGCCCTCCATGTCCTGTTCAAACGGGAGGCTTATCGTTTTGCCGTCGGCGTCCTGAGCGCAGACAGCCACGGCGTATCTTTCGCCCTTCGCGATGTTCACGGGCTTTTCGATTTCATAACTGAAATAGCCGTCGCAGGGGCATACCGTCTTGTAAGTGGCGGCAAGCACGCCGTCGAGCGGAGATGAGTATTTATCGGGAATGTTTCTGTAAATCCTGATTGTCACATTGATATTTTTTGACTGCCCGAAAGCGTCAACCGTGAAGCCCACTCTGTCAATTCTCTCGTTGCCTTTCGCGGTAAAAACATCCGCCTGCTCCGCGTATTTCGTCATAAGGTAACTTGAATAGCCCCTCTCCGAATGGGTATAGTTGCGGTAAACGTCGTCTTCACGCACCGTCATTCCGCCGAATTCGCTTATGGGCTGCTTATATGACATATACATTATGTCGTCATCATTACCGTACCACGAGTTCTTGACTATCCAGGCGCCGTCGCCGTCGGGCGTCTGCCCGCAAACCGAAAAAGCGGAGGCGGGAACTGTGTCATCCCAGCCGATTACCGTAATCGCGTGGTTTGAAGGGTGAAGCAGGTTGTCAAGATACCCGTTGTAAATCATATATGATTTGAGTTTTTCGTTATATGCGGAAGACCCGTCCTCAAAGTAATCAAGCACAGCCGAGCCGTGTTGCGTAATCCACTGCTTGACGTCGTCCGCCTGCAGCATAACGGCGGCTTCCTCCACCGTGAATCCGCTTGCGCGGTTGAACCTGTCGGTTTCCGTAAACTCTAAAACATTCTCTTCCGTCTTGTTCGGAAAGTCCGCCTGCGCCGCTATACCCTCCATGTTCGCAAAAGTGTAGGCGGCAAGCATAAAGTTTCCGCCGGTGTTCCAGACATCCTCAGTTTTCTCACCCTCGTTTTTCCCGTTAAGAGCAAAATAACACAGGTGCGATTTTGAAAAATGCTGTTCGCCGAAGCCCTTTTTCGCCGCGTCCGTTTCAAGCGCCGAAACGGCGGAATAAGTCCAGCAGTCGCCGAAAGCCTGCGCCTCGGGGGCGTTTACAAGCCCTTCGTCGAGCGCGTTGTATTTTTCAGGAAATTTTTTGTCCGCGGCGTCTGACGATGAGTCGGGAGTCACCGTTTCGTTTTCGGGCAGCAGCGTGTGCCTCCTGCCCGTTCCCTCATATATGATGTGACCCGTCTGCCACGCGTTTCCGCCGCCGGAAGCAAAAGCGGGCAGAGCCGTTCCCGCCGCAAGAACAGCCGCAAGAACAGCGAATAACAGTTTTTTCGGGAGATTTCTTTTCATTTTTCTTACCTCGGTTTGCCTCTCCCGCCCGTTTCCGGGCAGGCATAATATATCAAATTATTTATTATTGTATGGCGTCTTTTATTTTAATATATTTAACCCGTTCGGTCAAGATGTATGATTACCGTCACCACGCCGGTTTTTAATCATCCTGCAATTTCCCCTCAACCACATCCAATATCCGGCATCTGAAATCCAACCTCCAAACCGTAGGGGCGACTATCTGTCGCCCGCAAAACACCCGCAATCCAAAATCACCACAAAACAGTAGGGCACGCATATATGCGTGCCGTTCATCCGAAATCCAATGTCTGAAATCCAAAATCCCCCATCCAAACCCAAAAAACCGGGGCTGACGCTCGCGCGTCAGCCCCGTAATTACATTATGCGTTAATTAAAATATGTTGTTTGCTCTGCCGAGAAGGGCAAGGATTATGTCAAGGAAGTGAGTGAAAATCCATACAATTCTCTGAATGATGTTGGGCACTACTTTTGCTGTTTCAACATCACCGCACTTTGAGCAGGTGCGTGCTTTTTCGCCGTTTCTGAAAGCGGTGTATTCCTTGGTGGTTATCCAGTCGCCGTAGGAGTGGCCGGATGCCTTTTCAAGAACGGTTTGGCAGACTGTGCAGGTCTTGTCTTCCGTGCAGGTTGCCTTTGTTCTGTCGGGAGTGTGCGCCTTCTTGGCGATTGTTGTTGAGTCTTCAAGAATTTCGCCGCAGACTGAGCAGTAAGAACCTGCGGTATGACCTGCTTTGGTGCAGGTTGCTTCCTGCCTTTTGATTTCAACAACTTTATGACCCGTTGCGGGAATAGTTTCCTGAGCAATGTTTACATATCCGCAAACGTCGCAGTGCTGACCAGCTGTTTTACCGTCAACGGTGCAGGTCGCGTTTACTTTCGGGTCGTCAATAAAGGTGTGACCGGAAGCGGTGCCTGTCTGAATGTTTGTTTTCTTTTCTTCGCCGCAAACGGTGCAGATCTGCTGAGTGTAAGCGTCATCTGTGCAGGTTGCGGGAATTTCTTTTGCCTCGCCATACTGGTGACCTACCGAAAGAACGGTGGTGTCTTTATACTCATAACCGCAGACCGAGCAGGTGTGGGTTGTGTAACCGTCTTTTGTGCAGGTGGCTTCCGTTACGGTGTCAACAAGTTTGTGACCGGGAGCGTCAACAAAACTGTCTTTGTAGCCGCCGCCGCAGACAGAGCAGGTATACTGTTTGTAGCCGTCTGCTGTGCAGGTGGGGTCAACAGTTTCAATTATATAGTCGTGAGAATCCTTTTCGACGGGCTGGTATGTTGTTTTGTCAATCTCTTCACAGTTCTGGCACTGCATTGCCTGAAGACCGGTTTTTGTGCAGGTGCTTTCCTGAAGAGTAAATTTCTGCCAGTCGTGACCGGTTGACGGAGTATAGTCATAGGTTTTGCGGTATGTGCAGAATTTGCAGGTCTGAAGGGTATAGCCCTGTTCCGTGCAGGTGGGTTCAATTACTTCAATTTTATAACTGTGAGTGTCCTTTGCGACGGGTGTTGCGGTAACGCCGGTAACATCGGTGCCGTCGTTGTTGCCGCAGATTGCGCACATCTGAACAAGAGTGCCGCCTTTGTTGCAGTCAACATCTGTGATGATCGGGTGCTCATCTGTGTCTATGGGAGAGCCGATTTCATCAATATAGGGCTCATAAGTGATTTCGCCGTCAACATCCACTTCGCTGAAATAGAGAATCGGGTAATAGTTTTCTCCGTCGGAGGAAGCAACGGGGATGTAAACATCTTCGCCATCTTTAATATCTCTGTAATAGCTTACGGTCTGATACTTATGACCTGTTGCTGCTATAATCTGAGAGTCAAGAGTAACATTCGCAACAAGTTTGATGTCGTCTTCGGAAGCTGCGGCAACCGCGGTTGCAACCCATTCGTTGCCCATTTCATCGAAGGCAGCGGTGAGGTAATCTATGACGAGCTGTTTTTTAACCTTGATGGTCGCGTCGTCGGTTGTGTCTGCCGCAAGGGCAGCGGCGGCGCTGTCAATGATGTCGCCCGCAAGAGCTTCATCATCGGTGCTGTCAAAGGTTATGTTTTTGGCAGTGACATTTGCGTTGATTAACGCCGCAATAGCTGCCGCATCGGGGTCTTTAAGAGCATAATACTGGTTGAGGATATAGTCTGCAATCTGATCCGCAAGTGCGTCGTCAACTGTGCCGATAAGAGCTTTTACAACTTTGTCGTCGCTTGCCTTGTCAATAGCTTTGCCGATGTCGCCGTCGCTGTGGTAGGGGCAGCGGGGAGTTGTGCACTTTTTAACCATAAGGCCTGTTTCTTCGCAGGTGGGCTCAACAAGAGTAATCCACTTTGATGCCTTGTGGCTGTTGGGGGTCTTCGGGATTGTTTCGGTGACCTTTGTTGTGCCGGGGGTTCCTGTTTCATCTTCTTCGCAGATATCTTTACCGCAGATGTTACATTTGAAGTAGTAAAGTCCGTCGTTTACGCAGGTAGCTTCAAGGCCTACATATTTTGTTGCTTCCCATGAACCTTTGGTGTGAAGGTTGGGAATTTCTTTTGTTTCTTTGACATCACCGCATCTGGAGCACTGAATCTGTTTTTCTCCCTTGCCGGTGGATTCGGATGTCGGGCAGGAGGGGTCAACCGTGACAACCTCTTTGGTGTAGTCGTGACCGTAAGCTGCGATTGTTGCTATTTTGTCAACTTCACCGCATCTGGAGCAGACTTGCTTATAGATACCGTTTTCCGTGCAGGTTCTTTCTTTTTCAACAACAAGCTTGTCGGCATTGTGACCGAGAGCGGGTGTTGTGTCTTTTTTCTCACTTAATGCTGTGCAGTATTTGCAGGTAACAAGTGTATATCCGTCTTTGGTGCATTCGGGGTCAACGACTTTGTAGAGATAGGTGTGTTTTGTAACAGTTTCAGTCTTTGTCGCGGTGCAGCCTTCATTAGCGCACTTGAAAACTATTTTGCTGTTTGCTGTTTCACAGTTGGAGATTTTATTGCCGTCAAATTCCCATTTGTGATCGGCTTTGGGAAGGTAATCCCAGTCAACACCCTTAACGCCGTCATTGGGAGCGTCTATGAAAGCGCCGCACTTGGTGCAGTATTTTGCCTTTATACCCTGTGCCATACAAGTGGACGCGGTCTTTGTTTTCATTGTTGTTGACCATGTGTGAGAAATGGTCGTGCTGTCAATAATCTTACCCGCTTTGAAGAAAGCGCCGCAGACCGCGCAGTATGTGTCGCCTGTATAGCCGTCATCTTTGCAGGTAACTGTTTTCTTGTGCTTTACAGCGCCGTCGGTGTGCTTATGGTTAATCTGAACGGCAACACCTGTCGCGGGGAAAATGCTGCTGTAAGCAGCTTCATCTCCGGCAAAATAGCCGTAGGTGAGTGAAAATCCCTCAAAAGCATCCGCGCTGATAGATGTAACGGAACCGGGAATATAGACTCTTAATGAACTTGTGAAACCCTTGAAAGCATAAGCGCCGATTGAGGTTACGCCTTCCTGAATGGTGAGTGTCCTGATGTTTGCGGCATACTTATGCCAGGGGGCAGGGTCGTCTTCGGTGTAGTCGGCAATATCGCCGGTGATTACAAGTTCGCCGTCGCTGTAATATTTCCAGTTGTCACCGCTGTCAACGGGAGCGCCGCCGAATCTGTCGTCTCTTTCTTCTGCCGCGTTAGCAACAAAAGCCGCGTTGAAAAACACGCCGAAGGTCAGCAGAACCGCCATGACCATACAGAGCGCCTTTTTCAGGTGCGAATTGTGTGAGCTTTTCATTAATCTCTTCCTTTCGGTTTAATAATTATTATGGTATATAAAAATAAACCTTTTGAATTATACCAAATAAAAATTCCCGCTGTCAAGCACGCAAAAATCCCCGGAACAGCGTAAAACGCCCGAAAAAGCGTGTAAAGGCAGGCGCCTTGCCGCTTTCGGGCGTTTTTTCTGTTTTGGAATTAAACAGGTCATTTTGTTGTGTAAACTACGGCTTTGCACAATATGTGGCGGAATGAAAATTACATATAAAATGTTACTTTTCCGTGCGGTTTTCAGGCGTTGTTCACAGTTTCGTCAAATTTAACAAAATACGGCTGTAATTTTCTGTAATAATTCTGTAATATTTTTTCCGCCCGGAGCGGCTTCACGGGTAAAAAATTCCGTTTCCCCGTCAAAAAATCACCGTTTTTTGAGAATCCGCCGGTCACAAACTCCATTTTGTATAAAGAATCGATGTCTTTTTATCTCCGCCGTATTTCGCGTAATAAACGGTCAGAATGGTTCTGTCGGGCAGCATAACGCTCGCGGGGTAGCCGAGGTCGTCGTCAACCCCGTCAAAAAGCTTCAGTTCCTCGTCAGATATGCTGCCGTCGGGGTAAACCTCCCTTGCGTAAACGCCGTATTCCGGCACGCGCCTGCCGTAGGTCAGCACAAATCTGCCGTCCGCGTTCAGAAGGTGCGGGGGCGAGCCGCAGATACCCGTCGGCTCCGGGTCGCTCCAGGTTCTGCCCCTGTCTGCGGAGAAAGTTCTGAACATTGTGAAACAATCATCATTTTCCTCAAGATGCGTGCGAAAAAGCGCCATAATTACCCCGCCGGGCAGTTCAACGCAGTGCACCTCGTGAAACTGATCGGAACCATACCCTTCGGGAAGCGGGCAATCTCCTGTTTTTACAAAGGTTTCTCCGCCGTCCGCGCTTGTGTAAACGGAGAAAACATCGGCACCGAAAAGTTCCTTGCCGAGATAAAACAGCGTTCCGTCTGCAAGCATAACAGGGCCGTGCGGAGAATGAACGGGTATGCGCTTTTCTTCCCCCGCCGTTTCGCCGTAATCATACAAAAAACGGTAAAAACAGCCGCCTTCCCTCTCGCTTTCGGGCAAGGTCGCGTATTCTTTGACAAGTTCCGTGCCTTTACTTCCGCTGTCACCGCGAATCCAATCAAAATAGTCGTTTTCATAGTTTTTCGCTGGGTGCGATGCCCTTGTGACAAGCATTTTGCCTTTACCGAGATAAAGTATTCCCGGGTCGCGGTCATCCAGAAAACGGTCGTTTACAACAACGGGCAGCGACCATGTTTCGCCCCCGTCCCGGCTTTTAATCAGCACCGTTTTGCCGAACGGGCAGATGTGCCCCGCGCGGAACCCCGAGCACACTGCGTAAACAACGCCGTTTTCATCAACACAGGCGGAAGGCCATGCCTGATAAGCGAAAAAACTGCCGTTCATCCGCAGCGCGACGCCCCGTTTGATTATTTTCATATTTATCACCTTTTGCTTTCAGGTTTTTTCAATATTCAGCGAAAAGATTTCACACAGATTGCCGCCGTCCGGACCCGTAAACTCAAAGCGGAGTTCCTCTCTGCAGGCGGGAGCGGTAAATCCGGGTTTTATTTCCGTATTCCCGCCCGTCAGCACACCTTCGCAAATCGCGTTTTCACCGAGATAAACCTTCACCGCCGTCTCCTTAAAGCAGGCGTAACGCACGGTCAGAATATAGTTCCCGCCCTCAAAATTTACGGGGCTGAAAACAAAACCCGATCCGTTTTTTATGCCCGTCGCGGCAAAACCGTCCGTCGTCTGCGTAACATAGGCCCCGCCGTAAAAGCGGTATGCGCTGACCGGCGATTTTATATGCGAAGGCAGCAGTTTTTCAACAAATCCGTTTGTTGAAGGCAGCGCCTTGCGTATAACGCCGTTTGCTTCGTCAACCTCAATGCGCTCAACCCTCGCCCTGCGCGAGAACTGCGAATTGTTTGATGACGCGTGGTAAAAAACGAACCACTTTCCGTTGATTTTTATAATTGAGCCGTGATTGTTCCAGGTTGACGGGTCGCAGCCCGTGTTGTCAATAACCGTGCCGCGCCGCTCATAAGGTCCGTATGGCGTATCGCTCACAGCGTAGTCGAGTTTTGTCGGCCTCGCGCCGTTGTTCGGGTATTCGGGCGAATATTCCGAAGCGTAAATCATGCAGAATTTTCCGCCGGTTTTTCGCAGCGACGAGCCCTCGTGAAAACCCTGCCCGCCGTCTTCGTTTGTCAGGATTTTGTCACGAACGCTTCCGGGTTTCAGAGTGCATAAATCTTCGTCAAGCACGCCCATTTTAAGGTTGAACTGCCCCCAGGTGTAGTAGATTTTTCCGCCGTCCTCAAGCACGGAAGGGTCAATTCCCTCAATGGGTTTCCCGTCAAGAGTTATCCTCCTCGCGTTTTTGAAAGGGCCTTCGGGTTTTTCGCTTTCAGCCACACCCTCGCTGCCGTCCGAAAGGCAGAAAAAAAGGTAGTATTTCCCGTTGTAACAAAGGGCGTCGGGCGCGTAAAGAACGGCGTCGGACCACGGAACATCATCAACGGTAAAACTCACGCCGCCGTCCGTCCAGTCTGTCAGATTATCAAGCGGAGCCGAAAATGTGTGATACTCCCTGCTGCAGTAGCCGCCGTCAAACAGGTCGTAAGAGCCGTAAAGATAAACCCTGTCTCCGAACACCTTCGGTTCGCCGTCCGCAATATAAACGCCGAACGGCAGAAAAGGATTGAGCCCCTTGACTGTGTTTTCGTTTTTTTCCATTATATCTTTAACCCTCCTGTCAAAGCATCACACGAAGCGCAAAAATATTACATTAATAATCATACCACACCTCTCCTGCCCGTCCACCATCCAACATCCACCGTCTGAAATCCAGTATCCAGAAGGCCACATCCCCGCACCCTCATCCAACATCCGACATCTGAAAATCCAGAACCCTCTCCAGAGTCACTCCGAGAATGTTTTCTTTCGCCTTATCCGTTATGTCAAGCCCCCGTATGCGCTCAATATCCGCTCTGATATATTCCTCATCGTTATACGGAAAATCTATGCCGAATATGCTTCTTTCTTCACCCGTCTGAAAAATCACCGTTTCAAGCTGCCTGTCGGTGAGCGCCCACGCGCCGGGTCCCTCTCTGTCACTTACCGAGGTCCAGCCCGCGAAAACCCTCGGCTGAACCCCTGCTCGCGAATTGTTGCACATTACGGCGAGGGCGTCGTTAAAAAAGTGGCTGCCGCCTATATGTTCAAGGCTGAACCGCAGCCGCGGAAAATTCCACGCAACCTCGTCATAAAGAACGGGCAGATTCCCGCGCAGGCGGTGCCAGTGCATTCCGCAGTGAAAAGAGATAAACAGCCCCTCCTCCTGCGCCTGTTCATAAACCTCAAACGCTTCGGGCGAATCAATGTCAAACTCCTGATAAGGCGGGTGCATTTTGATTCCTTTGAAACCGAGTTGTTTTATGCGCTCAACCTGACCGCTGAGGTCGGGGGCGTCAAAATCTATTGTACCGAAGCCCGTAAACTCCGGGCGGTGCGCGATTTCAGAGGCAAGCCAGCCGTTCGGCTCTCCCGGCAGCGAAGTCTCGCTGAACCTGTCTGCAAACGGAGCAAAACATACCGCCCTGTCAATCCCGCAATTCTCCATTAGCGCGAGCAGCTTTTCAACAGTGCCCTCCGGCTTTATCTCCGCGGGAAAAACGTGCGCGTGGTTTGCAAAAATCATAACGGCTCCTCCTTTTTTCTTAAAGCGTATTTTCACATTTTTATTATAGCAATTTATATGCAATATGCAACCCGTTTTTTGAATAATTGTATATTCGTTTTCCGCTGTATGCGCCGCCGCAAAAAGAAAAAACCGAGCCCGATGAAAAATTTTTCGCGCCCGAAAACGCATTTTCGACATTAAAGCGGAAAAAACCGGCAAAAATTAAAAATCGGTAACAGGCGCGGTTCTATTTATATATACATATTATATATGGGCAAACGCGGCAAAAAAAGGGGATTTTTGCGTCAAAAAACACCTTTTTGTTACTTTTTGTAACTTTTTATATTTTTCACAAAAACCTGTAACTTTTTTATGCATAAAAATGCAAAACAATGAATAATATTCTTTTTTTATTCCATCCGGGCACAAATTCGCAAGGCGTATTGTGCATGTTGCACAAATTTGACCTCTGAAAAAATTTGACAATTAACAAAAGTGCAATTATAATGCCATCTGCAAAAGGAAATAAGGGCAAATTGTATCCCCAACAAGGACTCAGGCTTAAATGGACTGATGCAAAAATAAGGAGAATTTTTATGACAATTGATTTAAAGCCGGAACACCTCCACGGCGCGGCCTTCAGGCTGCTTACGGCTGTCGTTGCCGTAACATTCATTTTCTCGGCTACTGTCACAACCTTTGCTTTTTCAAACGGCATTAAGATTGTTACAGTAACAGACGGAATCCGAACAAGAAGTGTTTCGACCAAGTCGGATGACCCCGAACAGATTGTCAGGGAGGCAGGCTTCGCTCTCTCTGCCAACGATGAGCTCTCCACAAAGGCGTTTTCCCCCGAAGGCGGCGGAATAATCACCATCAACAGAGCAAAAACCGTCAGAGTCATCGACAACAACAAAATCGTTTACTGCATAGGCTACAACACGCTCGGCAACACGCTGCGTGAACGCGGCTTCGGCACAAGCGAAAATATCGACAGTGACGTTCCTCTTGAAAAAGATGTTTTTGACGGAATGCAGGTTGTTATCAACAGAGCATTCCCCGTAACGGTTGTCGCAGACGGCGAAGAAACCACCCTCTACACAATGGGCTCAACCGTCAGTGACCTTCTTGATGAAGCGGGCGTTGAGGTCGGCGAAGAAGACGATGTCAGCAGAACGCTCACATCGGATGTGTCCGACGAGGCAACAATCACCGTTGACCGCGTTGAATACAAAGACAGAACAGAAACAGAAGAAATACCCTACGAAACAAAGACGGAAACTTCCAACGATATGTTTGAAGGCGACTCCGAAGTTGTTACCGCAGGCGTTAAAGGCGAAAAAGAAATTGCTTACAAAGACAAGTTCGTAAACGGCGAACTCGAATCGTCGGAACTGCTGAGTGAAACCACCGTTACCGAACCGGTAACCGAAATTATCAGAATCGGCGCCAGGAAGCGCCCGGCTCTCATCACATTCAGAAACGGTGTTGAGCCCATTTCGGACCTTGAGGTTCCCGACTATGTCAAGCTTGACTCAAACGGTTTGCCCAAAAACTATGTCGATTACCTCGAAGGCGCCGCAACGGCATACACAAACGACCCTCAGACTTCAACGGGCAGAAAGCCCCAGCAGGGTATTGTGGCTGTTGACCCGAAAGAAATCCCCTACGGCAGCGAGCTTTATATCGTCTCCAAAGACGGTCAGTTTGTTTACGGCTACGCCATAGCCGGCGACACGGGCGGATTCATCTACTCGACAAACAACATAGCCGACCTCTATATGGATACATACGATATGTGCTGTGAATGGGGCCGCAGAGACGTTGCCATCTATGTTATTTCCTGGGGCAACGGAAAATAATCAAAAATTTAAATCCCTTTTTTCGGGACCACTCAATTTCCCGTCCGGACATCCGGACGGGATTTTCTTTTCTCAGATTTCCCATCCAAAATTCAATACCTGAAATCCACCATCCCCCTCCAAACTTGACATAATCGCAATCATTTGCTATTATTCATATACTATCTTTAAATTTTGATAAAAATACTTGATATTGGTTTTGTTTTATATTATTATAATATGATGAACAAAACCTGTCGGGCTTTGTTTGGGTCATGCGGCGGTTGGTCCTGTGCGGCGGGGCACCGTGAACCATGTCAGGCGGGGAACCGAGCAGCATTAAGCGGCACGCACTGCGCGCCACAGTCTGCCTGCCGCCGTATGACCGGAGCAAAGCCCTTTTGGATTTCAGAGGATTCCCCGCAATCTAACATCCGGCATCTAACATCCAGAATCGGAGATCTATATGTATCAGGCACTTTACAGAAAATGGAGACCCTCGTCATTCAGCGAGGTGTCGGGTCAGCCGCAGGTCACTCTTACTCTGTTAAACGAGCTTAAGAGCGGCAGAATTTCTCATGCCTACCTTTTCACGGGCAGCCGCGGCACCGGCAAAACCTCCTGCGCCAAAATTCTCGCAAAAGCCGTCAACTGCGAAAATCCCGTTGACGGTGAGCCCTGCTGCGCCTGCGAAATGTGCCGCTCCGCCGAAAACGGCGACGCCCCGGATATTATTGAAATCGACGCGGCGTCAAACAACGGCGTTGACAATATCCGCGACATACGCGAAGAAGTTAATATGTCTCCCTTCCGCGGCAAATACCGCGTTTATATCATTGACGAGGTGCATATGCTCTCTCAGGGCGCGTTCAACGCCCTTCTCAAAACTCTCGAAGAGCCGCCCGCCCATGTCATATTCATCCTCGCCACAACAGAGGTTCACAAGCTTCCCGCCACGGTGCTTTCACGCTGTCAGAGGTTTGATTTCAAACGCATCTCCCCCGAAAACATCTCAGACCGCCTTAAAGTGATTGCAAAAGGCGAAGGCTTCAATATCACCGATGACGCAGCTTCCCTTATCGCCCGTCTTGCGGACGGCGGTATGCGCGACGCCGTCTCCCTTCTTGACCGCTGCTGCGCGAGAGGCACGGATATTGACACTGAAACCGTTTCTTCCGCCGCGGGCATCGCCGGCACCATGCACCTTTTCACTATGTCTCAGTATATTGCCGCCTGCGACACCTCCGTCTGTCTTACTCTTATCAACACCCTTCACCGCGAAGCGTGCGATATTGAAAGTCTCTGCTCGGAACTTACCTACCATTTTCGCAATCTTATGGTTGCAAAAACGGTCAATGACTGCGCATCTCTCATCACAGCCGCTCCCGGCGAAATAAACGAACTCAAAGAAAGAGCGTCACAATTCAGGCTCTCAAAAATTCTCTCCTGCCTCGATATTCTCGAAGAAACACAGCGCAGTATGAAAGGCGCTTCAAATAAAAAAATTCTGCTCGAGTCAGCCGTCATCCGTATGTGCGCCGGAGCAAACTCTCATTCAGAAGCAGGCGAAGATGTTTTTTCTCTTAAACAGCGTGTAACCGAACTCGAACAGGCAATATCCTCTCTTCAGAACGGAACTGTAACAGCGCCTCCGGTTAAAACACCCGAAAAACAGGTTTCCGTTCCAGCAGAACAAAAAGTGCCGGAACTCGAAACCAAAGAAGAGCAAACAAAGCAGAAAGAGCCCGAAACTCCCGTTCCGGAATATAAACAGTCCGAGTATCCCCCTCCGGCTGAAACTTCCGTCAAACCGGGCACTGTCGAGTTCACTCAGTGGGCAGAGGTTCTCGAAACAGTCAGAAAACGCGATGTTCCCCTTTATTTTATGCTCAAAACCACATCCGCGTATATAAAGGACGATACAAGTCTTGTTATAAGAACAGACAACCAGCAGTTGTTCCTGTTTATTACCGAGAAAGACACATCCCACGCAAAAGAACTCTCCGCAGCGGTAACAGCCGTGACGGGCAAAAAATACAAACTGCGCATTGATGACAAAAACGGCGCCGAAAAAAAGAAAAAGAATCCGCTTGAAGATTTAAAAAACAAAATAGACAGTTTCAATAACACTCAGGAGAAAAACCAATGAAAGCAAGAATCCCCAACCAGCCCAACAGAGGCGATATGATGAAAATGGTTCAGGAAATGCAGGAGAATATGGCACGCGTTACCGAAGAGGTTGAAAACACCGAGTTTGTAACCTCCGTAGGCGGCGGCGCAGTTGAAGCAAAAGTCAACGGTAAACACGAAGTTGTTTCTCTTACCATAAAGCCCGAAGTTGTTGACCCCGAAGATGTCGAAATGCTTGAGGATCTTATTATTTCCGCAATAAATGAGAGCATCTGCAAAGCAAACGAGGCTATGGAAAAAGGCATGGAGTCCGCAAAAGGCGGTCTCGGCGGTCTTAACATTCCCGGGCTGTTCTGATTATGGAAGGTTTTGCCGCTCCGCTTGAAGAGCTTATAGATTCATTTTCCGCCCTTCCTTCAATAGGGCGCAAAAGCGCACAAAGACTTGCTTTTCATATTTTATCTTTAAAAGATGAAGAAGCCGAAAAATTCATAAACAGCATAACAAAAGCAAGGTCATCCATACACCGCTGCCCTGTCTGCTGCAATCTTACAGATAAAGATATATGCAGAATATGCTCATCCCCGTCAAGAGACAAAAGCACCGTCTGCGTGGTTGAAAATCCTAAAGATGTCAACGCTATCGAAAAAACCCACGAATACAACGGCCTTTATCATGTTCTTCACGGCGCTATTTCACCAATGAATGATATCGGCATTGAAGATATCTGCGCAAAAGAACTTATTTTACGCCTTGAGGATGACACGGTAAAAGAAATCATTATGGCTACAAACACAACCGTTGAAGGCGAAGCCACGGCTATGTATCTTTCACGCTTGATTAAACCAATCGGCATCAAAGTCACCCGCCTCGCATACGGCGTTCCCGTGGGAGCCGACCTTGAATTTGCCGACGAAGTCACCCTTGTCCGGGCAATTGAAGGCAGAAAAGATTTATAATTTCAACTTATTCACAATTTTTTCAACATAAAGTTAACAACCCTGTTGTTTAAACA
Source organism: Clostridia bacterium (assembly GCA_017428625.1). Lineage (GTDB taxonomy): Bacteria > Bacillota > Clostridia > Oscillospirales > Acutalibacteraceae > CAG-177. The sequence goes on from JAFRQM010000045.1 coordinate 37,319, forward strand.
TTTCAACATTTTCACCAACCGTCAACAAAAAGTTATCAACACTTTCCACATTGTTAAAACTCCTGTTGATATTTTTCAACCCTCATCCCACTTTTATCACACACCTCCCCTCTCCCTCTCTCCCTTTATTCTCAAGGCTTTTCCCGCTTTTTCACTTTTTCAACACCAACTACTGCTACTACTATTAAGTATTTAAATCAATTACACATATCAGGAGGGCAATCAATGAAATTCATCTGCAACACCGAAGATTTCTCAAACGCTTGTCAGAATGTTTCCAGAGCGGCATCCGGCAAAACAGCCATACCTGCAATAGAAGGTATTCTCATCACAAGCGGTCAGAACACGCTCACACTCACGGGCTATGACCTTGAAATGGGAATAACCACAACAATTCCCTCAAATGTGGAAGAAAACGGCTCAATAGTTCTCAACGCACATATGCTCAGCGATATTCTCAGAAGGCTTCCCGGCGGCACCGTTTCGCTTGAGAGTGATTCACGCCAGATAGCGATTATCAAAAGCGGAGAGGTTAAATACCAGCTTATAGGCATAAACGCCGAAGATTATCCCGAACTGCCTTCCGTATCAAACGGTTATCCCGTTAATATTGACCAGACTTTGCTTAAAGATATGATAAGAAAAACCATATTCGCCGTAGCGGTCAAAGATAGCAAAGCCGTTCACACCGGCATAAAATTTGAAATCGGCAACAATTCAATCCGTCTTGTTGCCGTTGACGGCGTCCGCCTTGCTATCAGAAACGAAACAATCAATTACACCGATGAAGAACTTTCATTTGTTGTTCCCGCAAAAACTCTCTCCGAAGTTGTAAAACTTATGAGTGATGAAGGCGGCACGGTAAAAATCGGAGTAGGCAAGCGCCATATTATATTTGAACTTGAAGGTTACAGCATTATTTCAAGACTTCTCGACGGTGAATTTCTCAAATACGAAGCGGCAATTCCTTCCGTTTCAAATACTGTTGTCAAAGTAAATACCCGCTCTCTGCTTGAAAGTATTGACAGAACGTCCCTTATTATTACCGACAGGCTCAAGAGCCCCGTTAAATGCGTGTTCAAAGACGGACTTATCGACATTTCATCCGTAACCTCAATAGGCAGCGCAAACGACAAAATCGCTGCTGATATACAGGGTGAGGAATGCACAATAGGATTTAATAACAGGCTTATGCTTGAAGCTCTCAGGGTTTGCGACACAGATGAAATACGCATTCTGCTTGTAGGCTCCACAAAACCCATACTTATCTGCCCGCCCGAAGGTGAATCATTCATATTCCTTGTTCTTCCCGTGAGGCTGAAAAATGAAGATTAAAGTAAAAGTTGCCGAAAAAAAGAAGATATCAAAACACATTTCCACCGAATATATAAAACTTGATTCTTTTTTAAAACTGTGTGACGCCGTTGAGAGCGGCGGTCACGCAAAAACCGTTATTCAGGATGGAGCCGTGCGAGTAAACGGAGAAGTCTGTATTCAAAGAGGAAAAAAAATCCGTCCCGGCGACAGCGTCGAATTTGAAAATATAATTTATACAGCGGAATAATCAGTTATGAATGTAATCAGCCATTCTGCGGACTCTTTTCGCAACCTGAAAAATACACATATTCAAGCGCATCCTTCAATGAATATCATTTTCGGTGAAAACGGTCAGGGCAAAACAAATATAATAGAGAGTATATGGCTGTTTACCGGCTGTTACAGTTTCCGCACGCACAAAAATATCCAGCTTGTGTGCGACACGGCAGATGAGGCAAAAGCAAAACTTGAATTTTTTGCCTCCGAAAGAGAACAGATAGCCGAAATGACAATAGGCAAAACAAAAAATATTGTTCTCAACGGCGCTGCCTGCGAATCTCCGAGAGCAATGATGGGCAGATTCCGCTGTGTTGTGTTTTCACCTTCCGCTTTATCGGTAATAAAAGGTTCTCCCGGCGAAAGAAGAAAACTTCTGGATGTTGCTTTAAGCCTTATTAAACCAAATTACGCTGTTCTTATGTCGCGCTATATCAGAACACTTGACCAGAGAAACGCGCTCATCAAAAAAATCAGTGAAAAACAGTATGATTCAAGCGTTCTTGACGCGTGGGATGACGCTCTTGCGTCGCTCGGCGCTTCAATAATAAAATACAGGCTTGATTACATTGACAGGTTAAGAGAAAAAAGCGCAAATATTTATTCCGGCATAAGTTCTTCAAAAGAAAATTTTACTGTTTCATATTCTTTCGGCAAAAGTATGAAACTCAATTCAGATAAAGATATAAAAGAAATTCTGCTCGCGGAACTTTTTAATTCCCGTGAAAGCGACCTTAAAAAACTTTACACCTCAGCCGGACCGCACAGCGACGACCTTCTTGTAACCCTCAACGGCAGAGACGCAAGACTTTACGGTTCTCAGGGTCAGCAGCGCTCCTGCGCGCTCGCTTTAAAACTCGGCGAAGCCTCCGTTATGGGTTCGCTTACAGGCGAAGAACCCGTTGTTCTGCTTGACGATGTTATGAGCGAACTTGATGAAGGAAGGCAAAAATTCATTCTCAACTACCTCGACAGCTGGCAGGTTTTCATTACCTGCTGCGACCCGTCAACGCTTATGCGCAGTGAAAACGGCAAAGTGTTTGAAGTTATTGACGGAACCGTGAGCGAAAGGTAATTTATGTTTATTCATATAGGTCTCGACAAGGTAATACGCTCCGGTGATGTTCTCGGTATTTTTGACCTTGACAACACCACCGTTTCAAAAACAACCCGCGATTATCTTGCCTTTGCGCAGAAAAACGGGCAGATAACCGATGTCTGCACCGACCTTCCCAAATCATTTGTTGTCTGTTCAGGCAAAAAGAACGAACAGACCGTCTATATTACTCAGTTAAACACATCAACGCTGTTAAAAAGAGCAAAACCCTCAAAAAAATCCCTGTGATTCATAAGAATATTACATCCGGTTTTATATATTTGCGGTTTTCCCGGTTGTATAATATATTAACTCTTCTAAAGGAGGAAACGGTATGATAAGTTACACCATCGTTCTCATCAATGTTATTTTCTCAATGCTCACAGGCGAAGACACACAGCTTCTTAAGTTTTTCGGCAGCATGGGCTCACTGTTTCAGGAGAATTTCGCTGCGTTTATCAACTACATTGCGGATTACTTCACGGGTTTTTAATTAATAATTAAAAGCAGAAAAAAGGGCTGTAAAACAGCCCTTTTTCACACAGGAAATAACAGTTATGATATACGAAGCAGACAGGTTTGACATAATTATAATCGGAGCAGGGCACGCAGGAATTGAAGCGGGCCTTGCCTCGGCGCGTCTCGGGTGCAGAACCGCCGTTTTCACAATTAACCTTGACTGGGTGGGCAATATGCCCTGCAACCCTTCAATCGGCGGCACTTCAAAAGGTCACCTTGTGCGTGAAATAGACGCTCTCGGCGGCGAAATGGGTGTCGCGGCTGACAAAAACACCCTGCAAAACCGTATGTTAAATCTCGGCAAAGGTCCCGCCGTTCATTCCCTGAGAGCTCAGATTGACCGCCGCGGTTATTCCGCTTATATGAAACACGCGCTTGAAAAACAGGAGAATCTGTTTGTAAAACAGGCTGAAATAGTCGATTTATACCGTGAAAACGGGGAATGGATTGTCAAAACCCGACTTGAAGCGCTCCACAGGGCGAAATGCGTTGTTATCGCCACGGGCACTTTTCTTGCAGGCAAGGTCTATGTCGGCGATGTCTGCTATGAAAGCGGTCCCGACGGTATGTTCCCGGCAAATGAACTTGCCTCAGCCCTTAAAAAACTCGGAATCCCCACCAGAAGATTCAAAACCGGCACTCCCCCGAGAGTAAACCGCAGAAGCGCAGACCTTGGTGAAATGGAACTTCAGCCCGGCGATGAAAAAACAACGCCTTTCTCGTTTACCACAAAAGAAAATATAGTCAACTCCGAACCCTGTTATATCACTTACACAAACGACGAAACAAAACAGATTATCCTTGACAATCTTGACAAATCACCGCTCTATTCGGGCAGAATTGACGGCGTAGGTCCGCGTTACTGCCCCAGTATTGAAGATAAAATAGTCCGTTTCTCCGAAAAACCGCGTCATCAGCTTTTTGTCGAACCTTGCGGAGCAAATACGGATGAACTTTATATACAGGGTCTGTCCTCGTCTCTGCCCGAAGATGTGCAACTGAAAATTCTGCATTCCATTCCCGGACTTAAACACGCGGAGGTTATGCGGACGGCTTATGCCATTGAATATGACTGCGTTGACCCGCTCGCGCTTAAGGCGAGCCTTGAATTCTTTGATTATGACGGACTTTTCGGCGCGGGTCAGTTCAACGGCTCCAGCGGATATGAAGAAGCCGCGGCTCAGGGTCTTGTGGCGGGAATCAACGCCGCTATGAAAGTTAAAGGCAGACCTCCAGTTGTTCTTGATCGCGGAAGTTCCTATATCGGCACGCTTATAGACGATTTGGTTACAAAAGGCTGTTCCGACCCATACAGGATGATGACTTCCCGTTCGGAATACCGCCTTGTTCTCAGGCAGGACAACGCCGACCGCCGTTTAACACAACTCGGATATGATATCGGTCTTATAAACGAAGACAGATACGGGGAGTTCTGCGAAAAAATCTGCCTCATCAATGAAGAAAGGCAGAGAGTAGAGGGTATTACCATAGCGCCTTCGGAAGAACTCAACAAATTACTCATTTCACGTGAAACTTCACCTATGACTACAGGAATAAGGCTTGTTGAACTTTTACGCAGACCTCAGCTCGACTACGACGCCCTGGCTCCGTTTGACAAAACACGCCCCAATTTGCCTGCCGAAATATTCGAGCAGGTAGGTCTTGATATCAAATATGAAGGCTATATCAGACATCAGCAGCAGCAGATTAACGAAATGCGCCGGCTTGAGGTGCGCAGACTTCCCTCAGATATCAATTACGGTGATATAACAGGGCTGAGGCTTGAAGCGGCGGAAAAATTAAACAAAATCAGACCGGAAAACATCGGTCAAGCTTCGAGAATATCGGGGGTAAGCCCGGCAGATGTTACCGTTCTGCTCATTTACCTTGAGAGGGAGGGCAGAAATGATTGACATAAATCAATTAAAAAAAGAAGCGCAGGCAATCGGTCTGTGCCTTGACGATACACAGCTTGAGATGTTTAACAGATTTGCTGCAATGCTGGTTGAAACCAATAGGCAATTCAACCTGACGGCAATAAAAACCCCGCAAGAGGTTGTAACAAAACATTTTGTTGACAGCCTGACCGTTTTCACGGCAGCCGATATTTCAGGGGGCTCAAAGGTTATTGACATAGGCACGGGGGCGGGTTTTCCTGGCATTCCCATGCTGATTTATGACAGCAGCCTTGAACTCACCATGCTTGACAGCACAGGGAAGAAACTCGATTTTGTCCGCAACGCGCTGTCTGAACTCGGAATTGATGCACAGGTAATTCACGGCAGAGCTGAAGAGCTCGGCAGGGGAGATTTGCGAGAAAGGTTTGACTTTGCTGTCTCACGCGCGGTTGCCTCTCTCAATGCACTTTGCGAATACTGCCTGCCCTTTGTCAGAACGGGCGGCATGTTTATTGCCCTCAAAGGCTCAAAGGCCGATGATGAACTTGCTGTTTCGGGAACGGCAATAAAAACTCTCGGAGGAAAACTTGTCGGTTCAAAACAGATTGCTCTCGCCGACAAACAGACGAGAAACCTCGTGAAGATTGAGAAAAGTTCCGTAACTCCTCCGAAATATCCGAGACCTTCGGCACAGATTTTCAAAAAACCGCTTTAACAGTTTAAAGTTTTAGTCAAAAAGCGTCTGAAAACTAACAAAGGGGATGGTTCTATCTCAAGTATTTGGATTCTATATATTGTGGTGTTTCTGGTTTTAACCACAAGCGCAGCATCGGCAACACAGAGGCGCAGAAGAATAATTACAAATAAGAAAAAGAAAAAAGGAGATAAAGTGAAAATGCCTATAGAAATGTTGAGAGAATATATTGGAAAGAAAGTTACGATTGTCTGTGCCGGAGGGGGAATGGGATTTGAAGGCACAATAGTCAGAATTGAAGACAACTGGATTAAGCTTGAAGGCAAAAAGCACATCCAGATAGTAAACTGCGATGCCGTAAACTACATAAACATTAAAAAAGAGTCATAAAAGAAAAAACCGCAAAGAAGAAAACGCCCAACGGGGCGTTTTTTGTTTCACGTGAAACAAAAAGCCGGACCGGCGCGACAGCATTGTTTCACAAGTTACCGATTTAAAGCGAGAAACGGCAAAGGGGAGGGAGAAGAAAGAAAGGTGCTGAGGCTTAAACGGGCAAAAGCAGGCGATTTAACAGTTTAAAGCGTGAGAGGAAGAGGTGAAGCGGCGGGAAGTGAACCGGCATCGGCGGGGGTAATCAGAGGGGAGGCTCGCGCAGAGAAGGAGTGCGCGAAGGCTGGACGGTGTGGCAGGGAGGGAGCGCGCGGAAGCGGGAGATGTGCGAAGAAGAGGAGCGGAACAGAGAGGAGAAAACACGGCGAGGCAAAGGAGAGAAACGCGGAAGGAATGCGGAGCGAAGAAAGGAAACCGAAAAATAAAATGATTGTGCGATTAGGGTATTGCTGACCGGTTTTCGGGACGTCCCTTCGGTTATAATAATATCTGCGCGGTTGGAATCATGACTGTTGTATTGTTGTTAATCCGGAAGCGGAGCAACAATGAAATATTACAGATACGCAAAACCGTGTTATGCGGACAAAAAAACGAATCAGAGAGCAAAGGTTCTGCCGCAATTCCTTTACATAGAGTAATGTCGCTTCTGATATAAAGAGGGCTGGTTGATATAATAAATGAAACGGATAATATAAGGCTTGAGGAAAGGGCAAGAACCGGAGTGTTTTGTGATTAAAACCAAAGAAAAAACTTTACAAAACAAAAACTGTATGATATTATAATTACATCTTGTACCATACCAAGAAATGCGCAGGTTACTACAATAAGGTAGTACACCGAAAGCTCTGGTGGCTCACTTTATTGTGAGCCACTATCTTTTTATAATAACGGGAGGACTTTTATGGCTTATTGCATAGGACTTGATTGCGGAACAACATCTGTCGGGTGGGCGGTGCTTGAACTGGACAACAGAGATGAACCAGGAAGAATTCTTAATCTCGGATCAAGGATTTTCACTGCTGCCGAAAACCCGAAGGACGGGTCATCTCTTGCTTTACCGCGAAGAGAAAAAAGGTCGTTAAGAAGAAGACTTCGCCGACACAGGCACAGAAACGAAAGAATCCGCAACCTTATTATTTCTTCCGGTATGCTTAATGAAGATGAAATGCTGCATTTGTTTGATGGCCGGTTGACAGATGTTTACTGCCTTCGAACGGAAGCGCTTTATCGCGTTTTGTCAAACAAAGAATTAGCCCGTGTTATGATAAATATTGCACAACGCCGCGGATTTAAATCAAACAGAAAAAACACGTCGGATAAAGAAGAAGGCGTGCTGTTGGCAGCGGTTGATGATAATGTTCGTCTCATGAATGAAAAGGGCTACAGGACTGTCGGCGAAATGCTTTATAAAGATGAAAAATTTGCCGAACACAAACGCAACAAAGGCGGAGAATACACAAACACCGTGTCTCGCGCGTTGATTGAAGATGAAATTCACCTGATTTTCAATGCTCAGCGCGAAGCCGGAAGTGTTATTGCAACAGAGGAACTTGAAGCAAAATACACCGAAATTACCATGTCTCAAAGGTCTTTTGAAGAAGGTCCCGGCGAAGGCAGCAAATACGGCGGAAATCAAATTGAAAAAATGAGGGGTAAATGCACCCTTATTCCCGAAGAGCGAAGAGCGCCCAAAGCGGCATATTCTTTTCAGATTTTTACTCTTTGGCAAAAAATCAACAGCATAAAGATAACGGGTAACGGCGAAAGTCGTTTTTTAACGGATGAAGAAAGAAAAGAAGTTTTTAATCTTGCTCATGAAAAAGCGGACCTTAAGGTATCCGATATTCGCAAAAGGCTCGGTATAGAGGAAAATTACAGGTTTAACATCGTTTCTTACCCGAAAGGTAAGGATAATGCCGAAGCGGAAAAGGCAAAATTCAGTTATCTCAAGGCATATCACGACATCAGAAAAGCGCTTGACAAGGTTTCAAAAGGCAGAATAAAGTATTATTCCCGTAAAGTTCTTGACAAAATCGGTGAAATATTCACGCTTTATAAAAATGATGAAAAAATAATTGAAGAACTCAAAGAACTCGACCTTGATGAAGTTGATGTTAACTGTCTGATGTCTCTCGGCAATTTCAGCAAGTTCGGTCATATTTCGGTTAAAGCCTGCAATGCGCTTATTCCTTTTCTTGAACAGGGGATGACCTATGACAAAGCCTGTGAAGCGGCGGGTTACGACTTTAAAGCGCACGGCGGCGAGAAATCAAAGTTTTTGCCCGGATATGCCGAAGAGTTTGAAGATTTGACAAATCCTGTTGTAAAAAGAGCGGTTTCACAGACAATAAAAGTTATAAACGCAATAATCCGCGAACAAAATGAAAGCCCCGTTTTCATAAATATTGAACTTGCGCGTGAAATGTCAAAAACATTGGATGAACGCCGGGGCGATGAAAAACGGATAGAAGAAAACCGCAGTAAAAACGAAAAAGCAATGGAATATCTCCGCAACGAACTGGGAGTTTTATACCCGACCGGGTTAGATCTTGTTAAATATAAGCTGTGGCAGGAACAGGACGGTTATTGCCCGTATTCCGGCAAAAGGCTTGAAATAGAAAGGATATTTGAGCCGGGATATGCGGAGGTTGATCACATTTTTCCATACAGTATTTCTTTTGATGATTCTTACAAAAACAAGGTTCTTGTTCTCGCCGCGGAAAACCGCGACAAGGGCAACCGACTGCCTTTGCAATACCTCACAGGCAAAAGAAAAGAGGACTATATTGTCTGGGTAAACGCAAACGTCAAAAACTTCCGCAAAAAGCAGATTATGCTTAAAGAGAAAATAACGGAAGATGACAAAGGGCTGAAAGAGAGAAGTTTGCAGGACACGCAGTATTTAAGCAGGTTCCTTTATAATTACATAACCGACCGGTTGGAGTTTGCGCCGTCGGAACACAAAGTAAAAAGAGTAAATTCGGTAAACGGAGCAATAACCGCATATATGCGAAAACGCTGGGGAATAGCGAAAATCAGAGAGGACGGCGACCTTCACCACGCCGCAGACGCGGTTGTAATTGCCTGCATTACCCAAGGAATGATAAAAAGAATATCGGACTATGCCAAATACAGGGAGGTAAGGTATTCGGAAGCTACAAAAGACGAAGCCGCTTTTGTGATTGACAACCTCACCGGTGAGGTTATTGACGCTTTTCCTTACCCGTGGCAGGATTTTCGCAGGGAACTTGAAATACGCCTTTCAAATGACCCGCAGAGCATTTTAACCGATTACAGGTTGCAGAATTACACCGAAGAGGAACAGGCGGCGGTTAAACCCTGCTTTGTTTCGAGGATGCCGACGCGCAAAACAAAAGGAGCGGCGCATAAAGACACCGTGCGCAGCCCGAAACTTATTGACGAAGGGTTTGTGCTTTCTAAAAAACAGCTGACCGAACTGAAACTTGACAAAGACGGCGAAATTGAGAGTTATTACAACCCGCAAAGCGACCGGCTGCTTTATGAAGCGCTGAAAGAGCGCCTGACAGAGTTTGACGGAGACGCAAAAAAAGCATTTGCTGAGCCGTTTTATAAGCCGACAAGCACAGGAGAGAAGGGCGCAGTTGTAAAAAAGGTAAAAATATATGAAAAATCCTCGCTTAATGTCGCGCTCAACGGGGGTAAAGGCGTAGCAAACAATGATTCAATGGTGAGAATTGATGTGTTTTATGTTGAAAACGAGGGCTATTACTTTGTGCCGGTATATGTTGCAGACACCGTAAAACCGGAGCTGCCGAATAAAGCGGTTGTTGCAAACAAGCCATACTCCGAATGGAGAGAAATGGAAGATAAAGATTTTATTTTCTCTCTGTATCCCAATGACGCTGTTTTGATAAAAACAAAAAAGGATACCGAAATGTCACGGGTGTTCAAAAACAGTTCGCTTCCTCTTAAACACAGGTTCAATGAAGAATGCCTATATTATGTCAAGGCATCTATTTCAACAGCATCAATAACTGTTATAACACATGATAATTCTTATGTAATACCGAGTCTCGGTATTAAAACACTCTTTTCACTCGAAAAAAATGAAGTTGATCCGCTCGGAAACTGCCGCAAAGTCGGCAAAGAAAGAAGGCAGGGGTTCGGTAAAAACTGATGGCTTACAGAAACATATTTATTGCCAACACAGCCCGACTTACAACCAAAAACGAGCAGCTTGTTGTTGACAACGGCGAAACTTTTTCATTCCCCGTTGAAGATATACGCTGCGTTATGGTTGAGGATTACCGTTCAACACTTTCAACAGCGCTCATTTCAAAATTCGCAAACGCGGGCGTTACTTTGCTTATATGCGATGAAAAGCATATTCCGACCGCGGCGCTCAACCCAATTAACTGCTATTCGAGGCAGTTGAAACAGATAAAACTGCAGGCAAAAGCCACCCAGCCGCTGAAAAAAAGAATATGGCAGCAGATTGTTGTTTCAAAAATTCACAACCAGGCAAAATGTCTTGAAATAATTGGGAAAGGCGGAGCGGAAAAACTTTACCGATACGCAAGCGAAGTCAATTCGGGAGACACCTCAAATGTTGAAGGCAGAGCCGCGGCGTTTTATTTTAAAGCGCTTTTCGGCAAAGATTTTCACAGAGATGACGAAACGCCGTTAAACGCCGCGCTTAATTACGGATACGCAATTATCCGCGCCGTTATTTCAAGAACAGTCTGCCTTTACGGGCTTGAGCCGTCGCTCGGCGTTCACCATTGCAGCGAACTGAACAATTTTAACCTTTCAGACGATTTAATAGAGCCGTTCAGACCGTTTGTTGACTTGAATGTTGCGAAATTTTTGTTTGATTATGATGAATTCGGCACATCGGACAAGGCACTGCTGCTGAAGGCTTTAAACGCTTGCGTAATTGTTGAAGGAAACAAACAAAGCGCGGCAAACGCCGTTGAAACGGCAGTTCAAAGTTATGTTGAATGCCTTAAAACAGGCAAAGCGGAAATTACTCTGCCCGGGCTTATTGACATAGAATTCCGTCAATATGAGTAGATTTATGAGAATGCTTGTTTTTTTCGACCTGCCCGTTGACACAAAAAGCAACCGCAGGGCGGCGACTCAGTTCAGAAATTTTCTTCTTAAAGACGGTTACTATATGGTGCAGTTTTCGGTTTATGCCAGAGTATGCAACGGTTATGACTCGGTAAGCACACATAAAAACCGCCTTTCGGCGCACCTTCCGGACAACGGCTCCATACGCCTTTTGGTTATAACCGAGAAACAATATGAATCCATTGATGTTTTGCTCGGCAATTATAAACCGGAAGACAAGCCGGTTGAATATGAGCAGCTGACTTTATTATAAAAAAGGCTTTTGTTTTTCGGAAATGTGTGTTATAATTAATGCAATTTTACAGCAGTTTGTTGCAGTTCCGTTGTAGTTCCCTCGCGTTTCTTGGTATGGTATAACTGACATTTCAAGAATAAGGAAAGTTTATTCGTTGTAGTTCCCTCGCGTTTCTTGGTATGGTATAACTAGGTTGCGAAACGGAACGCATCAATTTCGTTGTAGTTCCCTCGCGTTTCTTGGTATGGTATAACTCGTGAGTGTGCGTTCTTCTGCTTTCTTTAGTTGTAGTTCCCTCGCGTTTCTTGGTATGGTATAACTCGTGAGTGTGCGTTCTTCTGCTTTCTTTAGTTGTAGTTCCCTCGCGTTTCTTGGTATGGTATAACCGGGCTTGTCGCAATAAGCACGGAAGGGCAGTTGTAGTTCCCTCGCGTTTCTTGGTATGGTATAACGCAACGGGCAAGACCCCCGAAAGTCAAGGGCTTTCGGGGGTTTTGCCTTGAAAAAATACGGATATTAAATGCTTAAAACGGGGATTTTTTCTGTTTTTTTATTGACGGAGAAAGGGAATGTGCCATAAAAGAAATATCGAAGGAGCAAAACGCCGCGTTAAAAGGAAAATCGAATTCAGTTATGCCGGGGAGAGAGCAGTTACGGCTGAAGTTTTATTATTGCAGAACAGCAAGGGGCGAAAGCAGCGCATACGGGCGGCAGGTTTTTGTTGACATTTTTAATAGAATCACTCATAATATTACAATAAAACAGAACGCAGAAGATATCACGGGAATGCAGAAGATATCGCAGAAAAAAGCAAGAAGGGGCCGGTATGAATCCAATCAGAGAATGCCGTATTGAGCGCGGGCTCTCGCAGCAGAGGCTCGCGGACCTTGTGGGCGTGCATCAGACCGCGGTAAGTCAATGGGAGAAGGGCAGAACCGCTCCCGACAAACAGTCGCTTTTGCGCCTCTCATCCGTGCTGGCCGTCAGCGCGGACAGGCTTCTGGGCGCGGAAAAGGAGAGTGGCGGAATACCCGTGCTCGGTTATGTGCGCGCGGGCAGACCGAACGATGCTTCTCAGCAGGTGCTCGGTTACGAGAGCAGGGGCGGTCTCGGCTATTCATCCGGCGAGCTTTTCGCTTTGCGGATAAGGGGCGACAGTATGGAGCCGCGCTTTGTGCAGGGCGACACGGTAATTGTAAAACGCACTGATGAAGCGCCGAACGGGAGTATCTGCGTGGTTCTTGTGGGCCCTGAAGAGGCGACGGTCAAAAAAGCGGAAACACATAACGGAACACTTACGCTGACGGCGCTCAACCCTGCCTATGAACCGCTTGTTTTCACTCCCGAACAGGTCGAAAGCCTGCCGGTGAGAATAATCGGCAGAGTTATTGAACTCAGAGCGAGATTCTGAAAAGGAGAATAATATGGAAAAAGTTCACAACATTGATTTCAAATATCTTTCGGGCTCATTCCGCATAGGCGGCAGATGCAACGAATACACCGGTTCTCTGCCTGCGAAAAACGGCACAAAAGGCATATTTGCCGACAGTTTCAGATACAGATTCAAAGTCAGGACCGAGGAAGTTGACGCCGGCTCCGGCAAGAAAAAAGAGAGCATGGCCGCTGTTGTTGCCTCTTACTGGTTCGGCTGCTATGCCTATGACTCGACCGACAAGGCGATTATTACCGAAAAAGAGTTTTCTGCCGATGAACAGGGCGCGGAAGAGGCTTCCGCCTGGCTTCAGAGCGAATATGACAATGCCTGACGCAATGAAACTGATTTTAAACAAAAGCACCGACCCGTATTTTAATCTGGCGCTTGAAGAATATCTGCTTTGCAGGCGGGATGAAAACTTTTTTATGCTCTGGCGAAACGGAAAAAGCGTGATTGTCGGCCTGAATCAGAACACTGCCGCCGAAATAAACGCGCCGTTTGTGCGTGAAAACGGAATTGCCGTTGCGCGCAGGCTTACGGGCGGCGGCGCGGTTTTTCACGACAGCGGAAACATAAACTACACCTTTATTGAAAACGGAACGGAGTATATGAATGATTACGCTCATTTCAGCGCTCCCGTAATAAGCGCCCTTAAAAAAACCGGGGTTGACGCCTGCCTTTCGGGAAGGAACGACCTGCTTGCCTGCGGAAAAAAGATTTCCGGCGCCGCTCAGTGTGTGAAAAACGGCAGAACGCTGCACCACGGAACCCTGCTTTATTCCGCCGACCTTTCGCTGCTTTCGGGCGCGCTCAATGTAAGCGCCGTTAAAATTGAGAGCAAGGGCATAAAAAGCGTGCGCTCAAGGGTTCTCAACATTGCGGACATAATTGACGCTCCCGCGGATGTGACGGGGTTTATGAGCGCGTTTTTTGATGAGATAAAAGAAGCGACGGGCGGGGAGATATACACATTATCACCTGCCGAAACGGAAGAAGTTGCCGCCCTTGCGGATGAAAAATACCGCACGGATGACTGGAATTACGGCGGAAAAAGAGATTTTAATCTGCAACATAAAAAGCGGCTGCCGTCGGGCTGTTATGACGCCAATCTGCGGATTGAAAACGGTGTTGTTACACAGTTCCGTCTTTACGGCGACTACTTTTCAAACGGGGATATATCCGTTCTCGAAAACGCCGTGACGGGCGTGAAATACGATTATGAAAGCATAGTTTCCGCCGCGGAAAAGGCGGGCGTTTTATCCGTTCTTCCCGGCGTGAGCGCCGGAGAGTTCGCGGAAATTCTGGGATTGTGAAACACGGAGGAAAAAGTATGAATCTTATACCTGACGCAAGCAAAAACACGGGCAGTTATTTCTGCACCTGGGATTCGCAGTGCGACGAAATGCACACGAGGAACCCGAGGGATGAAGGCTTATCCTCGCGCGACGCGATGAACTGGGAGTTTCTTTTCGGGGAACGCGGAGTGCTGAACAGTTTTGACGGCGTGAGGGGCGACCTTATCGCAGTGCTTGACGACGGCTGGGACGTGCCTTACGGGGCTGTTGACACCCGTCTTTTCGGTCTGCTCGAGGCGGACGGGGAGCGTTTTCCCTCGCTGAAGGATTTATCTCCCGCAAAGCGGCTTGAAGCGCTCTCGGAAAAGGTGCTGTCTCTCGGCTACCGGGGGCTTGGCTTATGGGTGCCGACGCAGACTCCCTCGCTCGTTGACGGAAGGGAAATATCCCTGACGCCGAAAGAGGAGCGGGAATACTGGGAGGAGCGCGCGAGATGGTGCGGCGAAGCGGGAATTGTTTATATCAAGGCGGACTGGGGCGCTCATCAGGGCGACGCGGACTACTGCGAGATGATGACGGAGTGCTTCCGCAAATACTCCCCTGATACGCTGATTGAACACGGGCTTGTCAGACGGCCGCTGTTTGAATCGGAAAAGGACGGGCCCGCTGTTCCCGGACATGTAACGGAATATCTTAAAAGGGTGCTGCCCGCCTGCGATTACCTGCGCACATATGATGTTGTTCACGAGCTTAAATACGCCTCGACCGTTGACCGCGCGGCCGTTTGTCTTGACGCGGCGAAGGATATAAAGGGACCCTGTGCTGTGCTGAATATTGAGGACACGGCTCTTATCGGAGCTGCTCTCGGATGCGCGAACGGAGTTATGCGCCACGATCTGGAAAAACGGCGCAAATATCTGCCGCTTTCCCCGAGGCTTGTTTCGGAGAGCGTCTGCGCGCTGCGCTGGCAGAGAATCGCTCCGCCATTCGCCGCGAACGAGGGAGAATTGCGTATATCGGAGGAAAGGCTAAAAGATGTCTGGCGCTGCCCCGAAAGATCGGATGATCTATGGCCGAAGGTGAAGCCCGGCGATTATTTCGTGACGGCTCCCGCGGCTGTTTCGAGGAATATGCCTCTGCCCGTGGTTGAGGCTTCGGGCGAAAAGCCTTATGTTCTTTGCTCGGTTCATCCCGATTCGGGCGCTCTGTGCGTGGCGGTGACGCCCCGCACGTTCGCAAGCGGATTTTACAGAACTCCTCCCGCCGCTATCCGTGTGAAAGGCGGAAAAGCGGAGGCTCCTGTCGGTCTGTTCGGCAGGTTTGAGTCGCTTTCGGTCGGCTTTGAGGAATCTGTTGAAGGCAGACGGGTTTTCGCTCAGAATATGCTTTGTGATGAGGCTGTGGAAGTGACGGGGCATGTTTCGATTAGCGGAAACACGCTGACGGTTCCCGGCGGGCTTATGACGGATACCGGCGCGCCCGAGGACGGCGAAAACGGAATACCCGCCGTTATTCTGCGTATTGTGTGAAAATAAAAAACGGGCGGACGGATAAAAAAACACTTGACCTTACGGCGAAAAAAGGTTATTATATTGCGGCGGCGCGTCTGAAAGATACGGGCGCGCTCCGTTTTCATATATCCCCGCGGTCAGTTCGAAACCATCCTGACCGGCGTTTTTGCGCCAAACAAAACTAAGGAGAAAAAAGAATATGAACAACACACAGAAATCCCTGCGGTTTGTCGCGACGGGCGCGATGATTGCCGCTCTCTACGCGGGACTTACCTACGCGCAGAGTTTTATTCTGCCCGGCTCTGCCACGATGGCGGTTCAGTTCAGGGTGTCGGAGGCGCTCAATGTGCTCGCCCTGTTCACACCTGCGGCGATTCCCGGCCTGACTATCGGCTGTGTTATTGCGAACATTTACAGCATAGGTTCGGGGCTGCCGCTCGATATGATTTTCGGCTCGCTCGCGACCCTCGGCGCAACGGCTTGTATGTGGTTTTTGCGAAACGCGAAAGTCGGGAAATATCCGCTTTTTGCCATGATTATGCCCGCTTTGTGGAACGGCGTGATTGTCGGCTGGGAGATTGAGAAATTCTTTATTGAAGGCCCGTTCACAATGACCGGCTTTTTTACACAGGGCGGATTTGTTGCCCTCGGCGAGTTTGCGGTGATGTTTACGCTCGGCACCGCGCTCTGTTTTGTTATGATAAAACGGGGGCTCGACAGAAAACTGTTCGGAGCGGACGAAAAAAAGGATAAATGAGATAAAAACTCCCCTTTCGAGGGGAGTTTTTGGTTGGGATTTGGATTTTGGATGGTGGACAAGCGGCATGGATGTATGCGAGCCCTACAGTTATATTTTATTACAAATTGCTGAAACCTGACACCTGATGCCTAACATCTGACGCCTAAAACCTAACACCTAATTGCTAATTTCTGTTATGGTCTTTGACATGGGCTTTGATTGCGTTGAAGGTTTTGTCGCTGAGGTAATGTTCGATGCGGCAGGCATCCTGCGCAGCGGTTTCTTCATCCACGCCGAGGTTGACAAACAGGCGGGTGAGCAGGGTGTGGCGCTCGTAAATCCGTTTTGCTTTTGACTCGCCCTCATCGGTGAGTTTTATGAAACCCTGCGTGTCAATGGTTATCAGTCCTTCTTTTTTCAGCAGGCCGACGGCGCGGCTGACGGACGGCTTGGAAAAGCCCATATAAGTGCCGACATCAATGCTGCGCACGGCAGAATTTTTTTGAGAAAGAATATATATTGTTTCAAGATACATTTCGCCGGATTCGCCGATAGTCACTGTAATTCCTCCTTTGAGCGTTGTCTGCCTGTCTGTTATTATAACTCAGACGCCCGCATTTTTCAACCGAAAACAGAAAACGGCGGGGAACTGAAAAAAATTATAAAAATCTCTTGACAAGTTAGGGTGGGCTAACTATAATATAAGCGGTTAGATAAGGCTAACCCCGGCGGCACAGGGTTCCGGATTTCAGATGTTGGATTATGGATAGGGACCCTTCCGTCTTGTTCGCTGCGCTCACAATCCACCTGTCTCGCCTGCCGGCTCGGTCGGCGCTTCTGCCTGCGGCAGAGGTGTTCACCGAACACCTGCGCCCTGAGAGGGGAGGCTATGTTCCGGATGTTGGATTTCGGACTTTGGATTTTGGATGAAGGGGAATTAATTTCAGATATACATATATTAATCAATCATCTACATACCCGGATATTATTATTACAAATATATTATAATTTGCGTTTTGACGCCGGGCGGATGATCGCGCAGGCGGAAAACAGACGGGAGGAAGGATAATGATGCCACTCAGTATGGCGGATGCCGGACAGGCACAGATAATTAAAAGAATCGGCGGAACACCGGAGGTGAAAAAGCATCTGGAAAACCTTGGCTTCAATGTGGGCGGCGAGGTGTGCATAGTCAGCGAACTCGCCGGCAACCTTATTGTTAAGGTTAAGGAAAGCCGTGTTGCCGTCAGCGAGGAACTCGCGAGAAAAATAATGGTATAAATAAAGTAAGGATACAGGAGGAATAAATGGTGAAAACTCTCAGAGACGCCGGGATTGGCGAAACCGTTACCGTTGTGAAACTGCACGGCGAGGGCGCGGTGAAGCGCCGTATTATGGATATGGGCATTACGAAACATACGCCCGTATATGTGCGCAAGGTTGCCCCGCTCGGAGACCCCATTGAAGTTACGGTGCGCAACTACGAGCTTTCTATCCGCAAGGCAGACGCGGAAATGATTGAAGTCGAATAAAACGGAAAAACCGGGGAGAATCCCCGTTATTTTTCGGGCGGGCGGTTAGACAGCGCTAACCGACTGCCGGATGACAAAAAGAGACGCAGGAAGAAAGGAAAACAGGAATTATGAGTATAAGAATAGCGCTCGCGGGCAACCCGAACAGCGGCAAAACGACACTGTTCAACGCGCTTACGGGTTCAAACCAGTTTGTGGGCAACTGGCCCGGAGTAACGGTTGAGAAAAAGGAAGGCAAGCTGAAAAAGCGTGACGATGTGACGATAACCGACCTTCCCGGAATATATTCGCTCTCGCCCTACACGCTGGAGGAGGTTGTAGCGAGGAATTACCTTATAGGCGAACGTCCCGACGCGATACTGAATATTATTGACGGCACGAACCTTGAAAGAAACCTCTACCTGACAACACAGCTGACGGAACTGGGGATTCCCGTTGTGCTCGCCGTAAACATGATGGATGTTGTGAAAAAGAACGGCGATAAAATAGACACGGCGGAACTGGGAGCAAAACTCGGTTGCACGGCGGTTGAGATTTCCGCCCTGAAGGGGACGGGAATTACGGAAGCGGCCGACGCCGCGATTGAGGCGGCAAAGAACGCAAAAACGGTGCCGATGCACACTTTTTCGGGCCCGGTTGAACATGCTTTGGCTCACATAGAGGAGGCTGTTGTTCACGACCTGCCCGAGGAGCAGCAGAGATGGTTCGCGATAAAGATATTCGAGCGCGACGACAAGGTGCTTGAACAGTTGAAAATTCCCGCCGACACGCTCGAACACATAGAAGAGGATATCTGCGCGGCGGAAAAAGAACTTGACGACGACGCGGAGAGCATAATCACCAACGAGCGGTATATCTATATTGCCGAAGTAATAAAGACCTGCTACAAAAAGAAAAACAAGGGCGGCCTTTCGACTTCGGACAAAATTGACAAAGTAGTAACGAATCGCTGGCTCGGTCTGCCGATTTTCGCCGCTGTTATGTTTCTTGTTTACTGGATTGCGATGGTGGCTGTGGGTGCGCCCGCGACGGATTTTACAAACGACTGCATTTTCGGCGACGGGTTCCACCTTTTCGGAATGGACGGCGGATATTCGGAGATTGCCGAAAAATACGGCGAGGCATCCGCGATAGCCGACGGCTATGACGCATGGGTTGAGGAACACGGGAGCGCTCCCGACGGAGAGTTCACCTATGCGGTTGAAGACGAAGAAACGCTTGAAACAAGCGAAGAGACGGCAAGCATTGCCGATTATGAGGAAGCGCTGAAGACGCTTGAGGAAATCGGAGAGGAACCCGACCCTGCTCAATACGGAACCTGGATTCCGGGTGTTCCGTCGCTTGTAGGCAGTCTGCTTGAAAAAGCGAATGCCGCCGACTGGCTTCAGGGGCTTATTCTTGACGGAATTGTGGCAGGCGTAGGCGCTGTGCTCGGGTTTGTGCCGCAGATGCTGGTGCTGTTCCTTATGCTCGCTTTTCTTGAAGCGTGCGGATATATGGCGCGAATCGCTTTTGTGCTTGACCGTATCTTCCGCAAGTTCGGCCTTTCGGGCAAATCGTTTATTCCGATGCTTATCGGCGTGGGCTGCGGCGTGCCCGGCATAATGGCGAGCAGAACAATTGAGAACGAGCGCGACAGGCGTATGACTATTATGACAACGACATTTATCCCCTGCGGCGCGAAGGTTCCGTTTATCGCGATGATAGCGGGCGCGATTTTCGGCGGTTCGCCCTGGATTTCGACCTCCGCGTATTTTATCGGCATGGCGGCTATTGTTGTTTCGGGCATTATGCTTAAAAAGACAAAGATGTTCTCAGGCGAGCCTGCTCCGTTTGTTATGGAGCTGCCCGCATACCACTGGCCGACACTCGCGAATGTTCTGCGTTCAATGTGGGAGCGCGGCTGGTCATTCATCAAAAAAGCGGGAACAATCATTTTGCTTTCGACGATTCTTGTATGGTTCACCTCTTATTTCGGCTTCACATCCGACGGGTTCCGTATGCTTGCGGAGGACGAGCTTGACCTCTCGATTCTCGCGCGCATAGGCAGCCTTATCTCATGGATTTTCATCCCTCTCGGCTGGGGCACATGGCAGGCGGCTGTCGCCTCCATAACCGGTCTTGTTGCGAAGGAGAACATAGTAGGCACAATGGGCATTCTCTACGGCGGCGGAGAACAGACCGCCTGGCAGGCGCTCGGCGCGGCGTTTACGGGTGTTACGGGCTTCTCGTTCCTTGTATTCAACCTGCTCTGCGCTCCGTGTTTCGCGGCAATCGGCGCCATAAAGCGTGAAATGAACAACGCGAAATGGACCTGGTTTGCTATCGGATATCAATGCGGATTTGCCTACATTGTATCGCTTTGCATAAATCAGATAGGCGGCGCGTTCACGGGTAATTTCAACATTGTCGGCTTCATCTTTGCTCTTGCGGCGATTGCGGGAATGATTTATATGCTGTTTATCCGCAAATATAAAGAAGCGACAAAACTGACAAAGAAAGTCTGAAAAAAAGAAAGGGTGCGGTTATAAATGTTTGTGTGGCTGTCGGCAAATGCCGGAACTGTTATTATTGCGGCGATACTTGTTGTAATCGTTGCCGGAATTGTTTTTAAACTTCGCAAAGACAAAAAGAAAGGCGTTTCATCCTGCGGCGGGAACTGCGCGCATTGCGCTATGGGCTGTGCCTGCCACAACGGGAAATGACTCGCGTTTCAAATAAAACAAACATTATCGGAAAGGAGAAAATATGGAATTATCAACATTGCTTGAGGGTTTCGGTTATATCGGTTCGGGCTTGCAGCTTATTGTTGACCTTTTTCAGGTCGGTCTTGACGGAACGGGTTGGATTGCATCCGCGTTTTCGTGGGTTTCCGAAAATCTGCAGGGCATAATCGACCTTGTAGGCTCGCTTGGCGCCTGATATGATTAAAACGACGGTTAAAATCGACGGTATGATGTGCGGTATGTGCGAGGCGCATATCGCCGATACCGTGCGCAGGACCTTCCCCGAAGCGAAAAAAGTTTCGGTTTCAAGAAAAAAAGGCGAAGCGACATTTAAAA
The DNA here is from genome assembly GCA_017428625.1 of Clostridia bacterium. Classification (GTDB taxonomy): domain Bacteria; phylum Bacillota; class Clostridia; order Oscillospirales; family Acutalibacteraceae; genus CAG-177. The sequence continues at coordinate 58,433 of JAFRQM010000045.1, forward strand.
CGCAAAACGCCGTTGACGCCGGAGTGCTGAAAGACGCAATTGAAGGCACGGGTTACCGTTTTGTTTCGTGCGCGTCGGAGCCTTTGGGAAAATGACAATTAGGTGTCCTTCCTGTAATAATATATTTAAAATTCCGCCCCCCGCATACCTCAGGTATGCGGGGGCGGAATTTTGGAGGTTGGATTTCAGATTTTGGATGTCAGACGAGGTTGAGGGGAGATTGCGGTAATGTTTAAATCGGGCGCGGGCGGAGCCTGCCGATAATTTGGAATTAAAAGCGGCACGCATATATGCGTGCCCTACGGGTTGGATTTCAGATGCCGGATGTGGTTGAGGGGAAATTATGAAAGTATAAATATGTGAAAAGGCATAAAAAGACTGCCGCGCCGGTGATTTATCGGACGCGGCAAGTGTTTAATGTTTTGTAATATTACTGTTTTATTATTACGGTTTATTATAACAGTTCTTTGCGGGAGGTCTGCAGTTTTGCGGTTTTGTTACTGTTGGGGCAGCCGTAATATCAGACGGTGTTATCGGGACGGTTATTTTCGCCTTCGGGGGATGTGTCGGTGATTGCTCTGTCATAAATATGCGTGAAGTTGAACAGGAACAGCAGAATATAGGCGGCAACCATCGGAATATTCTCGATTATTGCGCTTTTGCCTACCGTTATGAGCAACACGAGCATTACGAGCAGCAGACCGACGAACACAACCGCGGTAGCGGCGAATCTGCCTTTGAATCTTTTGGCGGTGCTGAAAAGGAAGATAACCACGGGAGCCGCGCAGCCGACCGCGAAAATGAGGGCGCCCGCCCAGTGGCCGAGCATTCTCGGACGGGGGAAATAGGGCGCCGGGTCGGAGCCGACAGAGGGGCAGTTTACCGTAATATAAATCGCTATTGCGCCGATTGAACCCGCGATTATTCCCGCGCGGCTGTTGTAACCGTATTTGCGGTAGCAGTAGAGTGTGTTTATGAACACGCTCGCCGCGCCGAGAACGCCCCACACTCTGAACAGCCACGGAAATTCAAGGCCTATCATACTTGCGGTGACATATTTAACTTTGTTGATGAAGGGCTCTTCGCCCAGAAAACCGTAAACGGTGACGAACACGCAGCCCGCGACAAGAATAACAGCTGCGGCGGCGGTCATCGCCTTTGTCTGCTTTTCGCAGTAAAGGAATTTTTTGAGATAGAAGATGAACAGCAGTATTGAGGCTACCGAGAAAATAACCCAGAGGGGATAAAGCCAGTGGGCGCCTGTCATACCGCTTATATCGGGGTAGAACTTGCCGTCGATTATTGACTCGGCGGGGATGTTCTCATAATTGTCGAGCACATATTTCGGCATAAAAACTGCCATCCACACGCCGTATGCGGCGGCGAAAAACGCCCACATAGCCGCATAGCCCTTTGACATTTTTGTTTGCATAAAGACTCTCCTTTAAGGTTAATCAGTCTTCGTTTTCGTCTCTTATTTCGGCAATCATTTCTTCGCTTATGGTCTGAGTTTCGCCGTGCTTTACCTGGCTCATACATACAAGAGCGAGGGCGAAGCAGACGGGAGCGTAGAAGAACAGTGACCAGTAGTTGATTTCGCCGCTTGATGAGAGCGCCTTGGTAAGGTCGAACATTCCGCCGACAAGCACGGGACCGACGATGGAGGCCGAGAATGTCGCGGTGTAGTAGTAGCCTGTGAAGGTGCCGACTCTTTCAACGCCGCCGATTTCAAGCACAAGAGGCAGGGTGTTGATTGTAACAAACGCGATAAGAATACCGCCGCAGACTATGGCGACATAGAGAAGGGGCATAAACTTGGTTGCGAAATAAACGAGGAAGAGAGCGAGGGCGCCTATCCAGCCCGCCATAATAGTCTTTTTTCTGCCGAATTTCTGGCCGAGTTTGCCCGCGGGGATGGCGCCGATAACAGTTGACGCCGCGAATAATGTTATGACAAGCGAGGCGTTTGCCTCGGTGAAGCCGAGTTCGTATTTCGCGAAGGTTGTGAAATAAGTCTGTATGGAGTCGGTGGCGTTGGAGTTGAAGAACAGGGCGATGAGCATAAAGATAAGGCTCTTTTTTTCGCCCTTGGTGAGATTCATCTGCTTTATGCCGGTTTTGCCGTCCGCCTTTGCTTTGCTTTTTTCATACTCGGCGGCGAGTTCGGCGGCTTCCGCCTTGGTGATGCGGTTGTCGGGCTCCCTGACAAGGAAGACGACGACAAGCAGGCAGAGAACCATTATGCAGGAGCCGAAAATGAAAACATTGTTGCGTATTGCCGCCTCGGATGTGCCGTCGGGCATAATTGCGGTTATGATTTTGCCCGAAACGGTGCCGAGAACGACGCCGATGCCGCCCATAATGTTAATAACCGCGTTGCCTTCGCCTCTGATTGCGGAGGGGGTGAAGTCGGGCATAAGAGCAACAACGGGCGAGCGCCAGGTTGACATAATGAAATTGAAGACGATTATGTCAAGCATAAGGATTCCGAGCATCTGTATTCTCGGAATGAATATGAACAGAAGGGCGCACAGCGGAATGCCATACATAAGGAAAGGCGTTCTTTTGCCGAAGCGTGTGTGGGTTCTGTCGGATATTCTGCCGAAAAGGGGCTGGAAGACAACGCCGAAGATGTTGTCGATAACCATTATGATACCGACGGCGGTGCCTGCCCAAGCGAGAGTCTGAATTACGGGATTTTCTTTGAGAATAAGGGGAACATAGGCGTTGTAGATAATCCAGGCAATCTGGACCGCCATAAAACCGAAGCCCGTGAGCGCCGTATGACCGTAGTGAAGTTTGCCGTTTGCTTTTTCACAGTAGAGGCGTTTTGTCTCTTCCATAAAAAACACTCCTTACTTTTTCGTTGGGTTTTTACTGTTTTGATTTTATCATAAATGACATAATTGTCAATTACGCTTATTCTTCGGTTATGGTTTTATCCCACGCGTTCTGAAAACGCTCAAGGCCGAGGTCGGTGAAGGGATGATACATACTGTCTTTATAGACCTGAAGGCCGGCGGTTACAATATCCGCGCCCGCGACGGCGCAGTCAACAATCTGTTTGCCGGTGCGCACAGCGGCGCAGATAATCTCGGTTTTGCCGTAGTAGCCGTAGTTTTTGTAGATATCGACAATGTCGGCGATATAAGCCGCGCAGTCTTCGCCGCTCTGCTCTTTCCAGCCGATGAAAGGCGAGACGAAAAGCGAGCCGTTCTTTGCCGCGATAAGCGCCTGCGAGGGTGAGAAAACGAGGGTGAGGTTTGTGCGGATGCCTTCTTTTTCAAGCAGGCGTGCCGCTGTTATGCCCGAAGGCGTGCAGGGAATTTTGATGACGAAGTTTTTGCACATAGCGCTGATTTTGCGCGCCATTGCGAGCATTTCGTCAACATTGTCAAAATGGGGGTTGATTTCGACGGAAACGGGGAATTTCTCATAGCCTTCAAGCCCGTTTTCCTTAACGAAATCCGCGAGTTCCTTAATTACGGTGTAGAAGGGTTTGCCCGAGTTCATAATATGGTTCGGGTTTGTGGTAATGCCGTCGATGCCGAATGTGGAATAAGCCTCTCTTATTTCATCGATTTTTGCGCTGTCAAGAAAAAATTTCATTTTAATTTCCTCCGGTTTGAATTTCATTGATTATTTCAAGCAGAGCGGGGTCTGCGTTTTTGCGGACAAATACGGGCGGCTGACCGGCGGGGGCGTCAACGGTGCAGGTGCCGCCGAAACAGATTTTGCCGGACCAGATGTGAATCCACTCGTCTTTCGGCAGCCATACCTCGCGCTGCGCCGTCTTGGGACGGATGACGGGGGCGACGAGGATGTCTCTGCCGAGCAGGTATTCGTAAGCCTCGGTGTATGCCCGCTCCTCATCATAGTAGAAGAACAGCGGACGCACGACGCCCACGCCTTTTTCGGCGTTGAGTTTAACCGCCTTTTTGAGGTAGGGCTTAAGTTTCGCGTGAACCTGAGTCATTTTCGCGGAGTGGTTAAGCACCTCTTCGCTTGCGTCAAACTGGGCGTTTAAGTCGGGGTTGAGCCCTTCGTGCCCTCTCATAAGCAGTGAGAAAGCGTTCATCTCAGCCCAGCGCATATAGAGTTCCTCGCTGCGTCTGAGAGCACCGAACGTGGTGTAGCCGGCTATGTCTGAGTGGCTTAAGCCGAAACCGATGCAGGTAAGCGACAGCATTGCGGGGATGACCGACGGCATACCGTAATCTATTGAGAAATCAACATGGTTGTCGCCGTTCCACATCATTGTGGAGTAACGGGGTGTGTCGGAATAACCCGCGCGGGTGAAGAAGAAGATTTCGCCGAGTTTGCCGCTCTCTTCGACAGCCTCGCGGTTGAGTTTTGCCCAGAGGGCGGGCCAGGTGTTGTGTATGAGTTCAGCGTCGGCGCCGCTGTAAAGCACACAGTCGGTAGGCAGGTATTCGCCGAAATCCGCCATCCAGCCGGACAGTCCGAAATCAATCATATTCTTTTTGATGACGCCTTTCATCCACTCCCACGCGCCGGGGTTTGTAAGGTCAATCATCGCGGCGGGAAAAGTTGTGATTTTGACGAGGTAATCCGCGCCGTTTTTGTCTTTGACGCAGTAGCCTTTGGCGCTCGCCTCTTTGTAAAGGGGCTTTTCGATGGCGAGGAAGGGGTTGCAGTAGCCGAGAACCTTTATGCCCTGCGAGTTCAGTTCTTTTATTTTTTCATCGAGTGCGGGGTAAAGTTCGCTGTCCCACTCCCAGTTCCACATAAGCTGTTTGCCCGCGGCGGTTACGCGGCGGCCTTCCCAGTCCTGAATCCAGACGCCGTTTACTTTCATGCCGTGCTCAAGGGTGTTTTTCACCTTGCTCATCATAATATCGGTGCCGCCCTGAATGCCTAAAATCTCGCCGTCATAAACCCAGTCGGGCAGTTCGGGCTGCCTGCCGACAACCTCGGTGAGGTCGGCGAGAACATCCTCAAACGTGTCGCCCCAGCCCATACAGAAGCCGCTGATGGAGTCGGTTTTGACCATAACATGCTTTTTTGCCGAAAAATCGATTTCGGTGCGGGCGTTGTTGAAGGAGTGAAAATAGTATTTATCCGAACTGAGATAGGTCGGCTGGGGATAGTAGGTTTCGTAATGTGAAAAATCCTCTTTGTGAGTTGAGTCTTTCATTCCGACGGAGATTTTCGCGAGTTTTTTGACTATTGATTTTGCGTTGATGTGCTCGCTGACCCAGACATCGGACTTTTTGCCGCGAAGGTCGAACTCGCTGAAAATTTCGCCCGTGCCGTAGAAGTGCTCGTTCTCCGACGCGCGCAGAGGGAACCACATTCTGTTGCAGCCGTCAAAGCCGTCAAAACTGACTTCGAGGCGGTCTCCGTTCACACGAAGCTCCGCCGAGCCTTCGGTGAGAATCAGATGAACCGTGTTGCCTTTGACGGAGGCACTTTTGAGGTTGACCGCCCTTTTGTTGCGGATTTTTTCGCTTACTGAAAAACTGCCTCTGTTCATTTTGTAGGTGCTTTCGCCTTTGGCGACTTTGAAAACCTCGGATCCCGGCGTTGCGGTAAAGAGCCGCCTGCCGTTGCGGGACAGTTCAAAGCCTGTGCCCATTTGGGATAGTTTGATCATAATACCTTTCTCCTCGTTTTCTGGATGTTAGATGTTGGATGCGGTTATGGGGAATTTATTCCGCTTTGGGTAAGTCCCATTTATTGAAGGCGGAGAGGACGCGCAGGATGATGACGAGAGCGAGGCCGGAGAGCATTGCCGCGGCGCGCCCTGCGGGATCCCAGAGAATTATGCAGAGAGCCGCGCCTAAAATCGAAGCGGTTGCGTAAATATGCTCGACGAAAATCGAGGGCTTTTCGCCCGCGAAAATGTCGCGCAGAACTCCGCCGCCCACGCCCGTTACCACGCCTACGAAAAGGTAGAGATAAACGCCGTGGGCGTTTGTTTCGGAATGGGCCGCCTGTATTCCGATAACCGTGAAAACGCCGAGACCTATTGCGTCAACAACCGTGAAAATGTTGTTGAACGCCGTTTTGTGCCTGCCGATTGATTTGCGCACGGGAGGCAGAAAGATTACCAGCGAGACAAGCAGGGCGACAAGCGAATAAAGAGGATTGCGGAATGCCGCCGGAGGCGTATAGCCGAGCACGATGTCGCGGATTATTCCGCCGCCCTCCGCGGTTGTGAGCCCTAAAATCATTACGCCGAGAACATCCATTTTTTTGCCGACCGCTTTGAGCGCGCCGGAGACGGCAAAAGCGGCGGTGCCCAGAAGTTCAAAGGCGAGAACATAGATTTCATCCATTATTTCTGTTCAAAAAAGGCTTTGAATCCTTTATATGCGCTGTAAATGTCGATTTTTGCCGCGACTTCAAACGGAGCGTGCATACAGAGCATGGGCACGCCGACATCCACAACTTCGATGCCGGTGTTCGCGAGATATTTCGCGACGGTTCCTCCTCCGCCCTCGTCAACCTTGCCGAGTTCGCCCGTTTGCCAGAGAACGCAGGCGTCGTTGAAAATTTTTGTGACCTTGCCGAGAAACTCCGCGTTGGCGTCGGAGGTGCCCCCTTTGCCGCGAGCGCCCGTGTATTTTGTGAGCACGATGCCTTTGTTGAGATAAGCGGCGTTGAGTTTGTCATGAACGGAGGGGAAGACCGGGTCGAAGCCCGCGTTGACATCGGCGGAGAGGCACTCGCATTTGCGTATGACATCTCTGCCGTTTTCGCCCTGCGCTTCGGCAATATCATATATAAAATGTTTGAGATAGGCGGAATTGAGACCCGTGACGCCGTCGCTGCCCGTTTCTTCTTTATCGGTAAGAACGGCTATGCCCGTGTATTCGGGAGCGTCCGCGTCAAAAAGGGATGTGAATGCGGGGTAGGCGCAAACTCTGTCATCGTGGCCGTAAGCGCCGATGAGACTGCGGTCGAAGCCCAAATCGCAGGCGGGGTATGCGGGGACCGCCTCAAGTTCCGCCGTCATAAAATCATCTTCGACAATGCCGTATTTTTCATTGAGAATTTTCATAATCGCGAGTTTTACGAGGTCGCCGCCTTCGCCGTCTTTGAGCGGCAGGGAGCCGATGAGAATATTGAGTTCTTCGCCCTTTATGCCGTCGGCGAGGGTTCTTTTCTCCTGCTCGTCGGCGAGATGGGGCAGAAGGTCGGTGATGATAAAGCGGGGTTCGCCCTCCGAATCGCCTATGCGCACGGTGACTTTTTCGCCGTTTTTATTCATAACGACGCCGTGCAGGGCGAGAGGCATAACGGTCCACTGGTATTTTTTGATTCCGCCGTAGTAGTGGGTTTTGAAATAGGCGAGTTCACTGTCTTCATAAAGCGGGTTGGGCTTTAAGTCAAGGCGGGGGGAGTCGATGTGGGAAGCGACGATTTTCGCGCCCAGCGAAAGAGGTTTTTTGCCGAACACGCAGAGAACAACGCTTTTGCCCCTGTTGTTGAAATAAACCCTGTCGCCCGCCGAATATTTTTTGCTTTTATCGAACGGGGAAAAGCCTCTTTTTTCTGCTTCGGCGGTAATGAAAGCGGCGCACTCCCTCTCGGTGCGGCAGGCGTTCATAAAATCAATGTAGCCGTCGCAGTAATCAAACGCCTTTTCGACTTCCGTGCCTGATTTTACCGCTCCGTTGCGGCGGTCGGAAAGAAGTTTGTCTTTAAGTAATTCGGTTGCGGTTTTTTCTTTACTCATTGCTGCGGTATCTCCTTTATTCATAAAGTGAATTGTATTTTTCGTAAGCCTTTGTGATTTTGGCGACATAATGAGCCGTATCTTTTGACGGGATTGAATCTAGCGTTATGCCGTCGGAGGAATACTCCGGGATTTTAAGCCAGGAGTGAACCTTTGCCCTGCCCGCGTGGTAAGCCGCGGCGGCTGTGCGGTAATCGCCGAAATCATCAAGAAGAAAACCCATAAAATACGCGCCGTATTTTACGGATATTTCCGGCTCGAACAGGTCGCGGAACTGCCCTTCGTCGCCGAGTTTCCATTTTATCCAGTCATAAGTTTCTTCGGTAATCTGGGTAAGCCCTATTGCGCCCGCCCGCGAGACGGCGTCTTTGTCAAAGCCGCTCTCGGTGCAGATAACGGCGAAAAGAAGATTCTTTTCGAGCCCGTATTCGCCGCTGTATTGTTCAATGATACCGGTGTATTTTTTCGGGTAAACAAACGCGCGCTCATAAGGTCTGACGCACAGCAGAGCGCCGCACAGCAGTATGACGAGCGCGAGTAAAACCCCGCAGAACTTTTTCATCTGTTTCTCCCGTTATTTAAGAGCCAGGGCGATTATTTCATCCGCTTTGGCGTGAAAATCCTCGCCCGACGCGTTGCTTATCATATAATCTGTGTTTTCGATATAATAACTTTCGGGTTTCTGCGCGTTTATGCGGGTTTCAGCCTGAGCGACGGTTATGCCGTCCCTTTCGACTATTCTGCGCACACGCTCCTCTCTCGGAGCGATGACGCACACGAGCATATCGCACATATTGATAATCGGGCTTTGCAGAAGGGCGGCGGCGTCGATGATGACGCCTTTGGAGTCGCTTTTGTCTGCCCGGGTGATTTCAATATAGGTAAGCGCGGTAATGGCAGGGTGGGTAATGGCGTTGAGCGCCTTGGTTTTTTCGGGCGTTGCGAACGCTCTGTCGGCGGTAAGGCGGCGGTTGAGAGAGCCGTCTTCGTTTATGATATCGGAGCCGAACTCCTTTGCGAGCGCGGAAAGAACGGCGCTGTTTTTGACCGCCACCCTTGCGAGAAGATCGCCGTCGATGAGATAAAAGCCGTTTTCAACAAAATACTGAGCGACGGTTGATTTGCCCGCGCCGGTGGGCCCCGTGAGACCTATGACGGGCAGGCGCTTGTCAACATCGACCACATGGAAAGAGGCCGAGCGCAGGAGCCTGTTGTAAACCGCGAGGCCGAGCCCGACGGGTTTGGGGCACCTGACAAAAGCGCGGGAGAAGCCCAAATCATCAACTTTGCGCAGAACATAAAAGAGATTTGAGGCAAGGCTCAGACCGTCATCTTCAAGCCCGTATTCGACGGCGGGAACATCAAAACTGTTTTTTTCGCCGTTGAAACAGACAGCCACGCTCTCGGCGTTGCCGTATTTGTTTGTGTATTTAACGGCGTTTTCAAGGCTGCCGCGCAGCAGAACAACCTCCGCTTCGGGCGCGTAGTGTTTGTATTTCATGCCGGGCGACTGCGCTTTTTCTCCGCTTGCGAGTTCGGAGAAAACGGCGCTGTCGATTATAAGATCCGGGAGGATTTTCTGCAATTCCTCGGGGGTGATTTTGCCCGGACGCAGAAGACGCGGCGGGTCTGTCGCGAGGGTGACAACGGTTGACTCAACGCCTATTTCGCATTTGCCGCCGTCAACAATGAGGCCGATTTTGCCCGACATATCGTCAGCCACATGCTGTGCCGTTGTGGGGCTGGGTTTGCCGGAAGTGTTGGCGCTCGGAGCGGCTATGGGAACACCCGCCGCTCTGATTATGGCGTTGGCTACAGGGTGGGACGGGCAGCGCACGGCGACTGTGTCAAGCCCTCCGCTTGTGATGTCGGGAACCGCCGCGGATTTTTTCATAATGACAGTCAGAGGACCCGGCCAGAATTTCTCCGCCAGGGCGTCAAATCTTTCATCCGTGTTTTCAAAAAGGCGCCGGGCTCCTTCTTTGTCTGCCACATGAACGATGAGGGGGTTGTCGGACGGTCTGCCTTTAGCCTCGAAAATCTTTTTGACGGCGTCGGGGTCGAGCGCGTTTGCCGCAAGGCCGTAAACCGTCTCGGTAGGCACGGCGACAAGCCCGCCTTCGCGCAGGACGGCGCCGGCTTTCTCTATGAGGGCGGAATCCTCGGTTATATTTTTGATTTTCAGAATTTCAGTATTCATATCATTCTTCTTCGGCTTTCAGTTTTTCCGCCGTGTCGGCGGTTATGAGGGCGTCGATTATTTCATCAAGGTCGCCGTTCAATATGGCGTCGATTTTGTAAAGAGTCAGACCTATGCGGTGATCCGTTACCCTGCCTTCGTGGTAATTGTAGGTGCGGATTCGCTCGCTTCTGTCGCCGGAGCCCACCTGCCTTGCGCGTTCGCCCGCTATGGCGTCGCTGTTCTTTTTACGCTCCTCCTCGAGAATGCGGGAGCGCAGGATACTCAACGCTCTGTCTTTGTTTTTGTATTGGCTGCGCTCGTCCTGACATTCAACCACCGTTCCCGTGGGAATGTGGATAAGCCGCACGGCAGACGAGGTTTTGTTGACCTTCTGCCCGCCCGCGCCGCTTGCGCGGAAATAATCTATGTGCAGGTCGGCCGGGTTGATTTCAACATCAACCTCCTCCGCTTCGGGCAGGACCGCGACAGTAACGGCGGAGGTTTGTATTCTGCCCTGGCTTTCGGTTTCGGGCACCCTCTGCACGCGGTGAACGCCCGCCTCAAATTTGAACCTTGAATAAGCGCCGTCGCCTTCGATTGTGAAGGTGATTTCTTTATATCCGCCGAGTTCCGTGTCGTTGGAGTTGACTATCTCCGCGCTCCAGCCCTTTGCCTCGGCATACATTGAATACATACGGAACAGGTCGCCCGCGAAAAGAGCCGCCTCTTCGCCGCCCGTGCCGGCGCGTATTTCGACGATAACGCTTTTTTCATCGTTCGGGTCTTTGGGCAGGAGCAGGAGCTTGAGCTCTTCGCTTATTCTTTTCATATCCTCGCCCGCAGACGCGTATTCGTCTTCGACAAGTTCGCGGAAATCTCTGTCAAGCCCGCCCGATTCAAGCAGGGTTCGGCTCTCATCGAACGCCGCCTGAGCCTTTTTGTATTCGCGGTATTTCTCAACAACGGGCGTTATTCTCTTTTGCTCTTTGAGGAGTTTTCGGTATTGCCCGATATCCGACACCACGGCGGGGTCAAAGAGTTTTTGCTCTATATCCTCAAATTTTTCTTCTATGTTTTTAAGCTTGTCGAGCATAATCGGTTTTCGCTTTCTTCACGCAGTATTTTTTTGATGTTTTTCTCCACTTTGACGCGGGTGTTCATAATCTCGCGCCCGCAGCCCTCGCAGCGGATTCTGAAATCCGCGCCGATTCGCAGCACAAGAAAAGTATCCGACCCGCAGGGGTGCTTCTTTTTCATAACAAGACGGTCGCCTATGCGGACATCCATAATCTGTCTCCCGTTAAAGATTTGCGCAACAGCACATTTATTGCGTTTTTCAATCCGAAATAAAAGTATATCATAACAGGCGGGATAATTCAATAAATAATAATTATTTTATACATTATTATATAAATAGTTGAATATCTTGCATTTTTTCGGTTTTCAGAATATAATAACTAAAGACCGCATGGATGCGGAAAATTTAATTGAGAGAGGATAGAATATGAAAAAAACAATATCGGTTCTGCTTTGCTTGTGCATTATGTTCTGTATGTGCGGAACATCCGCTTTTGCGCTGGGCGGTGAGACCGCTGATGCCGGAGCGACCGAAATCAAGGAAGTCCGCATTGAAGGATTTACATTTCCGGAACCCGGAAAAACGCTGTCGTCTGCGGAGAGCCTGACTGTTATCTGCGAGGGCGCCGACAACGCTGAGGTTGATTTAACCGTTAAATGTTTTGAACTTGACGGGGACGGCAACCGCACAAACAATCCCGAAACATTCAAAGAGGGGTGCGTCTATAACTTTAACTTCACTTTAAAAACAGTTTCGGATAATTTCTTCTTCTCCGAAAATGCAAAATTGTATATTCAGAATGATGAAGTTAATACAGCAATCTACTCTGACGGAAAAGAAGCTTACGGCGAAGTTACTTATTACTGCACATCGGGTGATTTCTATGTAAGAGGGTTTGTCGATTACGGCGGTATTTTCATTAAGGCGTATGTCAAAGAGCAGACGGCTTTCCTTTCCGATCTTTTCGGCTATGTTACTCACTACAATTTCTTCCCTAACGGATTCGGTATAAACGAGATTATAAATATTCATTCAAAGTTCTTCCTTTTCCTTGCCGATGTATTGATGTTCATTGCCGAATATGACGGAGATCCCTTTGGCGAAATGCTATATATGGCTTTCCTTTCAATTGCGGTTCATTCCGCTTAAAAAACGATGACAACCGTTACGGTTGTTTTTGATGTGTGATTTTTAAAACCGGCTGTGTTCGTTTCAGAATGCAGCCGTATTTTTTTGTCGTCTGTTTTTGGGATTATAGATATCTTTTCCGAATTGCTGCTTATATTATATCATATTATAAATACACCATATACCAAACTAAGCAAAAAGCAATCCACAACATCTTGTAAAGGGGCGCAAAAAAAGAAACACGCGGAGGCGTTGAGAGGAGGGTAAAAAAAGGAAAAAATAAATGTTGACAAGCGAAAATTAATATGATATATTAATCGAGCGCCCGTGAAGACGGGGGCGATAGCACCTTGAAAATTAAACAACGATTTAA
>JAFRQM010000046.1 GCA_017428625.1 Clostridia bacterium
AATAAAACGTCCGGACTCATTGCTAAAGCCCTTGCAATGGCGGCTCTCTGTTGCATACCGCCGGAAAGCTGTGAGGGGTAAGCCCCGGCTTTATCGGCAAGGCCTATTCTCTCAAGCAGGGTTTTCGCCCTTTCCTCAGCCTCCTGTTTGCTGAGTTTTAACAGCTTCATCGGCGCCAAGGTGATGTTATCCATAATACTAAGGTTGGCAAAAAGATTGAACTGCTGAAAGACCATTCCTATTTTCTGCCTGGCGAGGTTTACATTTATGTAATTCTCGCTGTAGATTTTTTTCATCAGCGACTTGTAAGCCTTGCCCTCATGCTTTTCATTGAGCAAATCCTCGGCTTTGATTTTCGCTGTTAAAGCGGCCTTTATTTCCTCATCCGTTTCGCCTGTGTTCTTTGCCTTTTCGGCGGCGAACAGGCTCTGAAAGGTTTTTGAAAGCTCAATAACATCCGGGTGAAGGTAAGGGTCAACGGGGGTAACAAGCTTGTTCTCCAGCCAAACCTCGCCGTAGGTTGGCTCCTCAAGCAGGTTCAAACAGCGCAAAAACGTGCTTTTGCCCGAACCGGAAGGTCCGATAACAACAACCACCTCACCCGCGTCTATCTCGGCGCTTATGCCCTTGAGCACATGATTGCTGCCGAAATATTTATAGAGGCCGTCAACTTTTATAAGCGCTTTTTTCTCAGTGGTCACTTTTGCGCAGCCTCCTTTCAAGAATACCTACAAGTTTTGTGAGAATAACAACCACAACAAGGTAGATGAGCGCGACCGCAATAAGCGGCATAAACGCCGAAAATGTGCGCCCGCGTATAAGGTCGCCCGCCTTTGTCAGATCGCGTATGCCGACATAGCCCGCCACCGATGTTTCTTTTAACAGAACAATAAACTCGTTGCAAAGCGTGGGCAGAACAATTTTGAACATCTGCGGTATGACAATGTAAACCATTGTCTGAATGTAGTTGAAGCCGAGGCTTCTGCCCGCCTCAAACTGCCCGTTATCCACCGACATAATTCCGCCGCGGAATATTTCGGCGACATAGGCGCCTGAGTTTATGCCGAATGATATAATCGCGACAAGAGTGCCTCTTGTTGATGATTTGAAAATGATAAAATACATAATAAGAAGCTGAACAACCATAGGCGTGCCCCTTATCACCGTTAAATAGAGCTTGCATATTCTGTCGGCAAGTCCGAAGATTTTAACGCCGGCGCCTCCCCTCTTTTTGAGAGACTCGCCCGTTTTATCATAAGTAGAACGGATTGTGGCGATCAGCACGCCTATGCAGATGCCCAGAACGGTTGCAAAAAACGCTATTATCAGGGTTGTTTTAAAACCCTCGGCAAGCCACTGCCACCTGTTGCCGTAAATAAAATTTAGTTTGAACTGCGCCGCAATATCGGCAAACCAATCTTTCATAAAAAACTCCCGGTAAAAAAGATTTACGCTTTATATTATCATTAAAAAGTTAATTATTCAACAGCAAAAACGGGATTTGCATATTTTTGCACAAGCCTTTTTAGTATCTATAACTAAAAATATTGAAAATTTTACTTTTTTGTGATATATTGTTAACATCTGTTATTATGCGTTGCGCGGTTTTCATTTGTAACAGATATAATGTTAAGTTCAATATCAAAACCCTTTGCGGGTGAAAGTTCTGATTTATTATGAAGATTTCCGTTGCGCTCGCCGCCTACAAAGGCGAAAAATTCATCGGCGAGCAGATAAAGTCAATACTCGCTCAGTTGCCGCCCGACGGCGAAATAATCGTTTCCGACGACCTGCCCGGCGGTGAAACAAAGCAGGCTGTTTCTGACGCTTCCGGGGGCGACAGCCGGGTAAAATACATCGAAGGCCCCGGCAAAGGGGTATGCGCCAATTTTGAAAACGCAATACGCGCCTGTTCGGGAGATGTGATATTCTTAAGCGACCAGGATGACGTTTGGCTGCCGCAGAAGATAAACTCCGTTATGAAGGAGTTTGAAAACGGCGCTGATGTTGTTCTGCACGACGCTTATGTTACGGACGCGCAACTTGAAATAAAGGAAGAATCATTTTTCGCGGTTCATTCATCAAAGAGCGGGTTTGCGGCGAATCTTGTTAAAAACTCGTTTGTGGGCTGCTGTATGGCGCTTACAAAAGAGGTTGCGGATATGTGCCTGCCCTTCCCCGCCGGTTTGCCTATGCACGACTGGTGGATAGCCCTTCTCGCGCTTAAAAGGCACAAAAAAGTTGTTCTTCTGCCGGAGCGTCTGATATACTGGCGCAGGCACGAAAACACAGTTACAGGCAAAAAAAACAGTCTTGCTCAACAGCTTAAATGGAGAGCGAAGATGATTATTCTGTTGATTGAGAGGAAATGAGTATGGACTCATCCAGAGTAACAGGGTGCATTGTCACTTACAACAATATGCGCACCATTGACAAAGCGGTAAGCACCCTGCTTGAACAGACAAAACTCCCCTTCACGCTCTATGCGGTTGACAACTGCTCAACCGACGGCACTCCCGAACACATTGAGGAGACATATCCCGAAGTCAAAGTTGTCAGAAGCGTTGAAAACATCGGCTTCGGAGCAGGTCACAACAGCATTATGAGTGAACTCAATTCCGAATATCACGCAATAATCAACCCCGACATTATTCTGCGTGACGATGTGCTGAGCAAAACGGTCGCTTATATGGATGAACACCCGGATATAGGAATGCTCTCGCCCTGCATACGCTTCCCCGACGGGCGGCCGCAGATTTTAGGCAAGCGCAACCCGAAACTCTCTTACCTTTTCGCGAGCCGTATGAGAGGAAACGAGCCCGGCAAAACCCTTCGCGAATACGCCATGCTTGACGCGGGCATAAACGCCCCGCTTGACATTGAAAACGCCACAGGCTGTTTTATGCTCATACGCACCTCACTGTTTAAAGAAATCGGCGGCTTTGACAAACGCTATTTTATGTATTTTGAGGATTGCGACCTCTCCCGTGAGGTTTGCAGACGCAGCCGCCTTGTTTATTACCCCGACGCGGTGGTTTACCACGAATGGGGCAGAGAATCCAAAAAGAATATGAAGCTTCGCGTAATTCAGATAAAATCCATGTTCGCGTATTTCAACAAATGGGGCTGGAAATAGCCCGACGGAGAATATTATGAAAAAGTATTTTCGTAATTTTTACAAATACCGCTATCTGCTTTATGAGATAGTGCGCAAAAACATCAAACTGCAATACCGCGATTCGTTTCTCGGCATACTGTGGACCTTTCTGCAACCGCTGCTGACAACAATCGTGCTGGTTATTGTTTTCGGTAACCTGCTTGGCAAAGACTCCTCAAAGGTTCTCAACTACCCCGTATATCTTCTTTGCGGCAGGCTGCTTTATGACTTTTATTCGCAGTCAACAAAACGGGCGATGCGTTCAATAAAGAACAGCGCTTCGGTTATCAAAAAGGTTTATGTGCCGAAATATATGTATCCGCTGGCAAATGTGCTTTCGGTGTTTGTGACATTTTTGATTTCGCTTGTCGTGCTTGTTCTTTTTATTGCGTATTTTCTTATTTTCTCGCCGAACAAGCCGAACATTACGCCTTATGTTTTTCTGGCGTTTATTCCCATTGGCATTCTTTTCATCCTCTGCCTCGGCGTAGGGCTTATTCTTTGCACGCTTGAGGTTTTCTTCAAGGATGTTGAATACCTTTATGATGTTTTCTGCATGCTGCTTTTCTATATGACCCCGATTGTTTACAGAATTGAGCAGCTCAAAATAGAGAACGAGTGGATTATGCGGCTGTTTATGGCAAACCCGCTTTATTCAATAGTCAATATGTTCCGCGACTGCGTTCTGTTCGGGCAGATGATAAACATAAACCACCTGCTGTATTCGCTTGCTTTCAGCGTTACAATGCTTGTAATCGGTGTTGTTGTTTTCGCCAGAAAGCAGGACAAATTCATTCTTCACATCTGAGGAGGGCGTTTATGGCGCAACCTGCAATCAAGGTTGAAAATGTGAGCGTTCTTTTCAACCTGAACAACGAAAAAATAGACAATTTAAAAGAATACTTCATAAAGTTCGTTACCCGCAAACTTCATTACAACGAATTCTGGGCGCTCCGGGATATTTCATTTACCGTCGAAAAATCTGACAGAGTGGGTATTCTCGGCTTCAACGGCGCGGGCAAGAGCACCCTGCTCAAAGTTGTTTCGGGCGTGCTCAAGCCCACAAAGGGCAATGTGGAGGTTCACGGAGTAATAGCCCCCATGCTTGAACTCGGCGCGGGCTTCGATATGAACTACTCAGGGCACGAGAACATTTATCTTTACGGCGCAACTATGGGCTACCCGAGAAAGTTCATTCAGGAGCGTTATGATGAAATAGTTAAATTCAGCGAGCTTGAAAAATTCATTGACGTTCCCGTCAAAAACTATTCATCGGGTATGAAAGCGAGGCTCGGTTTTGCCATTGCCAGCGCGGTTGACCCCGAGGTGCTTATTCTTGACGAGGTTCTTTCGGTGGGTGACACAAAGTTCAGAACAAAGAGCGAGAAAAAAATTGTTTCCATGTTCGACAAAGGCGTTACCGTTTTGTTTGTTTCGCACAACACGGATCAGGTCAGACGAATCTGCAACAAGGCGATTATTCTTGACAAGGGCAGGCTCATAGCGCAGGGCGAGGTCAATGAGATTTGCGACAAATACGCCGAGCTTGCCGCGGAAAAGAAAAAATAAAAGACAAGAGGTGTGAATATGAATTTTGCCGCTGTTATGGCGGGAGGCAGCGGACGCCGTATGGGCGTTACCGATGTGCCCAAACAGTTTCTGTCTCTCGACGGTCTGCCGATAATCATTCACACCCTTAAAACATTCGCCGCCTGCGATGAAATTGCAAACACGGTTGTTATGTGCCCGAACGCCTGGGTTGACTACACAAAAAAACTCATTGACAAACACCTTGACGGCGTGTCCGGCAGAGTGTCCGTGGCGCCCGGCGGAGCGACAAGAAACGAAACGCTTGAAAAAGCGGTTGACTTTATCTGCAGAAATTTCGCGGCGGACAATGACTCCGTAATTGTTACTCACGACGCGGTGCGACCGTTTGTGACTGCTGAAATGATAAGCGAAAACATAAAATACGCTTCTCTTTACGCTGCCTGCAACACTGTTATTGAGGCTACCGACACGGTTGCTATAAGCGCCGACGGGCAGTTCATTGACGCATCCCCCGACAGAAGCACTGTTTTTAACTGTCAGACTCCGCAGTCTTTCAGGCTCGGCGAATACCTTGACAGCCTGCAGAAACTTGAAAAAAAGCAGCGCGACGCCCTGACCGATGCCTGTTCGCTTTTTACCCTGACGGGCAAAAAGGTTTATATGGCAAAGGGCGGCATTGATAATATAA
>JAFRQM010000047.1 GCA_017428625.1 Clostridia bacterium
CGCCATCTTCAGTCTGTGATGTTTTTGCTTTATCTCTGCCATATCTGAACATCTCCATTGAAGTGGAATAATAGGATTCCTCCTCCCCGGGGTGGTCTAATTGCAGTTCTTTCATTTTATAAGAATCAAGTTTTTCTAAATATTCTTCTAATGTCATATTAAATGCAATTTTTCCGTAGCCATAATCATTGTCAATAGAAACCGTGTCTGCCCTATTGTCTGATTTTGAACCTGTTCCTGCAATTAATCCTATTATCACACAAATAAAAATAAAACAAACGCCAATCAGAACAATCAGTTTTTTCTTGCTTTTCTTTTTTGTGGGTAAAGCGCTTAAATTGTTATGTTGTGCGCCTTCAACAGACGCAACGGTGTTCATAGGCGTCTGCCGGGCAGGGGCGGGTTGTTCCTGTGCGGGCGCAGAACTCAACTCTTCGGTTTTTGCAGCAGCATCGACCGTTTCTTTTTCTACAGTTTCAACTTCTTCGGCAACAGTGTTAACGGTTTCGGCTTGTCTGACATCGATTTCCGAGCCGCAATCCGGGCAGAACTTTGCTCCTTCCTGTAGTTCTTTTCCGCAATTTGGACAATTCATTTTATCATCCTTTCAAATAATATTATTAATATTTAATCACAACTAATTGTTGTAGTCAATAACTAATAATAAGTTTTTCAAATAACACCGATTTATTGTTATAATGAACAACGGTGATAAAAATGGTTAAAAATCTTAAAGCGCTGAGAAAAGAGAACAAAATAAGCCAGCAGCAGTTGGCGGACGCAATCGGAGTAAGCCAGCAATCGGTAAATAAATATGAAAACACCGGTGTTGAGCCGGATATAGCGGTACTGATTAAAATCGCCGATTATTTTTCGGTAAGCGTCGATTATTTAATCGGCAGGGTTCCTGCGCCCGATTTCGCCGTTTCATCCCTCACAAAAGAAGAAAAAAGCGTTTTCAGCCGCTACAAACTGCTTAACAGAAAAGAGAAGGAAATTGTAAAACTTGTTATTGAAAACCATAAAAGATAAAAGTTTAAAGATATTATAAATAACAATTTTCAATTTGTCCTATGCAGGCTGCATAATAAAGAAAAAAACTGTGTAAAGTCATCATTCGGAGTGACTTGACACAGCGTTTTTTATTTTATGTGGGAATTTCAGCAGTTAGGAGGTAGATACCATGTCATTCCGAGTGAGAAACGAAGTTTCGAGCGTGGGAATCCGTTTCTTCCGTTTTTGACAAAAATGATTAATTCCGCGACGGAACGGATTGCCGCGGCAGTGCGCGCTCCTCGCAATGACACTCAAGGTGAGTTTTGTGTTTTTGCGGGCGACAGGTTGTCGCCCCTACCCGCTGTAACCTAACTCCTGACTCCTACTTCCTAACACCTGCCTCCTAACTCCTACCTGCTAACTACTGACTAAAAAACCGCCCTTTCGGGCGGTTTTTGTTGTTTATGCTTTTTCAGCAGACGCTGCTGAGGAGGTCGGCGATTGCTTTGCCGAGGATTTTCTCTATAAGTTCGGCAAAGAACGCTTTAAGCCGGTCAAAGAAGCCGTTTTTAACGGTGACTTTATGTGTTTCGCTTTCGGCAAGAACGGCGCCGTCTTTGTCAATGACTTTTGCCTGCACTTCGTAGTTTTCGGTCGGGTCTTCGACTGTGTAACTCTCACCCGCGCCTGCATCTTCACCGTTTACAAACCAGTGAATCTCAGCGCCTTCGGGCAGGTCTTCGGCGGTTGC
>JAFRQM010000048.1 GCA_017428625.1 Clostridia bacterium
AAGGCATAATAGAAGGCCGCTTTAGCGGCGGCCTGAAAAACATGTGCGATTGGCGGACTTTTCATACATCTTGAGATGTAGCAGGTAAAAGGCCCTTATAGGGCCTCATCAAACCACCAGTTCAACTGGTGGTTTTGATTATTTATGCGTTATTAAAGGCAGTTTCCGCCTCAGACATTTTTTCTGCAAGCAGTTTTCTGCGTTGCAGAAGTTGAGCTTCTACTTGCGCGCGGATTTCAGGGTCATCTCTGACAAATGAAATAACTATCAGATAAAGAATCTCACCGATTATCGGACCTGCTATGAAAATCGGCCATTGCCACTTCATATAAAGAGGACCCTGCAAATAATTCTTTTTTGTATTGTCATATCTGAGCCAACTGAGAATATAACCGCTGATAAGCGAGTTTGCGGCGGAGGATATTTTGGAAATGAAATTCTGAATTGAAAATGAAATGCCTTCGGTGCGTTTGCCTGTTTTGAGTTCCACTTCGTCAATGGAATCACTTGTAAGCGAACGATGGGCAATATCCATCATATTTGTAGGTATTGCGACAACAGCCATCAGGACTATAACCGCATACATACTGCCCAAAGAGTCAAAACCGATAAAATAACAGACGATTCTCAGAACTATTGCAGTTGTCTGAGCAATTATGAGTATGCGTTTCATACCGCCGACTTTGTCAGAAACCTTTGTGGCAAAAAACATTGAGAGAGCACCCGGCACACCCATAAGAACACTGTAAACTACCTGTGATGTGCCGCCGTCAAATGTTGCGAAACCGAAATTGAAAGATTGACGGCTTTCAAAGAAATATGCCCAGGGAAGCATTGCGCCGAAGGCGTCTTTGAAAAATCTGGCGGCTGAAATAAGTAAGAGCGTTTTGTTGTGACGCAGAACAAATATAGCTTCGAGCAGACTTTCTTTGCTTCTCGGAACATCAACCGCTTCTTTCATTCTGTGGGCAAACAATGATATCAGTTCGCCACCGAGACCGAAAGCGATTCCGAAAAAGGCGAATATTTTAAAATCGTCCATTCCGAGGTTATTGCTCATAACAGAACGGAGAATCTGAAACGACATAACAAGAGTTGAGCCCGCGCCTGCGCCGATTGTTACCCACTGCGAAA
Source organism: Clostridia bacterium (assembly GCA_017428625.1). Classification (GTDB taxonomy): domain Bacteria; phylum Bacillota; class Clostridia; order Oscillospirales; family Acutalibacteraceae; genus CAG-177. The sequence goes on from JAFRQM010000048.1 coordinate 1,135, forward strand.
CCTTTGCCCTCTCTTCAGAGTGCGGTGACGAAAGCGCCACCATACCCCAGAGCGCGACATCCTGAAATGAATAAAACAAATCCCACAAAAGGTAGCAGGCAAAAACTATTATGATTGAAGCGGTTATGTTTGAGCCTGTTTTGATGAACATCAACGCTGTGAGTATCCCTATTATCGGCGGAGTAGCCAAAAGATAAGGCCTCAGTTTTTCACCGTTTTTAAAGCGGCGCCGGTCAACAAGCGCTCCGACAATCGGGTCGTTTATCGAATCCCATGTCCTCGTTATGCTTGTCATCAGACCGACTATTTTTGAATTGACGCCGAGAACGGATGTAAGGTAGTAAAAAAGCCACTGGGAAATAAAACCGTAAGAAAGGTTCTGACCTCCGAGACCGACCGCGTAGGAAAGTAATCTTCCGTTTTTTACATATTTACGGTTTTCCTGTTCCTGCAGGTTTTCACCGCTGTTAACGGGATTTTCATTTGCCACGGTGTTTCCCCCCTTTATTATTGTCTGATCGCCTTGAGAGCGGGAGCGCAGTCTCTTTCAAAATTGTCGGTGGACGCCTCCACCGAACAGGTTTCACAGCCTGCGGATTCAAGCGCTTCAATAAAAGATTTATAATCTGCGCCGTCGTCTTTACGGGGATAATTCCTTGAAACGGGCTCGGCGACATGGGCGTGCTTGATTGCGCCGGTAAGTTTTATGATTGTTTCGCAGTCATCACCCGCGTCAAGCATGTGATAATAATCAACAAGACACTTAATGTTCGGCGAATCTGCCTGTGACGCCAGCGCTGCGCCTTCAAGAGCCGAATTGACAATATTGCTGTCGTTTTTTCGCAAAGGTTCGATTGTTATTATAACACCGTATTTTTCCGCAACAGGTGCAGCAATCATTTTCAGAAAATAAACAATCTGTCTGTATGCTTCTTCATAACTCCAGCCGTCGGGAACATTTCTTGCGCCTGAAGAACCGAACACAACTTTTTTGAGCCCCGCATCAATTCCTCTTGAAATGCCTTTTTCAATATATTTTTTCAGTGCGTCATAATCGACATCCGGCCCTGTAACTTTAAGATTACCTGGCAGAAAGCAGTTAACAGACTCACAACTGACCGAATATTTATCGAGTTCCGATTTAAAAGAATTCAACTTTTCATCATCGCTCTCGGCAAGAAGGAAAAAACATGACTCAACATAATCAAACCCGCTTTCGGCAGCGAGTTTTATTTTTGTTTCATCATCGCCTACACACATTCCGAAACGCATACCTGACCTCACTTTAACAGTTTATTTCTGACCGTAATACGCACCTGCGCCGTGCTTTCTGAAAAAATGCTTATGCTGAATTGCCTGAGATGCAGGCTGAGCCTCAAGCCCTTCGCTGAGATAAGCCATTTTGGCAACTTCTTCAAGAACAGCAGAGTTTTTTGCGGCATCAAAGCAGTCCGCGCCCCATGTAAAAGGACCGTGAGAATGAACAAGCACAGCCGGAACTGCATCGGGGTCGATACCGTTTTTTTCAAAACACTCGGCTATGACTCTGCCCGTGTTAAGCTCATACTCATCTTTGATTTCTTCTTCGGTCAAATCTCTTGTGCATGGAATTTCTCCGAAAGCAAAATCGGCGTGAGTTGTGCCGTATGGTTTTATGCTTTTTGCCGCCTGGGAGAACCCGACCGCAAATGTAGAGTGCGTATGAGCCACACCGCCGATATTTTTAAATCTGCGGTAAAGTTCAAGGTGGGTTGCGGTGTCTGACGAAGGTTTGAGTCCTTCAATTATATTGCCGCTGAGGTCAACCACAGACAGATCGGACGGCTTGAGTTTTTCATAATCAACTCCCGACGGTTTGATAACCATAAGACCGCTCCCGCGGTCAAAGCCGGAAACATTGCCCCAGGTAAACAGAACAAGACCGTATTCAACGAGTTTTAGATTGGCTTCGAGAACCTGTTCTTTTAAGGATTCCAGCATAAATCAGCCCTCCGAAGCAATCTTTTTAAGACGCTTCATAACATCGTTCGCTCCCCTGCCGAAATAATCATGCAGGGTTTTATATTCAGCGTAAAGTTTATTATAAATTTCAATATTTTCGGGGTTGGGATAATAGACGGTATCTCTGACTTTGCCCATTATGCCGGCCGCTTCGTAAACATCATCATAACCCCCGTTTGCTCTGCCCGCAGCAACAGCGCCGAGAATTGCGCTGCCAAGCGAGCCGCATTGAGTTGTGCCCGCAATTTTTACGGGCATATTGAGAACATCGGAATAAATCTGCATTGTCATCGGGTCTTTTTGCGAAATACCGCCTGCGGCATAGAATGTATTGACTTTGACGCCGTTTTCGTTGAAAGTGTCAACAATCATTCTTGTTCCGTAAGCGGTTGACTCTATGAGCGCTCTGTATATATCTTCAGGTTTTGTCTGAAGGGTTATACCGAGAATAACGCCGGTAAGGTCAATGTCGCACAGAACAGAACGGTTGCCGTTAAACCAGTCGAGGGCTATAAGACCGCTTTCACCGGGCTTTTTCGCGGAGCATTTTTCACGCAGAAGTTTATGTATATTGACACCCTTTTCTTTCGCTTCGTTATAAATGCTTTCGGGAAGGCAGTTGTCAATATACCACTGGAAAGAGTCTCCTACGCAGCATTGCCCCGCTTCATAACCGTAAAGGCCGGGCATAACACCGTCTTCGACGACCCCGCACATACCGGGCACCTGCTTTTCGGTGCTGCCGAGAAGAATGTGGCAGGTTGATGTGCCCATAATTGCGAGAAGTTCACCTTCACGGGTGATGCCCACGGCAGGAACGGCAACATGAGCGTCAGCAGTTGCTATGGCAACGGCTGTGCCCTCTCTGAGACCTGTGAGTTCAGCCATTTTTGCGGTCACTTCTCCCGCTTTTTCACCGATGGGAGTGACGGGACCGAGTTTATCTTCAACAAGGTTTTCAAGCCTCGGGTCGAGCGCTTTGAAAAATGATTTGGGTGGATAACCGTTTTTCTTGTTCCAGATTGCTTTATAGCCGGCGCAGCAGGCGTTTCTTGTTTCTTTACCGCAGAGCTGCCAGACGACCCAATCCGCCGCTTCGATAAACTTATCAGCCTTTTCATAAATTTCGGGCGCTTCATCAAGTGTCTGCCATATTTTGGGAACCAGCCACTCGGAACTGATTTTGCCGCCGAATGTGTCGAGCCAGTCAACGCCGAGTTCACGGGCAATATCGTTGAGCTTATTAGCGTATGGCTGAGCGGCGTGATGCTTCCAGAGTTTAACATAAGCGTGGGGATTTCCGGCATATTCAGGCAGGAAGCAGAGAGGAGTTGAATCCGCGAGAACCGGAAGAACGGTGCAGGTTGTAAAATCAATGCCGACACCGATAATATCGGCGGGGTCAACCTGTGATTCTTTTATAACCGCGGGAATTGTGTTTGACAGAACATCCAGATAATCCTGCGGATGCTGGAGAGCCCAGTCCATACCGAGTTTTTTGCCGTCGGGAAGGCACTCATCCATAACAGCGTGAGGATATTCAAAAACGGATGTTGCTATTTCTTTTCCGTCGGAAACATCAACAAGAAGCGCCCTGCCCGAGAGCGTGCCGTAATCAAGACCTATTGCATATTTTGCCATATCAGTAACTCCTTAAACAAACAATTTTGAAACAATGCCCGCGTAAAGCCCTGCCGGGTCTTTAAGGTAATTGTTTTTAATGCTGTCAACCTGATTTTCATCAGCAGCGTAAACGGTAAGTTTCATAAGTATTTCTTCACCGTTCATCAGTGTAAAAGTTATGTTTGCGCCTTTTTCAAGATATTCCGTTTCAATTTTTGTTTCCGCCATGCGGCGCTCCATTGTTTCAAGCATAACGGCGTCGCCTATCGCTTTTTCGCGGACGGATTTCGGAATTTCTTTTTCAAGTTCAAAAAGCGCGGTGAGACTTTCTGGAGTAAGCGACAGAACTCCGTCGGAATCGCATCTGATTTTTCCGGATGAAATCAGGTTTTCAAGCGCTTCGCTGACGGCAAAATAATTCGCGAGACCGTGAATCTGAAATATCTCACCGATTTTTTCACGCGTTACGGGAGAATTCACTTTATTGATTATGTAGCAAATAAGGGTTTTTATCTGCGCCGTGTTGCGAAGCCCTCCGGTTTCAACGCCTTCGGAAAAAGTGTCATATTTTTCAGAATACCCGTTGATTAATTCATCTGAGTCTGACATAAAACCACCTGCCTGTCGGATTGTGTCGGTGTGATTATTTGCTGAAGTCAATCGGCTCAAGAGGTTTGCCGAAACAGCCGTGCTCCTGCATATCTTTGCTGACAAAATTCTCTTTTACAGCAGCCCTGCCCCACAGATTTGCCCAGCCTTCACAATAGAGTTTATAATAAGAAACTCCCTTTTCTTTTCTCATTTTGACGAAAACGGGAAAGTTGCACCAGACTGAAGAAGGCAGACCGACTGCGATAAGATAAAACGGCCCTAACAGAATAGACTGGAAAGAGTGACCGTATTCGTGAATCTTTGTATCGTGCGCCCAGCCTTCAGCCTCGGATGAGCCCATAAAGATAAACATTCCCATTGAAAGACCGCCGAAACCTTTCGGCTTGACATAAGTAATAACGGCGTTATGAAAACGTTCGTGTTTATGCGTGGGGGCAAGAATAAGAAATGCGACAAGCCCCGCGAAGTTCTGAATTATTCCCCAAGTGAACTGCAAAACATAAAACAGAAAAGCCGGCATAAAACTCTTCCTTTCAAATTAATATATAATCAAATTATAAAATAAATCTATATTAAAGTAAAGAACAATTTTTGAACTGACGGGTGAAAAAGGGTTTTATTCAAAATATACAAATAAGAGAATATAATTATGTTGAAAATAAACTTACAATGTGATATAATAAAGCGGAAAACGAGGTGAGATAAATGTTATTGACATTAGATATAGGCAACACAAACATTACTATGGGAGTGTTTGAAGGCGATGACCTTATTCTTGTTACCAGAACAAAAACCGACCGTAACAAAACGCCTGACCAGTATTCAATTGAATTTAAAAACATTTTCGGGCTTTACGGAATTGAGTGCGAAATAACCGGCGCAGCCATAAGCAGCGTTGTGCCTGAACTGACAAGAATAGTCTGCCAGTCAATAAAAACCCTTTCCGGCATTGAACCTATTGTGCTTGCGCCAGGAATCAAGACAGGCATGAACATACTCACCGACGACCCTGCCCAGGTTGGCGCGGACCTTGTTGCCGGAGGCGTGGGAGCGGCAGATCTTTACCCCCTGCCCTGTCTTATAATCGACCTCGGAACGGCTACCAAAATCTGCCTTATTGATGAAAACGGAGCGTTCAGAGGCTGCACCATTTCACCGGGCATAGGCATATCGCTTGAAGCGCTTTCTTCAAGAACTTCTCAGTTGCCCGCAATCAGCCTGACAACACCGTCTCACTCAATCGGAACAAACACAATAGATTCAATGGAATCCGGTATTGTTTTCGGCACGGCAGCAATGCTTGACGGATTGTGCGCGAAAATTGAGGAAGAATACGGCAAACCTGCCGCCACTACTGTTGCAACAGGCGGACTTTCAAAAGATATTATCAAAAGTTGCCGGCGCAAGATCATTCATAACGGCGAACTTATTCATCACGGGCTTAAAATTATTTACGATAAAAACAGCAAACAATAGATAATTTAAAACATAATTAAACTAAATTTGTGCTGTATCCCGTAAGGGAGCAACAATGAAGGAGGAATAGATTATGTCAAACGCAAAAGTCTCAAACAAAAACCAGTTAAAGCTGGTGAAACTTGCCCAGCTGGCGGTGCTTGTCGCCCTGATAGTTCTGTTCAGTTTTACCGGTCTGGGCTACATCAAAGTCGGTGTAATTGAAATTACGCTCAATGTAATTCCCGTTGCTGTCGGAGCAATCGTACTCGGTCCTGTGGGCGGGGCGGTATGCGGAGCCGTTTTCGGGTTAACGAGTTTTATTCAATGTTTCGGCTTAAGCGCATTTGGAGCCGCGCTTCTCGCAATCAGCCCCGTGCGCACTTTTATAACCGCATTTGTGACAAGAGTTCTTGAGGGGCTTATTACCGGTTTTATTTTTATGGCTTTTAAAAACCATAAAAATGTCGGCTGTGCTGTTTCAAGTATATGCTGCCCGCTTTTGAACACAGTGCTGTTTATAGGCTCTTTCATTTTACTGTTTCAGCATTCGGAATTTTTCACAAACCTGTATTCTCAGTCCGGCTCAACAAATATAATCAAATTTGTCGCGTGGTTTTGCGGACTGAACGGCGCACTTGAAATAGTTGCCTGCTTTATTATTGCGACCGCTGTATCGAAGGCACTTCTTGAACTTAACAAGCGACTCAAATGAGGAGGACATAAAATGCCCATAAAAGTGGATAACGAGCTACCCGCCCACAAGGCGCTTGAAAATGAGAATATATTTGTTATGACTGAAGAGCGCGCTATGTCGCAGGACATAAGACCGCTTAAAATAATCATACTCAACCTTATGCCCACAAAAATAGAAACCGAGACACAGATTCTTCGGCTTTTGAGTAACTCACCACTTCAGGTTGACATTGACCTTCTTCAGGTAAAAACCCATAAGTCCAAAAACATTTCGGAAGAGCATATGCTGAAATTCTACAATGTTTTTGACGATGTTAAAAACAACAAATACGACGGAATGATTGTAACCGGCGCGCCTGTTGAACACCTAGAGTTTGAAGATGTTGACTATTGGGAGGAACTGTGCGCAATATTTGAGTGGAGCAAAAAGAACGTTTATTCAACATTTCATATCTGCTGGGGCGCGCAGGCGGCTCTTTATTACCACTACGGAATACCCAAATATCCGCTTGAAGAAAAGATGTTCGGCATATTCCCGCACCGTTCGCTTGACACACTTCACCCGCTGATGAGAGGGCTTGACGATGTGTTTTATGTTCCGCATTCAAGGCATACGGAAATACGCAGAAATGACATAGCTCTAATTAAAGACCTTCAGATCATTTCTTATTCCGAAGCGGCAGGTATTCACCTTGTTTCCGATATGGAATGCAGAAATTTTTACGCGACGGGTCATTCGGAATATGACCGCGACACGCTTGCGAGAGAGTATTTCAGAGACAAGGAAAAAGGGCTGAACATCAAATTGCCTCATAACTATTTTCCGGATGACGACCCTGAAAAAACTCCTGTTATTACATGGAGAAGCGCCGGAAACATTATTTTTACAAATTGGCTCAATTATTTTGTTTATCAGAAAACACCTTATGACATAAACAGCATAGGCTGATGACAGTAAAAGACGGTGGAAAAGTCCACCGTCTTTTGTTTATTTAAATGCGAAATAAAGCGCGACAACCAGCAATGCAACATGAAGCACAATCTCCAGCGGAAGAAGAATCATAAATTTGCGGTGCTGTGTCTTGTGCCTGATTATCTGCATTGTTACAAACTCGGCGAACGCTCCGCCGAAAAGACCGGTGAGAAGAAGAGTCGCTTCGGGAATACGCCACTTGCCTGCTTTTGCCGACAGTTTGTCATAGACGGTAATAATAATTGTCAACACAGACAATACGCCGAGGTAGGTAAGCAATAATTTAAGCCACCATGTCATATATGTCCCCTCCGATATCAGAATAAAACATCATTACGGGTTACGGTCTCTTTTGCCTTTTCTGTTTTTTCCGTGGCGGTTACAGTCTCGCTTTCGGGGCATTCATCGCTGATATAACCGATTGCAAGATAGTTGTTTTCATCCAGATGAAATGATATATAAAGTTTTTCAGTTTCCTCTTTACAGCAGGCACTCAAATATCCGTTGAAATTTTTGCCCTGCATTTCACCGAGCGAAACGGAATCCGATGTTATTATTTTAAAATATGATATTTTTGTAAGGCCTCTGCCGTTGTCATCCTCTACCGAAAGAGCAAGCTCTGTATCCGGCAGAATTCCATTGGCAGTGAATTTGCCGCCCTCTTCAATTTTCACGCTGTAATCGTTGCCGCTTTCGTCAAGAAGAACAAGCGTAAGCCCTTCCGCCGACTGACCGTTGTTATCCGCAATAACACCCTCAACGGTTATTGTGCCTTTGCCTTTGACGTTGCTGCCGCATGAAGCAAACAAAAACATTACAGATAAAACAAATGAAAGCGCAAGAAAAACATTTATGAATCTTTTCATAGCAGAATCTCCAAACTATATTTTTTTAATTTTTGCATAGTTTGCCATTATTTTTTTTGTGCCGGTTTTTGTAAATGCGACTTCAAGAAGATTGTCATTGCCGACGGGAGTTACGCTGACAACTACACCTTCACCGAACGCCTTATGCCTGACAGCGTCACCCGCTTTAAAGACAATGCCTGCGCCTGTTGGCTCGTTGACTTTGGGGACCTCCGTATGTTTCGGGTGGTAATTGACAGGGACTGCTTTGAATCCATAACGGCTGTTGACCGCAATTTTTACAACAGTCCGTGAACGGGTTAAATCTTTTGTTTCAATAAGGTCGCCCGGTATTTCGTTAATAAATCTCGACGGCGGATTGAACTTTGTGGAGCCGAACATCATTCTCGATTTTGCCCTTGTGAGGTAAAGTCTCTTTTTTGCTCTTGTTATGCCCACATAGGCAAGGCGGCGTTCTTCTTCAACCTCTTCCTTTTCATAAAGAGAGAGTGATGACGGAAAAATTTCCTCCTCCATACCGGCTAAAAAGACTTCTGTAAATTCAAGACCTTTTGCAGAATGAACGGTCATAAGAGTAACGGCGTTTGCGGAATCGTTATAGTTGTCAATATCCGTCATAAGCGCGATTTCCTGTAAAAAATCATTCAGGTCGGAATCGGGATTTTCATCCTGAAAACGGACAAGGTTGTTTGAGAGTTCGGCAAGATTTGCTTTTCTGTCTTCCGCAGTTTGCGGGTCAAGGTCAAGAGAAACGGTGTAGCCGGTAACCTCCATGCATTTTTCAAACAGTTCATTTAACTGTAATTCTTCTGACGAATCAATCAGTTCATCAATCATCTGAGTAAATTCAGTCATTTTTTTTGCGCTTCGGCTCAGCAAAGGCATATTGAGTGAGTCTTTCATCACATCAAACAGACTTATTCCGAGCGCTTCAGACGCCTGCAAAGCGGTGTTGACGGATGTGGTGCCTATTCCCCTTTTGGGCTCATTGATTATTCTCTGAAGACGGACGCTGTCGCTCGGATTGGCGATTACGCTTAGATAAGCGAGGGCGTCTTTAATCTCCTTACGGTCATAGAATTTGTGCCCGCCGACTATTCTGTATGGAATACCCGCGCGGACGAACGAATTTTCAATAACATTTGATTGATTATTCATTCTGTAAAGGACGGCAAAATCGCTGAAGTTTTCTCCCCTGCCGCTGCCCTCAAGAACAGTGTCTGCAATAAACTTTGCTTCATCAAGGTCGCTTTCTGCTACGGCAAGAACTATTTTGTCGCCTCTGCCGTTCTCGGTCCACAGGTTTTTGCCCTTCCGGTTTTCGTTGTTAGCAATAACTTCATTTGCTGCGTCAAGAATGTTCTGAGTTGAGCGGTAGTTCTGCTCAAGGCGGATAACTTTTGCGTGTAAAAACTGATTTTCGAAACTCAGGATATTTTCAATGGTGGCGCCTCTGAATTTATAAATACTCTGGTCGTCATCGCCGACAACACAAAGGTTATTGTAACCTCCGGCGAGAAGAGAAATGAGAATATACTGGGCGTGGCTTGTGTCCTGATACTCATCAACAAGAACATAGCGAAATTTGCGTCGATAATACTCCCTGACTTCTTCATCGTTCTGGAGGAGAAGAATCGTATTGACAATCAGGTCGTCAAAATCCATAGCGTCGCTTTGCCTGAGACGGTTCTGATAAAGTTCATAAACCTCGCCGTAATGGCGAAGCATTATATCCGCATAATTCTGATTTATGAAATCATCGGGAGAGATGAGACTGTCTTTTGCCCTGCTTATTGTGCCGAGTATGCTTTTGGGAGGAAAGAGTTTTTCATCCAGTTTAAGTGATTTGAGACAGTCTTTGACAACCCGTTTTGAGTCATCTGTATCATAAATCGTAAAGTTTGAGGAATAGCCGAGCCTGTCGCCGAAGCGCCTTAAAATTCTGACACAGCACGAGTGAAAAGTTGACGCCCAGATATCTGCCGCTTGTGAGCCTAGCATTGCTTCAAGCCTGTCTTTTAATTCTTTTGCAGCTTTGTTCGTGAAAGTTATGGCAAGAATGTTCCACGGACTTACAGCCGAGCATTTAAGCAAATCTTCAATTTCATAAGCTTCGGTTACTGAGCCGACGGCCAATTGCTCCGCGAGAGAAATGTCGTTTTCATCAGGCTCACGGCATAAAAAATCACTTGAGTATGCGTTACCGTATTTCAAGATATTCGCCACTCTGTTTACGAGAACCGTAGTTTTTCCGCTGCCCGCCCCTGCAAGTATCAAAAGCGGCCCTTCGGTTGAAAGGACCGCCTCTCTCTGCATAGGGTTGAGCTTAGAAAAATCCCGTTCGATTATTTTTCTGCGCAGTGAAAGGAATTCTTCTTTATACATAATCAGGCACCGAGTTCAAGCGAAATATTGAAAAGATCCATATCGAGAGAACTCTTCATTTCAAGTGCTTCAAGAATGTCGAAATCCACAATGTCAATGCCCTTCTTGACAACAACGCGGTTGCCGATACCGTCCATAAGGAGTTTGACGGCTTTGTTACCCATCTGACAGCCTGTAATTACATCAAATGCGGAAGGGCTGCCGCCTCTCTGAAGGTGACCGAGAACTATTGAACGGCTTTCAATTCCGAGTTTATCCTGAACAGTTTTTGCAATATCGGCAACATTAACGCCTTCCATTTTCTCGGCAACAATGACAAGGTAGTGTTTTCTGATATCTTTACTGCCTTTTGCAGCGGCATCTTTTTCGCGTAAGTCGCGGATCTCGCTGAGTTTTTTAACAACATAACCGGCGGCATCATTGCCGATGCTCTCCATTATTTCGGGAACGACAATGACATTTGCTCCGCAGGCTATGCCGCCGTTGAGCGGCAGGTCGCTGCATTTATTGCCCATAACCTCCACAACTATACAACGGTCGTTTGAAGAGACAGTGTCTTCAAGCGAGTTGCAGAGATTCATAATTGTATTAAGGCAGGTGTCATAGCCGAGAGTGAAATCAGATGAAGGTATATCATTGTCGATTGTTCCGGGAATTCCTATGCAGGGAAGACCTCTTACGGTGAGGTCTCTGGCTCCGCGGAAAGAACCGTCGCCGCCGATAACAACAAGACCTTCAATGCCGACCTTTCGGCAGTTTGCTATTGCCTGCTGCATATATTCTTCTTTATAAAACTCTTTAAACCTCATTGAGCGGAGATAAGAGCCGCCTTTGTTGAGAATTTCACTTATATTGTTCAGATCGAAATCAACAAGGCAGTTGTCAATATCATTGGTGAGACCCCAGTAACTGTATTTGATTCCGTAAACTTTGATTCCGTTTGCCGCCGCTGTTTTGACCACGGAATAAACCGCGGAGTTCATCCCCGGCGCGTCGCCGCCGCTTGTTAATACGCCTATTGTTTTCATTTAGTTTTCTCCTTTAATATTTAATACAATAATATTATAATACGGTAAAAATGTTTGTCAACAAATAAATCAATAATATATTTCTTTTATGGCGGCAGCGCATTGCTCTCGGTTCATACCGCATTTTATTCTGTCGGAATAAAGAAGCGCGAACAGAGTCATATCAACTTCATCTGCGGTATTGTAATTGCTGTATTGATAAATCACACTGTTTGTTCTGAGAAGTGTGTCATCTGACATTCCCATACAATTAAGGATTTCTTCCTGAATTACCGATTGACGCTGATCCCTGGGAATATCATGACAATAGAGGATTGTTCCGTTTTGTATTTCATCTGTTGCCGTGTTGAAAGTGAAACTTGTGAACGCGGCGCAGGTTTCATCAACTGTAATGGTTTTTGCCTGAAGTTCAAGCCTTGTGCAGAATTTTATTTCGAGGTTGTAACTCTCACCGAAATTAACCCTATATGCGCCCGGAAAACCGTCGATTCTGTTAAGTCTTTCAAAAAACTCCGTAATATAATAAACGTCTGTGGAGTTGTAGTTTATGCCGTGAATATAATATCTTACCGGTTTGTTCCATTTCTGAACGAGCACCTTGTGACCTGAGTCACGGGCATATTCGGCGGAAAGAACTGTTTCAGCAAAATATTCGACCATCATTTCTGTTGAAACGCCTTTAATATACATATCGGAATGTTCCGGCTTGGGGATTGTTGTCTGGACCGTTGTTGTTTCGGTTTCGGGCTCAGTTGTTGTTTCGGGAATAACAGTTGTTTCCGGTTCGGGAACCGTGAAGTCCGCAGCTGCAGTCTGCTTTTCGGTAACGGTCTTTGTAACGGTTGTGGTTTCGGTATTAGTAATGTTATTGATTCTTACGCAGGATGCTGATGTAAAAACTACAATAAGGCATATAATTATTGCCGTTGCTTTTTTCAAATGAGTCACCTCTATTCGTTATATATGACATTGCCGGCGCCGAGTATTTTTCTGAGTTCCCTGAGAAGAACATCATTGACCGACACGCCGTTATTCAGGTCAAACATTTTATATTCATTTGTATCGCTGAAATAATAGTAAAGCGGGAAACTGCCGTCAAAAATTGCAAGCAGTTTTTCGCACTCTCTAATCTGAGGTGAAGAAGCCGAATCAAATCGAAGGAATAAACCCTTGCGCTGTTTTTTCTTTTCGGGCATTTTTTTAGGTCTTGGCGGACAGGGTTCGATAAGTTCTGCTATGATTTTCGGGGCTTCATCTTCTTTTATGCTGAGTCTTCCGTGAATCAGCACAATATTGCCTTCAACAAGAATCTGAGAATATGCCGCAAGTATGTTTGAAAAAGCGATTATTTCAATGCTGCCTGTCAAATCTTCAACGGTAACATAAGCCATTGCGTTGTTTTTTGCGGTAATCTTTTTTTTGACGGATGAAATCTGACACAAGACACGGACCCTTGAATTATCATTAACATCAGAACCGTCAGCAAGAGAACCGATTGTGTCGGAATTAATGCTTTTTGCTGTTTCTGAAAACTCAGCCATAGGATGACCGGAAAGATAAAGGCCCGTGACTTCTTTTTCATTTTTCAGTTTTTCGGATGTTGAATAGTCATCCGCCGGTTCAATTACATATTCTTCGGTTTCTTCTTCAAAATCGGATTGACCGCTCATCAGATCAAAAAAGCCTATCTGACCGTCAACATTACGCCTTCTTGTGCTTTCAAGGTCTTCAAGAATCATCGGCAGCGCGAGCATCATCTCACGGCGGTTTGAGCCGAGACCGTCAAGAGCACCGGATTTGATAAGGCTTTCGGCGGCACGGCGGTTGAACTCCCTGCCCTGCATCCGCCGGCAAAAGCCGTAGAATGAAGTGAATGCGCCGTTCGTCTGCCGCTCCTGAATAATTTTCTCAATAAAAGCGGTGCCGAGATTCTTTATGGCGAGCAGACCAAAACGGATTCTGTCGCCGTCAACCGTAAACCCCGCAAAACTGTCATTAACATTGGGCGGAACAACATCAATTGAAAGCCGTTTACATTCGGCGGTATATTCTGTGATTTTGTCTGTATTGTCAAGAAAACTTGTAAGCGTTGCCGCAAGAAACTCTTTCGGATAATAACACTTCAGCCATGCAGTCTGATATGCTACATAAGCATAAGCCGCCGCGTGCGCTTTGTTAAACGCATAGGACGCGAACGCCGCCATTTTATCAAAAATGGCATTTGCTGTTTTTTCATCAACTCCCCTGCGGACCGCTCCGTCAACCTCAACATTACCGTTTTCATCCGTTTTGCCGTAAATGAATATTTCGCGTTCCTGCATCATAACGGCATGCTTCTTTTTTGCCATTGCACGGCGGACAAGATCCGCTCTGCCGTATGAATAGCCTGCGAGTTCCCGGCATATTTGCATAACCTGTTCCTGATAAACTATGCAGCCGTATGTAACATCAAGGATATTTTTCAGCAAGGGCGTGTCATATCTGATTTTTTTCGGGTTGTGCCTGTTTGAAATATATTCCGGAATTGATTCCATCGGCCCCGGTCTATATAGTGAAATAACCGCTATCATATCTTCAATACTCTGTGGGCTTAAACCGACAAGAACATTGCGCATGCCTGCAGATTCAAACTGAAACACACCTTCTGTCTGACCCGTGCAGAGCATTGCAAACACTTTTTTATCATCTGTCTTGATTTTATCAATATCAAAACCGGGTTCATACTGTCTGACTGCTTTGACCGTATCGTCAATGACAGTCAATGTGCGCAGGCCGAGAAAGTCCATTTTGAGCAGCCCGAGTTCTTCAAGAGCCGTCATTGTATATTGGGTAACAACCGTGTCTTCATTTCTCGCGAGCGGAACATAGGAAACAACCGGCTCGTTGGTGATGACAACACCTGCCGCATGAGTTGAAGTGTTGCGTGGCATACCTTCAACTTTACGGGCAAGATCAATAAGTTCTCTCATTTGCTCAGAAGAATGATATATCTCTCTGAAATCGGATGAGGTTTCAAGTGCTTCATCCAGTGTAATATTCAGTTTTTTGGGAACGGCTTTCGCAACTTTATCCACAATGGAATATGAAATGCCGAGTGTTCTGCCGACATCACGGACAGCCGCCTTTGCAGCAAGGGTGCCGAAGGTGACAATCTGAGCTACATGGTCGCCGCCGTATTTTTCAATTACATAATCAATAACTTCCTGACGGCGGACATAGCAGAAATCAATATCAAAGTCCGGCATACTCACTCTTTCGGGATTCAGAAACCTCTCAAAAAGAAGGTTGTATTTCATCGGGTCTATGCCGGTTATACCGATGCAATAAGCACAAATACTCGCGGCGCCCGAACCTCTGCCGGGACCGACGGGTATTCCTGTTTTTTTAGCGTGATTTACAAAATCCTGAACTATGAGGTAATAATCAACATAACCCATTTTCTCAATTATGCCGAGTTCATAATTAAGGCGTTCAATATATTCGGAAGGCGGATTTTCGCCGTAACATTCTCTGAAGCCTTTTCTGCATAGAAGTTCAAACCATTCGTTATGGCTGTAACCTTCGGGAACATCAAAATGTGGAAGTTTAGTTTTGCCGAATTCAAATGTTACATTGCACCTGTCGGCAATAAGCTGAGTGTTGTCTACAGCGTCGGTATAATCGGGAAGCGCCGAGCGCATTTCATCTTCGCTTTTTACATAAAGTTCATCGGTGCTGAAATCAAGCCCGGTGCTTTCGCCCAAAGTATGGTTGGTCTGTATACAGATAAGCACCTGCTGTGCTTTTGAATCGGTTTTCTCAATATAATGACAGTCATTTGTGGCGACAAGAGGTATTCCGGTTTCTTCAGATAACCTTTTAAAAAGGGGATTAACCAAAGCCTGTTCGCGCAGACCGTGATTCTGTATTTCAAGATAATAGTTGCCCGCTCCGAAAATATTGTTGTATTTTAAAGCAAGGGCTTTTGCCTCATCATATTCATTTCGCTGCAAATGAAGGGACACTTCACCGAAAAGGCAGCCTGAAAGCGCTATAAGACCGGTGTGATATTTTTCAAGCAGTTCAATATCAACCCTCGGTTTTGTATAAAAACCGTTAACCCAACTTTCGGAGACAATACGGGTTAAATTGCGGTAACCTTCGTTGTTTTCGCAAAGAAGAATAAGATGATAACGCTCACTGTCAATGCCGTGGACTTTATCAAATCTCGACCTCGGAGCAACATAAACTTCGCAGCCGATTACCGGTTTTATTCCCATATCAAGAGCGGTTTTATAAAAATCAATTACACCATACATAACACCGTGGTCGGTTATTGCGCAGGCGCACTGACCGGACTCCCTGACTTTTTCAAGCAGAGGTTTTATTCTGCAGGCACCGTCAAGAAGGCTGTATTCGGTGTGAACATGTAAATGAGTAAATGCCATTTCAGTTATTTTCCTTTATCTGCCTTGATAATTCACTCAGTCTTGCAAGGCGGTGATTGACACCGGAACGCGAAATCGGAACGCTGAGCATTTCACCGAGTTCCGTCAGACTGATTTCTGGATTATCGAGACGCAGTTGAGCGATTTCGCGAAGATTTTCGGGCAGACTGCTGAGCCCTCTTGTTTTTTCGATCAGCCTTATATCATCAACCTGCCGGTTTGCGGCGTTTATTGTTTTATTAAGATTGGACATTTCAAAATTAACCCTCCGGTTAACTCTGTTTTTAACATCCTTTTCCATCTTGATACCCATAAGAAACAAGGAGGATTCGGTAGCGCCCATAAAAGTAAGCAAGTCTTCAATACTCTCGCTTTCTTTGAAATAAACAATATGATAGCCTTTGCGGATAACACATTTGGGACTGAACCCGCATTCGCCGAGAAATGTAATTAAATCACTGCAAAGTTTTTTATGAGATACCACAAATTCGAGGTGGTAGTTTTTGCTGGGATCGGTAACTGTTCCGCACGCAATGAAAACGCCTCTTAAGAATGCACTCTGACAGCATTCATCCTGTATATTTGCGCGATTTATCCGAAGAGTAATTTCTTTTTCGGAGTGACCGAATGTATTGAGAACTTCTTTTCTTTGCGCAGCAGACCTGACATAATAATTGAATTTTTTCTGCTCGTTTTGTGAATCGCAGACAGGTTGAACGCCGCAAACAGAAGAAAGGGTTGAAACATAGAGAGAAGAGACATCTTCATTTTCGGTGGTTATTGAAACATCAAATGAAGAAAAGTGCGCAAAAAGAACAAGCCCGTAAGCCTGCGCGTGCGTGCAGCAGGATGACAGGACTTCATACGAAGCAAGTTCTTTTTTTACCGAAGATGAAAATGACATTTTTAACCTATGAATTTTATTTCGGGTTCAAGCGTAACACCCGTATTTTGGTAAACAGTTTCTCTGATATATTCGACAAGAGAGAGAATATCTTTTGCCGTTGCGCCGCCCCTGTTTATAACAAAACCGGCGTGTTTTTCGCTGACCTGAGCGCCGCCTATGGCAAAGCCTTTAAGACCGCACTGTTCAATAAGAGCGCCTGCGAAATAACCTTCCGGGCGTTTGAATGTGCTTCCTGCCGAAGGATATTCAAGAGGTTGTTTTGCCTTGCGCCTTGAAAGCAGATCATCCATTTTTGCTTTTATATCATTTTTTTCTGCGTAAGTAAGGTGAATGGTAACGCCGGTTATTACATAATCTCCGCCTGAATAAACGCTGTGACGGTAGCCTAAATCAAGCTGGTCTTTATTAAAACTGCCAGCGTTGCCGTTTTTGTCAATATGTGAAGCAGAGAGAACAACATCTTGCATTTCTCCTCCGTAAGCACCGGCATTCATAAACACCGCTCCGCCCGCACTGCCCGGTATTCCGTAGGCAAATTCAAGCCCGGAAAGCGAGTTTTCAAGCGCAAATGAACAAAGTCGGATGAGCGGAGTTCCGGCAAGGCAGGTAATTCTGCCGTCGCCTTCATAAGAGATTCCCTCAAGCGCAGTTGTGAGAATAACCACACCGTTTATTCCGCTGTCAGAAACAAGAATATTGCTGCCTTTGCCGACAATGAAGTATTCCGTTGCGTTTTCATTGCAGAATTTTATCAGTTTCTGCAGTTTTTCAACGGAATCGGGAACTGTAAGAAAAGAAGCGGGACCGCCTGTTCTGAATGTTGTAAGTTCGCTCATCGGGGCGTCGAGGCGGTATTCACACTGAATCCCATTACAAAAGGATTCGAGAGTTTTTTTACCCGTCATTATTCGTCAAGAAGAGCGGCGCCGTAAATGCCCGCGTCATTGCCGAGTTCCGCTGAAACAATAGCCGTCTGTTTTTTTGCATGAATGCTGTATCTGCCGCGATTTACATACTTGCGAACGGGAACAAGAAGTGTTTCACCTTCGTGACCGATGCCGCCGCCGACACAGATTATTTCAGGCTGAAGTGCATTAATAATGTTGATAAGACCTTCGGAAAGATAGAAAATGTAATTTGCAACTACTTTTTCAGCCGTTGCATCGCCCCTGCGCATACCGTCAAACGAGGTTCTGCCGTTGACTTTATTTATGTCGCCGTCAACAATTTCCCACATAATACTGTTCTGGTCGTGACGCATTGCGTCTTTGGTCTGGGCTATGAGAGCCGTAGCGGAAGCGTATCTTTCCCAGCAGCCGCGTCTGCCGCAGTTGCACTGCTCGCCGTCAATACAGATAACCGTATGACCGAGTTCGCCCGCCGCATAATTTATTCCGCTGACAATTTTGCCGTCGAGAATTATACCGCTGCCTACGCCTGTGCCGAGAGTTATGGCAACAAAGTTTTTAACGCCTTTACCACAACCGGCAACAGCTTCGCCGAGGGCGGCGCAGTTGGCATCGTTGTCAAGATAAACGGGTTTGCCGTCAAGTTTTGCTTCAAGGATTTCTTTTGCGGGCACCTGGTCAAAATCAAGGTTGTTCGCGTATTCAATATAGCCGTTTGATTTGTTGACGGAGCCGGGTGTGCCTATGCCTATTGATTTGACATCATCAAGAGTAATGCCTGCGTCTTCAACAGCCATTCTGACTGCCGCGGCAATGTCATCCATAATCAACTCGGCGGCTCTCGGGCAATTTGTTTTCATTTTGCCTCTGCCGACTATCTGAAGTTTTTCATCAATTACTCCTACGGCGATATTTGTTCCGCCGAGATCAACGCCTACTCTATACATGTTTTTACCTCCGAAGTTTTGATTTTTTTGGTATTTTATTATTGATAGTCTTCCCAGACTTCGATTTTCTGACTTTCGGGAATGATGTCATCATTTAAACCAAGCTGATGAATAAGCTCCTGTGCGGCATCATAGCCCATCTTTTTCTGCCTGTTGTTCATTGCTGCAGCCTCAATGATAATTGAGAGATTTCTGCCGGGTTTTACGGGAACAACATAAATCGGAACTTCAACGCCGAGAATTGTTGTGTAATTGTCAACAAGGCCGAGCCGTTCATAGACTTTATTCTTTTCCCACTGGACGAGTTGAATGACCATATCGATTTTTTCGGTCATTTTGATTGCGCCCATACCGAATATTCTTCTTGCATCGACAATGCCTACGCCGTGAAGTTCAATAAAATGCCTTATGTTATCGGGAGCGGAACCGACAACCGTTTTTCTTGAAACCTGCCTTATTTCAACCGCGTCATCGGCAATCAGACGGTGGCCTCTTTTCATAAGTTCAAGAGCGCATTCGCTTTTGCCTATGCCGCTGTCGCCCAGAATCAGAACGCCTTCGCCGCTGACTTCAACCAGAACGCCGTGACGGGTGATTCTCGGAGCAAGTTCGACGCTTAAAAATGATATTGTTGCCGCCATAATAGAAGATGTTGAATCATCGGTTGAAAGCAGAGACACCTGATATTTTTTTGCGAGTTTACGGAGTTCATCTGTTATTTCCTGCCCATGTGAAACAACCGCGGTTGAAGGCCTTGCGGAGAAAAATCTTTCAAGCGCCATATGACCTTCATTTGCAGGCAGACCCGCAACATAGCCGAGTTCCGCAAGACCGAGGAACTGAATACGGTCCGGCATAAAAAAGCCGCTGTAACCCGCGAGAATAAGGCCGGGACGCTGAACATCCTTTGATGTCAGATAGATATCCGACGGTTCCGCCGGGGCGTAAACGATATTGAGCGAAAGATTTTTAACAAATTTTTCAAGAGATACGGAATAGCGTTCCATAATTACTCCTTTCCGCAATAATCAAGAGCCTGTTTATAACAGATTAACAGGGAAAAACCAGATGTCGCCTTTACCTAAAATCATTGAAACAACACTGCTGATAAACATACAGACCTTCAGAAGGAAAGGTTTGATGACATATCTGAGCGCAGGGCTGTCATAACTGTCTGAAAGCAGTTTTGCGCCGGACATCGCCCTGTAGAGAGTTTCTTCTTTTTCATTTGTTTCGCTCTGCGACCATGTGCGGCTTTTCAGCAGTTCTTCACAATCTTCATAAGCCGCTGTTACTTCGCTTCGTTTTTGCGAAGACAAAGAATTCAAATCGATTTTTCTGTAATCTTCCATAAGTTTTTTGACGGTTGTAAGGTCGCGGTATTCATTGAACTGAGGATAACCGCCATTGTTTTCTCTTGCGTCGGTAATGGATTTATCGGTAACAAGTTGAACGCACATTTCAATAATATCCGTTATGCTTGACTGGAGTTTGAGGTGGCTTTGGTTTTTGACAAACCAGGTTCTGTCGGGAAGAGCGCAGGTGCCGGCGTCAACAATTCCGTCGGGGCTTATATATGTTTTATCTATTGCGGGAGAGTATCCGTCGCCGAGGACGGAGCCGACATTGGCAAAAGTTGCGCCCGCTGAGGTTGACTGAGCCTGAATGATGTTGTCTGAACTGAGGTTATAGTGTTCAACAAGAGCGGGAAGTTCAAGATTGTAGCCGCAGATAACAAATATATCTACGCCTTGCTCCGTAAGGGACTGCATTGTTTTTGCCGCCGAAAGCTGGATGCTGTAATACTCATCCGTCATTTCTTTGAGAGCGGAATGTTCAGAATCTGAAATATATTTTGTCGAAAGTTCGGGATAAACTCCGCTCGGAACGAGCGCCCACATCGACTGGCAGTTTCGCATAAGTTTAGCGAGCACCTCGTTAATTCCCCGCGAGAGAGTTTCAGACAGAAAATCGCTGAACAATTCGGAAGGAATCCCCTTTGCGACGACATTGCCGAGATAGGCAAGCGACATATATTCCTCAGCAGCAAGTGAAACTATGTTGGGAATAAGGTCATTATAAATAACTTCATTGTTGTCAAGGGTCGATGCACCGTCCATAAGGTCGGAGAGTAAATATGAGCCGTCTATTGCGGCGGCTGCGAAAACAACTCTGTCGAGGTCGTCGGGATTTGCGTATTTTGAAAGAAAAACATTGCCTATTGTGCCGCCTAAACTTATGAACACTATGCTGACTTTGTCATGACCGGTCTGAGTTTTGACCATCTCGATATATTCACTGAGGCCTTTGGCAGAATCAAGAATGTTACCGAATGAACTGTATGAATAATAATATGCGTGGTCATAACCGTATTTGTCGCAGAAAGACGAAATATCAACCTGACGTTTTATGAAATCGAGTTCATGCTCGTATTTGGTTGTCGGCAGAGTGTTGCCGTTTTCATCTTTGCTGTAGCCCTTGGCATAATTGTATGATTTTTCGGGTTTTGAGGCGCACTCTTCAAGCGAATACCAGTATTCGTCAACGGCGACATTATTTACCCTTGTGCCGTCGGGGTTGAAATAATGGCTTGAAAAACTCTCATCAAGAATGCCTATGACAATGTCAAGAAGAGCCTGCCTGTCGTGTCTGAGAACGCAGAGGAGGATGTCTCCGATTGCAGCCTTGAATTTGGCTTTCATAACTTCGGTGTCAAACATAAACTGCATATCCATACCTTCGACTATCGGGAAGCCGTCGCTGGTCATAAGGTCACTGCCGTTTTCATCCTGAACATAAACCTGTGACTGCATAATACCGGGCACAACAATAAGCGGACTTATTCCGCATTCGCCGTTACAGGTTGTTTTAATCTCAGACTCCCAGTCGTGTGTGTGTTCAACGGCTGTTTCGGCGTGAACGGAAAGAAGAGTTGCACACAGCAAAATGACAGCCAGAGCCAGGCATAACAGTCTTTTGAAGTTCATTGTCAACATCCTTTCAAAAATATATGGTTATTTTATCATAATAAAATAATATATTCAATAACACATTGTAATTTTCTTCATCATTTTTAACAAAAAATGTAATAATTTGTAACTATAATGTAGCCTCTTAACTGTTGACATTTGATGTTGCAAATAATAGAATTAAAAATTACTGAGTGGAATTTTTACAATTGAATAAAATGGGTGTAAAAAATGAAAATGAATTATTTTATCGGCGCATTAGCCGTTTGCGCACTTGTACCCGTCGCAGGTTGCAGCATAAAGACAAACCTCCCGGTTTCGGGAGAAAGTTCAACTGTTATTCAGATAACACAGACGGAACAAACCACCCTTAACGAATTTACTTCCAAAGAAGGCACAAGCGTTTTTGTCAGACCTGATGACGGCGCTTACCCCTGCTTTGACAATGCGCTTTTTCTCGGAAGCTCGAGGGTGGAAACTCTTGCAGAATACGGGCTTGCTCCGAATGCAAAAAATTTTGCGAAAGTCGGTATAAACATCCGCACCATCTATGACAAATCGCCGAACGGCGGCGCTTCAATATATGATAAAACATGTTATGGCTCATACGACAGAATCATTCTGGTATTCGGTGACAATGAGTGCGCGTGGCCATATCTAAATGTGTTTGAAAATGAGTATATCGAACTGGTAAACCGCCTTTCCGAAAAGCAACCGGATGCGAAAATTTATATTCAGAGCGTTCTGCCGATTTCCAAAAAAGCGAATGAAGATGAAGTGAATATCAAAGACGGTTACACCATGGAAAACATTGACAAAATCAATGTTGTTATTAAAGATGTTGCCGAAAAGACCGGTTCTGTTTATCTTTCCGCGCCCGATGAATTCACGGCGGATGACGGTTTTATGCCCGAAGGAGCCGCTTCAGACGGAATTCATTTCGGAAGAAAATACTGTCTTATCTGGCTCGACTATATCGCGGATGTTATGGAGGACCGGCAATGAAAAGAACCGTTGCTATTCTTGTTATCGGTATATTGCTGCTGACCTTCTGCTCTTGCGCAGACAACAGGCAGAACACCGAAATTGACATAAACTCGCTCGGCGAATATGTTGCTGAGAACGGTGCTTTTTCCGAAAAACTCGAGCCCGTCAGTTCTCAGACAGCTCTGATGAGTTTCGGCCTTGAAGATAGCGGAGCCGAAGCGGTTGAATATGCCACTTCTTCCGCCGTTGCTGAAATATTTGCAGCCTTCAAAGGCGATGATGTCGATCTTATCCGTAAAGCCGTGCAGGAAAAGATTGATTATTTAAAAGAAAGTTACGCTTCTTACGGCCCTCAGGAGGTTCCTAAGATTGAAAGCGCTGTTCTTATAACACAGGGCAATTGCGTCATTTTCTGCATCAGCGCGGATAACACAGATGCAAAAAATCTTATTGAGGATTTCATTAATAAATAACACTTCAGCCCGCCCTTATGCGGGCTTTTTTGTTGAAAAATAAAAATAATATGTTATAATTTTATTATTAAATATCAAGGAGAGTTTCAGATGAAAAGAATAATCAGTCTCATTCTTGCGCTCATGCTCCTTACAGGCGCAGTTGCGCTGCCGACATCCGCTTCTGCAAGCATACAGCCTGCCGCTGCCGCAAAAGAGGAATATGACGGATATCCGTTCATACTTGTAAGAGGAATGGAGATAAGCCTTCTGACTTACAAACTCGGCACCGAAGAAGAAAGGCTCGCTTTTCCCGGAATAAACGCGGGCGAACTGATTTTCACATTGCTCAAAGCGATTGCCGACGGTATTGTGCATTGGGATATTGATTATTTCACCGAAGATGTTCTTGTTTATGTTGACAAGCTTCTGGGGCTGCTTGCTTGCAACAAGGACGGCACTTCAAAGTATGATGTTTCTGTTCGTGAATATCCGCTCGCACTGAGCAATTACCCCGATTTTGTCAATGGACTTACCGATGACAACGAATGGGGCATTCTCAAAGCCGCCTGTGAAAAATACGGCAGCGAGAATGTTTATTACTATATGTATGACTGGCGTCTTGACCCGTTTATGCACGCGGATAAAATCAACGAAATGGTGAAGCGCGCACTCAGGGATTCGGGTAAAGACAAAGTGAATATTGTCTGCGCGAGTATGGGCGGAATAATGACCGAGAGCTACCTTTACAAATACGGTCACGAGGATGTAAACAGAGTTATATTCCTTTCATCCACATTCTGCGGAACTTATGTTACAACCGACCTGTTCGCCGGCAAGGCGGTTATTGAGCCGGATGCGCTTTACAATTTTGTTTATCAGAAGCTCGGCGGAAGCAATGCTGTTCTCGGTTTGCTCTATAAAGGTATGAACAAAATCGGCTCGTTTGAAAGAATAGCCAACCTCGGTAACAAACTTATTGAGAAACTCAAAGACAAGGTTTATGACGATTTTCTCTCCCCTGTTTTCGGCACAATGCCCTCACTGTGGGCACTCTGCCTGCCGGACGGTTATAAAGAGGACATTGAGTTTATGTTCGGCGGCAAAGAGGATGAATACGCCGAACTTATAGCACTCAGCGAAGAATATCAGAAAATGGCTGCGGCGAGAAGCGAATTTCTGCAAGAGGATGACGACTTTTTCTTTGAGGTTGTTGCCAGTTACGGCACGGCAAATATTCCCATATATCTGAGGGGCGGCGAAAACGGCGACGGCACTCTTGAAAGCGGACCGATGCTCGGTTTTGCGAAGGTTGCCCGCATAGGTCAGACCCTAGGCGACGGCTATGAAGGTAACCGCATTTCACCGGACGGAATCTGCGACCTTTCAAATGCTCTCTACCCCGAAACGACGTGGGCAATCAGCGGTTCACCCCATGTTGCCTGCCACTACGGCACTGATTATTCGGAGTTCGTTTTCTGGATTTTAAGTAATGAAGGCAGAGTTACAGTTGACAGCAATCCGAAATATCCGCAATTTATGAAGTCATCGGAGAATATGGAACTGGAGTTATTTTAAAGATTTATAGTAAAAGAGACTGTCGCACCGGCAGTCTCTTTTTTCATCAAAAGTTCATCAGATGCGCATTCAGCAAAAAAATACAGCAATTAAACAAATCCTATCCATATTCAAAAAAGTGTGACTCAAAATGCATTTTTACGATGTAACGAAGGTGGGCAAACACAAACCACTTCACTATACTCATCCGCCCTTTTCTCCAGACAGAATCAACGCCAATATATAGAAAACTATGCTTTTGTTGAATTATTCTGCAGTAAAAAAATTTTCACTCTTAACTCCAACATGAACTATAATACTTGAAATATGCTTACGGTCTGTGATATACTTACATTTGCGACACAATTATATATTCATCGGTTTTTTAAGTGTGCATTTTTATTTAGGTAAAAATGCAGGCTTCGTTTCGCATTCTTGGGAAACCGATGACGAAAATTGTGTCGCAGCAATTGAAGCTATGCGTTTTTCATGCGTGGCTTCTGCTGGATACGCGTAACCCAGTATTTTTTCGGATGTTCTCGAAATATTGAAAACTCAATAGTTTCAAGCGATTCGGCGTGATTTCGGTCACGCCGATATTTCTTTGTCCGGACGTTTTTCTGATTCTTCGGCATACTGCATCAGGCTTTTAACAGGAATGAACCCGATAAAGTCATACTTGATGTGGATTTTACGGATTCGATGTTTCTTGGCAGATGATGATTTCGGTCTTTTGCCGTAAATGATGTATTCTCCGCTTTCTTCATCATCGGCTATTGGGATGATACTGTCATCGTGTGTATCCGATATACCATTATTCTGTAAATCCACATCGCAGTTTTCAATGTAAATGCCCTGAATCAGTTCATGAAGATTGTAGCCGTTAAGACCGTCATCTTCAATGTGAGATTTGACAAGTGAAATGAACTTGTCGAGATTCTCTGTATTCTGTTCCTGTGTTTCGATTTGTCTTTTCAACTGTATTGCTTTTGCTTTCAATTCTGACTGCTCGGAATCATAGCGTTCGGACAGCATTTGAAACCGTTCATCGGTAAGTTTTCCGGAAGCATTGTCCTCATAGGTTTTGACATAAAGCTCATCTATTTCTCTAATGCGTCTTTCTGCTTGCGTGAGTTGCTTCTTGAAAGATTTGATTTCCTCTTTACTGACGTTATCCGTTACCCGCTTCATGTATTCACGGAAATATCCTTCGTGAAAGT
>JAFRQM010000009.1 GCA_017428625.1 Clostridia bacterium
AAAATTTGCCTTTTGCGATGTTTGAAGTTTTGTTTTTGTTGCGGATGTCTTCGCCGTTTAGCAGTTCAATAACGGAGATGTCAATAGCTTTCGCGAGTGATTCAAGCAGACTGATGTCGGGAAAACCCTGACCGGTTTCCCATTTGCTGACGGTTTTGCTGCTCACAAAAATTTTCTCCGCAAGCTGAGCCTGAGTCATTCCTTTTTCTTCTCTGAGCCTTTTTATGACGGCTCCGGTTACATAATTATTCACAGCTTTCGCCTCCTTACAACGCAAGCATATCATATACAGAGCGGGAAGGCTACCTGCGTTGCGCAGACAAAAACGGTTTTTTTAATTATATTCCCGAAGACCCACAGAGTCAATATGAATTCTGCCGGGAAGCCTGTGCGCAAATAAGCGTCGGCTTCCCGGTTTTTTATGTTCAGGGGAGGCTGACCGGAAACAAAAAAGCCCATATTTCAGAATATGGGCCGCAAATGCTTATTGTTCTGTTTTATTGTTTTCGCTGCCGGTTTTGTCTGCCTCGCCGGGGTTGTTTTCTTTTTTGCGTAAAGCGAAAACAAGCGCGGCAATCATAACAACTGCGCCGACGCCGACAAACAGGTATGTGCCGATTCCACCCGTTTCAGGCAGAGCAGAAGATTTAATGTTGGCAATGTGTAAAGATTCGGAAGGCGCGTCAAGCAGTTCCGAAACAACATTGACAATGAATATATCGCTTGATTTGTGATAGCCGGAAGGCGCTTTGATTTCTTCCAGATAGTAGGTTCCGCAGGGCAGGTCCGGTGATGTTGCGTTACCGTTTTCATCCGAACGCAGAACAAGCTCTTCGCCCTCAACCGTGACAGGCACGGCAGCATAACTTTCTCCGCTGCCGTCTTGCAGGGTGACATACTCTGTATCATCGTAATGGGCAGGGCGGTAAACTTTGAATTCGGCGCCCTCAAGGTGTTCTTCCTCATTGCCCGCTTTGTATTTTACTATTGAGAATGTGCCGCTGACATTGTCGGGAATAATAAGGTCTTTCGGCTCATCCGGTATGTTTTTAAGTGTGTTTTTGGGGTAAACGGAAGCAATTGAAGTGTATTCACCTGCGGAAGCGGGAACCGGTGACGGGATGCTGATGAAGAAAGGTTCAACCGGCGCCTCAATTAAATCCGGGTTCGCCGCTTCAACAACGAGATATCTGCCGTCTTCAAGTTCAAGGCAGGCGTAACCGGTGGAGTCGGTTACCGCGCTGCCGACCTTTGAGGAATCGGTTGCGTAAAGGTCGATGTCTGCCTGCGTGGGTGTGTCGCCCTGAGCGCCGTCCGCCCGGTAGATTTCAAATTCAATACCTTTTACGGGATTGCCTGTTTCGGCGGATGTTTTGAAAATTCTTATACCTTTTTCAATGTCTCCGTTAAAAACGAAGGAGTCTGTCGCTCTGATTCTCGCGGGACCTTCGGTAACGCCGACAAGGGACTGAGACACATCCTTGCCGCCCTCGGGCTCAAAAAGATAAACGCCCTTGGCGAGGTTCTGTATTCCCGATGTTTCAACCGAAACGGTGTCGCCCGCTTTTGCGGTTACCGTAAAGGGATATTTTGTTTTTGTATCGGCGTGAATAGAGATTCTGTCTGTTTCAATAAAATTGCCGCTGCCGTTGTCGTGACCGCTTTTTACGGTTATTGTAATATCGTCATCGCTTTCGAGTTTGCCGTTTATGTTGACATACATACCTATATCAAAAGTGTCGGCGGAGCCGGACCGCAGTTTTGCGCGGACCATTTCAACATCCGAAACAACTATCTGCTCTTCGGTGGGCTCAACACCCTCAAGGTTATAGAGATAATAAACAAGGTTGTTGACTTTGTATGCCGATTCATCATTGTAGGTTTTTCTGTTTCTTACCACGGGAGCCCAGTCCCATATTTCGTTGCCGTAGTTGTGAACCAGCGTCATAACGCCCTGCTTGGTTATGTCAAGCGAGCCGCCGTAAAAAACGGATTGTTCGATTCTTTCGTTGCTCATATTGGAATACGCCCAGATTGCCATCTGCACGCCCGCGATTATGTCGCTTCTTGTAAGGCTGTCAACAAAACCGCTGTCAAGACCGCCGGCTTTTAAGTTTTCTTTCATTTCGTCTATTGTCACAAACGGGTAGGAGTTTTCGACAATGGCTCTGATATGCCTTGCGGATGTGACGCCGTAATGGCCGCTGTCTTCAAGGTTGCCGATTTTGTAGTGCGTGCCGTTTACGGGCATAACTTCAAGGTCGCAGCAATAAGTTAAATCATAATTGTTTGTGCCGTATGAGTAGGGACCGTCGGGGGTCCATGAACTGCCGCCGAGTTCGGCTGTGTTTGTGAGAATGATTGTCGCGGGCATATCAATTCCGGGCGAAAAATGCGAACTGAGTTCATAAACCAGATTACGGGGGAAAATGACTTCATAGCAGTATTCGTCAAACCTCTGTGTTACAGGGTAACTGTTGTATCTGAACACCGTGTCGAGCGTGTCGCTGAGTTTTTCGGTAAGTTCAGCGGGAATCTGTTCTTTCCCGCTGTCTGAAAGCAGTTCGTAAGCCTGCTTTGCCGCCGCCCTTTGAGCGAGCATTTCAATCACATAGTTGCGGTATCCGTTTACGGCGTCAAGGTGCTCCCGCACGGAATCGGGGTCATCCGCGTTGTAGTTGCCGGAGACGGTAAACTGCGATTTTTTGCTTTGCATCTGCGCGAGAGTGTCAATTGCCTGAAGCTGTGCGATTACTTCGTCAACATCTCCGTCAGCGGAAAAAACACAGGGCGAAACGGCGCTGAACACGGTAAGCGCGGCGAGAACAACTGTTAATATTTTCACGGTGGATTTTTTCATTGTAACAACCTTTCAAATAACTTTTGGCTGAACATAAAACTATTTAGTGCGGATGTTTATTATAATATACAGTTTTGAATAAATCAATACATTTTTATTAATACTGTATCTTGCCAAAGGGATAGGAGTCGGGAGGCAGGGCTTAGGATTTAGGAGTTGGAAATTAAATGTAGGGCACGCATATATGCGTGCCGTCAAACAGCCTTCACCTTTGGGGCGCGGGTGTTCGGTGAACACCTCTGCCGCAGGCAGAAGCGCCGACCGAGCCGGCAGGCGGGACAGGTGGCACGGCGTAAGCCGTGACGGAAGGGGGAAAACCGCCAAACTCAACGGAACGCCGGACGGCGTTCCCTACAACCGTTCTTTCAAGAACACGCCCGATTTAAAGGTTGTTGCAATTTTCCCTCAACCGCATCTGACATCCGTCGTCCGAAATCTGAAATCCGGAAATCGATATTCAAACATAAAACTTCTCTGCCGTTGTCTTTATAATGTCATAGCATTCCAGGCTGTCTTTCCAGTGCGCTCCTATGGCGGCATCGCCCAGATACGCGCCGGCAATATTACCCGCAACCGCGCCCGTGCTGTCGCTGTCTCCGCTGTGGTTGACTGCGGCTTTTATTGTTGCCGCAAAATCTCCGCTGTGCCTGAGCGAGCAGTAAACAGCGATGGCAAGCGTCTCTTCTGCCACCCAGCCCTCACCGAGAGCCCTGATGTTTTCAATGTCGCTTTTTCCGTTTTCAGAAAGCGAAACCGACTTTTGCACGAGAGAAATCATATCATCGAAATATTCAAAGGCGGCGAACTGCGTTCCGATTTGCTCAACACTCTCTGTGATTATCTCTTTTAAACTTCTGTCGCCGCTGTTTTCGTAAATTGCTTTGCGGATGATATGCACCAGCAGCGCCGAAGGCAGAAAACCGAGGTTGTGCCCGTGCGTTATCGCCGACGCTTCAGCCGCCAGCAGGTCGCCCTCCTGTGCGTCGCATTGCAGAAACGCTATGGGAGCCACACGCATAACGCCGCCGCAGCCTTTGCTGTTGTTTATCGGGTTATAAACTCCGCCCGCATTGTTCGAGGCAAGCGCGCTGAGGCAGGTGAGCCCGGGAGCGCGCCGCGCAAAAAGTTCCTTTTGCGTCATCAGGTGTGATTTTCCGTCGCCTTCATATTCCTCAAAAGAGCAGTTCTGCGTTTTAAACCAGTTAAGGTATGATTTGTAAATATTGTTCTTCTTTTTGCCCTCCTGTTTCAAAAGACCCTCGGCGGTAAAAAGAGTCATTTGCGTGTCGTCCGAAATAAGCGCCTTGCCTGACGCCGCGGAAAGAGAATACGCCGTTATTCCGTCTTTGCCGTATTCACTTATGATGCTGTCATATCCGCTGAATTCAACCGCGTATCCGAGAGCGTCGCCTGCGGCGCCGCCCGTCAGGCAGCCGAGTATTCTGTCATTTATTATGGCTTTCATTTCCCGATTCCCCCTGCTTTCCTCTTTTACGGCATATTATCCGCAGTTTTGCGGTTTTAATAATCTTACCACCGCACCATCGCTTTTTCAACCTCACGCCACGGCATAATGTTTAATATATTATATTTGCAATATTGATTTATTTAGAGTATAATAACAAAATAACGGATTTTTCCGCTTTTTCCGGAAACCCGCTTGTCTTAATGTAATTACAATCCGACGGTGAAATTATGAAAAGATTTATCTGCATATTGCTTGCGGCGGTGCTGCCCGCGCTTGTTTTCGGCGGCTGCGCCGGCAAAAACACAGACAAACCCACGCCCGTTGTCGAGTCAACAGCGGCTGTTGAACCCTCGACCAACGAAGACGGCTCAATAGTCGCCGACGCAAGGCTTGTTTACGAAAAAAACGACTCGCTCAACCCCTACAAAGCGGTCAGTTCTGTCAATATACGCCTGCTGTCGCTCGTCTATGACGGGCTTTTCTCGCTTGATTCCGCCTACAATTTAAACGGCGCGGTGGCAAAGGGCTGCGCGGGAGGAACAGACACGGTAAACGTTATGCTTGACACAAACGCGAAATTCAGCGACGGCACGCCCGTCACCCCGCAGGATATCATTTACTCCTATGAACTTGCCAAAGATTCAGCCACATACGGCGAGAGGCTTAAACACTTCACCTCAGTTTCAACCCCGAATTCGTCAAATATGATTTTCACCCTTGACGAGCCCGACATTTATGCGCAGAACTGTCTCACCTTCCCCATAATCAAAGAAGGCTCCGACGAAGCGCGCCCCACCGGCACGGGCAGATATATCTTTACCGAAAACGCGGGCAGGCTGCTGCTTGAGATAAACCCGAACAGAAGCGGTTTTTCACCCTCCATTGCCTGCTTTGAACTAACCGAAATAAAAGATTCCTCCGTCACAAACTCGTCGCTTGAAATCGGCAGCACCTGCTTCTCATTTGACGACCTCTCGGACGGCAGTTACACAAGAGTAAACGCGAAAACACAGAATGTGCTGATGAATAACCTCGTTTATCTCGGCGTCAACGGCTCAAACGAATACCTCGCCGACCCGCTTATCAGAAGGGCGGTAAGCGCCGCGCTTGACAGAAGCGAACTTGTCACAAGCGCTTTTCAGGGTCACGCAAAGGCGGCTGTGTCGCCGTTTAACCCCGACTGGTATGTGATAGCCGGCACCGACGGTTCGCCCACGATTGAGAACTCCGACATTGAGTCGCTGCTTGAAGAGAGCGGCAACAACCCCGGCAGGCTGCCTTTCTCTCTCATAGTCAACGCCGAAAACGGCTTCAAACTCGACGCAGCCGGGCTGATAAAACAAATGCTCTCGCAGGCGGGAATATCCGTAATGATTTACGCCCTGCCGTCGGAAGATTACTACACAGCCGTGCGCAACGGCGATTTTGATATGTATATCGGCGAAATAAAACTCA
Organism: Clostridia bacterium; assembly: GCA_017428625.1. GTDB lineage: Bacteria > Bacillota > Clostridia > Oscillospirales > Acutalibacteraceae > CAG-177. Next base: position 5,784 of record JAFRQM010000009.1, read on the forward strand.
CCGACAATATGAATCTCTACCCGCTTTTCAGGGGCGGCAGATGCTCCTACGGCGTGACATCCGCCATGCAGGAGCAGTCATTCGCCCGTTATGTGCAACTGCTTTCGGGCGAATGCGAGCTTATGGACTTCATAAATGTTTTCTCGGCGGAACTCCCGTTCATTCCGCTGTGCTACCGCTCCGGGCTCGCTCTTTACACCAATTCGGTTGATTTCGGCTCATCGGTGTGCTGCATAAGCGACGTTTTCTGCAACGTTGACCGATGGGTTATTGCAAAGGATGAATAATTTTGACAGACTCCCCGCAGCAGAAAACCCTTAAAACCTCAACGCAGGTCAAATATCTGAAGGGCGTCGGTGAAAGAAGAGCGGCAATGCTCGCGCGGCTCGGAATTTTCACCGTCGGGGATCTTATTTACTTTTTTCCGCGCACATACGATGACAGAAGCAAAACCGTCAGCATCGCGGACGCTGTCGAAGGCGAGGTCAATGTTATAAGGGCAACTGTCTGTATGCCCGTCACCGAGCATAAAATCCGCAAGGGTATGACTCTCTACAAAACCAAAGTAACCGACGGATTTATGCTGATGAACCTTACCTTCTTCAACAACAGATATGTCAAAGATATGCTCAAAGAGGGCGAAGAATATATTTTCGCGGGCAAGGTTACGGTGCGTTCATACACAACAGAGATGAACTCCCCCTCGTTTGAAAAGGCGGAAAGCGGAGAAAGAATACGCCCCGTTTACCGCCAGACCGAAGGGCTCAATTCCAAAGCGCTCGAAAAACTGATACTTACGGCTCTCGCCTGTACCGGACTTCCCGACGCCCTGCCCGAAGCCCTGCGCAACGCCTACTGCCTTATGCCGCTTGAAGCGGCTTTGCGCAATATGCACGCGCCGGAGAGCGAAGACCTGCTGCTTGAAGCGAAAAGAAGGCTGATTTTCGAAGAATTGCTGATGCTTCAGATAGGGCTTATGCGCCTGAAAAGCAAAAACAGCAAAACCACATCCTGCGTTATTCCGGGCGATTTCACAAAAGATTTTTTTGATACTCTGCCGTTCGAACTTACAAACGCGCAGAAACGCGCGGTAGCAGACTGTGTTGAGAATATGAAACTCACCTCCCCGATGAACCGCCTGTTGCAGGGAGATGTCGGCTCGGGCAAAACGGCCGTTGCCGCCGCCCTCGTTTATAACGCCGCAAAAAACGGCTGGCAGAGCGCCATTATGGCACCCACCGAAGTTCTTGCCCGGCAGCATTACAAAACATTTCTCAAATTCTTTGAAAATACGGATATAAAAGTCGAACTGCTTACGGGCTCAACCTCCGCGGCGGAGAAAAAGGCAGTTAAAAACCGCCTGCTTTCGGGCGAAACGAATCTCGCGATAGGCACTCACGCTCTTATACAAAAAGATGTCGCCTTTGCGAAACTCGGCCTTGTAATCACGGATGAACAGCACCGTTTCGGAGTAAACCAGCGCACCGCCCTGGGCGAAAAAGGCGAACAGCCGCACACACTTGTTATGTCGGCTACACCTATTCCGAGAACGCTCGCGCTCATCATTTACAGCGACCTTGACTTAAGCGTGCTCGACGAACTGCCCAAAGGCAGACAGAAAATCGAAACCTATGCCGTCGGCAGCGAAAAACGCGAAAGAGCCTACGGCTATGTCAAAAAACACCTTGTTGAAGGCAGGCAGGGCTATATAGTCTGCCCGCTTGTTGAGGAGAGCGAGGAGCAGGAACTTGTCTCCGCGCACGAACTTTACAAAAACCTTTCCGACGGCTTTTTCAGAGGCTTTTCGGTAGGCCTTCTTCACGGCAGAATGAAAGCGGATGAAAAGCGCGCCGTAATGGACGAATTTGCCGCGGGCAGAATTCAACTTCTTGTCTCAACCACGGTTATTGAGGTCGGTATTGATGTTCCGAACGCCGTGATTATGGTAATAGAAAACGCCGAGCGATTCGGCCTTTCTCAGCTTCACCAGCTGCGCGGCAGAATAGGCAGGGGAGAGCACAAATCAACCTGTGTTCTGATTTCCGACGCGCAAAACGAAGACGCCGTGCGCCGTCTGAGAGTAATGTGCTCCACAACAGACGGCTTCAAAATAGCGGATGAAGACCTGAAACAGCGGGGTCCCGGCGACTTTTTCGGTTCGCGCCAGCACGGTCTGCCCGACCTTAAAATAGCCGATATGATGACCGACACCGACATCCTGCGCGAAACACGGCAGGCGGCGCAGAAAATGCTGCGTGAAAACCCCGCCCTTGAGGGTGAGGATTACCGCGGGCTCCGCGCGACAATCAATGAAATGTTCTCAAAGGCAATGAATTAAAATTTATATAACCGGAGGATTATTATGGAAAACAGCACAGTTCAGAACGCGCCTGAAAACGCGCTGCCTGCAGACCGCGCGAAAAATGTAACAAGATTCGAATACATCTGCCTTATGTTCGCGCGTATCGGCGGAATGTTCGGCACAACGCTCACCGGCACGCTTGCCGCTGCGTTCCTGCATGAACTGTATTTCGGACCTGCCGGCGTCGATTCCGACAGAATAGCGAAAATTCTCGCCGTGCAGACAACTCTGACTACCGTTGCCGGCATTCTCATCGGCATAGTGGTCGGTGTGGTTGTGCAAAAATGGAAAAGCCGCTGGGGCAGATACCGCCAGTGGTATATAATCTGCCTTGTTCCGGTTTTTGCCCTTACCGTTCTTTACTTCTATGTTCCCAAAGGCTGGTCTGTTGAGCAGATGATAATGTTCCGTTACGGCATTGCGCTGTGCCAGACTGTTTTCAACGCCTTCAACAATGTAGGTCAGAATGTGGCTCAGGTTATATCACCGAACCCAAAAGAGAAAAAAACAGTTGCCACAGTCTGGAGACTTTCTTATTATGTAGGCTACGGCGCCGCATATCTCGGCACCTTTGTTTACGGTCTTTTCAGCGACGACAAAAACAAGATGTATATGACTCTTGCGGTTGTCGCGGCAATAGTCACTGCTTTCGGCAACCTTATGTGCGGCCTTTTCTGCAAGGAGCGTATTGAACTGCCGAAAAAAGAAAAAGTCAAGGTTTCCAAGGCGCTTTTCTCACTTTTCAGATACAGAAACTACCGCGCCTATCAGTATATGGCGTGGGTCAACAACTTTGCGGCGCTCGGCAAATTCAGCACCTTTCTTGCCGCCATCACCGTCGGATCCTCAAAAAATCTGCTTCTCACTCTTCCCACCGCGGTGGGAACTGTTGTTGGCAATGTGATTACCGCCAAACTTTCGCAAAAGCACGAGCCGACAAAACTGCTTAAATTCTGCGGACCCTACTCATTGATTTCGGCAGGCGTTCTTTTCTTTATCTGTTTTGCGGAAGCGAAAATGGGCCTTATGTTCTTTTCCGGCTGGAACAGCATATTCTTCTATGCGTTCTACTTCCTGTTCGGTGTGGGCATAGGTATTCAGGAACTCTCTGCGTCGCATTTCGATGTTGAATATTTCGACTACCTCGAATGGCAGACGGGCGACCGTATGGAGGCGATTCAGGGTATTGTTCCCGGCTGGATAAACACGGGCATAAACTACCTCAAGGAACTTGCAATACCTTTCCTCATTGCATGGGTCGGCTATCAGTCCTCCGCCGAGGGCGACCTCGTCAAAACAATGCAGGCTCAGCCCACTTACCTTAAAACCTGCCTGTGGCTGCTCGCTTTTCTTCTGTTCGGCTACGCGCTTGCAAACCTTCTCAAGGCGCTTATTCTCAAAACCATCTACAATATTGAGGGCGAGAAAAAAGAGCAGATGTATAAAGAACTCGAAGAAATGCGCGCCGCACGACACATTGAAAACAAGAGCATAAGCGAAAACGAAAACGCATAACGGAGGCATTATGGCTTCAATTAAAATGGGCGTATTCGGCGTCTGGAGAGGCAATTCATATATCGGGCTTATGCTTGACGAACCCGAAATTGACCTTGTCGCAATCTGCGACAAAAATATTGATTCCATGTGCGATGATAAACGCCTTGAAAGCATACCCAAATTCAAGGATTTCGACGAATTTCTCACCCATGGCAAAGAAAACGGAATGAATGCCGTTTTTCTCGCCAACTATTTTCATCAGCACGCCCCGTTCGCAATAAAAGCGATGAACGAGGGGCTCGATGTTTTCAGCGAATGCACGGCGGCTTCAACGCTTAAGGAATGCGTTGAACTTGTCGAGGCAGTCGAAAAAACAGGGCGCAGATATATGCTGTGCGAAAACTATCCGTTTCAGAACGCAACGCTCAAACTCGAAGAAATCACGCAGTCCGGGGCGCTCGGCTCACTGCTCTACGCGGAGGGCGAATACAACCACTCCGACAGCACAGAGGGCTTAAAGCGTTTAACCCCCGGCAAATACCACTGGCGCGCCTGGATGCCGAGAACCTACTACCTAACCCATTCGCTCGGTCCCGTTATGTATATAACAAAAACCGAGGTGCGTTACGTCTGCGCGAGAGCGGCGCACTCGGATTTGCTCTATGAAATAAAGGATTTCCGCCGTAATTACGACGGCTCGGCTCACCTTCTGTGTGAAATGTCAAACGGTATGACCGCGAGAATCACGGGCTGCACGGCAATGGCGTCCGATTACGGCAGATACCGTGTCTGCGGTGACATTTCGGGCGTTGAATCCGGCGGATACATACCCGGCGGCAAGGTGCGACAGTTCTGGTTTGAACACACAAAGCCGGAAGGCAGAAAGAAAAACACCGCCCTTTACAAGCCCGTCTCAAAAGATGACAAAAAGGCGAAAAACGCCGGCCACGGCGGCGGAGACTACCGCGTTGTGCAGAATATAATAGATTATCTCATTTGCGGAAAAGAGCCTTTTTTCGATGTTTACCGCGCGGTCAATATGTCGGCAACGGCGATTTTAGGCTGGAGGAGCTGCCTTAATCACGGTGAGAACTTTAAAGTTCCCGATTTCAGGAACAAAGAAGAAAGAGAAGCGGTAAGGGATGACTCATTAACTCCCTTCCCCGATGAAAACGGTAACGGCGCGACGCTCCTCGCGGCATTACCTTTTGAAGAATAACATGTGCGGTGAAAATCCGCGTAAAACGCTTATGACAAGAAAAAACCGGATTGATATGACGCAGGGGCCGTTCTTTAAAAAAATAATGGTCTTTGCGGTTCCGCTTATGTTCACGGGGCTTTTGCAACTGCTTTACCACTCCGCGGATATTGCCGTTGTAGGCAGATTCGTCGGCAAAGAGGCTCTCGCGGCTGTGGGCTCGACAGGCTCGCTTGTAAACCTTTTTGTAAACCTGTTTATCGGTATGTCGATGGGCAGCGGTGTAATAACCGCAAAACACATAGGCGAGCGCGACGGCAAAAAAACACACGACAGCGTTCACACAGCACTGCTTCTCTCGGTTGTGTCGGGCTTTGTTCTGTGCGTTCTCGGCTTTTTCGGCAGCACGCAGATGCTTAAACTTATGAAAGTGCCCTCCGATGTTATAGACCTCGCGACTCTTTATTTAAGGCTCTGTTTTTTAGGCGCTCCCGCCCTGCTGATTTACAATTTCAGCGCGTCGGTAATAAGGGCGACCGGCGACACAAAAAGCCCCTTCATCATTCTTTCAACAACGGGGCTTGTCAATGTTTTTCTGAACCTGTTTTTTGTAATTGTGCTTAAAATGGGCGTGGCGGGCGTAGCCATACCAACCGTTATTTCACAGACTCTCGCGGCAATAGCGGCTGTAATCTACCTCTGCCGTGTTGAGGGCGACTGCCGCCTGAAACTGCGTGAACTCGGCTTTAACAAAAAAGAACTGCTCGCGATTATGAGAATAGGAATCCCCGCGGGGCTTCAGAACATTCTGTTCTCCGTTTCAAATATAATTATTCAAAGCAACGTCAACTCCTTCGGCTCCGCCGCCATGGCGGGTATTGCCGCGGGCTCAAATTTCGACGGCTACATTTACACCTGCACAAACGCCGTCGCGCAAACAACAATGACCTTCACCTCGCAGAATATCGGCGCAAAAAAATATGAAAATGTCGGCAGGGTTTACCGCATCTGCCTGCTTTGCGCCGCAATAACGGCAATAACCATTGAAACCGCCGGCTTTATTCTGTCTGAACCGATTACGGGCATTTTCACAAAAGACCCTGCGGTGGCTGAAATCGCCGTGCAGAGAATGAGATTCATTATGCCGTTTTTTGTGTTCTGCTCGCTTATGGATGTGGGCGGCTGTCAGTTAAGAGGTATGGGCAGAAGCGTCGAACCCATGCTCATTTCACTGCTGCTCGCCTGCGGGCTGAGAATAATCTGGGTGTTCTTTGTTCTTCCCCTTAACAGAACGCTCATCTTCCTCTACTGGTCATATCCGCTCTCGTGGGGCGTTACATTCTTTGTTCTTTTGCTTTTCTATTTTTTTGTCAAAAAAAAACTGCCCGACAAGGGCATAGTATCATAAATACAAACGGAGGCAGGCTATGTTCCGTAAAATGCGGCGTTTCGCCCAGCAGCTTTCTGCCGAAGAAAGCGAACTTATATTGAAAAACGCGACCCACGGCGTGCTCGCCGTGACAGGCGATGACGGCTACCCCTACGCCGTGCCCGTCAGCCATGTTTACGAAGAAGGGAAAATTTATTTTCACTGCGCAAGGCAGGGGCATAAAATCGACGCCCTGAAAAACAGCGAAAAGGTGTCGTTCTGTGTTGTCGCGCAGGATGAAGTTATGCCACGCGAAAGAACAACGGCTTACATCAGCGTAATCGCTTTCGGCAGGGCAAAAATAATCGATGATGAAGAAAACCTGCGAAAAATCGCCGGTATGGTAGGCGAAAAGTTCTCGCGCGATTTTCCCGAAGAATGCCGGAAAGAAACAGATGAGGTTATCGCCGCGAACACGATGCTCTGCGTTGAAATAACAGTGGAACATTTAACGGGAAAATGCGGCAGAGAGATTATGAAAAAAAGAGCCGGCGAAACCGCCGGATGAGGTGTTTACATCCGACATCCAAATTCCCGTTAATAATTACAATTTAAAATAAAACAAAAAGAGGTTTAAATCATGTCAACCGAAAAGACAATTAACACAGCCCCCCGCGACAGGATAATCATCCGCACGGGTATAACCGGCATAACGGTAAATGTGCTGCTCGCGGCGTTCAAAGCCGCCGTGGGTCTTGCGACCCGCTCCATAGCGATTACCACCGATGCCGTCAACAACATCTCCGACGCCGCAAGTTCGGTAATCACAATTATCGGCACAAAATACGCGGGCAAGCCGGCAGATAAAAAGCATCCCTTCGGGCACGGCAGAGCGGAGTATTTAAGCGCTATGGTCATCTCCGTTCTTGTGCTTTACGCGGGCATTACGGCTTTTGTCGAATCGGTCAAAAAGATTATTCACCCCGTAACCCCCGAATACTCAACAGCCTCGCTCATTATTGTCACCGCGGCGATTATTACCAAAATACTGCTCGGTCTGTTCGTCAAGCGCACGGGCGAAAAAGTCAATTCCGACTCGCTTGTCAATTCGGGTAAAGACGCCCTGCTCGACTCGGTGATTTCCGCTTCAACTCTCGCGGCGGCAGCTGTTTTTCTTATTTTTCACATTTCGCTTGAGGCGTGGCTCGGCGCTGTAATCGGCGTAATAATTGTTAAATCGGGCATAGATATGCTTCGCGAAACCCTCTCCAAAATACTCGGCGAGCGCGCGGACGCCGACCTTGCGAGAAGCATAAAAAGCACCGTTCTCTCCTTCCCCGAAATCAGCGGCGCCTACGACCTTGTGCTTCACAACTACGGCCCCGAAACCTATACCGGCAGCGTTCACATCGAAATTCCCGACACGCTGAGCGCCGACGACCTTGACAAACTTATCCGCAAGGTGACTGTCGAGGTTTATGAAAAACACGATGTTATTCTTACGGGCGTGGGTATTTACAGCGTAAACACAAAAGACCCCTCCGCAATAGAGGCGAGGGAGCGCGTCAGAGAGCTGGTCATAAACAACCCCTATATTCCGGAAATGCACGGTTTTTATCTTGATGAAAACGAAAAAACCATCCGTTTTGATGTAGTGATAAGTTTTGACGCAAAAGACAGAAACGCGGTTTATGCCGATGTTTGCAGTCAGGTGCAGGAAGCGTTCCCCGGCTACACCCTGCAAATCGCAATGGACTCCGACTTTACCGAGTAGGGCTCAGGCGTCAGGCATCGGGTTTCAGATGTCAGGAGTTAGGCAATAAGAAATCAGATAATAATTCAGCAGGGCGGGATGATTACATCCCGCCCTGCTGTTTGGATAGGGGTTGTTGCGAAACATTTGGGGCATGTTTTGTTCAAATTTTCCGGAAAAGCAAAAAAGTTTTGAAAAAGGGGTTGACAAAATCAATTTGATTGTTTACAATTAAATTGCACTAAATCAATATGCCCTGTGAGGCGTGAAAAAAGGAGATTTTAAAAATGACAGTTTACAATTTTACGGCAAAAGACAATCTCGGCAACGATGTGCCGCTTGACACCTACAAAGGCAAAGTTCTTCTCATAGTCAACACCGCGACAGGCTGCGGCTTTACTCCGCAGTATGAGGAACTGCAGAATATGTATGATGAACTTAAAGAAGAGGGTTTTGAAATTCTCGACTTCCCCTGCAACCAGTTTATGAATCAGGCTCCCGGCTCAGACGCGGAAATTCAGGATTTCTGCACTTCAAAATTCAGCACAACCTTCCCGAGATTTTCAAAAGTCGATGTCAACGGCGAAAACGCTGCGCCCGTTTTTAAATGGCTCACCGAAAACACTGTTTTTCAGGGCTTTGAGGGCAAAATGGCAACAATGATGAAACTTATGGCAAAAGCAAGAGACAAAGACTACAAAAACAACGGCAAAGTTAAGTGGAATTTTACAAAATTCGTTATTGACAGAAACGGCGAAATAGCAGCCAGATTTGAACCCACAGCCGACTTAGCGGCAGTGAAAGCAAAAATAAAAGAGGTGCTCTGAGATGTTCCATTACGATTTTATGACATCGGGTGTATGCTCGCAGGTTATCAGCCTCGACATTGACGGCGACAAAGTCAGAAACATTGAATTTTTCGGCGGATGCAACGGCAACCTGAAAGCGATTTCAAAACTTGTTGACGGCAAAACGGTAAGCGAGGTTGAAGAAGCCCTCGGAGGAATCACCTGCGGCAACAGACCGACATCCTGCGGCGACCAGCTCGCGAGAGCGGTCAGAGAGGCTTATAACGCCTCACTTGCGGAATAATTTAAAAACGGACCTGTGAAAAACAGGTCTGTTTTTGCTTTATCTCACTATCTTTTCGCCGTCAAACATAATCACGCCTTCTGCTCCCCCGCCGAGCTTGCCGCCGCCTTTTATCCAGTCAACATAAGCCTTTCTCAGTTTTGTGTCGGCAGGCCATTTGTCAACGGGTTTGTCTGCGTGTTTGCCGAAAACGCGCCAGGCGTCGTGAAATTCATCGCCCTCCCAGGAATTGATTATTTCAAAATCATTTATAAATTTCAGTATGTTCGAGTTTTCGGGCAGGAATTTCGGATGATTCGGGTTGAGGAGCCACGAGCCGCAGATAAAAATCACCCTGCCGTCGGGAAAGAGCGAGTGCAAGTGATCCCACGCGCATTTATAAGAGGCAAGGCGCACCTCATCGGTGATGGGAACGCCCGAAGATGGAATGTGAAAACCGATAAGCAGGTCGCCCGGGTTGATTGTATGGCCGCAGCTCATAGTAAAGGGTTTGTTTTTTTCGCTGAAATGGCACAGCTGATACTGAAATCTGCCGTAGGCGACCCTGTCAAGGCGGAAAAATCCGTCAAACCAGTCAGCGACAAACGAGCCGGGCACGCCCTTGCACTCAATGCACTCAAGCATTTTGCAGCGCAGGTCGTCCATTGTATCCCAATAAATCTGTTCGTCAATTCCCATAAGCCCGTATTGTTCCCAAAGTTCATAGGTAAGGCTCAGGGCGAACACGAAATGCAGGGTGTAGCGGCTGTAACCCATACGCGCCGCCAGAATGTCGAGTTTTGCAAGCAGTTTGCCGTCAAGCCTTGTTTTGTGATATTCGAATTTATCATAAAGAGCGTCAAAGGTTCTCGCGTATGATTTGTTTGCGTCAAGTTTGTCGAGCACCTCGGTAAAAAGGGAGACAGCCTCCGCGGGGTAGTTGTAACGCGCCATAAACTGCTGCAAAAAAGGTGTGTTGTGAAGCATTATATTCCCTCCGTTATTGTTATTCCGAAACAAGCCAGACCGTCATATCGCATTCGCCGCGGTTTATGCAGGCATAGAACGGGATGAGCCGTATTTCGCACGGCTCGTATTTTCTATCGTAAGAGTAAAGTCCGCCGTTAAACGCTGCCTGCGACAGCCTTTTGCCTTTGATGATTATATCTGTTGTGCCGAGTTCGCTGTTTTTCTCCGCCCGGCAGCCCGCGGTTGCGCCTGCTTTGAGCGCACGCAGGTTTTCGCCGTTGTCAACGCTCTCCGCGCAGTAAACGAGCGGACCCGCCGTTATTGCGACTTTGCCCGCGTCTTCATTAACAAGCGGATTTGCGTAAACTGTTTTCGGGTTGATGTCAAGCGTCAGTTCGATTTTCGACGCTTTGTCAATGTCAATATAAGCGTAGCCGTTTTCGGTAGTGAGTTCCCGTATGTTCCCGTTGACGGTAACGGTGAACGAGTCTTTTGAAAAGGCGGGAATCCTCAGCGCGAGCGCGCCTTTGAAGGTGTTGCCGGTTGTTATTTTTATATTTCCGTCATAGGGGTAGGCGGTTTCAATCCTGATTGTGCCCTGTGAAGTTTTCACATCTGAGCTTATATACTGATGAACATAAACCGTGTTTTCATCCTCGCCGCAGATGTAATCACCTATGGAGGCTATGAACCTTGTAACATTGGGCGGGCAACAGGAGCAGCCGAAAACTCTCTGCCTGACGGCTTCGGGGAAGGGCTCATGATGTTTGGGAACGCCGACATTTCTGCCCCTTTCCGCATGAAGAAACTCAAGGGGATTTTTGTAGAAGAACGAACTGCCGTCGAGCGACACGCCCGAAAGAATGCCGTTGAATATCGCTTTTTCAATAACATCGCCCAGACGGGAGTCAACCTTCATTTTCTGCATACGCGAGGCAAAATAAACCAGCGCAATTGCGGCGCAGGTTTCGGTGTAAGCCCTTGAGTTGGGCAGGTCGTATGGCACGGTGAACGCCTCGCCCACTGCCGACTGACCGATGCCGCCCGTAAGATAGATTTTTTTATAATAAATGTCATCAAAAAGCGCGTCGCACGCCTTTTTAAGCTGAGCGTCGTCATATTCGAAAGCAATATCTGCCATACCCGCGTAGAGATAGCACGCGCGCACACTGTGGCCCTCGGCGGTGAACTGCTCGCGGCAGGGCAGGTGGCTCTGATAGTATTTGGACGAGCACCAGAAATCCTCCGGCACCTCCTCCTGCATACCTCTGCGGTCGATAAAATATTTCGAGAGGCGCAGCCATTTTTCTTCGCCGGTGCACTTGTAAAGTTTTACAAGCGCGAGTTCAATCTCTTCGTGGCCGGGGGTGTGAAAAGCGGCGCTGTCTTCAACCCTGAAAATTCTGTCAATAAGGTCAAGGTATTTACACATAATTTTCAGCATTTTATCTTTGCCGGTCGCGTTATAGTAAGCGACAGCGGCCTCGGTTAGATGCCCGGCGCAGTAGAGTTCGTGCCAGTCGCGGTTTGAAAAGCGTTTATCCGGCTCGCAGACCGTGAAATAAATGTTGAAATAGCCGTCGGGCTGTTGATTTTTCTCCATTAAATCAACAACCTCGTCAACCTGCTTTTCAAGTTCCGGCGCAGGCGATTTTTCAATTATATACGCGACGCTTTCAATCCACTTAGCTATGTCGGAATCCCAGAAGATATGGGGCTTTTTCTCCATACCGTCTTTCCACTCAAAGCGGAAGGCGTCAAACCTGCCCGTTTCGGCAAACCTGTCGCGCACATTGTAAATTGTTTTTTCGGAATTTATTTTCTGACGGTCTTTCCAGAAGCCGTCGCCGATTGTAACATCACGAAAAGAAATGTTTTTCATAAATCTCCTTTTATACGGTCAGCAGACCGGCGTCAAGCACATACTGCGCTCCCGTTGCGAAACGCGCTTTGTCACTTGCGAGGAAAAGAACAAGGTTGGCAACATCTTCGCTCTCAAGCCAGGGCGTGTCAATAAGGTTGCCCGCGGACGCGCCCGCTTCCTCTTCGGGGGTTTTGCCCTCAATGGCGGCAAGGCCGTCGTTCATCGGAGTGTTGACAGCAGTCGGGTGAATGCTCAGAACCCTTATGTTGTAGGGCGAAAGTTCTATTGCCCACGCCTTTGTAAGCCCGGTGAGCCCCCATTTTGAGGCGGTGTAGTGCGAAAGGCGGTTGCCGCCGCGCAGACCCATAACCGAGGAGTTGTTGATGATAACTCCGCTTTTTGCCTTCATCATATAAGGGCATACTCTTCTTGTAACCATAAACGGACCTTTGAGGTTGATGTCAATCATGGCATCCCACTCTTCATCGGTCATTTTGTCAACGCTCTGGTGGGCGCAGATTCCCGCGTTATTAAAAAGAATATCTATTTTGCCGAACGCGGCTATTGTGCCCTCGACCGCCTTCGTTATCGCTTCGTCATCACGAACATCGCCTGCGAAAACCTCGCACCTGCCGCCCATAGCCTCAATTTCGGCTTTCAGGCTTTCAAGTTCCTCATTTGTGCCGAAGGCGTATGCGGGATACTCAATTTTTTCAGCGACATCAAAACCGGCTACAGCCGCGCCCTCTTTTGCGAACGCCAGTGCCGTTGCCCTGCCCTGGCCGTGAGCGGCGCCGGTAATGAATACCACCTTGTTTTCAAACTCTTTCATCTGCGGAACCTCGCTTTCATTATATAAATGTATATTTATCATCAATTTATTTCAGTATATCAAACCCGTTTTGTCAAGTCAACGCAAAACAGCGCCGGCACGGTTGAAAAAGAAAAAAATTTGTTATATAATAAATTTCACAGTCGGTGCAGACCGTAATATAATGAAAGGAGGTTTGCCGTTATGCCTAATTTTACCGAACAGGCAATAAAGCAGGCGTTCGCCCAGCTCATAAAAGAGCGACCGCTCCCTAAAATCAAGGTCAAGGATATTGTCGAGCGCTGCGGCATAAACCGCAACTCCTTTTACTACCACTACGCCGACCTGCCCGCCCTTGTTGACAGCATAATCTCAGATGTGGTTGACAGGCTCACATCGGACCATTCAGCCTTTTCATCATTTGATGACGCGTTTGTCTGCATTGTTCGCTTTATAACGGCGAACAAGGCGTCGGTTTATCACATTTACAGTTTTGTTGACCACACCGTTTCGGAACGCTACCTTATGAGTATGTGCAACAAAACCGTCTCGGCAGTATTTGACCGTGTTTACGGCGGGCATAAAATTACGGACCGCGACCGCAAAATAATTGTGCGCCACTTCAAAGAAGAGTTTTTCGGTATGCTTTTCAACTGGCTTGAGAGCGGAATGAAATACGATATTCTCGCTTATTTCAACCGTTTGTGTGAGTTAAGGCAGGGTGAAACACAGCGGATTATTGAAAACGCGGACAAAAAAATTTAGGCAAAAACACAAAAATGTCTGAAAATCGGTCAAACCGGAATTATTGACCGTTTAAAAAAACTGAATAGTGCTTATAATGGGGGATAGAGCGAGTGTGGAATTCGGTTTATCTTATACGGGGGCTGTATTTGCGAAGGTGCAGCCCCCATCCCCCCCTTTAAAAAACAGGTAAGGTGATCAGATGAAACCAAGATCCGTAGCGCCGATGAGAATCGCTAAAATCGGATATATCATTGTATCAGCCCTGATTGTTGCAATCGGAGTTGTTTTTATTTTAAGGCCCTTTGAAAGCCTTGAAGTGCTCGGTATTGTTTGCGGCGGTGTTATGCTTGCGTTCGGCGCAATCAAAATCGTCGGCTATTTTTCAAAAGATTTATACCGGCTCGCGTTCCAGTTTGACCTGGAATTCGGCACGATTATGCTCATAATCGGCTTCTGCATAGCGGCACAGCCCGAAAGGCTTATATCTTTTTTCAGCGTGGTTATGGGTCTTGCGGCGCTGACAGACGGTCTGCTTAAAATCCGCATAGCCGTTCAGTCAAAAAATTTCGGGCTTGAAACCTGGCCTGTTATGACTGTTTTTGCGTGCCTTTCGTGCGTGGCGGGCATTGTGCTTATGTTCTGGCCGCAGGAGAGCGCGAAAATAATCTGCCTGCTGCTCGGAATCTGCCTTGTGGCTGACGGGATTCTCAATATTCTTGTTGTGCTTTTCACGGTTAAAATCGTCAAAAACCAGCAGCCCGACAAACGGGATTTCCCCTACCGCGACGCCACTTATACCGACATTATAGAGAGCAAAACGGAAGAAAAAGAAGACTCCGCCGAAGACGGAGAAGCGCAAACGGAAGAATAACAAAAAGATTACACAAACACTACGGCAGCCTGACGGGAACTCCCGCGGCTGCCGGCTTTTGTTTTATTTAACTGTTTGTTACGCCTCGGTCGGCATTTCCGTTTCGGCTTCGCTGTTTTTCATAAGTTCCATAGCCGCTCTCTTTGCGCGGGCGTGTTCAAGGTCGATATACATACGCTCGCGGGTGTCTTTGTCAATGTTGTAGAACAGCATGGGAATAAGCGCGAAGGCGTCGAAAATCAGGTGAGGTCCGCAGGCAAGAAGGAAGAGTTTCCATTTGGTCTGAGCGGACTGGATTGCCGTTTCGCCGATTTCATACTGCGCCCAGTCCTGAAGGAGTTTGGCGTTGACAATTCTTAAAATCGCGTCTTTCGCCTTTGTGAAATAGCCGCTCATCAGGTTTATGGTTGCCTCAACGCGGAAGCCGTTTTTCCATTCGCAGTAGTCGAGCACTTCATACTCAATCTCTTTCGCGACTATGCCTTTTGTGGCGTAGAATATCATTTCAATCATATTGCCCGTGCCGAAAGCGAGCGACATAGGCAGTTTTTTGAGGTAAAAGCCGTTTTCTTTGCCGCCGACAAGGCCCGTGAGGAAGAACAGCGCCTCGCTGACAAAAATGGAGCCGTTCGAGAAATACCAGAGCATTTTTGTTGAGAACCGCTGCCTGAACTTAGGCGCCAGAGCGTATGAAGCGTATGACAGCGGCATACCCGGTATTCCCGCGACTGTAGGCAACATATTGAAATGAAGAACATCGTTGTAGTAAAGGTCTTCGCCCGAGCCGATGTCAATGCCGCCGATAAGCCCCGTGAGTGTATAAATAAGCAGGGGCTTGTTGCGAAAAACAGAGAGCACGCCTTTGACGGGGTGCGGAGGCTTTTCACTCTGAGGCACACGTTCGCGGCTGACAAGAATCCAGAAAATGTTCGGCACAATGGTTATAATCCACAGAACCGTTTTAAAGGTGACAAATGTTTTGGTAACGCTTGTTTTCATATATCCGTTGCCGATAAGGTCATAAAGCACGCCCATTATCTGCCCGGGCAGTTTGCTTACAAGGTCGCCGACAAAGTTTGCAGAAACAAGCAGGGAAGTTCTCTCATTCGGGTTCGGTGTGAAAACATTGTCGATGTATCCGCCGCCGCCGAAAAACGCGCCGACGGTTTCATTGAAATACATCAGAATCATATATGCTATGAGTTTCTGCCCGGCGCTGAGCCCCATAGCCGCCGTGATTACGGGAATAATACAGCTGTAAAGGCCGCCGATTATGCTCGGAATGAGCGAGAGATACTGGAAGGGTTTGAACTTGCCCCAGCGGGTGCGCATATTGTCAATTATCGCCGCCGAAACGGGGTCGTTGACCATATCGTAAACGGCGAGGGCGGCTGTGGCTTTGGCATAACCTTTCGGCTCAATGCCGAGAATTTTGTAAAGCCAGATGTCGGAACCTACTTCAAATTTGCCGAGAGTCAGGGTGCCGAAGGCCTTTGAACCGATATAAGCGATTCTCTCCTTTGTCGTGCAGAAGAAGCGGTTCATATACGCCTGGTTGAGTTCTATTTCATCAGACTGCCTGAGTTTTTCATCAGCCATCGTTTTCCGCCTCCTTTTCTTCTGCCTGTCCGCTCAGAGTCTCGTGGTGCTTTCTTGCTTCATCTTCGGCTATCTGCCGCTCTTTCTCCTGCTGTATGGCGGTCAGGCGTCTGTATTGCTCCGCTCTTATCTCTTCGGGCGTGAGCGTTTTTTCAAGTTCAAAATACTCTTCAATGGGAATACCGCCGACATAGCACTGCTTGTGCGTTACGGGAATGCCTTTTATCAGCACGGCAATATCGACAGCGGCATTGACAATCTGTAAAAGAATGTAGAGATAAGCGCCGATGCCGAGCGACGCCTTAACCGCGCCTGAATCGCCCATAACGGCGATGCAAACCGCAGAGGCAATGCAGGAAGCAAGAATAAGAACATCCTGAATAATGTTGCGTGCTTTGCCTTTGGGCGAACAGGCAAGCGTAAGCAGAATAAGGTGAACAAGGGTAAGCACTGCCGAGAGCGCGAAAAGAACTGTGCCGGCGACAAGCAAAAGGGAGTCCGCCCTTGCCTCTCCGCCGGGCAGGGCTTTTACTGTGTTGAGGTTTATTGCGCCGAAATGGTTGACTATTGTTATAAGGTTGACATTGCCGTCGGGAAAATCGACGGGCGGCGAAAAAACCGCTTTAATCAGCGGCAAAAACAGCGGGCCGACAGGCAGAACCGATGTTATGATTCTCGCAACCGCAAGCTTTGTGCCGACGAAAGACGCTTTGACCCGGTCAATCCTTTTCTGAAAATGGTAATACTGCACCTCGGCTTTGTCGGCGTCCTGCATAAGCCTTTCCTGCAGGTCATAAACCACAATGTTCGCTCCGCATCCGGGGCAGTGCTGCCGCCAGTCTGTCATTTTCAGTTTTTTTCCGCATTTGGGACAGCTTGCCATTTATTCACCTCCGAACGATAATATAATATACTATTTTAACATACTTTGTTGACTTATTCAACAATTATTTGTTCAGAATTTACAATTTTCGCCGGCTGAATAAACTTATTAAAGTAATTGATTTTTATATTTTGTCTGCTATACTGTAATCAGTATTGTTTTTTTCAAGGAGCGTGTTATGAAAAAATATCTTATTCTCAACGCCGATGATTTCGGAATGTGTGAGAGCGCAAACGCCGCCTGCTTTGAACTGTTTGAAGAAGGCAGACTTTATTCGGCAACAATAATGATGCCGTGCCCCGCGGCAAAGGCGGCTGTTGATTTTTCCGTTTTGCACCCTCAGTATGCAATAGGCGTTCACACAACACTTACATCCGAGTGGCGGAAATACCGATGGAAGCCTCTCACAGACGGCAAAACTTTGCTTGATGAAGAGGGCTTTATGTGGCACGAGGCTGATATGGTTGAAAAAAACGCGAGCAGTGAAGATATTGAAAAAGAGGTGCGCGCGCAGATAGACCTTGCCCACGAATGGGGTATGAAGCCCTCACATATTGACAACCACATGGGTTCGCTTTACGGCAACCAGACAGGCAGGTTTTCACTGCTGAAGCTCGCCTACAAAATTTGCGGCAGTTACGGTTATCCTTACAGAATGTATATAAAAGCCGACAAAAGAGTTGACCCTCGCGGCATTCCCCATTTCGTCAACGCTGCGGCGGCCGCGCTCTCAAAAAGATGGGCGAAAAAATATAAGGTCATAACTCCCGATTATCTTCTTTTCCCCGACTGGGACGCTCCGGATATGAAAAACTGTGAAAAATATGAGGATTACCGAAAAAGGATTCTTGAAATATGGTCCGATATACCCGACGGCGTCACCGAGACATTCGTGCATCCCTCGGTTGAGAGCGACGAGCTCAAAGGCATTACAAACGCCTGGCAAAGAAGGGTGTGGGAGTATATGCTTCTTAAAGACCCGGAGACGGAAAAATTCCTTAACGAACACGGCGTTTACTTCATAAGCTACCGCGACCTTGTTGATTTAAGGTTCGGAATTAAGGAACCGTAAAAAAAGCCGCAGGGCTTATCCTGCGGGTCGTAAACCGGTATTATTGGATTTTTCCCGATAATACTGGAAAAACCAATATTATCAAAGGATTCGGCGTGATTTCGGTCACGCCGATATTTCTTTGCCTTCCGGTCTGATTGCTTCCGTTGGTCTCATAGGTGTATGCTGTTGACACGGTATTGCCCGCGCCGATTTTTAAAAAGTGTTAATTACACTTTTATGTGTTCCGGTTTATTAGTAGGAATATACCATCTGATTTTGTTTTCTTCACACCATTTTTTTGCAACTTCAGCAACATATTCATCCCAGTCCTTACCAGCTTCTTTTGCTTGCGCTTCTGTAACTGCAGGAATCAATATATAATCGCGCTCAAATTCTTCTTTTGTCAATTCTTCTGAATCAAGTTTTCTGTTAATATCGGATTGATCAATTGTTGAATGATCTTTTTTGGATAACCACCAGCGAGTATAATCCGGGACAGAATTTTCTTCATAGTAAAACAAACCGCATAAAACATCAAGGTTTACTTTTCTGTCAGGGTCATAGTCCGAGAAGAATTCAACACCGTTTTCGTCTGCCCATTTCTTGGCATCGGTTTCAAGAATTTCATTTTCATATTTTAAGTAAGAATCGGAGAAGTCTGGATGGACTTCGGCATAAATACGAAATGCGACCCCGAATTCCTTGTCCTCATCATCGATCATTCTCTGAATTGTATCCGATACACTTTTGTCGCCGTATAAATCAACGAAATCTCTCATTATTTCCTGTTCACTTCTGCGAAAAACAGGAATAAAATATCCGCAGTTTTTAATATCCTCATAGCTTTCATATCCAAATTCATCAATCAAGGTATCAGTTTGGAAATATTGACAACTTGATTTTTCGAACCAAGTTGTATCTTCGGGATACTCATCACTCTCTTCGTCCCATTCACAGTAAAGCATCAAATCAGTGATATCTGTTTTCATTATTTCAATCTCCTTATATTACCATTTCCAAATGCTGCTGTCTTTACCCGAGCCGAGTTCAAAGTGGTATTTTACAATTCCCAGGTCAACTTTGGTGTAATAGCTGAATCCCGCTTTTGCTTTGACTTTATCGCCTTCAAGGGTCAGTGTGAATTTCTGCTGATTGGTTGCCGTAGGCGCGAGCAGAGCCGCCTCAACGCCGCTTCTAAACCAGTCGGGGGATGCGTCGTTTATGTTGCTGACTTCCCGGGCGGTTTTTGTTTTGCGCTCTTTGCCCTGCGTTTCGCCGTAACCGAGCGAAATGACAATTTCAAGTTTTTCGCCGCGATCGACCTTGTAAGCCGAAGGAATTTTTTTGAAAGTGAGGGCAACCCAACAGGTGTTCAGACCGAGAGTCTGGGCATAGAGAACAATTTTTTCGCCGTAGTAACCGCATTTCTCTTCAAAGCCCACTCCTTTTTTGCCGATTACCGCAATATAATTTGTTACGCCGCTGAAATTGCCGTAGTGCGCCATTGCGCCGTCAAAGGCTTTGGGCTCGTCTTTCACAAGCTGAATATGCAAACCGCTTTCGGCGTTGCATTCCTCAATGAATTTTTCAAGCGCCGCGACTGTTCCGGCATCGAGAGGTTTGTTCAGATATCTGCGAACGGAATGCCTTTCACGCATGGCTTCAATTAAATCCATAACTGCATCTCCTTTATTCTGCTGCTTAATTTCTTATCAAGAATAATATATTTTTCAGCCCGAAAAGTCAACATTTACCGTTTGATTTATTTCAATTATTCTGTTATTATATACTCACCAAAAAAACAGACAGGAGAATTATTATGAAAAAAGATTTGGGAGTAGTTCCCGCGGTTTATCCGATGCCCGTTCTGATGATTGCGACCTATGATGAAAACGGTGTTGTCGATGTTATGAACGCCGCCTGGGGAATGGTCTGTGAGAGCGACAAACTGACCCTTGCCCTTTCGGAAACACACAAAACCGTAAAGAACATCAAAATTAACAAGGCGTTCACGGTAAGCCTTGCCGATGTTAAAAACATTAAGGCAGCCGATTATTTCGGCATTGCTTCTGGCAACAACACGCCTGACAAATTTGAGCGCACCGGTCTTACCGCCGTCAGGAGCGAAAGAGTCAACGCCCCGGTAATCGAAGAGTTCCCCGTAACAATCGAGTGCGAACTCGCCGAGATAGTAAGAACCGAGAATTTTCAGAGTGTGGTCGGCAGAATTATCAATGTAAGCGTCAATGAAGAACTGCTTGACGAAAACGGCAAGGTTGACATTGAAAAATCGGGAATACTTATGTTTGACCAGTTCAAACACAGTTATTATGTTACCGGCGAAAAAGTCGGTCAGGCGTGGGCTTCCGGCGCGGAATTTAAATAAACCGGCTGTAAAGAAGAACAAACTGACTCAGTAAGAAAAACAGACCGCATTAAGTAACAGCAAAAACGCTCCCGTTCGTGAGAACGGGAGTTTTCCTTTTACTGTTGCTTGATTTTTATTGTCTGCTGTGTTATACTACATCGGAATCAAGGCGAAAACAATCTGCATAAGGTTACGCTTCTGAGGGAAGCGCGGCGACTCTTTACGGCAGAACTAATATGAAGCAAAAAACAATAAAATAACACAATATCGGGGTGTAGCGCAGGTGGTAGCGCGCGTGGTTTGGGACCACGAGGCCCAGAGTTCGAATCTCTGCACTCCGACCACTTTCAGGATGTCTCCAATCCCTTATGTGTCAAGGGATTGGAGATTTCTTTTGGCTCTTAAGAGACAAGAAACCACCGGCTATGCCGGTGGCATTAAAACGCTTACAGCGAAAAAGCCTCCTGTGGTAGAATAGAGCAGGTTCGCCAACCGCGCTAACTATCAAAGGAGGT
>JAFRQM010000010.1 GCA_017428625.1 Clostridia bacterium
AATAGAAGGCCGCTTTAGCGGCGGCCTGAAAAACATGTGCGATTGGCGGACTTTTCATACATCTTGAGATGTAGCAGGTAAAAGGCCCTTATAGGGCCTCATCAAACCACCAGTTCAACTGGTGGTTTTGATTTCGGGAGTTGGGTTTTGGATATATGGCGGAATGCGGTCTTCTGGATACCGGATTTCAGACGGTGGATGTTAGATGACGGCACGCATATATGCGTGCCCTACATTTTTTATTTTTTGATTCCTACTTCCTCACCTACCTCCTACCTCCTAACACCTACCTCCTAACACCTAACCCCTATTTACGCAAAGAATTAACGGGCCGTAACGGCGGCAAAACAATCGGATTCAAGGCGCGGCGCTGAGAGTTTAACTTTTAAAAAGTGTTTTGTATTGAGGAAAAACCGGATTTCAATATATTATTCATTTTCTTTTTACGGAAATTTAACACAATTGATTTTATATCTGCTACAATATAGTTGAAATTTCTGTGCGGGAAATTTCGAGAATTATGATAAAGGAGGTTAAAAACAGACTGCGCTTTTTGTTCTTTTTAAAGACACAAAATGCGGAACAATAACAAAAACAGAAAAAGGAGATAAGTCATGAAAAAGAAAACATACATTTTATGCAATAACCGGAACAGCTTTTGAGGAAGAAAGGTGCTTTTATGAATAGCAAAAAATCAAAAATTACATTTTTTGTTGTTGCGGGTTTTGCTGTTGCTGCTTTTACTGTTTCCGCGTTCTCTTTCTCGTTTTTTGACAGAACAGAGGAAAGATATCGCAGATTATCAACAGACAGAATTTATGAAAACCTGTCAAAAAAGTCTTTTTTTGAGATATGCGGTGAAATAAATGAGGCAAGTGCCTACGGAGCAGAATTATCGGATTTTATCGCCCATTCCGCTGCACTTTCTGAAAAAATCAATGAAATGTCTTCAGAAGAATTAATTAAAGTAATTACAGATGAAAACAACTCGGACAATTTAAGAATTATTTGCATCCAACTAATTGATTACGACTGTTATGATTTTGATGAAAAAAGTGTAAAAAAACTCTACGGCATTTTACAAGACGGAACTGAAAAAAGCATTATTCGGCAAAATCTGATTTGGAAACTGCCCTCAAGCAAAAAAACAAACGATGTTTTGACAAACACTGCATATGATGAAGATGAACTCGTTGCATTTCAAGCATTAAAGCGCCTGAATTATGACAGTCCTGAAACCGCCGTATCAACAGCAAAAAAATTGTTGGAAAGTGAAGAAAGCGGAGAAAAATTCAGAATTGCAATAAAGACAATATCGACTCAACTCCGACAATCAAAAAATATGCGGGAAAAAGATGAGTGGATTGTCTTTTGTGAAAAAATAATAGAAAAAGCTTATGCGGAGAACGATGAAACATTGCTTAACACAGTTGTTTTTTCGCTTGCCGATATGAGATATTCAAAAGCAGTTTACAGCATTATAAACAATCTTTATGTTGAAGAAACCATTAAAAAATTTTGCATTGAGCAGAACTATCAAACTTTTATAGATGTTCTGCAAAACAATCCCTCCGATTATGACATCAGAATGGCTGTAAACGCTATGAAAATTTATCCCGTGGATAAATCGGTTGAGGCTCTCAAAACTGCAATTGACAGTAAAGAAGAAAAATATAATATAGACGAAATACTGAGCCTTGAAGCAATACCCGCGAATGAAAAATGGAATATAGAATGAGGTAAATGAAATGAAAACAAGTAATAAATTTTTGTTTATGTATGTTTTGGTTATTCTATTTTCATTTCACTTTTCAACATATTCTTTTGCTGCCGACGGATTTAAGGGATATGCTGTTTATCGGGATGGAGCAATTTTAGAAAACTGGCATACCGGTATTATGAGCAATTCCCACCCAAAGAAAAACAATCCGGTAATTCATGCCGGGGAAGGAGGTAATACAAACAATACAGTCAGATATGGTAAATGGGACAGTTTTGTTCCCGGCAGTAAAAACTTTAAGGGCTTCTATTGTCCAAACTCAGGAATACCCGATTTGTATGTTAACAGTATTGTGTCTGTAGCATATGCTATGACTTTGGAAAACATATTATATACTCCTCTGAAGCAACTTGACTACACTTCAACAAACAATATGTTTGTTCACCCGGGAGAAATAACACACAGCCGATGTGACGGTGTTGTTGAATATAGTTATGAACTGAACGATATAAGAATATACGGTAATGACGATTATTGGGATATTTCCAAAAGGGGAAGTCAAAACAAAAAGCATCATTCAGGCATTAAAATAACGCCTAAAAAACAAGCATCGGTTTATATGACAAGATGGGAACCAAAGAACAAGGTTGTATATATGGTTAATCAACAAACCGGAAAAGGGTTGGATGTTTGCGGTCCGAGTGCATCCGATGGAGCAATTATTCAACAATGGGAGTATTTAGGTGCAAGCAATCAGAAATTTTTGGTAAATTACAGTTTAAACGGCAACTATTATTCGTTTATTCCTTTAAATGCTCTCGGCTCTGCAGTGGAAGTTCAAAACAATCTGAATCTGACAGGCACTGAGATACAAATATGGACCAGACCTATTGGCGGTTTTCTTGATTCGCAAAAATTCAGATTGGAAGAGAACTCAAAAGGCGCTTACAAATTTTTGAGTTACGGAAGCAACTACGAGAAGGTTCTTAGGGTTTCTTCAGACAGTTCCGATAACGGCATACCGATAAAGCTTTGGAACGATACCGGTTCTAAATATCAATTTTGGTTTTTGATTCCCGCATAAAGCATCTGACACAACAATTACCCTGTTTGAGTATAAAATCATTGCAAAAATTAAAACAACAAAAAAGGAGATTTAAAAAATGAAAAAAATAATTGCGTTTATCTTATCTTTATTAACAGTTTTCTCGTTGTCGCACGCATTTGCCGGCGCCGAAGATGCTGCGCAGCCCGCTGAGGTTAAACTCGAAAGCGTTGAAATAGTTTCGGTGCCGCTGAAAAACCGCATAGTTTTTTTAAACGGCGCGCCCGAAACTCCGGAAGGCATAAAAGTCCGGCTCAATTACAGCGACAAAACCTCAGCCGAGGTTGTTATTGAGAAAAGAAACGGCGAATACTTCGCCGGAAAAGAAAAGGTATATCCGGGAGAAAACATTCTGATTGTCAGATACGGAATACTTCCCACCAACCTTTATTTCGGCGACAGCGAAGGCGAAACAATAGATGAAATGATTTACACCGGCTACAGATATCTTGCGCTTTCAAGCAGACTTAACATTTTCAACCTTTTCAACTTTTTCAAAAGTCCGGCTGTATGATGATATATCAACAATAACATTTGTTTCTCCTGTTAATATACACCCCTCCAAAAGACGGAACCGGCGGTATTTCCCGCCGGTTCTGTCTTTATTGATATATCGCCTTTTCGGTATGGTCTTGCTTTTGTTTACGCAAGCGGCAGTCTGACCGTCGCCTTGAACAGGTCGCCGTCGATTTCTATCGCGAGTTTTCCGCCCTGGAGGGTTGCGAGGTCGCGGGCTGTTGAAAGACTGAGCCCGTTTCCGCCGCTGCGTCAGAAAAGCTTCAGAACGGCGTTATAATCGTCAATGCCGTAATTGCCGACCGTATGCTTCATGGTTTCATAAAAATCAAGCGTTTCGCTTTGTGCACCTTTTACGGTTTTTATGAACGGCCGAAGCCGCCTGAAAATTCGCAGAAGTGTATCGCCACCCGGCGTTCCTTCGGTATAGGGCTGATTGCCTTCAAATACGGAGCGTACCATATCGACGGCGAAATCAACAAACAGTATGTCTTTTACCTGCGGGTCGGCATGAGTGAAAAGCAGGCGCGCAACACCGCCGAGAGTCATCTTGTTAAGGCGCCGGCCGAGAACCGGAATTGTTTTTTCAAGCGCGGGAGTCGGTTTTATGCCGAGCTTGCTCATAAAGCGCTTCGGATCATCCTTCATTGCAGTCGCATATGAGCGAAGCATTCTGTCAAACTGTTTTTTCAGGTATTCTTCACCGGTAAGACCTTTTTTATCCCATTCAAATTCGGGAACGGGAATGCTCTCGATTTTTACCGTTTTCTCATCCTCTATAGTAACACGGCGCATAAAAGCGGGGCAACCTATGGCAGAACCCGTGCATACATCGTAGAATTTATTGCCTTTTTCGGTTTCGGTGACATTTATGCTCTGATTGTGCATATGCCCCGTAAAAATCAGATGCACGCCGTTGTCGGCAAGGGTATTGATAAGCCTTTGAGACTGTTCCTCGCGCGCGTCGCCTATAAGCGCAAATACGGGCTGGCCTGGAAGAACGGGGTAATGCTCCATTGCAATCATCATCTGCCCGTCTGCCTCAGCCTGCTTTGCCTGCTTTTCTATCCATGCGAAGAATTCATCATCATAGGGAGCGTTTCTTTTACCGTCAATATCATTGCATATTACAAGCAGGCGCACATCTTCCGAAAGCTGAGCAACATAAGAAAGATGCTTTTGGTTAAACTCGATTGCGTCTTTATAGCCGAAATCTTTATAAAAATCATAAAGTTCGGAGAACTTTGTTCCTTCAATCGGATGTTCGCCTTCATCATCATATGAATGTGAAGAACGGTCAAAATCGTGCCCCGCCGTAACAAGATAAACCCTTTTTCCGCTTTTTTCGCAAAAATCGTGCAGCATCTCCGAAACTGCCCTGTTGCACTCTTTTTCACCCCAATAGGTAAGGTCGCCCGCAATAAGAACAATGTCGGAATCTTGTGATTTTTGAAGCAGGTCGAAAGCAGCTTCGTTTATGGCCTGCGTTTCGGCAAAACATTTCTGTTCAAAATCCATTTTTCTCTCATAAGCTTCACCGTATGCACCGAGAGAGTTTTTGTAATAGTGAATATCCGTAATCAAATAGAACTTCAATGGTTTCATATTATTATCCTCCGCAAAGCGCTGTGTATAAATGAATTAAAATCCGTAGATCAGTTTTGCAGCCTGATTCCAAAACAGCAGAGAAGCTTCGACAAATACTTTCCAGATTTTTACGATAATCAGCTCAATAAACGGAACTGCTCCGATCGAAATGAGCTGGGAGCCCTCTTTTTCAGCAAGCTCGCACGCGGTAAGAACCTTGCTCTCGTATTCTCCGCTTTCGTGAAGCGTGATAACTCTCGGCCCCCAGTTGATCTTTCTCAAAAGTATATGCGGCTTGATACTGGGCGTGTTTACAATATCCACTCCGTTGATTTCTACGGTGAAGCTGTTATAGTGATCGTGCCCGCAGAAGATTGCTCTCACATCGCCGTTTTTGCTCATCGCGTCAAGCTGACCGTGATTATAATAGCCGGGGCAAGGCTTTTCAAAAATATAGCCGTCCTTTACATTGGAATAATCCGGAATCGGCATGAGGTCATAGGTTACGGTTTCGTATTCTCTGACGCCGATGCTGAAATTTTCATTCGCGACAGGGAAAAGTTTATCATAGATTTCCTGTACGATTATATGCTGGAAAACAACGGACGGGACATAGCTTCCGCCGTTTTCGGTTTTAAGCTCCTCCGCCTTTGCCCGATACCATTCAATCTGGTCGGCGTGAACGGAATCATAGCCTTTTTCCTCGCCGTCCGCAACGGCCCTGTCACCCGAATCAAAGCAATAAATGTTATATGCTATTTTACTGCCGTCATTTGAATAAACGGGAATACTGCAGGTGCCGCAGCCGAAAAGCTCGGGATTTTCATCGGTTCCGATGAAGTAATCTCTGCCGTACTCTTTGTAAAAAGCGAACATTTCATCAATCGAATAATCGTGCATATAATCATGATTTCCGAAAGTGATAACAAACGGGATCTCCGCCTGCACGAAAATCTCACAGATTTCTTTGATTGCCGCGGGCTGATTTTCGGGCGATGCTTCTGAGAGGTCGCCGCCGAGCACAACAAAATCGGGGTCGGCTTCTTTAAGT
The DNA here is from genome assembly GCA_017428625.1 of Clostridia bacterium. Lineage (GTDB taxonomy): Bacteria > Bacillota > Clostridia > Oscillospirales > Acutalibacteraceae > CAG-177. Next base: position 5,980 of record JAFRQM010000010.1, read on the forward strand.
GATTCAAGCACAAGCTGCCTGTGGACATCCGGCAGAGGATAATCGCAGTGCCAGTCTGTCAGATGAAGAATGGTGAATTCTCCGTTTTCATTGAATTTCAGATTATTCTGCGCATCCTGCGCAAAAGCCGCGTGCCCGAGCGCAGAGAAAAGAAGCGCCGCACAAATAAAAACTGCTGTAAATCTTTTCATTTGTTCTCCTTTACATAAAAGCGTCTGAACATACTGTTGATAAAATTATATTAGATGATTATTATAAAATCAATAAAAAATTAAACAGTCCGTTTATCGGCATGGCAGTGATTATCATTTCCGTAAAACACGGCGTTTGAAAAGCAATAACAGGTTCAGTCATTAATGTGAAGCCGACGGTACAGGTGCACGCATACAAACACAGCGGCATACTTATTCTCCGATTTTTCCAATACGGTCTGTATAAAACTATAATCGCGTTCCGATACCTTTAAAACAGCAGAACCGGCTGAAAAGCTCCGCCGGTTCTGCTGTATATAATATTATTCGCCTTTTCGGGTATGGTTTTATTTACCGAGCGGGAGTTTAACCGTCGCTTTGAAAAGGTCGCCGTCAATTTCAATGCCGAGACTGCCGCCTTGAAGAACGGCAAGGTCGCGGGCTATCGAAAGGCCGAGTCCGTTTCCGCCGTCCGTGCGGGAAGAGTCACCCCTGACAAAGCGTTCCGTAAGTTCATCCGCACTTATGTTAAGTTCGTTTCTCGAAATGTTTTTAATTTCAAACACACCGTTTTCTCCGTCGGACGAAACCGTGATATAAACCCTTGAATTTGCCGCGGAATATTTTGCCGCGTTGCCCATAAGATTTTCAAGAATACGGCAGGTTCGCAGGCCGTCGGCTTTGATTATGACGGGAGATTCGGGGAAAACCTGCTTTATTTCAAGCTGAGCCCTGTCAAAATTCTCCTGCATTTCACCGGCGGTCTGTTTTGCGAGTTCGCTTAAATCGAGCGGTTCGATGTTGAGCGATATGGCGCCCGACGACGCTTTTGACGCTTCAACAAGGTCTTCGATAAGCACTTTGAGCCGCCCGGAGCGCTCCGAGAGCACTTCAATATAGCCCTTTGCCGTTTCGTCATCAATGCTGCACCGGCTGAGAAGGTCGGTGTAGTTGATTATTGAGGTGAGCGGGGTTTTCAGGTCGTGCGAAACGTTTGTGATAAGTTCCGCTCTCATCCGCTCGTCCTTCACCGCCGCGTCAACCGCTTTGCTGAGTTTTTCGCCCGTTACCTGCATACTGTCGCACAGGCTTTTAAGCGAAGAGGGGTAACCCGCCGTGTCAATGTTGTAATCGCCGTTTTGCGCCGCTTCGATTATTGTGTCGAGTTTTCTGAAATAGTCAACGGTCTTTCTGATGAAGAACACATTGAACGCTATGAGAACAAGGGCGCAGAAAGCGGCGGCGCCGGGCGCGTTTTTTGCGAAATTGACCGTCGCGCACATAAGCAGAAGGTCAACAGCCAGCGTGCCGATGATGAAAACGACGACATTTCTGCCGAGATGTTTCGGTTTGTAAGCGAGGAGCGTGAACAGCCCCTTGATTTTTCTGCATATCCACAGGAAAGGTCTGAAAATGATAAAACTCCTGAACCATTTTCTGCCCGATTTTTTGATTCTTACGGTTGAGAACAGCCAGCATTCGGCAGTTCCAAGAGCGAGAGCCGAGAACGCGCCTGCCGCCGCGAGGGTGGTTTTGGTGCACTGAAGCCCGGTCATATCATAAGCTTCATGCAATCCGGCGAGCGTTCCGCCCAGCAGATAAACGCCCGCGAAGCCTATCGCTCCGCCCATAAACGCGACGAAAAAGAAAACGGCGAGAATAAGACTTATATCGGCCGGTATTTTATCGTTCGGGTGAAGAACGATTTTGCCCTCTTCGTTTTTATGACCGCTGAAAACGGCAGCGGCGATAAGGCAGACAAGCGAAACAATAAGCAGAGCCGCGGCGTAGGCGACGGTTTGAACAAACGGGGTTCTGTTCGTCTCCCAGTCGGTTTTCAGCGCTGAGGGAGAATTGTTGTAATAAACATAAACCGTCGCGTTCTCAGGCCAGAAATCTTTTCCCGTTACCCTGTCAAGCAAATCGCCGAAGGAGTAGAAATAATTGCCCGTTTTAAGTTCTTCAACGCCTTTGCTTTCAATGCCTTTTTCGCTCACCGCGACATATTTTGAATATTCGGGGTGCCCGTCGAAATAGGCGGCGGCGTTCTGAGTGATTTCTTTTATTGCGGGGCTTTTGATGTTGGTGACAACCGTTTTATTGCCTTTGACGGCGATGTAGTAATCGAACTCCCTGAACTGTTTGAGTTCGCTGAGCAGCCAGGTGTAAGATTCATTCGCCGTTTCGGCGACGGCTTTGTCGTAATATGCCGAAATCTTTTCTTTCGCGACATTTTCATCATAGCCGAGATAGTCGAGGGTATAGTTTGAGTAACCGACATTGTCGTTATAAGAAAGACCGGGAATAAAAATATCGTAATTCTGATCGAACGCTTCATTGCGCAAGAGATTTTTATATTTGAGAATTTCTTTACCGGATGCCGAGGTCAGCGCCTTTTTTGCGGTTTTTATGTTTTCTTCGGAATAGCCGGCATAATCATCTTCGGATTCATACTCGCGCACGGCGTTGCGGAGTTCTTCGGTGATTATGAACTCCTGCCTTTCAAGGTAGCCGTCGAGTATAGTCTGCACGTTTTTGTCTTTTTCGGCGGCAAGTTTTTCTTTGAGACTGCCGTTGCCGAGCACCTGCGCTATTCCGCGCGCGTCAGTTACCGCCTGGGTGAAGTTTTTGCCGAAAAGACCCGTGTCGGTGTATTGTGTTGTGCCGATTTCGGAAACGATGTTTTTGCCCGAAACGTGAAGCATATGCACACAGCGCACCACGGCGCAGGCGCTGCAGAAGACGCAGGCAAGACTTAAAATGACGCAGACCGCCTTGATGATTATTCCTGTTTTAGTGTTTTTCAATTTTGTAGCCAATTCCCCACACCACCTTTAAGTATTTCGGGTTTTTGGGATCTATTTCGATTTTTTCTCTGATTTTGCGTATATGAACCGTTACCGTCTTTTCGCCAGGAATTGTGGGCTCGTTCCACACAGCCTCATAAATCTGATCCGTTGAAAACACTCTGCCGGCGTTTTCCATCAGGAACTCAAGAATACCGAATTCCGTCGCGGTAAGCCTGACGGGGTCGCCGTCAACGGTTACCTCTTTTGTTTCGCGGTCGAGCTCAAGCCCTCCCGTCACAAGGCGGGAATTCTTTTTCTCCATGCTGCCGAGCGACACATAGCGCCTTACCTGCGACCTGACGCGCGCTGTAAGTTCAAGCGGATTGAACGGCTTTGTGATGTAGTCGTCGGCGCCGAAGTTGAGCCCCGATATTTTGTCGGTGTCTTCGCCTTTTGCCGAGAGCATAATAATCGGAATGTTTGAGTTTTCGCGGATTTTGAGCGTAGCCGCCATACCGTCCATAACGGGCATCATAATATCCATTATTATACAGTGAATCTCGTTGTTCGCGGCGAGTTCGAGCGCCTCTTTGCCGTTTTGGGCTTTGAGAACTTCGTAGCCTTCGAGTTTCAGGTAAACTTCAATGGAGTCAAGTATGGGTTTGTCGTCGTCACAGACAAGTATGCGATACATTTCAATCCTCCTTTGCATATACGCTTTATCGGAATCCCTTTCCCGATGGTTACATTAAAACACAGGGAAGTAAAGATAAAAGGAATAAAATTGTTAAGATTCGGTAAATCGGGTTTTGGATGGTGGATTTTAGACGGGAACCCTTCCGTCACGGCTGACGCCGTGCCGCCTGTCTCGCCTGCCGGCTCGGTCGGCGCTTCCGCCTGCGGCAGAGGTGTTCACCGGACACCCGCGCCCTGAGAGGGGAGGCTACAACGGGGGGGGCGGAACGCGGAACCGCGTTCCCTACGTTTTGGATGTTGGATATTGGATGCTGGATGGTGGATAGAAACCCCTTCCGTCTTGCGGATTGCACCCGCAAGCCACATCCCCCCATGGGGGGAGGCTGTTTATCGGCACGCATATATGCGCGCCCTACTGTTTTTTCAAAATCCCAAATTCTAACTTCTGCAACCTAACTCCTAACTTCTACTTCCTAACTCCTAACTTAAAAAAGCGGGGAAACCCCCGCTTTTAATCCAGATTCAGTTCGAGAATTTCGCGGGTGATTTCGTTATGCCGTTCGGTTATAAGCAGTTCTTTATTGAACCTGAAATACTGCTCGCAGCCGTATCTGCCGATGAATTTCGCGCAGGATTTCTGCGCCGTGAGTTCGGTGACGAGAAGGGCGACTTCTCTGTCGGCTCCGAAGGCTTTTTCGCAGAACAGCAGGGCGTTGTTCATTTTTTCTTTTGTCTGAGCGGCAAGGTCTTTGAGCTGCGCGGTCATACCGTCAAACGCGGTTTTTATTACGGCGAAGGCGGACGCGGAGTCTGCCGCGTTCTTTTCTTCCGCTTCTGCCGCGGCGCTGTTTAAAGCGCGGGCAGTTTCGTTAAGGGAGCGGATGTTCTGCGCGCTGAGCGCTCCCGAGCGTTTTGCTTTGTCACCCTCGTCAAGCAGGGCGGCTGCTTTTTCTCTCATCGCCTGAGCGGGGGCGGTCATAAAACCGGGCGATGAGCGAAGGGGTTTGACGTTGTTCATAAACACCGTGAGGGTGTTTTCGGCATCCGTTACCTTACGGACCCCCGAGCAGACGGAGTCAAAAATGAGCCCGAGCAGTGAGAGGCGTTCGTCAAAACCCGCGGCGGCGGCGCGGGCGGTGATTTCTTCATCCGCCGTTCCGTCAAGGATTCGGTCAACGCGGTAATCCGATTTATATTTGAGAAACAGGTCGTAGTAAGTCGCGAAATCGCGCGCGGTTTTGGGGTTTTGCAGATATTGCGAGATTAAATCGCAGTCAACCGCGAAGCCTTTTTGCTCATAGAGTTTTATCATATCGCTCAGGTCAACCCAGCCTCTCGCGGTAACAAACTGCTTGCCCTGAGCCGTTGTTTCGACGCCGTAAAAGTCATCTTTTTTTATTTCAAGGTAGGTAACAACGGCGGGGTGAACGCCCTTTTCAACGGCGTATTCCTTCCAGACCTCAAAATCGGGCTCAACATCTATGCGCTTGAGCCTGTCCCACGTGACTATATCGAACTCGCGCACGGAGTTGTTGTATTCGGGCGGGTTGCCTGCCGTGACGACTATCCAGCCGTCGGGCACCTTGTGCGTGCCGAAGGTTTTGTATTGCAGAAACTGGAGCATTGACGGCGCCAGCGTTTCGGAGACGCAGTTTATCTCGTCGAGGAAGAGTATTCCTTTCTCAACACCGTCGTTTTCAATGCGCTCCCACACCGAGGCGATTATTTCGCTCATTGTGTATTCCGACACGCTGTATTCTCTGCCGCCGTAAGTCTTTTTGACAATATAGGGCAGGCCGAGCGCGCTCTGACGGGTGTGATGAGTCATTGAGTAAGAGACAAGACCCACGCCGAGTTCGGACGCTATCTGCTCCATAACCGCCGTTTTGCCTATGCCGGGCGGGCCTATCAGAAATATCGGCCTCTGCCTTTCGGCGGGTATAAGAAAGGCGCCGTTCTCATCCGTTGTGAAATAGGACTGAGCGGCGTTTCTTATTTGTTCTTTTGCCTGCTTAATGTTCATAACCGTTCTCAGACAAGTTCAAACTTCAGGTTGTATTCGTGCGCGTATTTCCACGCGACCGAGCCTTTTTTGACGCACAGAACAATCTCGCTGCCCTCGTCAAACGCGCCCGGGTCGATTATCTCGACGCTTGCGGGAATGTAAATCTTTTTGAGATTTGCGCAGTTGGAAAACGCGAAAATGCTGATGTTGATAGTCTCCTGCGGAACGGTGAACTCTTCATCCGCCTTGCCTGCGGGGTAATAGCGCAGCATTGCCTTGTTTTTGGTGAACATTACGCCGTCAACGCTGCAATACTCCCCGTTGTTTTCATCAACATCAATGCTTTCGAGGTTAAGGCATTTTGTGAAAACACGCCACTCAATCATATTCACGCCCGACGGGATTCTTATGTTTTTCAGTTTTTCGCAGCCGTAAAACGCGCTGCTCTCAATGATTGTGACGCTGTCGGGCAAAGTGACTTTTTCAAGCGCCGGGCACATACTGAACGCCGAGTTGCCTATTTGTATGACGCCCTCGGGAACCTCAACATCGGTGATTGTTTCGCACTTGTAAAAAGCGCCGTCGTCAATGCAGGTGATGTCGCCGGGAATGACTATATGCTTTTCGTCACCTCTGTAATCGGTGAGCACATCGTCTTCCGTTACGAAAAATTCCGGTCTGTTCATCTTATTTTCCCCCTTTTTATGTCGCGGGCGAGATTTTATCTGTTGGGTAAATTCCGACCGCGAAATAAGATTTTATGTGAATTTTAAACTCTTGCCTTTTCCCGTCGCGGGGCGGTTGTTGTCTTTGAGATAAACTCTGCCCGCGGGTTCAGATGTTGGATTTTGGATGTTGGATTTCAGATGGATGGGAACCCCTCAGTCTTGCTTTGCTCGACAGGCTTACGCCCCCTCGTAAACATCGGCGCACTGCTCACTGCCGTTCGCATTGAGAGAAACTTAAATCGGTCAGAAATATGGTCGTCCCACTCGCATGGAGCGCTTCGTGATACTCCCTATTTCTTCCTGTTCCCAATGTTGCTGTATCTGCCACAGGCAGCGCAACATTGCCAACCATCTCACAGCCTCGCTTTACCCGCCACCGGCGGCGTTTCGGCTGTTCGACCCCTGATAGGGGCGCCCATTTAGATTTCGAATGTTGGATTTCAGATGTGGTTGAGGGGGAATTGTAATAATATTTAAAACGGGCGCGGGTTTGGCGGGCGATTGATAATCGCCGCGACACCTCATCAGTCACGGCTTTTTGCCTGTATGCCGTGACAGCTTCCCCTCGAGGGGAAGCCGTTTGACGGCACGCATATATGCGTGCCCTACGGGTTGGATGTCGGATATTGGATTTTTTTGAATAATAACCGGCAACGGCAATATAATCAGGACTTACAAATGTAATAAACCATTATGATTATTATATCTTTTTTTGGGTAAATATACAATACATATTTTTATCATAATTTTTGTGATTTTATGAAATCGTCCAAAACCGAACACAATTCGGGGCAGAGGTCTGAGTTTCCGGCTTTATAGGCGCGCACGAGGGCGTAAATGTAGAATTTTTTTGAAATATCGGCGGCGGCGGTGAACCATTTTGCGCTTTTTACGGTAAAAAACTCAATGTGAAAACAATCCGAAAACGCGCCGTTGTCAATGAAGCGCACGCCTTCGCCGATTTCCACCTTACGCAGGTGGCGGCACGGGCTGAACGTGAACGCGCGCACATCGGTGTTGACGGCGATTTCGCGCACGGGGCTGCCGCCGATATAAAACTCATCCGTCACGGGATTTGAGTCGGGGCGCTCGAAACGCACGCGCGCCCAGTTGTCGGCTGTGCCGTTGAAATAAACCTTTTCGATTTCGCACAGATAGCCGAAGGCGTGTTTGCCGCAGTAACTGAGATTGGCTGACAGCACGAGCGTTTTCAGATTGCGGCAGCGTTCAAATGCGCTCTCTCCGATAAAAGCCACAGTGTCGGGCAGAACCGCGCTTTCGATATCCGTTCTGCCGTAAAACGCGCGCGCGCCGATTCGTGTAACGGGCATTGCGCCGATATAAGCGGGTATTTCGAGCAGGGGCGATGTGCCGAGATAATCTGTGACGGTGACTTCTCCGCCCGAAACGGTAAAAGCGAAAACCCTGCGCCACTCCGTTTCGGAAAACTCCCTTATGCCGAGCTCTTTCTCAAACCTTTCGTTTTCGGCGGCTTCGAGTTCTTCGGGAGAATAGGCTGTGTTTTTGTATTCTAGCAGAAAAGCCGTCAGCTGAGCGAAATCCGACGCGCGTTCTATGTATTCATCCGCGAGGGAGGGCGACGGCCTGCCCGTGAAGGCTATCAGGTTTTTAAGCGCTTCAACGCCGCCGCTTTCAAAAACCGCGTTTTCGGCGGCAAGAACGCATTTTTCTCTGTTCGCGAGCGTGTATTCCGCCACGGCGTCTGTTAAATCCGCCGGAGCGGTGAGCGTGCCGCAGATGCCGGCGACGCAGATGTTTGTTAAATCGAAACTGTTTTTTATATCAATAACAGCGGAAAAGCCGCCGCTGAAGGTAAAATTCCGCAGGCGCGGGCAGAGAGCGAACGCCGAGGCTCCGATTTTCGCGGGGGCGCCGGGAAACTCGAGCGTTTTAAGCGAGTCGCAGTGGCAGAACGCCGATTTGCCGATTGAGCGCACGCCCGCCGGAACGGTGACGCTCTTTAACGAACGGCAGAAATTGAAAGCCTCCGCGCCGATTGAAACGAGGCTGTCGGGCAGAGTTATATCGGAGAGTTCCGTGCAGTTCATAAACGCTCCCGCGCCGATTTCGACAAGGCCCGCCGGCAGTTCGACGCTGACGAGCGAACGGCAGAAGGAGAACGCCGAATTCATTATTGCCGTGACGCCTTCGGGCAGAACAACGCTGCGTATGTTCTGCATAAAGAACGCCTTTTCACCTATAACGGTGACTTCATCGGGAACGATAACATCCGCTTTGCGCCCGACATACTCGGTAAGCACGCCGTTTTTGATTATGAAACCGATGGTTTTGTTCGTTTTTCTCCCCTCCCGTCGTTATATATTCTTAATTTGCGAAGTGCGGGCGCCGTTATTCGTCAAACCCGTCATCAAGCACGAGTTTTATTGCCCAGGGCGGAACGGCGAGGCTGTCAAAGGTGTTGCGCGCAAACACAAACGCCGTTTTGTAAGAGGGCTTTTTTTCGGGGAATGTGCCGTAACCGTCGGTGAAATAGATTAAACCGCCGGGGTTTGTGAACTCCTTTTTTTCAATAAGGCGGTCAACCTCTCTGAAAACGGGGCGGAAATCCGTGCCGCCGAGCCCTTTTACCGTGAAACCCTTTATATAGGCGTCAAGTTCTTCGCGCGAGGTGATTTTTACGTGCTCCCGGACAGCGCAGTCGCACTGGAAAATATGCAGGTTTATATGATTGAAAAAGCTTTCGGCGCTGCTTAATATCGAATAGGTTTTTATGAGGAATTTTCTGACAAGCTCGCCGTTTGTGGAGCCGGAGGTGTCTATTGCGACGGCAAACTCGCGCACGCGCAGATCCTCTTTGTATTCGAGCGGCTCAATAAGCGGCATATTGCCGAAAAGTTCAAGGCCGTAGGTGTAAAACACATAGTCGAACTCGTCGGCGTTAATCTTCATTGTTTCGCCGCTAACGGCAAACCTGCGCAGAAAATCGGAGTAGTCGTATTTGTCGCGGTTAACCTCGCGCAGTTGTTTTGCCATACCGCCCGCGGTGTCGCCTTTTTCTTTTGAGAAGGTTTCCATATCCATCTGAACGGAGCGGGAAATCTCCTCCCATTGTTTTTCAAGGTCGCTTTTCGCGCTCTGAGAAGGGTTTTGCGCGCTGCCGCCGCCCTGAGCGCCGTCATCCGCGCCTTCTTCATCGCCCTGTGTGTTTTCGCCGCCCGGACTCTGCGGGCCTTCATCCTCTGAACTCTGAGAGCCGCTTTCTTTCTGTTTTTCATCGTCTTCTTCGGGCGGGGCGCCGTCTTTATACCACAGGCGGTGGTCGTCGCACATAAACAGGGTGTGAAGTTTTGCCGCCTCCTGAGCGGAAATGTTTTTTTCGCGGAAATAACGGTAGAGGGTTTCGGCTGTGAGCGTGCCCGTTTCGCTTTCGAGTTTTTTGAGCGTTTCTTTCTGAGCGTCGGAATACTCCGCGCCGAAACAGTCGGCGTCAAGCGATGTGATTGCGCTCTCCGCCGCTATGTCGCAGGCGAGGTTCCACAAAACGGGGTCAACATTGCCGACGAAGGCGTGGCGGAAAACGCAGTGCATAACCATGTGCAGAACATCGCGCGAAACCCGGTTTTTGCCCGAGAGATATCTGTCAAGAACAAACCTGTCGCCGTAGAAGATGTTTCTGCCGTCAACCCGGTAAGTTGTTTGCGAAGGCGAAAAGGTAAGGCGCATAACAGCCGAATCCATAAACCTGAGATTCAGCAGGATGGAGTTTTGCGCAAGACGCATTATTTCGGCGGCAAGCTCTGCCGCTTTTTTGCTTTTTTCGCCTTCGGTCATTTATTGAGCCTCTGCTTTCAACACCCCTTCTTTTACGGTGCCGTCGAGCGTTATTTCAACGGCGCCCGCCGTGCGTTTAATGAAAGGGAGGGGGCTGCCGTCAAGGGTGACGGAGGGGTTTTCGCACTCTTTAAGGGTGATGATAATTGTATATCTGTCATTTTTGCCGTAATACCGGAATTTGACTTCGGCTGAGTTTTCATCCGCTTTGCGGTAATCGGTCCAGACATCAAAACCGGTTGTAACCGAGCCGGGCTTATAGTAGGCGTCAGCCCAGATGCAGACGGGGGCGGAGAGGCCGCCGAAGTTGTGGAACCAGCCGCCGCGCTTTGTTTTTATGCCGAAGCATTCATAGGTGTAATATGAAAAATCGGTTTCGTTTTTCCAGATTCCGAGCGCTTTGTCCGCGATTTCAAACGCGAAATCGTTTTCGCCGTAATCGAGCATTGTCTTCCAGAAAAACCACTGGTGGCTCATCCAGACGTTGCCGTTCCAGTAGCCGTCGTCGAAGTAGTATGAAGCAGTCATATCAACAGCGCTCAGGCCCGACTGCGAGTTTATCTCGGCGGGGTTTTTAAGGTGGGCGATAAGCCTTTTCGCGCGTTCTTTGTCAACCGCGCCGGCGACGAGCGGGTAAAGCCCGTCGAAGCCCTTGTTGAAGTTTTCGCCCCGCGCCGTTGTCATAAGATAAGGTTTGCCGCCTTTGTCATAGACGGTGTAGCCGAAAAAACCGCTCTCCTCATCCCACGCGAGGGAGTTGAGCGCCGTTTCGCTCTCTTCAATGTCGCGCTCATAAACGGCGGCGTCATCCGTTTTGCCGAGGTAAAGGGCGACGGCTCTCATTATTTTGCCGGCTCTTATCACCTGCGAGGTGGTAAGGCAGGGGCAGGAGTAACCTTCGGCTTTGCGGTTTATCATTTCAACCTGGGCGGGGTAGTCGTCCATACCCGAGCAGGAATACCAGTAGTCGTAAGCGGTAAGCAGACCGTTGCCGAATTTCGCGAAAGTTGAGCCCGCCCTTCTGCCGCGCAGAAACTCATAATAGATTTTCATTTTGGGATACAGGCAGTCGAGTTCGTGCTTGTCGGCGGTTCTGCCGAGCAGTTCGTAATATTCCGCGAACTGTGTGGGCACAAGCGAGCCGTGAAGCAGGAAGGTGAAATCTTTGTTGTTTTCATCGCACAGGTAGGTGTCAAGCACATAGCGGCACAGCGAGGGCGAAAACTCGAGCAGACCCAGACCGATAAAGCCGCTGTCCCACGTGTAGAAGGAATCCCAGCGTTTGCCGGGCGTGTGGTGAACAACGTTTTCGCCCCTGCGGTAAACGGGATAAACCGCGTTTGTAAGCAGGGTGGATTTCATAATGTTTATGCTCAGAGCGTATTTTTCGCCGTCTGAATTGAATTTTACCCTCCCGGCGCGGCTTTTGGCGTTAAGATATATTTCTTCATACTCTTCATCGGAAAGCGGTGAGAAACCGCCGTTTGCGACAACGGCGTATTCAATATGCCTTTCGCCCGGCTCAATGAAAACGGCTTTGATAAGGGGGTTTACAAAAAAGCCCTCGTCGCTCTTTTTTGCTTTGAACGAGCGAGAAAATGTTTCGCGCAGGCAGTCATAGGTGGGGTCGCCGTTTGAAAGGCGGTTTATAAGCGCGTCTTCAAGGCAGCCGCTGTCAAGCGTGCGAAGGCGTGTGCTTTTGCTGTGGGTGATGACGGTGTAACGGCAGTTTTCATAACCGTAATCGAGGTTGAGCGTAAGCCCTCTGCCGTTTTCGGCTTTTTTAATATCGGGAACATAATTGTATTTTTCTGTTTTTACCGAAACGGTTTCTCCGCTCTCGACAACAGCGAGAAAATCAAATTCAACGCCCGCCGCGCCTTTGCTCTCAAACACAGGGTTTTCGGAGAAAGGCAGATAAGCGAAGGTGAGTTCTTCGCTGTGGGGAAGGGTGATTGTTTCGCCGTTCAAGTCAAAAACGCCGTCACCCTGCGTTACGGTGCGGTATCTCAGCGCAAGCATGGGGCTTTGGAAGCCCTGAGCCGTAAGGGAGAAAGCAACCCTGTCGCCCTTTTCGCAGCCGAAGGGTTTAAGGTTGAGAAAATGCACATGCGCGCGGTCGCACCTGTCGCCCAGACCGCAGCCGAGATAAAAACCGCTGTCGCGGAACATCCCCTTGAACATTCCGTCGGGGTTTTCGCCGTCCCACGGGCGGGGCACGGCATAGGTGTATTCCTCATAATCATTTGCGTTTTTAAGAACGCTCTTTTGGGGCAGAACGGGCTCAACCCTGTCATAAAACGGCAGTTCGAGCGAGGCGAAATAATTGACAATGCAGTTTTGTGAAAGCTCTGTGTTGTTGACGATTTCGCACCGGGCGAGATAAGCGTTTTCGTTTATTTTTGAGAACGAAACATCCGCATAGACCCTGTCTTTCCACATAAGTTCGCCGCGGTAGGCGTAATATGTGTAATCCGGGCTGCACTCCCAGAGGTGATAAGCGCTCGGCACCGTAACATTGGGCACGGGCGTCGCGGAATTCCACAGCGTGGGGTGAACGGTGAAATCGAAGCGCCCGCCCTCCGCTCTGAGAGCGGGAACGATGTGCGAGAGCCCGAAATATTTTTTGGAATAGGGCCCCCATAAGGGCATTTTTACGGTTTCGCTCATAGTCATAAATCCTTTCGGTTAAATTTGCGCCGCCGCCATGCCTATGCACTCGCGGCCTTTGAGCATATCCGCCGTGTCGCGGGCGTTGAAATAAAGGCGCAGTTCATTGCCGCACACAACAAGGTGGCTTGCGTAAACATATTGGTTCATCCATTTTGCTTTTCCCGGCTCAAGCAGAACTTTTTCAAAGCGGAAATTTTTCGCGTCGTCCGATACAAGCAGAAGAATTGCCGAGCGGCTGCGCCCATCTTTTTTGCATATTCCGTTCTGTATGCCGATATAGCCGTCGTTAAGGCGGTAAACTTTGAGGCAGCCGCAGCAGAGATTGAAATACTCGCTGTTTTTATCGGGCGAGAGAACGGGTTTTTGCGCCTTGACATAGCCCGATGTTATATTTTCGCTTTCGGCGTAAGTGATATAAGTCGGCTCGCAGAAGCCGCAGTCTTCAATAAAAGTCAGCCCGCAGGAGTAATAAAGGCGGTTTATGCCGTTTTCACGAAGCAGAAACGGGTTTGAGATTGAAACGCCGCGGTTGTTTTTTTCGATTGCCTGCGAGTGCGCTATAACCGTTTCGCATTTTGACCAGTTCACAAGGTCGGCGCTTGTTCGCACGGCGATTTCGGAGCGCCATTTCGCGAGGTTCGCAAGGGTCATGGCGTTTGCGGCAAGCGGGCGGGTGCGCTCATAAAAAAGGTAATACCTGCCGTCAATAAAGTTTATGTCGGGGCGCATGGCGCGCGAGGTTACCTTTTGCGTTTTTTCAAATTTTATTCCGTCGGGAGAGGAAAACTGGTAAACGCCGAATTGCGTGTGGCAGAAAAGGCGCCAACTGCCGTCGGGCGTTAAGTCGGGAGTGAGAAGGGAAGGGTCCGCCGCCGCGAGAGCGCCGCCGAAGGGTTTTATCAGCGGACAGCGTTCATCCACACGGAACAGCGCCCCCGTTACCTGCGAAATATTCAGGTTTTCAAGTTTTACCGTTTGCATAATTCACTCCCCGTTATAACCGGCATTGCGCCGTAAAACACATTACAGCGACTCGTTGACATAATAAGTTCTGACCTGATTTACGGTAATGAGAACGGACTCCTGATGAAAAAAGGCGCAGAGGTCTTTCGCGATTTCATTAACCGTTTTTTCGGGAGCGCCGAGAAGCGAGAGAACAAGCGAGGTCTCCTGAGTGTAGGCGCCGTCTTCGTGAATATAACCGCCCTGCTCGACCGAGAACGAAAACGCCACGCGGTAACTGCGGCAGACGCCTTTGAGAATATTGATATATTTTTCGGTTTCGAATATCTGAGTCATGGTTTCGGAGTCATTGAGACCCACATAAATTTTAGTTTCCGTCATAACAATCCCCTCTGCCGTAAACGGAGTTATTTCTTCAATTCAAAAATCAGCGTTTCGTTTTCTTTCATCGTTACGGTGATAACGCCGCCTTTTCCGCTTGTTCCGTTTGTTGTGAGCAGTTCGCGGTATGAATAATCGCCGTTAAGCGTTATTTTCTTTTCACCCGCCGTGACGCTGTGAATTACCGCGTAGTTTTCGTTTACATAAACGATGTCGTCGCTCCGGCAGTAAATGTGAACGCCCCGCGATTCATAAAACGCCCGGAGTTCCGCGGTTGAAAACTCCGTTTTGAGTTTTGAGGCCGAAATGTATTTTATGCCGTCTTTTTTGCACAGGGCAAGCGCTTTTTGCATATATTCCGTTTTGAGTTCCGAGAGAAAAATTATTGCCTTGCAGTTTTTGTAAACCGCCTCAAAATCGCTTATATCGTAGCAGTTGTAAGGCGCGCCCGCCCTGCCGAGTTCGCGCCTTCTGTCAAAAGCGGCGTTGCGCAGACCGCATTCTGTCATATATTTGTAAGCGCTCTCGTCAACAAAAACGGCAACTTCGGCAACGCCGGAGCGGTTGTTTTTCGCGAGTGACGATGTGTAAATCTCTGTGAACTCTTTCATTTCGGAAAGGATGTCGGGGTCGTTATACCAGCCGCCCCACATATCGAACCACCAGAAGCCGTTGCCCGTTACAAGCTGCCTGCCGAAGGATTTGCGTATTGCGGCAATACTTTGTTCTTTATTTTCAAGCGGATGCCAGACGGGCGCGTTCATATTGCCGCCGGCGTCATATTCGGGAGCGGCGTCCGCGAGCAGTTTTGTAAGGTGCGTGCGTATGTCGCACTCCTGCATACAGAGTTTGCCGTGAAGGCGCACGGAGGCGGCGGGATACATCTCTGACCAGTCTTCGCTGTGCTTTCTTATATCTATGTAGGAATTGGGCGAGCAGATAAAATCAATGTTGGGGCAGTCGAGAATTGTTTTTAAAGCGTGCGTGCCGTGAAGGGGCGATGTAACCTCGAGCGAATAGCCGTAAAATGTGCCCACAACCACATTGCCGCCAGTCGCTTTTTTGGCAGCGGCGCAGAGATAACATATATTGTCGGCGACGGCGTTGCTCGCGAACTCAAGGAAGAGCGCGAGGTGTTCGTTTTTGTGGTAAGGACCCCTGCCTTTGAGAAGCGACAGGTCGGGCAGACCCTTGTAACCGCAATCCGGGTAGTATTTTTCAAGGTATTCCTCAAACGGCTTTACCGCGTTTGAGCAAAGCCCGGCGTTCATATCGAAATGGAACCATTCCTCGGTGTTGCCGCCCGCGATCTGATAGCCCGCGATGTGAGAGGCGTAAGAACTTGCGTTTATGTGTTCTATGACCTCGGTGAGCATACGCCGCGCCGTTTCGCGGAATTCCCGCGAGTAAAGCGATTCGCGCACGCCCGTGCCGTCAAGGCAGCCGGGGTTTTCTTCAATCCACCACAGAGGCACTGAAACATTTACGCGCGGGATGATGTAAGCGTCGGGGCAGGCGGAGAGAATACGGTTTACAGACGAGTCGAGGGTTGAAAAATCGGGCTTGTCTTTGCTGTCGAAAATTCCGCCGTGGAAGGGCTTGAAAAGTTCGGTGGCGCTTATCCACCTGCCCGAAAAAAGCACGGGAACGGAGAAAAGACGGCAGCCCGCCCGGGCAAACTCCTCATAGTTGTTATACTCTTCAAGGTAGGTCATATAAGCCGCCGCGGGGAAAGGTTCGCCGTTTACAAACAGCGCGGGCACTCCGCCGCGGTTGTCAACGCAGGAGTAAACTCCGCAAAATTTTTCCATATTTCTTTCCTCTTTCGCGTAATCCGCCCTGAACTCAGCCGTTTTTGCGGGAACATAAAAATTGAAAAACCCGCTTATTACGGTAATCAGAGCCAGATAAAAACTTATTATTCGCGACATACCGCCCTCCGCTCTCCGGCAAGCCCGGCACAGTTATATAAATTATTCAATATACTTCCATTCTACATTATTTATTATAAAAAGATTTTTGTCAACAGAAAAAGCTCCGCCGCGGCAAAACGCCGCGGCGGAGGAAAGGAGAAAAAGTTATGAGAAAGAGAGAAAAAAGTTGTTTTCGGTTTTGTGTTTTGCGGATGCCCGGGGAGAAACGGGGAAAGAAAGATAAGACCGTTCCCCCCGCGCCCTGCAAATATATATGAAAGAGAGTGGTATGGGCTGTTTTTCTTTTCGCCGTTATTTTAACCGTTACGGTGTCCGTTTGTCGGGACAGATACGGCGTTTTTTCGCGCTTTTTCATCTTTTTTAAAAAAAACCGCCACCTGTTGATTTTTTTGCGGTTTTTTTATAGAATAGTGAGTAGATTATAAAAACGGAGGAGATAATATGCATCTGCACGGTATCGGAATAATTCTGCTCACACTGCTTGTTTTTATTTTGCTTTGCGTAATTGTTTTTATTGTTTGGCCGATTGTCGCGGGGCTTTTCATCCCGAAAAAACTGCGCGGCGAATATAAAAACGAAGGCGCGATTTTCGCCGACGGCAGGGCGCAGATAGGCGCGCACAGGGCGGGAGCGGGCATTGCCCCCGAGAACACGCCCATGGCGTTTGACATTTGCCTGAACACAACCGAATTTGAGGTGCAGGAACTTGAGTTTGACCTGCATCGCACAAAAGACGGAAAGTTGATAATTCTTCACGACGGCACGCTTGACCGCACAACAGACGCCGTTGAGAAATACGGCAGAAAAGGCATAACCCCCGCCGATCTCACCTATGATGAAATCCGTGAGCTCAATCCGGGTGAAAACTTTGTGAACGACAAGGGTGAAATGCCGTTCAAAGGTCTGCGCGGCGCAAATATTCCCGACAGCCTGCGCGTGCCCCTGCTTGAGGAAATCATTGACAAAATCGAGGCGCGCGGCGAATATCTTTACAGCATAGATATAAAAGACAAGGGCGAACGGGGAAGAAAAGCCGCAGACGAGCTTATTGAACTCATCAACCGCAAGGGCATTGCCGACAGGGTTATTGTCGCCACTTTCAACAACGACATTACGAAATATCTCACAAACAAACACCCCGGCGTTCAGCGTTCAATCGGTGTGTTTGAAGGGCTGCTTTTTTATTTCTGCTACGCCTTCAATTTCAACCTGCAGAAAGAGGAACTCGGCTTCAAGGCGGTGCAGATTCCCGCAAACCAGTTCAAAATTCTGCGCCCCGGCACAGAGCGTTTTGTGCGCTACTGCCACAAGCACGGCATAGCTGTTCAATACTGGACAATTGACGACCCCAAAGAGATAAAACGCCTGAGCGGCATCGGCGCCGACTGCATTATCACAAATGTGCCGGATAAGATGTATAAACTGCTTTATAAATAAACAGGAACTCCCGCCCGGAAGGGCGGGAGTTTTGGTTAGGAGGCAGATTGAATTGCGATAAGATTCGGAAACGGTTGCAGGGAACGCATATATGCGTTCCGATGAGTTTGAGATATATTACGATTTTTGCGGGCGATTGATAGTCGCCCCTACTTTCCGGACGCCGGATTTCAGACGGTGGATGTCAGATGACGGCACGGATGTATCCGTGCCCTACGGGTTGGATGTTGGATATTGGATGTAGGTCAATATCCGTGCGCTTTTATAATTTGCTTTTACAGTTTATTCTTACAGTTTGCTGCGCTGGATTTTGCCGCTTATGCTTTTGGGGAGAGAGTCGCGGAAGACGACAAGGCGGGGGTATTTATAGGGCGCGGTGTGCGCCTTGACATAATCCTGAATCTCTTTTTTGAGTTCTTCGGTGCCTTCGGTGCCTTTGGTAAGCACTATTGAAGCCTTGACTATCTGCCCGCGCACTTCATCGGGGGCGGCTGAAACGCCGCATTCGAGAACATAGGGCAGTTCCATAATAACGCTTTCAATCTCGAAGGGGCCTATGCGGTAGCCGGAGGACTTGATAACATCGTCAACCCTGCCCACATAGAAGAAGAAGCCATCTTCATCCTTATAGGCGGTGTCGCCCGTGTGATACCAGCCGTTGCGCCAGGTTTCGGCTGTTTTTTCTTCATCTTTGTAGTAGCAGACGGCGAGGCCGTAGGGCAGACCGTTTTTGATATTAATGCAAATTTCGCCTGTTTCGCCCGCGGGAACGGGTTTGTCATCCGGGCCGAGAATCTGAACATCATAAATGGGAGCGGGCTTGCCCATGGAGCCGATTTTGTGCTCGGCGCCCCTCATATTGCCGCAGATAAGCGCGGTTTCACTCTGACCGAAACCCTCTAAAATCTGCAGACCTGTCGCCTGCTCAAACAGCCTGTAAACCTCGGGGTTGAGCGCCTCGCCCGCCGTTGTCATGTGCTGAATTGAGGACAGGTCGTATTTTGTTATATCCTGACGCACAAGCATACGCAGAAGCGTGGGCGGCGCGCAGAAGGTTGTTATGTTATACTCTTTGAACATAGGCAGGATGTCTTCCGCGTGGAAGCGGACTTCATCATAGACAAACAGGGCCGTTTCGCACATCCACTGCCCGTAGAGTTTGCCCCACGCCGCCTTTGCCCAGCCTGTGTCGGAATAACTCAGATGCAGGCCGTCGGGGTCAACATCGTGCCAGTATTTCGCCGTGTGGAACTGACCGAGAGGATATTTGTAACTGTGAACGGCGAGTTTCGGGAAGCCCGATGTGCCCGATGTGAAATACATAAGCATATAATCGTCGCCGCCCGGAGCGTCGGCAGGCTTTGCGTAGTGGGTTGAAAAGCGCATATACTCCTCGTTGAAGTCGCGCCAGCCCTCGCGGGTGCCGTTGACGATGAGTTTGTTGACCATACCGTCGTAGTTTTTGAGAGCCTCTTCAACACCGGGGCAGATTTCTTCGCCGTCGGCGGTGCAGATTATTGTTGAAACGCCCGCGAATTTAAACCTGTATTCATAATCGTGAGGCAGAAGCTGGAAAGTGGCGGGGATTGAGACGGCGCCGATTTTTTCAAGCGCAAGGGTGGCGAACCAGAACTGATAGTTGCGTTTGAGAACGAGCATAACCCTGTCGCCGCGCTTTATGCCGAGAGAGAGGAAGTAGTTTACGCACCTGTTGGTGTGCTGTTTTATCTCTTTCCAGGTGAATCTTGTGGGAATTTTATCTTTTGAGACATAGACCATGGCGATTTTGTCGGGGTCTTTGTCGGCTATTTCGTCAATGATGTCAAAGGCGTAGTTGAAATGCTCCTCATTTTTGAAGGTTACCGAAACGGGAGTGCCGTTTTCATCCTCGACGGTGTCGATATATCTTTTGTAAATGCGGTCTTTCGTGTCGCGGATGTGCTTCATCTGCGGCGCGCCGACGCGCCTTGTGGGCTGAAGTTCGGGTATGGGCTCGCCCGAGGGGTTGAGAACAATGGCGTAGAAGCTGCAGTCTCTGCCGCCCGCCGCTCTTTCGCCGTGGGGTTTGCCCGAATCAAAATAAATGCTGTCGCCCGCGTTGAGAATCTCGGTATGGCTGCCGACCTGAACCTCAAGCTGACCGTCGATGACAATGTCAATTTCCTGGCCGGTGTGGGTTGTGAGTTCGATGGGCTTTGACTGAGCCTCTTCGCTGTATTTGCTCACGACATAAAGCGGCTCCGAAATTCTGTTTTTGAAGCCGTAAGCCATATTGTAGTAAGTCATTCCGTGCGCGTCGGAAATTCTGGGCGCCTCGCCCCTGCGGGTGACGAAATATGAATAGAGTTTGGGCGTTTTGCCCTCAATAAGGTTTGTGACATCAATGCGGAAAGCGCTCGCGCACCTGTAAAGGAAGGCGAAATTGAGGTCGCTCTCGCCCCTTTCGCAGGCAAGGTATTCCTCAACGCTCACGCCCGTTTTCTCCGCCATTTCTTCGACGGAAATGCCTTCAACCTCGCGCAGTTCGCGGATACGCGCCGCCATTTCGTGAATTTTGAGGTCGAGATTGTTTAATTGCATGGGATTTTCCTCCGTTCCGGGGCAGAATAAAAAACCCGCCCCAAAGTTGATTTAACTTTGAGACGAGTATAAAAATCAATACCCGCGGTACCACTCAAATTGTGTTTTCACACCACTCAGGCTCTGACAAGCCGTATGCGTTTACGCAGCAGTCACGGGGAGGTTCTACTTGCCCCGAAAGGTTTTCTTCCTCCCGGCTCGGAAGCTACAGACTTATAACACGGACTGACAGCTCGCACCGACCGCTGCCTCTCTGAAAGCCGCTGTTTATAAACTCTCTTCGTCAAAGCCTTTTTGTTATGGTAAACCCTGCTTATTGCCTGAACGCAATACCGGCGGCTTTTTGCCGTGCTTTGCGTTGCGCGATAACCGGAGTTTACTTTTTTTATTTTCAAAACAAATACTATATATACATAATATATAATGTTTGTTTTGGCTTAGTTATAATAAACCATCTTTAATGTTTTGTCAAATGTTTTTTTAAACATTGGGAATTACGCTGAAACGGATGATTCTTGAATCGTTCGCGAAAAACTGAACAATCTCCTCAAGAGGGAAATTCGACGGGGTCTTGATGACGACTTCATAATGGAATTTGCCGTCGTAACCGTCGCCGTCATTGTCAATTTCAATCTCTTCAAGTTGGGTGTTCCAGCTTTCGAGGCGCGCGAGAAACTCCTTTTGGAAGGTGCCGTCTTCGTTGACATGGAAATCAAGTTTGTTGTCGGACCAGGACTCGACGCCGAAGTTGAACTTGTGCATAACATACTGCACAACAACAACAAGAACCATTGAGAAAAGCCCGATGACATACATACCGGCGCCTATTGCGAGGCCTATGCCCGCGGTTGCCCAGATGCCCGCCGCGGTTGTAAGGCCTTTGATGCTCGCGCCGTGTTTGAAGATGACGCCCGCGCCCAAAAAACTTATGCCGCTGACTACCTGAGCGGCAATGCGGGCGGGGTCGGCGCCCCTTGTGCCGCTGAGAAAACCGTTTGCGGTTGATAAATCCATAAAACCGTATTTTGAAACAATCATCATAAGCGCAGCGGCACAGCACACAACAATATGGGTGCGCAGACCTGCGTTTTTAAGCCTTTTGCTGCGCTCAAAACCTATAGCGGCTCCGCACAGGCAGGCAATGATTATTCTGATGAAAAAGTCAATGTATTGCCACAGCTCTATGCGTCCGAAAAAATATTCGTGAAATGACATCCGACCGCTCCTTTTGCTGAAATGTGACGGGATTGCCCCGTTTTATATATCTATATAGTATAATACATCAAATTCGGTTTTTCAAGTTTTTTTGAAGATTTTGTATAAAAACTGCGGAAATTTTGCGAAGTTTTTATACATTTTGAGGGATTCGGGCGGGGGGATGGTGGATGAGCGGCACGCATATATGCGTGCCCTACGGGGTGGACTTCAGACATTAGATTTTGGATGGTGGATTTTAGATGGGGTTGAGGGGAAATTGCAACAACAGTTAAAACCTATTACCTAACCCCTACCTCCTAACTCCTAACTCCTAACCAAAAATCCCGTCCTCACGGGCGGGACTTTTTACTGAACTTCAACGCCGTCTTTTTTAATCTGGGTAATTTTGTTGCCCTTGACGAAAAAGACATTTTGCGAAATATCCATAAGCGGTTTGTCGTTGAACGAATCGGTGTAAAGGCTGTCGATTTCCCCGTCGGGGTAGCGTTCGCGGAACATTTTCACCTTGTTGTCCTTGTAGCAGAAGCGCTTGAGTTTTTTGGTGTCATACTCAACCTCCGAGGCAATAAAATTCTTCACCCCGAGGCGGCGGCAGATTTCCTCGAGCACAAAATCGAGGCAGGCGGAAATAATTATGTCGTCGTCGCTTTTCTGCTTGATATAAAAGGGTTTTATCTTGTATGCATGCGTGTTCCAGAAGTCGTCAACCACGGGCGCGAGGTCGGGGATTTTCGTTCTGCCGTATTCTTCAACTCTCTTGGAATACTTGTTCGCGATGTCGTCTATCGAGAGCTTCGCTATCTTGTAGTCTTTCAGAATTTTGAGCCCCCATGGGATTTTTGTGACAAGCGTGGGATCCTTCTCCAGAAAATAAAGAAAAAGGTCAACCCCCGACTCGCCGTCATAAATGGTGTTGTCAAAATCGTAAACAGTCATTTCTTTTCTCCACTCAATTGTCAAAAATAACTGCGGCTATTCTATCACTTCTCTTATTAAAAATCAATAAAGATTTCATTAAATCGGCATTAAGATTGAAGATTCCGGATTGTCGCTTGCAGATTACAGAGTATTTTAATAATTCCGGTTTCCGTTTTCACACTTCCGGTTCATATTTCATATTTGGTTTTTGCTTTTTTGTATTTCATATTCCGGTTTCGTATTTTATCCGTCATCTGCCCTCAACCTCACTTGTTCTTATCCAAAATCCAAAATCCACCCCTCCGTATTTTATTATTAAAAAATATTGTAGTTATAAACAATTTATGTTATAATAAACCGAATATGCAAAGAAAGGCGGTAAAACATGAGAGCCGTTATCACAGTTGTAGGCAAAGACACGGTAGGTATTCTTTCGGGCGTTTCCGACATCTGCGCCGAAAACAACATCAACATCATAGAGGTATCGCAGAGCATTCTTCAGGAACTGTTCTGTATGATTATGCTTGTGGATATGGAGAAATCGAGCGTGCCATTCGCCGTTTTTTCCGACAGTCTCAAAGCTATGGGCAAACAGAAAAATCTTCAGATTCACACCATGCAGGAAGATGTTTTCAACGCCATGCACCATGTATGATTCCGGGAGGGAGCATTAAATGATTAACACACGCGACATTCTCGAAACCATACAGATGATCGAGAATGAAAACCTCGACATACGCACGGTAACAATGGGCATTTCGCTGCTCGACTGCTGCTGTGATGATATCGACCGCTCCTGCCGGAAGGTTTATGATAAAATCACCCGCCTTGCGCAGAGGCTCGTGCCCGAGGTTGACACAATAGAGAAGGAATACGGTATTCCGATTATCAACAAAAGAATAGCGGTAACCCCCGTCGCCATGCTCACGGCGGCTTCGGGCGGCGATCCCGTAAAATACGCGAAAACGCTTCAGAAGGTTGCCGACACTGTCGGCGTGAATTTCATCGGCGGCTATTCAGCCCTTGTGCAAAAGGGCTTTTCGGCAGGCGACGAGGCGCTTATAAACAGCATACCCGAAGCGCTCGCCTGCACATCCAACCTCTGCTCAAGCGTAAACATCGGCTCAACAAAAACAGGTATAAATATGGATGCCGTGGCGGAAATGGGCAGGGTTATCCTTAAATGCGCCGAACTCACAAAAGACAACAACTGCATAGGCGCCGCGAAACTTGTTGTTTTTTGCAACGCCCCCGAGGATAACCCCTTTATGGCCGGCGCGTTTCACGGGCCGGGCGAACCAGAGTGCGTTATCAATGTAGGCGTATCCGGACCGGGCGTAGTTCGGGCTGCTCTTGCCAAAATTCCGGGCGCTAACATCACCGAGGTTGCCGACACCGTTAAAAAAACCGCGTTCAAAATCACCCGTATGGGTCAGCTTGTTGCTTCACAGGCCGCCGAAAGGCTCGGTGTTCCTTTCGGAATTGTTGACCTTTCTCTCGCCCCCACACCCGCGGTCGGCGACTCGGTAGCCCACATTCTTGAAGAAATGGGGCTTGAAAGCTGCGGCGCTCACGGCACAACAGCCTGTCTTGCCCTGCTTAATGACGCGGTCAAAAAAGGCGGCACAATGGCGTCCTCTCATGTGGGCGGCCTTTCGGGCGCTTTTATTCCCGTCTCCGAAGACGCGGGTATGATTGACGCGGCGAGAAGCGGCTGCCTCACAATAGAAAAACTCGAAGCAATGACCTCGGTATGCTCCGTAGGCCTTGATATGATAGTCATCCCCGGCGACACTCCCGCCGATGTTATCTCCGCGATTATAGCGGATGAAGCGGCAATAGGTATGATAAACTCCAAAACCACCGCCGTCAGGCTCATACCCGCCATAGGCTTAAAAGAGGGCGGCGAACTTAATTTCGGCGGTCTGCTCGGCTCGGGCCCCGTTATGAAGGTCAACACGGCGTCGCCCGCAAAATTCATTTCAAGGGGCGGCAGAATCCCCGCGCCCCTGCAAAGTCTTAAAAACTGAGAGGTTGCTTTGATGAAAGTTCTTGTTACGGGCGCGCACGGGCAGTTGGGCTCCGATGTTGTTGCCCGTCTCACAGCCTGCGGATTTGAAACCGTCAGCGCGGGTCAGAGTGATTTTGACATTACCGACAAAAATGCGGTAAACGCGTTTTTCGCAAAAGAAAAGCCCGGCGCCGTCATTCACTGCGCGGCTTACACAGCCGTTGACAGGGCGGAAAAAGAAAAGGAACTCTGCCGCAAGGTCAATGTTGAGGGCAGCGCGAATGTCGCGGCGGCGGCTCAGGGCGCCGGAGCGAAAATGCTTTATGTCTCAACCGATTACGTTTTCGGCAGCAACGGCACCCGTCCGCTTGAAACGGATGATGAAAAGCATCCGCTCAATGTTTACGGGCAGTCCAAACTTGACGGCGAAAATGCCGCGCTTTCCGCCTGCGATAAGGTTTTTATCGTTCGTGTGTCGTGGGTTTTCGGCAAAAACGGGGCAAACTTTGTCAAAAGTATGATTCGTCTCGGTCAGGCGAACACCGAACTTAAAGTCGTCTGCGACCAGGTGGGCTCCCCTTCCTTTACAGAAGATCTGGCTGTGCTTTTCTGCGAGATTATCAAAACCGAAAAATTCGGCGTTTACCACGCCGCAAATGAGGATTACTGCTCCTGGGCGGAGTTCGCTTCGGAGATTATGAAACTTTCCGGCACGGCGTGCAGGGTTTTACCCGTGCCCTCGTCGGAATACGCAACAGACGCCGTGCGTCAACTCAATTCACGGCTTTCAAAGGCGTCGCTTGACAAAAACGGTTTTGACCGTCTGCCCCCGTGGCGCGACGCGCTCGCAAGGTATTTCGCGCAGAAATAAACTTTTTCCGGAGATAAAATGGACGAAGAAGAGAAAAAACTCAATACGGAACAAAACGGTCAGGGTGACGGAGAAATTACCGCCGCCGGCGCCGCCGAGCCCGTAAACGCGCACAACGCGGACGACATCTTCGCGTCTCTTTTGGATGCCGACCGGATAGCCGCCGATTTTGACCGTATAAATTTTGAGATTTTCGGCGAGCCGGAACGGGAGTTTGCCCCCGAGCCGGCGGATGAACCGGAAGCCGGCGCACAAGCGGAAATTCCCGTCGAACAGGTTTCTCAAACGGCGGAAGAAACCTCCGCGAATAAAAGCGGCGGCAGAAAAACAGCCAAAAGCATAAACACGGGCGACCTTGTCATAAATGTTACCGAAAAACAGCAGAAAAAGGCAGACCGGGAAAAGGCAAAGCAGAAATTAAAAGAGAAAAAACTGCGTGAAAAACAGCGCAAAAAAGAGCGCTCCCCTTACGGCGATATGTCTCTTACGCAGATGCTTCATGAGCTGGTTTACACCTTCGGCTACAGCGTTATACGCTACTCGAAGGCGCTGTTCTTCTTTTTCGCCGCCTCCGTGGCAAAGCCTTTTGTCATATTCTTCAAAGCCCTCGGCGTAGGCAAAAAGAAAAAAGAAAAACGCACTTTCAGGCGCAGGCTCGCCGACCTGATTGACGAATACAGCCGCCTGCGCGAAGACTCTAAAACCGCGCGGCAGGCAATAAAACGCGTCTGGCGCGACCCGGACAGGCTTCGCAAGGCGCTTAAACTCTATTTCTCGCACATAAAAAAGAATTATCTGCATTTCTTAAAAACCGCGGGCAACATCCTGCTTCCGGCGGCCGCCTGCGTGTTCCTCTTCCTCTCCACAAGATACTGGAAAGACCTCACCTTCGCGCTTGATGTCACTTACAACGACATAAGCCTCGGCTGCATAGGCGAAGAGTCCGTCTATATGGAGGCGCAGAATTTAATAGCCGAAAAACTTGACACTGGCGCCTACTCCTTTGACGGCGGCGAGGCGGACCTTGAGGGAATAAACGCCTCTCTTGACGCGCAATACAAACTCAGGCTTGTTTCGCTTAATGAACTCAACGACGCCGAAACCATCTGCGACAGGGTTATCGAAAACTCGGCAGACAACCTCACAAACGCCTGCGGAATCTACATTGACGGCGAGTTTATGGGCGCCGTCAAAAATGAGGCGGACGCCAAAACGGTGTTTCACAACTATCTGCTCCCCTACCTTGACGACGCCGAAAAAGAGGGCTATGTCGTGGGCTTCGCGGAAGATGTCGAATACAGGCAGGGAATTTACTCCGACACAGAAAAAATCATTATCGACCCGCAGACTCTTGACAAAAAAATACACGGCAGAAAAACCGTCACAAACGAGTATAAGATGCAGCAATACGACACCCTCGAGCATCTTGCCATCCTTTCGGGCGTCCCGCAGGAGAGGCTTGTTGAACTCAACCCCGACTATGACTGGGAGAATGTCCGCGAGGGCGATAAAATCACTTACGAAAAAGAAACCAATGTTTTAAGAATACAAAAAACAATCATCTCATCCGAGACGGTTGACGTGCCGTTCGACACAATAATCTCAAAAGACAACACCAAATACGCCGGCTACTCAAATGTAACCCGCAAAGGCGTCAACGGCAAAAACAGGGTAACAACCACAAAAATATATATCGAGGATGTTCTCTCCGATGTCCGGACTCAGGTGGATGTAATCACGACGCCCATACCCGAAGTCAAAACCGTGGGAGGTATGAGTTACTACGGCGCAATAGTTATCGGCACAACATCTTCATCAGGCTTTCTGTGGCCCGCTCCGAGCTGCAACTACATAAGCTCCTCCTACGGTTACAGAAGTTCGGGCTTCCACGACGGCGTTGACCTCTGCCGCGCCGACGGCGGAGCAATAGGCACTTCGGTTGTCGCCTCGCGCGACGGCTGGGTGGAATACGCGGGCTGGAACTCAAGGGGCTACGGCTATATGGTTCTCATCAACCACGGCGACGGTTACAAAACCAGATACGGCCATATGCTTTCAGGCTCAATCTGCGTCTCGCCCGGCGACTATGTCTATGCGGGTCAGCAGCTCGGCAGAGTAGGCTCAACCGGCAACTCAACGGGGCCTCATCTTCATTTTGAAGTTATATATTATGGTGAAAAGAAGAACCCGATGAACTACCTTTCACGCTGAGGTGATAAAAATGGATGTTAAAGAAATTCTCTCAAAATGCGACCATACCCTGCTCAACCCCGCGGCAACCTTTGATGAAATAAAGGCGCTGTGCGACGAGGCGATAAAATACGAAACCGCTTCCGTCTGCATACCCGCCTGTTATGTCAAGGCGGCAAAGGAATATGTCGGCGGCAGGCTTGCGATATGCACGGTTATCGGCTTCCCTAGCGGTTATTCAACCACAGCGGCAAAATGCTTTGAGGCTGCCGACGCCGTAAAAAACGGTGCTGATGAAATTGATATGGTAATTAACATAGGTATGCTCAAAGCGGGGGATTATGACTTTGTGCTTGACGAAATAAAAGCGGTAAAACAGGCGTGCGGCGGCAAACTGCTTAAAGTCATTATCGAAACCTGCCTGCTCACCGATGAAGAAAAAATAAAAATGTGCCGAATTGTCTCTCAGTCGGGAGCCGACTACATAAAGACATCCACTGGCTTTTCAAAGGGCGGTGCGACTTTTGCCGATGTTGAACTGTTTGCGAAAAATGTCGCCCCGCATCTTAAAATCAAGGCGGCAGGCGGAATTTCATCGCTTGAGGACGCCGAAAAATTCATAGTTCTCGGCGCGTCAAGGCTCGGCACAAGCAGAGTTGTAAAAGCGGTTAAGGAGGCTGAAAATGGTTGAATCCCTTCACATAAAGCCGCTTGATAACATTCTTTTCGGCAAAACGGTGCTTATGCCGGGTGACCCCTTGCGCTCCGAATTCATAGCGAAAAACTTTCTTGAAAATCCGATCCTTGTAAACGGCGTGCGCGGAGTAAACGGCTACACAGGCTTATATAAAGGCGTAAAAGTCAGCGTTATGGCAAGCGGAATGGGTATGCCGTCAATAGGTATATATTCATATGAGCTTTATAAAAATTTTGATGTGCAGAACATTATCCGCATAGGTTCGGCGGGCGCGATAAGCAGGGAGTGTAAACTCCGTGATGTCATTGCGGCGCTCGGCGCCTGCACCGATTCCGCCTTCGCAAAGCAGTATTCTCTCGGCGGCACGGCCGCCCCCGTGTGCGATTACACTCTGCTCAGAGCGGCGGATGAAGCGGCGGACGAACAGAACATTAAACTCAAGACGGGCAGCGTTTTTTCAAGCGATGTTTTCTATGACGACGCCCGCGACCAGACCCGTTGGGCAAAACTGGGCTGCCTTTGCGTTGAAATGGAGGCGGCGGCTCTCTACCTTACCGCCATGCGCCTTAACAAGCGCGCGCTGACCTTATGCACGGTTTCAAACCTGCTGTTCGAGCCGTTTGACTCGCTCTCGGCGGACGACTGCCGCACATCATTTAATGAAATGGCGCTTGTCGCGCTTGAAACCGCGGTAAAGGCGGAACACCTGCCCCGCCTCGAAACAAGAGAATAACAGAAACAAGAAAATAATAAATATAATAGTTTATACGGTCGTTCACAGAATCACGGCGAGTATGTTTTTCGTCAGGCAATGAAAAAGAGCAGGCAATACTTTGTGTATTGGAGGGCATTTTGAGGCGGCATGGCGAAAAAAAGACCGCCGCGCAGCTGTGAAAAGACCGGATAAACGAAACAAAAACAAAACAGGAGGAGACAATATGAACCCGAAATTAGAACCGCTCTTTACCCCTTGGAAAATCGGCAGCTGTGAAATCAAAAACCGCATTGTTTTAACAAGTATGGGCGGCACCGACCTTTTCGGCTGGATGGAGAAAAACCATTTTGACAAAGACGGCGCGGATTTCATCCTTGAGGTCGCGAAAAACAACGCGGGCCTCGTCCTGCCCGGCTGTCAGCCCGTCTATAACCCGATGTTCGGTCAGTGGCTTCACAAAAACAAAAAGATGTTCAATGACCTCGCGAAATGGATGCCCGAATTTCACAAAACGGGGGCAAAGCTCTTCGTTCAGCTCACCGCCGGTTTCGGCCGCTCCTTCACCATAAGTTCAATGATGGAGATGCTTTACACCACCCCCGTTATCAACAAACTCTCCAAACCCTTTATGAATCTTGACAAAATCACGGCTTCCGCCTCTCCCTCTCCCAACCGCTGGTCAGATAAAGTCCCCTCCAGAGAGATGACAAAGGCGGAAATACAGGAGTTTATCGACTCCTTCGCGAAAAGTTCAAAACTCCTTAAAGACGCGGGCGTTGACGGCGTCGAAATCCACGCCGTTCACGAGGGTTATCTGCTCGACCAGTTCGCTCTTAAATATGTAAACAAGCGCACCGACGAATACGGCGGCTCACTTGAGAACCGCTACCGTTTCGCGGCTGAAATAGTCAAGGCAATCAAAAAAGAGTGCGGCGGCGACTTTCCCGTTTCGCTGCGCTACTCCGTCATTTCAAAAACAAAAGGCTTCCGTCAGGGCGCTCTGCCGGGCGAAGATTATGTTGAAGCAGGCAGAGATATGGCGGAATCCGAGCAGGCGGTTAAATTCCTTCAGGACGCGGGATATGACTGCCTCAACTGCGACAACGGCACCTATGACGCGTGGTACTGGGCTCATCCCCCGATATATATGCCCGAAAACTGCAACCTTGCCGATGTTGAACACATAAAGAATTACTGCGACATCCCCGTCATCTGCGCGGGCAGGCTTGACCCCGTTGTTGCCGCCGACAGCATTTCTCAGGGCAAACTTGACGGTGCGGGCTTCGCGCGCCCCTTCTTAGCCGATGTTCAGTGGGTTACCAAGCTTATGGAAGGCAGAGAGGAAGACATCCGCCCCTGCATTCTGTGCCACAACGGCTGTTTCAATATGTGCCACTACAAGGGCGTTCCCAACGATCAGGAATTGAGCGACTCCCTGCACCTCGCGCGCTGCGCCGTAAACGCCGAAACCATGCAGAAGGGAAAACACCACATAACAAAAACCTCCTCGCCGAAAACGGTTCATATCGTCGGCGGCGGCATAGGCGGTATGGAGGCCGCGAGAGTGCTTAAACTCAGAGGCCACAACCCCGTCATCCACGAAAAGAGCGGCGTACTCGGCGGCACCTTCATCCCTGCGAGCGCGGAATCCTACAAGGGCAAGCTCCGCGACCTGCTTGAATGGTACCGCAGACAGATGCAGGTTATGAATATTGAGGTAAAACTAAACGATGAAGTCAAAGATATTTCCGCTTTCGGCGGCGCGCCCGTGATTATAGCTACAGGCTCAACTCCCAGGCAACTCAGAAAGGTGCCGGGCTATGAAAAGATGATTGAAGCGTGCGACTTCCTCAACGGAGCGGAGACCGGCGAAACAGTCGCCGTCATCGGCGGCGGCCTTACGGGCTGTGAAATCGCTTATGAAATAGCGCTCAAAGGGCAAAAACCCGTAATAGTCGAAATGAAAGACGACCTTGTAAGCCAGAAAGGCGTGTGCCTTGCCAACTCCTCATATCTGCGCGAGTGGTTCGCCCTCAACAAAGTGCCGGTTTACCTTGAAACAACGCTCAAAGAGGTAAAAGACGGCTCCATAGTCTGCGCGGGCAAAGACGGCAGGGATATCGAAATCGCGTGTGACAGCGTCATAAGCTGCGCCGGCTACATCCCCGCCCCGCTTGTCGGCGACAAAGCAAAAAATGTTTACCTTGTCGGCGACTGCCTCGCAATAGGCAACCTGCGCTCGGTAATCTGGCGCGCCTACGAAGTCGCGATGAAGATTTAAAAAAACCGGAACCGAAAACAAGAAATCCAAAACCAAAAACAATAACACGGAAAAACGGCAACTCAAAAAAGCACAAGACAGCACAAAACGCATAACATAAAACCGGTAAGGCACAAAACAGAAAAGCAATATAACACAAAACAATAAAACAAAAACATAAAAACGGCGGGGTTCACCCCGCCGTTTTCCAATGTCCGAAATCCAACATCCGGCATCCGAAGTCCAAAAACCCTCATTCCGACGCGCCTTCTTCTTTTCTGAACGAGGCATAATAAATCCTGCCCTGAACCGTGCCGCATGAACAAACCGGTTTTTCAATCTGTCCGTTTGTCATTTTGCGAAGGGCGGATTCTCTTTGTTTTTTTGAGCGGTATGCCTGTTGAAAATCAAAAACATTTTCAAATTCCGTTCCCGTCTCCGCCGCCGCTTCAGAATCTGAGTTCATCTTCATCTTCTGTTTCATCTTCTGCTTCGTCTTCATTTTCTGCTTCATCTTCTTCGTCTTCCTCGTCTTCCCCGTCAACCGTAATGTAACAAAGCACGCCCCCGGGCAGAACATAAAGCACTGTGCATTCCGCCGTGTCGCCGATTCTGTCATACAGCCTGCCCGCGCTGAAACTCTCGCCCTCAACCGTGTAGGGGCTGTTGGCAACATAGCCCACCTGACCCAGACCTTCCATTTCAACTTTTATTGCCTCGGAGTCAACCTCGTTGTCGGGCTCCTTTACAAGGCGGACGCTCATTCCGGGTTCGATAAAATCGCTGCCGTAGCGGTGCTTTGTGCCTGTGAGTGTAAAATAAATTCTGTTCATAATTCAAAGCCTCCTTTTTTGCTTTGACCTGATTATACACCCCACCCTGTCCGATAAATCGGGCTTGCGCGTTTTTTCCGGGCAGAAAAGGGGAAATTTTTCAAAACCCTTGACAAACATTTGTTCGAGTGTTAAGGTAGATATCAGCGGGGCAATAATCTGTCAGACGGAAGCCGTGAATCGCAGCCGGCTCCGTCAACCGAAAAGGAGGTATGTTGTGAACGAATACTATGATTACCCGACGCAGGAGGAAATACGCGAAGCGACAAAAATCTGTTGCGGCAGGTGCTGCAAATGCGTTGAAACTCCCGTCGAATACGCCTGGCGGGCAAGGGATGTCGAAATGAGCGACCTTCTGCGGCTCGCCGTTGAGAATGAACTCACCGCCGCCGAAAAGGACGCGGTCAGCCTGCGGTGGTTCGAAAATCTCTCAAACCGCGAAACAGCCCTTCGCCTGGGCGTTTCGGAATCCGCCGTCTCCCGCGCTCTTGCCAGGGCGGAAGCAAAACTGCGTAAGGCTCTCGGCTACGCGGTTCTTTATCAGCACAATGTTAATAGTAACGCTATTATTCCCGCCGCTCTTGAGCGGGCGCGGGCGGTG
This sequence comes from Clostridia bacterium, assembly GCA_017428625.1. Classification (GTDB taxonomy): domain Bacteria; phylum Bacillota; class Clostridia; order Oscillospirales; family Acutalibacteraceae; genus CAG-177. Next base: position 38,484 of record JAFRQM010000010.1, read on the forward strand.
CGCGCGGCAAAACTTATGAAGGCGGAGAACTTTGCCCGTCAGGTAAGAAACCTGCGCGTGAGCCGCGGTTACAGCGAAAGTCAGGTTGAAAAATACGCGGGGCTCGGGCGCGGCAGAGTGCGTGCCGTCGAGAACGGCGCCTCCCCCACGGCGGAGGAAACGGCAAGGCTCTGCGCGTTCTTCGCAGTTGAACCTTGCGGCGCGGGAATAACAAAGGAGGAGAGGCAATGAGCAAAAAAACACTTTATGATCTCGGCAAAGAATACTATGAGCAGGCGGATATTCTCCATTCTCAGATTTTCGCCGTCAGAGAAAAACTCAGGGCCGTAAGCCCCGTCTGTAAAGAGGCATACCGCCTCAAATCCACCCTCTCCGTCCTATACAGGCAACGCAGCGAGGCGGTGGAAATCGCGCGCATTCTCTGCGCCTATTATGACAGAAAGGAAGACGCGGCATGAGTATAAAACAGATAACCGCGGCTATGACAGCCGATGACGGTTTTGAACAGGCAAGGCAGGCGGGCTTCACGGGGGAGCATAACGCCTCCGAACTCGTCATTACGCTCAACGAGGAGTTTTCGGGGGACCAGTGGGATTTTCTCGCTCTCATCTTCAACACCTGCGCGCCGGGCGGCTGCTTTTCGTCAAACGCCGTCAGAGATGAAAACTCCGCTCCCGTTTACCGCGAGGGCAACTCCTTAATCTGCCCGCTCGGCGAAAATCTCACATCAACCGGCGTGCTTCTCGTTCAGGCTGCGGCTTACAAAACAAGCGGCGCTCACTGCTCCGCCGTAAGAAAGTCGGATATCCTGACCCTGACTTTCAAACCTTCGGTTATGGGCAGCGGCGGTTTTCTTTCCTCAAACGCGGGCTTTGAAAACGAGGTGCGCTGCGCCGTGGAGGCGTTCAACACTTACAGCGAAAGTTTTGACGACATTCACACCCACGGCAATATGACCGTGCTCGAAGGGCTCGGCGAAACAGAAGGCAGCCTCACATTCAACGGCGAAAAGGTCGGCGGGGTTTATGTTCTTCCCACCGCTTCCCTGACGCAGAAAGGCGGCGTAAAGCCGGGCTTCGGCGTTGAAATGACGGGCGAATACCTCGGCATAAGCGATTCTTTTCTCACGCTGTGCGCCGCTTATTCCGCCTGCAGGTCAAGCGCGGATAACAGCATTCTCTATGTTTTTTCGGGCTCGCCCGCCGAATACGACTACATTGACGGCAGCACCCCCGGCATTACGCAATATCTTTACGAAATGGATGACACGCGCTCAAAAATCTATTATATTCCCACGCAGGACGGCATTCTGGAATGGCTGGATTTTTTCGGCACAGCGCACACCTTAAGCGTTCAGGGCGGCACGATTTATCTTTTCGCCTATGATGACTCAACCAGCGAAATTTCCGTCTCACGCAGAGAGCCCGGCGAGGTGTAAAATGAACAGCAGAATATGTGTGTCCGTAGGCCACGGCAAATCAAAAAACGGCAACTTTGACCCCGGCGCCTGCTCTGAGGGTCTGCGCGAGTTTGATTTAGCAAAAAACGTGGCGAAATATCTCTCGCAGTATCTCCGCTCGGCGGGTTTCACCGTTGAACTCATAAACTATGACGGCAGCCTGTATCTCACCGAAAGGGTCAGAAAAATAAACGCCGGCTGCTTTGATTTCGCGCTTGAGATTCATCTCAACGCGGGCGGCGGCACGGGCAGCGAAGTCTATTACCCCAAAGGCTCGCAGGAGGGCAGGCGCGCGGCAGGGCTTATCTCGGCGGAGATTGCCGATATGTTCTCGATTCCCGACAGAGGGGCAAAAACAAAGGAGGGTCTCAACGGCGGCGATTATTTTGCCGTTGTGCGCGAAACAAAACCGCTCACCCTGCTTGTCGAAACGGTGTTTATCGACTCGCCGGATGTCGAAAACTTAACCTCCGCGTCGGGCAGAGACCTGTGCGCCAGGGCAATTTCAAAGGCGGTCATCCGCTTTTTCAATGAAAAAGCGACGCCCTTCACGGTTAAAATCCTATGTGATGAGCTCAATGTCAGAAACGGCCCCGGCACAAACCACAAAGTCAATATGACCGTCAGCGGCGGCAAGGTTTTCACCATTGTTGAGCAGAGGGGCAACTGGGGCAGGCTCAGAAGCGGCGCGGGCTGGATAAACTTAAGCAAAAATCTTGTTGAATTATGGGAGCGATAAAATGAATTATGACCTTTTATTTTCTTTTCTGGGCTCGGCGGCAGGCTGCGTGGCGGGAATAATCGCGTCTCAGCGGCTCACCTCGTTCCGCCTTGAATCGCTCGAAAAGAAGGTGGATAAACACAACCGCCTTGTTGAAAGAATGGCGGCTGCCGAAGCGGAGATAAAATCCGCGAACAAAAGAATAGACGCCCTGACGGGCGCCCGTTGAGGAGGAATAATAATGAAAAAAATAAAAGATGTTGTCGGCAATCTCTCGCAGGTGCCGCTCGCCACATGGGTGCGCCTCGCGTTTCTTACAATAAGCATTGTCAACCTCGCCCTGCGCAGTCTCGGCTTTGACACGCTGCGGTTTTCGGAGAAGGAGGTAAGCGACGCCGTGAGCATAATCTTCGCCGCCGTGTGCGCCCTCACAGCTTACTGGAAAAATAACTCCTTCACCTCCGCCGCCCTTGAAGCCGACAAAATACTCAAGAACAGGGATTAGGAGGTAGGATGTAGGGTTTAGGAGTTAGGGGTTAGGTAATAGGTGTCAGGTGTCAGGAGTTAGAAATGCAGGGCACGGATGTTGGACGGGATTGAGGGGAAACGGCAAAAAACATTTAAATAGGGTGCGGGCGGAGCCCGCCGATAATTTGGAATTCGGAATTCGTCATTTGGAATTAAAAACGGCACGCATATATGCGTGCCCTACGTTTCGGATGCCGGATGTTGGCGCGGGTATCCGTGCCGTTTTTATTATTTTGTCATTTTATTATATTATTTGTATCCATAATTCATATTGCATATTGAGAACATTGCTGTTAAAATGGAAATATGAAAAATACAGGGCAAAGGGGCGGTTGTTGTGGGCAGAATAGTTGCTGTCGGCGGGGGGTTCGGTTCGGAGCACGCCGATTATCTTGTAAGATATATTCTTTCGCTGTGCGAAAAGAAAAACCCGTCTTTTCTTCTTATTCCCACGGCGGCGTTTGACGGTTACGGGAGCGGTATGCTCTCGCGGTTTTTCAATATGGGCTGCGAAGTTGACACACTGTGCCTTACGCACCCATACATAACGGAGGAACTTGTCGCGGAAAAAATCGCCCGGGCGGACATAATCAACGTGCCCGGCGGAAATCTGCGTTTTCTTATGGAAACATGGAAAAAAACGGGCGCGGACAGGCGCCTGAAAAAGGCGTTTGACGACGGGAAGGTGCTTTTCGGCGATTCGTCGGGCGCCATGTGCTGGTTTGCGAAGGGGTATGACGACTGCGGCCCCGAAAACGAATTTATGACGCTTGACTGCCTGGGGCTTATTCCCTACGGCAACTGCCCGCATTATGACAGCCGGAGCTGGCAGAGTTTCAATGCTGCCGCGCCGTCGATGGGCATTTCTTCAACAGCGCTTGAAAACGACATTGCCCTTTGCTTTATTGACGGAAAATACTCGCTTTTGCACTCGCCCGAAAGGGTTGACGCAAGGGCGTGGTTTTTTGACAAAGACAGAAACTACGAAAGATTCGACCTTGACGCGCACCCCGAAATTCTTGAAAGGCTGTGAAAAAATGAAGAAGATTCTTGTTGCGGGAGCGGGGCACGGAGGGCTTGCCGCCGCCGCTAAACTTGCCGGTGCGGGCTATGAGGTAACCGTGCTTGAAACAAGGCGGGAGGGCACTCTCGGCCACGACTGGGAGGACGGCTTCTCTCTCGGCACGCTTGCCAAAACACTCGGCATCAAAGTTGAGGATCTGCCCTCGGATTTGTGGAGACCGAGAGGAGACGGAGCGTTTTTAAGCCCGTCCAAAAAAGAAAAAATCATTGTTCACTACGGTCCGACGGGGCAGAGGGTTGTATGGCGCAAGACGCTAATCAACATGCTGCTTGAAAACGCCGTGAAGCACGGCGCGCAAATAAGATACGGCGTTGAGGTTCAGGGGCCGCTTGTTGAGAACAAGCGCGTAACGGGGCTTATCACATCTCAGGGAAATCTTGCCGCCGACCTTGTAATCGACGCCGCCGGAGCGTTCTCGCCGGTAAGGCTCATGCTGCCCGACGACTTCGGAATTGAAAAGGTTCCGAAAGACGGCGATGTTTTCTACTCTCACAGGGGGTATTACAGCAAGGCTTATGAACATCAGCCCGAGCCGGGGTTTGAGGTTTATCTGTATCATGAGCGCGAGCAGGGGCTCTCATGGTTTGACACAAGCAGCGAGGGCTGCGATGTGCTTATAGGCAGGGTTTTTCCGCTCACGCCCGAAAAAGTGGCGGAACAGCACGAACTGTTCAGGAAGGATCATCCGTGGTTCGGAACGGAACTTCTGCACGGCGGACAATACGCGATTATTCCCGTGCGCAGACCTCTGCCGCTTATGGTAGCCGACGGTTACGCGGCTGTGGGCGACTCCGCTTTTATGACAACGCCGATGAACGGTATGGGCATTGACCTGTCAATAAACGCGGGCGGGCTTCTGGCTGACACGGTAATAAAATACGACAGCGCCGACGCAAAGAATCTGTGGCGCTACAACCGCGCCTACCACATTCTTTACGGCGCGAACAACGCGAGAAATCACGGGCTCAAGTGCGCTCTTCTTGCCCTGCCTTATCAGGCGATAGATTTCTTTTTTGAAAACGGCATAATTCAATCCGCCGACCTTCAGGGAGCGGGCGACAACACAAGCCTGCCCGTGCTTATACAGAAACTCATAAGAGGTATGAAACACCCGAAATGGTTTTTCACCCTGCTCGGCGGCCTTATCAAGGGCACCGCGGCGGCAAAACTCTACCGCAAACCGCCCGAGGAGTTTTCGCTGCCCGAAATAAAAGCCTGGAGCGAAAAAATCGAAAGCAAGGATGTAAAAGTCGAAGTCAGGACTCAATGAGAGGTTGAAATGGAAGAAAATCAGATTTGCATAACATCGGTAAAAAACACGGCGCTTGAGGTGCTCGGAATTGCGCAGAACCCCGAAAACGCCCCCGCGAACAAAACGGTAACCGCGCTCGCGGATGAAACCTTCAACGCTGAAAAAGCCGACAGAGTTGTTATATACAACCCCGACGCCGTAGCCTGGTGGATTTTTGAAAAATACAAAGATATGTTTGCCCCCGCGCTTGAAAAAAGCGGAGCCGTTATGAAAATGCGCTCCGTTATGCCGAGCGTTACGCCCGTTTGCTTCGGCTCAATGTATAGCGGAGTTATGCCCGAAAAACACGGAATTATGAAATATGAAAAGCCCGTGCTGACGGTTGAAACCCTGTTTGATGTTATGGCGCGGGAAGGAAAAAAAGCGGCGATTGTTTCGACAACCGGCGACAGCATCTCAAAGATATTTCTGAAAAGGAATATTGACTATTTCATTTACCCTTCCGTGCGGCTTGTCAACCGCAGGGCTCTGCGGCTTATCAAAGAGGACAGGCACGACCTTATTGTGATTTATAACGGCAATTATGACGCGTCAATGCACGCGACGGGCCCCGAGGGCAGGCTTGCGATAAAATCGCTCGGCAAGAATATAAAATTTTATTGCAAAATGGCTGACGCCGTTGAGAAATATATGAAAAACCGCAATGTGGTTTACGGTTTCTGCCCCGACCACGGCTGCCACGCCATTGACAGCGGGCGCGGCTCGCACGGGCTCGATATGGAAGAGGATATGAATGTGGTGCATTTATACAGCGCGAAAAGAGGGTAGATGGTGGATGCCGGATGTTGGACGAGGTTGAGGTGGAATTGAGATAATATTTAAATCGGGCGCGGGCGGAGCCCGCCGATAATTTGGAATTTGGAATTCGTCATTTGGAATTAAAAACGGCACGGATGTATCCGTGCCCTACGGGTTGGATGCCGGATGTTGGACGAGGTTGAGGGGAAAAGGAGATAAGATTAAATCCGGCGCCGAGGGTATAAGATATAATCAACATCATATAAAATTATGCGACTGTGTTCGGTAAACATAAAAAGCCGCCCTCCGGGCGGCTTTTCGGTTGTGAGATTGTTTTGGTTTTTCTTTTTTTAATTGCTTAACGGTAAATGCTTCTTTATTGCTGAACGGCGGCGGGGGGTTCTTCGCCTTCGCCGAGTTTTGCGTCATACTGCTCTTCTCTGAGTTTGCGGCGCTCGTGCAGTTCGCGATACATAGTGTCGCGCTTTTCGCCCGACAGGTTGTAGAAGCACTTGGGAATAATGCTGAGAATGCCTGTGATAACGGGCAGAATAGTGCACATCCAGAAAAGTGAGTATTCCGTCTTTTCGCTCTGACCGCCGAAGCCCGCGCCCTCAACATAGCCGACTTTGTCAAGAATAATCGTTTTGACCGTGGCGCCGAAGGTGTTGATAAGCTTTCGGGGCAGTTCTTTGGCAACGCCCGTCAGACCCTCGTTGCGGTAGCCGTTCTTCCATTCGCCGTAGTCGATGGACTCGTTGCGCATTTCTTCGGGAATAACGCTCCTGATGCCCCAGAAGAACATCCAGATTGTTTCACGCAGCATAAAGGCGGGAATCATAACGCTGAGTTTTTTGTAATTCTTGTTTATGGAGCCTATCAGGAACACGCCTATCATCAGGAAATCGCTGATGTGCGAGCCGAAAATCCACAGGGTTTTTGTTGAGAATCTTTTTCTTGCCCAGGTAACATAAGAATATGAAATCGGGGAGACTATAGCGCCGGGAATGCCTACTATTGTTGACATTGTGGCAAGGCCGAGAACGTTGATGTAGTAGTAGTTGACGCCCGAGCCTATGCTGAACGCGCCGAGAAACTCCGAAAGGGTGATGAGGAGCAGGGGCCTGTTGGTGAAAATGGAACGGAAACTCGCTTTGACGCTGGGTTTTTCGATAGTCTGATTTACTCTCTCTTTTGAAACAAAAGCGAAATAAATCGCGAAAAGACCGCTGACGACCGAGCAGAAAACGCCTGCCGAAACATAAAGCGAGGTCATTCTGATTTTGAGTTTGCCGTGATTTACAAGGTCAATGAGCAGACCCATTATGATTTCGGGAGCCTTCTCCACAAAGCCGGAGAGCAGGTTAGCCTCGGTGATAAGCCTTGTTCTGTCGATGATATTCGGGGTTATTGTCGCGAGCGAGCCCGTTCTTGCAATAGCGCTCATTGAGCCCGCGAGGTTCTGCACAAGGCTGAATATGAGATAAATTGAAAGTTTGCCGATGTCATACATCGCACGGCTGCCGATGGTAATCGGCATAGTCCAGTAAAAAACGCTGAGCATAACGCCGGGTATGGCGTAAATAATCAGCCACGGCTTGAACTTGCCCCATCTTGTTCTGGTTTTGTCAACAATGGCGGCTAAAAACAGGTCGTTGACAATATCCCACAACCCGACAATAAAACTGACGACGCTTTGGAATTTAAGACCGATTTTGACAATATCGGTAATGAAAATGTCGCCGTATTTGTTGATGTTGAAGGACTGCGCGATGTCATACATAATGTATGCCGCGGTCTCTTTTGTGCCGACATAGCGTCTGTTCATAACAGCCTTTGCGCGCGCGGTTTCGAGCGAGGTTTTTTCAAGTTCAACCTGCTGAGCAGCCGCGTTGTTACCGGCTTCCGACATAAAACCTCTCCTTCCGGAAAAGAATAATCAACTTATTATAACATATAAATTCAAAAACGCAAATGTTTTTATTTTTTTCTGTTAAGTGAAGTTTATGCTTCGCACAAGTGAAGTTATGCCTTCGGCATAATGAAGTTTTCTGCTTCGCAGAAAGTGAAGTTAAGTGTGCCGAAAACGCCCGCAGGCACTTCACGAGCCGCAGGCTCGCTTCACGCGTGTAAGCGCACGCACCGTGCCGTCAGGCACACTTAGGTGAAAAAGGACTTGCCGAAGCAAGTCCTTTTTCTGGCGGAGAAGGGGAGACTCGCCCCCTCCAAAACATAGTCGTCTCACTCGCTTGGAGCGCTTCGTGATACTCCTTGTTTTGTCACCTCAGCGCCTCGCTTCATCGTCCGCAGGACGCGCTTCGGCGCTTCGCCCCGCGGGCGCGGAAGTTCTCGTCTGACAAAAAAATCAGCCCGCCCTGTCGGGCGAACTGATTTATTGGCGGAGAAGGGGAGACTCGCCCCCTCGCAAACATAGGTCGCCTTGCTCGCTGCCACATCGCAATTCTCCCTGTTTGCTCACCTCAGCGCCTCGCTTCATCGTCCGCAGGACGCGCTTCGGCGCTTCGCCCCGCGGGCGCGGAAGTTCTCGTCTGACAAAAAAATCAGCCCGCCCTGTCGGGCGAACTGATTTATTG